>CAZNMY010000016.1:0-80269 GCA_964574325.1 uncultured Devosia sp. | reverse complement strand
CTACAACCGCTGCATCGGGACCCGCACCTGCTCGAACAACTGCCCCTACAAGGTTCGTCGCTTCAACTGGTTCGCGTATGCGGCCGTGCCGCCCGGGGCGACCGGCGCAGACCTCAATCCGGAAGTGACCGTTCGCCCGCGCGGCGTGATGGAGAAGTGCACCTATTGCACGCAACGCATCAGCGCATCCCGCATTTCTGCACGCATCGAGCGGCGCCCCCTTCGCGACGGCGAGATTCTCACCGCGTGCCAGCAGGCTTGTCCGACCAACGCTATCGTCTTCGGAGACATCGCCGATCCGGAAAGCGCGATCTCGCGGCAGAAGCGGGACCCGCGCAATTATGCCCTGCTCGGCGAATTGAACACGAAGCCGCGAACCACGTATCTCGCCCGCATTGCTGCGCGTGCGTCGAACCGCGGGGATTGAGACATGGCAACCGATCAGGTCGCCACGACCGCACCGATCGCCGACATCGCGCTGCGGCGGCGAATCGGGTGGCGCTGGTGGCTGGTGCTCCTGGCCTCGTTGGCAGGTGTCGTCATACTCGCCGCGGCGCTTGGCTGGCTCGTATGGGCCGGCGTCGGCGTTTGGGGCAACAACATTCCGTTCGTCTGGGGCTTCGATCTCGTCAACTACGTCTGGTGGATCGGCATTGCCAACGGCACGAGCCTGTTCGCCTCGATTCTCGTGCTGCGCCGCCATGACTTGCGCACGTCGGTCAATCGCTTTGCAGAGGCGTTGGCGCTGTTCGCAGTCATCGCAGCCGGCTTGTTCCCGATCATCCACCTTGGTCGCCCCTGGCTGTTCTATTGGCTGCTTCCGTATCCGCCGACTTTCGAGGTCTGGCCGCAGTTCCGCAGCCCGCTGACGTGGGATTTCTGGGCGATCAGCACGCACGTCGTCATCACCTCGCTGCTGTGGTATGTCGGCCTCATCCCCGATCTCGCAACCCTGCGCGATCGCGCGCGGTCGCTGGCAGCCAAGCGCGTGTACGGCCTTTTCGCTCTCGGCTGGTGCGGGTCGGCTCGCCAGTGGGCCTATCATCAACGCGCTTACCGACTGGTCGCGAGCTTGGTGCTGCCGCTGATCCTCGTCATGCAAAGCGCGGTCGCGTTCGAGTTCGCCGCGACGCTGGTACCGGACTGGCACGAGACTAGGCAGCCCCTGCACTTCGTCGTCACGGGCCTGGCGAGTGGGCTCTCCATGGTCCTTTTTGCAGCCGTTCTCTTGCGGCGGACGCTAAGCCTCGAACGTTACATCACAGACGACGAAGTGGATCTAATGGCTCGGTTGCTGCTGGCCAACGCGTTGGTCGCTGCCTACCTCTATGGCGGCGAGATGCTGGTTGCAGCCCTGTCGGACGGCTACACGCGTACAGCGACGATCCATCGGTTCATTGGCGGCTACGCGTGGTCCTACTGGGGTGCGATCGCGCTCATCGTCGTCATACCGCAAGTGCTGTGGTGGCGCCGTCTGCGGAGGAACGCGGTGGCCGCCCCCGCAGTCGCACTTGGCGTCGCCGTAGGCGTCTGGCTCGACAGGGTGTCGATCATCGTCGGTGGAATCGAGCGCGACTTCCTTCCGGCCTTGTGGGGACGATCGTACGCTCCAGCAGCGAATGAATGGCTTCTGCTGCTCGGCAGCGTGGCTTTGTTCACCTTACTGTTCGCTCTCTTCGTCCGCTTCCTTCCGATCATCTCCATGTTCGAGACGCGTCACGAGGAGAGCTAGACGGTGCGCACGATCGTCGCCGAGTTCACGGACGGGACCGAGATGACCGCCGCTGCGCGCGTGGCAATGGACGCGGGCCTAAGCGGCGTGGAGGCCTACGGCCCCTTCCCGCTGGAGGAGATCGCGAGCCGGCAGAACCTGCACACGTGGATCGTTCTGGCGATCGCGATCGGCGCGGCAATTGCCGGAGCCGTCGGTACGTATTGGCTACAGTTCTGGATGAACGCGGTCGATTACCCGCTCAATGTCGGTGGTCGGCCGTTGCACAGCTGGCCGGCTTTCGTCCCGGCGAGCATCATTGTCGGCGTCTTGTCGAGCGGTGTCGCCACGCTTCTGGGCATGCTGATCCTGAGTGGCTTGCCCACGCTGGATCATCCGATGTTCGACGTTCCGGGCTTCGAACGCGCATCGCAGGACAGGTTCTTCGTCAGTGTGGAGGTCGGCGACGACGATGCAGCCGCGACACGAGCCCGCGCCCTGCTCCAGGCAGCCGCACCCATTTCGATAGGAGAACTGGACCAGTGACGCGGACGCTTCTTGTGTGTTGTGCGAACGTGATCCTTGCCGCATGTGGCTGGGAGAAGGGCCAATCCCATCCCGGTCGTGTGCAAGCGGACTTGCCGCCAGTCGGCGCGCACCCCCTAGGCGCAGCTGCTGAACGTGCCGCGATTGCAGGTGTTGACGTCAAGGGTAGTCGGGCCGTCCTGGAGCGCGGGGCCGAGCGTTATGCCATCTTCTGCACGCCGTGCCATGGTCCGGACGGCAGCGGTGACGGTCCGGTCGTTCGGCGCGGCTTCCCGAGCCCCCCATCGCTTCACGATGAGCGTCTGCGGACGATGCCACCGGCTTATGTCGTCAATGTCATCACGCACGGCACCGGCGCGATGTATCCCCTCGCGGAGCGCATTCCGCCCTCCGACCGCTGGGCAATCGCTCTCTATGTGCAGGAAACGCAACGACGCGGGAAGGTCGGTCCGCCATGAACTTGCGACGGTGTTTAGGACTGGCTCTCGCGACGGCCGGCGCGCTGTATGCCGGGTTTGCACTCGGGTCACCGCAGGTCCGCGAAGGCTGGTTTCTGGGCTTCGTCATCATCGCCGGCCTCACTGCAGCAAGCCTGGGTCTCCTGATGATCGGCCACTTGCTCGGCGACCGCTGGCTGGCACCGATTCGTGACGAACTCGAGCCGGTCTCGTGGACGATGCCGGTGGTCGTGTTGCTGGCGCTCCCGCTATCGGTCGGCGTGGATCAGCTCTATCCATGGGTCGGGTCCCCCGAGTTGCTGCCGCAGGCGCGGCGCAGCTGGTTCACAGTCGACTGGTTCTTCGTGCGTTCGGCGCTCTACCTGGCAGTGTGGTCGGTTCTGGCGTGGATCACTACGCGCGCCGGACCGCATCCGGTCGGCAGTTTTGTCGGCCTTCTGCTGCTCGCTGCCACATTTTCGCTGGCGTCGCTGGACTGGGTGATGTCGCGCGAGCCGCATTGGTGGTCGAGTTTGTTCGGCTTTGCATTCGCTGTCAGCCAGCTGCTGGCCGCACTGGCTGCCGCCATCCTGATCACGGTCGCGCGCCAGTCTCATCCGGCAAGCGAAGAGCTGGAGAGCATCGAGCGCGCCCTTCTGACCCTGGCGCTTCTGACGGCATGGGTGTGGTTCGCGCAATTTCTCGTCGTCTGGATGGCCAATCTGCCCAGCGAGGCCAGATGGTATGTCGATCGAATGAATGGCGGCTGGGGTTGGCTGAAGCTCGCCGTCATCGTGCCAACCCTCGCGTTGGCAATACTACTGCTACTTCCGTCACATGCTCGTTCTCAGCGTGTGCTCGCCGCCTGCGCGCTGCTTCTGGTGCACCACGTCGCACACATGGTGTGGCTGGTGAGGCCTGTGGAGCATGCGCCAGCGCTCGCGGCGACAGACGTTGTCACGGCTCTGGTCATCGGTGGTGTGTGGCTGTTGTGGTTCGCTGCAGGCCTGCAGCGGCAAGCCCGGCTAGAAGCCGCACGTTCAAGGCCGGGCCGCACCGAGTGCTAGCGGCGCGTCGGCTTTCGACTGGCTACCCGCGCCGAGTGGAAGAACCGGTACGCCGCTGCTCGTTCCGGCTGCCCCGAGCGTGTAGAGGAACGCTGCGATGTCCCGGGCTGCACCAATCTGAAGTCCGACATTCGGCATGGCCGTGTCCGGACGCAACGCGGGCGGGTCCATTAGGAACGGGACGAGCGTGCGCGGAACATTGGGCAGGTGACCTGCCAGCACGGTGCGCCGAGCGAAATACTGGAGGGGTGGCCCAACCACGCCGTGAGCACCTGTGACATGCGGAATGGCATGGCAGGCACCGCAGCCCACTTCACCGACCAGCCGACGCCCGCGCGTCGGATCGCTGCCATCGATGCGCAGATGAATTGGCGGCTCGACAGCGCGACAACCTGCGAAGACAATCGTTGCAAACGCGATAGCGAAGGTGAACCGGCGCACGGTCGACTCCGAACGAGTGAGAAAAACGCGCTGCGCCGCTCGCATCGAGTGAGCAACGCTCGCATCGATTGCCGGTTCCCGACGGATTCTCGACGTCGCCGGACGAGTCGCGACAGCAAAGGCGAAATCCGGCTGTCGCTCACGCAAGCGAGGATCAGCGACACAGGTGCAGCATGAAAATGGGCAAGAGCTGAACGGCAATGCCGACGGCGGCGATCGCATCGTTGCCGATCGTGAGGTCCGTCATGAAAGCCTGCTGCTCGTCCCGGTCACGCCATCGCCGCAATGCATGCAAGCCGACGATCAGGAGGCCCGCGAGCGTGACGCCCACGAGAAGCGCCTTGAACACATCCGCCACGCTCGAGCCGCTGGCTCCGATGCCGCGTGCGCAGGCGAGCGCATTTGCACAATAGACGAGCAGAAGATGAACCGCCCATACGAGGAAGCCGAAAAGCGGGTCGAGAAGTTGCCCGACCACACGAGGCGGCGATCGCGCCGCGCGGTCATCTGCCTTGCTATCGGACAGCATAGGGGAATCCTGCAACCAGAGTCATCGTGATGGCGCTGATGGCGGCCGTATAGCGCCACCACAGCGCGCAGAGCCTGAGCGTCAGACAGCGCCACGCGTCGAGCATGCCGAGCCATAGTCGCGCGAGGCACCACAACGCCATGAACGCGCCGATGCCGACGTGCATCCCGACCCATCCGACGAGTACCCACACAGCCGCTGGGTAGCTGCTCGTGGTCGGATCGGGCACGTGCCCGGTGAGCCACCACCAGCCGACCAGCAGTCCGGCAACGGCGCTACCGCCGCATGCGGCAAGGCACAGCGCAGTGACGACCTTCCGGCCAAGCTGCAGCGTCCGATCGGCCAACTCGAGCATCAGCCAAGCCGTAGCCATCGCCGCAGCAGCGAGCGCCGGTAGCAAGACGTCGGGCATTGCATCACCGATCGGCCACATTGCCGGCCGTGCGGTCCACAGGAACAGATACGCGAATGCGAACGAAGCTGTGACGGCTCCGTCGGAGATCAAGGTGACCACCATGCCCCACCAGCCGACGCTGCGGCTATCGTTGGCGTAAAGCGGCAGCCCGAGCCCTCGTCCGGCGTCGGCGAGTGCGCGGGGCCCAGCCTCGTCCAGCATCCAAAGCCAACCAAGAATTCCCACAAGAGCGACAGCCCCGAAAGCGGCGCCGAGCACAAACTGCTCGATCGTCGCAGCAGCGAGCGAGAGCGCAAGGGCCAGCGCGGCAACGAACGGAGTCCAGCCCGGACCGGAGAGCCTGATGATGTGATCGGGACGCGCGTCGACGGGACTCGTGATCAGTGCCTCGCGGCGGCCGGCCGGAGCATCAGGGAGGTAGCCCTCTCCCGCCTCTATCTCGCGCGCAAGGCCCGGTCGGTCCCACACGGGATAGCGCGTGTCGATCGGCACGAGGCTGCGAAAGCCATAATCGCTGTTCGCAGACACCCATTCGAGAGACGGCGCCCCCCACGGATTGACGTCGGCCTTCTTGCCCACCCACCAGTGCCGGACGAGATCGACGAGCACGATGAGAACGCCGGCCGCGAACACGAATGAGAACACGGTCGAGATCAGGTTCAACCAGTTCCAGCCCAGCCCGTCGATGTAGGTGTATACGCGACGTGGCATGCCGCGCAGACCGGTCACGTGCATCGGCAGAAAGGCGCCGTTGAAGCCGACGAACATCAGCCAGAACGCCCACTTGCCGAGCTGCTCAGAAAGCATTCGGCCACTGATCAGCGGCGTCCAGTAGTAGAAGCTCGCGAACAGCGGGAATACCATGCCGCCGATAAGCACATAGTGCAGATGGGCGACCACGAAATAGGTGTCGTGCACCTGCCAATCGTAAGGGACCGCCGCAACCATCACGCCGGTCAGCCCGCCGATCGTGAAAATGAACAGAAAGCCCAGAATGTACAGCATCGGCACATTGAGGCGCGGTCGGCCGTCCCACAACGTCGCAATCCAGGCGAACACCTGAATGCCCATGGGGATGGCAATGGCCGAGCTTGCCGCGGAGAAGAACGCCAGCGACAGATGTGGCAGCCCGGTCGCGAACATGTGGTGCACCCACAGGCCGAAGCTGAGGAAGCCCACAGCGACCGCCGCCAGCACGATCCAGGTGTGGCCGACGAGACGGGTGCGAGCCAGCGATGGCAGCATCATCGACACCATGCCTGCGGCTGGCAGAAAGATGATGTAGACCTCCGGGTGGCCGAAGAACCAGAACAGGTGCTGCCACAGGAGAGGATCGCCGCCCTTCTTCGGGTCGTAGAAGGGCATGCCGAAGGCGCGTTCGAGCTCCAACAGGATGTCGGCGGCGATGACCGCCGGCATGCCGATCATGATCATGCCAGCCGTGACCAGCATGTACCAGGCGAAGATCGGCATGTTGCCGAGACTCATACCCGGCGCACGTGTCTTCAGAATGCCGACGATGAGCTCGACCGCTGCGGCCACGGCCGCGATCTCGACGAAACCGAGCCCGAGAATCCAGATGTCTGCATTGATACCCGGAGAATAGGTCTTACCCGTGAGCGGTGGATACATGAACCAGCCGCCATCCGGCGCGACACCGAAGAACAGACTCGAGAAGACGAGTGTGCCGCCGATCGCATAGCACCAGTAGCCGAAAGCGGAGAGCCAGGGGAACGGCATGTCGCGCGTGCCGAGCATGCTCGGCAATATCAGAACAGCAAACGCCTCGACGATCGGCACGGCGAACAGGAACATCATCACCGTGCCATGCATGGTGAAGAACTGATTGTAGGTGGCGTGATCGAGAAAGTGGAGACCAGGATAGGCGAGCTGGATGCGCATCAGCAGGGCAAGCACGCCCGCTCCGATGAAGAACAGCAGACCGGTGGCGATGTAGATGACACCGATGTGCGTGTTGTTGACTTCGCGCACGAATGCGAAGCGCCTCGGCTTGGCCCACGCCGCCTGCAGTCGCTCTCGTCCGTCGCCGCCCGTCGATTGCGGAAACAGAAGGGCGGCCGCCCCCTCACCGCGGACGTCATTCGCCGGTGTGTCGCTCATTTTAGCGATGCCAGGTAGGCGGCGAGGGCGCGAAGCTCTGGGCCGGTCAGATTGCCGAACGAGGGCATCAGATTGCCGGGCTTCAGGTGCTGAGCAGAGGCGATCCAACCAGCTAGCGTGCCAATCGTGTTCGGCAAGGCGCCGGCTGCCAATGTCGGACGCGCTCCTACCAGTGTGAGATCGGGGCCGCGCCGACTTTCGCTCAAGCCCCGCACCGCGTGACAGGCAGTACATCCTGACGCGAGAAACAGACTGCGCCCGCGCTGCAACTCGTCAGTCGCGGGATCCGACACGGGCGTTGCGAGTCGCTCGAGCCACGCGTTGAATTCCACGCGAGGCATCGCGACGACATCGAATGCCATGAACGCGTGCTGCGCCCCGCAAAACTCTGCACATTGACCACGCCATCGTCCCGGCCGGTCTGCCTGGATCACCATGCGGTTGATGCGCCCCGGGACCATATCGGTCTTGCCGGCGAGGCTTGGCACCCAGAACGAGTGGATTACATCTCCGGACCCCAGCCACAGCTCCACTGGCTCGCCAGCAGGCAGGCGCAGCTCGTTGGCCGTCACCGCAGATGCAAGGCCACCCGAGCGCCGGTACGCCACCTCCCACCAGTAGATGTAGCCGGTGACATCGATGCTGAAGCGGTTGCTCCCCTTCGGGGCCCGCATATCGTGACCGACTGTCAGCACGTAAGGAACGAGCGCAGAAAGCGCAACAGATGGCAGTAGCACGCCGCCGCCCCAGAGAAACACACCCGCTCGTGCCGCAGCAGCGCTACGGCGCACGAAGGGATAAAGCATCAGTGTGGTGACCAGCAAGGTAACGAGCCCGGCGCCGACGTACATGATTGCGCCGAGCGTGTAGATCGACCGGGCATTCGGTCCGGCTGGATCGAGCGTCGACTGCGGTCCGGAACACCCCACCACGAGCACAACTACAAATGCTATGCCTATACGGGGAGCGAGCTTCATGACCTGTCCAGACTGGACGGCGGCGCGTCGCCCTGGGCCTCGCGGCATCGCTCCGTGCGCGCGCATTGCACGGCCAGAAATAAACATCTCAGATCGAAGATTGTTCCAACGCGCGAGTCGTTTAGAGTGGTGTCAGCAGGGCACGACGGCTGGTGCCGATGCGATGTCGGCGCATGGATGCCCGGTGGGCGACGCAGTCGCTGATCGGACACCAGGTCTCACCCCAACTGGAGTGGGTCCCTCAGGTCGATCGTGAATCTCGGCGGAATTGCTGAAGTTCCAGTGGATCAGTTGCCCGACTAGAGGATGAGACTTCAGCCAAACAGCGAGGCTTATCCCGTCAAGCGTGCAATCAGGTTTTTGATCTGGTCGAAAGTGCTCTGGCTGTTGGTCTGTTCACTGAAGCGGCGCAACAGGTCGACGACTTGCTGGATGTCGGAGCTTTCGAGATACCTCGGCCGGGGCGGTTCCGTGTCGACACCGATCGGCTGCTTTTGACTGCTCATCGCACGCGAATCCTCATTGCAGGTGTTCTCAAAAGCAGGGGACCTCTGTCCCTTCTGAATTCACCAACAGTCGACTTCGCACCTTCTGTTTCGCGGTCGCTCTCCCCGGCAATTGTTTTCAACTGGAAGTGCGTCGACAGCATGCGCACGCTACCGAGTTCTGTCACGGTGTAACATGCTCATGTCAATGGCGTGGGCTTGTGTGCGCATCAGAGCGTGCGCCGTCTTCCACCCGATCACGCACCTCGTGCGAGACAGACCTCGCAGCCGTCTCGATCCGGGGCCGCGCCTGCTGCGAGCGCTCATACCAATCGCGAACGATTTGAGCCGCTACCTGTCGCCCCCCGAACCCGAAGGCGAGTCCGATTGCAAGCGCCACCGATCCGACACTGGCCATGAATAACGTATTGATCAGCGTGCTCGCAATTCCGAGCTGATTTACAGCCACGACGATCGCGAACGACCAGACAGCAACCCTTGCCACGCCAGACAGAAAATCGGGATCACCGAGTTCGGCCCTGGCTGTCGCGCCACGCACCGCGCCGGCAAAAGCATTGGCGGCCAAACCACCGATCACCAGCACGACAAGAGCGACCACGAGATTGGGGAGCCACAGCAGCAGCTGTCGCAACACGTCGGAGACGGCCGGCAAACCGAGCGCGTCGAATGCGACCACCAACGTGATGAGGCGAATGAACCACTTCGTCACGAGACCCATAAAGCCGGCGGGATCGATGCCAACGCCAGCGCTCTCGACAAACCCGCCGAAGCCGGAGCGTGCGGAGAGCTCGTTGAACCGCACAGCTCTCAAAGCGGCTGCAACGGCTTTCTCCACCGCGTATGCAACGATCCAACCGATAGCGATGATGACAAGAAATCCGATTGCGCGCGGGATCGCGGCAATGAATAGCGACAGCGCCTGCGTCAACGACGTCATGATCGCATCGCCCCAGTCACGGACCGGCGTAATCATCTGTGGATTTCCTTGCTCGGGTAGACTGAAGAACGAGTGCAGCAGTGGAGAGCTGCCCGACCGCTGTGCTTTGTCTGACCCAACGGGGTGGACCGCAAAATGTTCCGCGAGCCCTCGCTCGTCATTGCGTGACAGTCCACTGCACAGTTGAAAGCCAAGTCGAGCTGTGACCACACAGGGCAGTGTGCCATGTCTCACGAATTTCCGCGCATTCACCGCATCGAGCCCCTCGCGAAACGCTCGACGGCTTGGCTCGTTGCGGTCGCGGAGTGGGCCGGTAGCCCATTGCTCGAGACCAAGGTGTGCAACGCGTCTGCACGCGAACGGTTCCCTTGCTCGTTGACGTAGACCCAGCGCCGCCGCTAAAAGCCGGCCCAGTCTGTGGTGCCAAGGGGATAGCTCATGTCGAAGCGTTGCGTAGCTGGCCTCGTGATAGCGGCGCTGGGGGCGGCATTCTCAGCGTCGTGGGTTTCTGCCGACACGCCGGGGTGGCGCCCCCTCAAGATCGACGGCCATACGGTTCGATGGCGCCGCCCTGCCGACGGCGTCGGACAACTCGTGTTGCGTTGGCGAATGGTCGAGCGCACGGAAGCGTTCGAAGGCGCCGTCAATTGCCGCCGCATGTCCGATCCCAAGGCGCTTCTTGCTGCTTCAGGGCTCGACGAGCCCTTGGTGCGTTCTGAACTCAACGTTGCGTTCGCCATGTGGCAGCAAGCGACAGACATCGTATTCATCGAGGCTGTTCCCGGAGCTGGCGCCGACATCATCGTCGGCGCGCAGGCGGAGCCCGTCGGGCGCGCCTACGCCGACGTTGCTTATGACCGTACCGCCACCGGGTCGGAGCGGGCGATCACGCGCTCGCTGGTTTGCCTCAATCCTCGCATGCGTTGGAAGGTCGGCTACGATGGCAATCTCGATATCTATGACTTGCGCTACACGTTCGCTCACGAAATCGGCCACGCACTCGGCCTCGATCATGCGCCCGAACGTGGTAGTCTTATGTGGTTCCGCTATGACGAGGGGATCTCTGGACTGCAGCCGGGCGACCTAGCCGGTGCCGCAGCACTATATGGACGAGGCGCGGCGACATCCGCTCCCGCGGATTGGAGCGCCAGACTTCCTCCTCCTGAAGCCCGCTTTGGACTTCGATAGCCTCGCTGCACGATCAGGACGTCACACCGCCTGGATGCGGAGCTGTGTCGGGCACTTCGCCCGTTTTGCTTTCCTGCTCTCCTAGTGGCCACAACAACGCCGTCAGAAGTGCTGCGAGCACCATGATCGGGATGAATTTCAGGCCGTACTTCGCCAGCTTTGCCGAGGTGGAAAGGCCCGCAGAACTGTTTAGGAATGGCAACAGCATCGCTGCTGGGGCCAGGACGCTCTCTGCCGTCGCAAGCGGGCTCGATGCCGCGGCCTCCTTTTCTTCCTCCTCGGCCGCTTGCTCGACCTCCTCCTCCTTCACCGTGACGATGACCGACGCTATCAGCCCGACGATCGCGAAGCCGAGAGCCATTATCCAGTAGGCGATCTGCGTTCCGAACTGATCGATCAGCCAGAGCGTGGCCGCGGCCGTCGCGAAGCCGGCTGCAAACACGAACGGCACCGCGACGACAGCACGCCCGAGGTAAGTTGCAAGAAGACGGCTCGCCGCCCTTCTGGCATCATTGATCACGCCTTCCAGCACGACTGCCTCCACCCGACTGTGCTAGCTGCGCCACATGGCACCGAGGGCAAAGCTGATAACCGCGACGGCCGCGAGGGTAGCGATCGGCCGCTCGCGGACTGCCGACGTGATCGAAGTCCTCAATCCGGTGCTGATCTGCTCACCGGTGCGGCCCACATCGGTGTTCGCCAGACCCGAGACCATGTCCGCCACCTGGGAGCCCATGGGCACCCGCGACAGCATTGACGATTGTTGAGAGCCGTAGCTCATGATTTCGTTCCTTTCGATTGATGCTATCTTTGCGTGAGTCTGCGGGGTCTAACCGCCCTCTTGGGCATGAGTCGTAAAGTTGCGAGCTTCGATTTTGTCCATGGGCAGGGAACACGCGAACGCAAAGATCGCTACCAGTGTCGCCACCGCAATCGCCGGCAGTGTTCCGTACTTGAGAATCGATTCATCATCCTGCAGGTGAATGTCGCTTGCCATGTTCCGCGCCATAGTCTGTCTCAACCGGCAGTGAAACGGCGAGTCGGGAAGGTTTGTTCCCTCGGACACGACTTGCCCACCAGGCCAAACTTGAGAGCCGCACAGGCACAGGATGGGAACCGGCTCGGCATGGCACGGTTCACCCGCCAGTATCAGTCGAGACACGAAATAGTCCCATGATCGAGAAAAATGTCGCCATGCTTGTCGGCAGCCTCCGCTGCAAGTCCTACAGTCGCAGCCTAGCCCCTGCGCTCGCCCGATCAGCGCCGCCGTCACTGAAGCTTCAAGAGGTCGAGAGCGGTCGGCTGGATTTCTACAACGAGGATCTCGAGGTTGCTGCCCCGCAGGCCTGGGTCGAGCCCGAGCTGTATGTCTCTCGGGTAAACGAGCTGCTCGATGAGCACGGCAGCGTCGTGAACGCCGACAGCAGCGAGCTGCTTCCTGAGTTCATGGAAGCATTCGCGCTGTGGGTGGCCGCGAACAACGATACCCGCGCTTGAGCGATCGCTTGGCTACGCAGGGAGCGTATGAGCGATCTGCCGTGACGACAGCGGCGCGGAGCGCAGCAGGCTGTAGGCGATCGGCATCGTGCAGGCAACGAAGAACACGCCTGCCATGAGCAACGAATGGCCTTCGAATGGGTAGCCAAGCAGCAGAGGCCAGTCCGGGTAGGTCAAAGAGCCCAACAAGATCGAGCTAAAGAACGCAATCTTGCTGCGACGCATGTAGGGAGCGATCGCAAAGCCGGCTGTCCACGCACCGAAGCAATACAGGGCACCGATTACCATGGAGTTGATCGGGAGACCGGAACTGCCGATCTCGGGAAGGCCGACGAAGTGTGCAACGGCACGGAATGCCAACACTGATGTGAATGCGATCGCCGTCGTCAGCCACGAACGGTTGCCCCATTCATGGATGAGCCATGCGATGAAAATGCCGATCAGGATCGGATAAGGGTGGAGCAGGTGGAATGTCTCGCCGCGCATCGAGCTGACGGGAAGCGCGATCAGCGTCGGAGTGTGCGTAGCGGCATAACTGCCGATGCAGCCCACTAGGAAGCCGAGAAGCGACAACATCAGGAATGTCGCAATCGGGAATTCCGGCTGGCCGAGCTGGAAGCCGGCGCGATCCTGCCGAGTTTGTCGCCGCAGTCGCGAAAGATGAGCTTTGGCCTCCGAGGCAAAGCTTCCAAAAGGGAATTCCTCGAGATAGCGCTCTACTGTCGTCAGGTTGTCGCCTGAAGCCGCCGCTCGCCACAGCTCTACCTCGCGCTGGAGGCGCTTGACCATCGCGCGGCCCTGCTCCGCGTGTGCCCCGTCCGGGTGCGCGATCAGGAACGCCTCGTATTCCGCCAGCCGTCGTTCGGCGCTCTTGCGCCAGCCGAGTAACCCGCGCCGGAGCTCTGACCACCGGGCCTGCTCGAGTGCCCGCCGCTTTCGTTGTCTCAGACGTTGCGCCTCCGGAGTTTTTACGCCGTCGGGAAATTCGGCAAGAAACACTTCGAGTGCATCCAGCGAGGTCCCAGCGCCGACGACATCGTCCCATCTCAGCGCCTCGAGCCGCATAGACGCGAGGTCGGCGAGCTCTCCGTCCGGAAAGCGATCCAGGAACCTGCGAAAGTCGCCGGCGCTTCTGCTGTCTTTGATGAACTCCCATCGCGCCAGCTCCTGGGCCTTGCGCAGGACGCTTTCCGCGATGTTCGTTGCCGGTTGAACTTCCGCCTCACTGGGGAGCATTTGCGGAAGCGTACCGGCTTTGACGAGCGCCTGCGCTACTGCAGGACCTGACGCATCGATCGATTTCAGCTCGATCGTCTGAAGGAGATTGAACGGCACCGGCGGCGTGCAGTCGTCGATTTTGAGCGGCAGAATCGGCTTGCCGGCGGTGCGTGCATAAGTTGTCTCCGCCGTCACCCAGAACGAAGCCGAAGATGTCCGCGACCAGACGACGATGAAGTGCTCGCAAGCGTTGATCTGCCGCTGGATCTCGATCGTGAAGATGTCGCCTGGGCGCAGACCTGCGTCCCACCAGACCGAATAACCCGAACTCTGCAGGAACTCTGCAAGCCGCTTCGCCGGCTCACGATCGACTTGCGCATACGAGATGAAAATCGCAGCCACGACAGCAACCCCGCTCATCACCCACTGAGTTCGATACCTAACGCGGGAAAGCAATTGGCGTTCCGCAGCTACAAGCGGAGGGAGTAGCGGCAGCCACCCAGGAAGAGGTCGGCCAACGCGAGAGCCTCCGCACGGTTCCATCGCTCGCGAAAAATAAAAACGGGGCGGAGGTTCGCTTCCTTGATTACATTACACCAGCTCGAGGATCGATACGCCTTCAGCGATGGCGTTCGAGGGGCTTCGCAGTTTTTCAACGGCTAGGGGCGTGAGTGACATGCGGTGGTCCGACAGCGCACAACACCCACGCGTTGGCGCTCCGAAGTTGCGGAGCAACTCACGATCCGGCGAGCCCATTACAAGGTTCTCGTCTGCACCCGGAATCATATCCCTGGCCCAAGCCGGCAGCTGTTGCCATCCGCTGCACAAGCGTCGGCATGGTGCTGCACGAGCTTTCCCCCAATGCGCGCAATACGAGGCACTATCGGGCGCGTCGGGGCATATCGCCATCGATTGGTCGATCGCAGGGCGCGGCGCCTCCGGACACTACGACATGAATTGGTGCGAGAGCGCCGGCTCCTCCGTAATTGAGCCGGTTCAGCGTGGCTTCGGCTCGGCGGCCATGGGTGCGTTGTTGCTCATGAGCCTGCAAGGTGAGATCGACATCGAATTCGCCGCGGGAGGTCCTCGATAGCGGTTGGAGTGCCCGCTGGAGAACGCGATCGTCATGGAACCAGCCAAGCGAGGCCAAGACATCGAACGATCGAAGGAGACGCCAACAGGTCACTATCGAAGCATCAACTGAACGATCCGGATCAGGGGCTCCGCCTCTAATCGCGAGCAACAAGAGGAATAATCATGCCCAACATCGCACAGCAGATCGCGCCGCACTTGCCTTTCCTGCGCCGTTACGCGCGCAGCCTTACGGGCTCCCAACAGAGCGGAGACGCATATGTGTCAGCGGTTCTCGAAGCGTTGGTGGCCGATGCCTCGAGCCTGCCGAGCGATCGCGAACCACGTGTCGCCCTGTTCCAGGTGTTCTCACGCATCTGGAACTCGGTGGATAGCAACCGCCGGACAGGGCCAGTACCGGCTTCTCTGGGCGTGCCCCTGGTCGACCGCCGCATCGAGATGATGATGCCAGTGCCTCGGCAGGCGTTTCTGCTTGTGGCGGTCGAGCGCTTCAAGCCGGAGGAGGCAGCAGCCATTCTCGACAAACCCCTGCTCGAGCTGCAGGCGGATCTGGAAGAAGCGGGTCGCGAGATAGCCGAGCAGGTGGCGACCGACGTGCTCGTTATCGAAGACGAGCCACTGATCGCACTCGATCTGGAGGAGCTGGTGAAGGCGCTCGGACATGTGGTCAACCATGTTGCACGCACCAAAGCCGAGGCACTCGCCGCCATCGAGCGGCGCCGGCCCGGTTTGATCCTGGCCGATATCCTGCTGGCCGACGGCAGCTCCGGGCTCGACGCCGTGCGTGACATCCTCGCCGGTATCGAGGTGCCGGTCATCTTCATTACTGCCTATCCCGAGCAGGTCCTGACCGGCCTCAGGCCCGAGCCGGCGTTCCTCATTCCTAAACCCTTCAACCCCGAGACGGTCCGCACGATCATCAGCCAGGCCTTGTTCTTCGACGTGCGCGCGCGGCGCTCGAAGGCCGCTTGAAGATCTTGCGGAACAGGCCCTCACAAGTCGCGTTGACACCTCACTGCGCCGCTTGAGACGTCGCAAATCTTCAACTCGGAGTCCTACCTATGAAAGTCATCAACTCTCTCGTCCTCGTGGTGCTGATCATCGGCGGGCTGAACTGGGGCGCAATCGGTCTGCTCAACGTCGACCTTGTCGCTGCGTTGTTCGGCGGAACCGTCGGGCCACGGTCGTCGCTATCCAATTTCGTGTACATCATTGTCGGAGCGGCAGCGCTTTACGGTATCTACCTGCTCAAGCCACTGAGTGTCGGCTCGGACGTGGTTGACGGGGATCCCCACTTGGATCGCCGTCCTCCGAACTGACGCGGCTTTCTCCCGCGTTGCCTTCTCACTCACGTAGTCCGGGTAATCGTAAATGGCTCATCCGTCGGCTCCGGTATCCATTACGGCAGCCGGACCGACGGCAGCAGTGCTTGTCGTTGCTGCCCTGTATTTCGGCCGCGAAATCCTCGTCCCCCTCGCATTGGGTACGCTGTTCGCGTTCGTACTGACGCCGCCGATCGCTTGGTTGCGACGGCGCGGCATACCGCGCGTTTTTGCAATTGCACTGGTCGTCTCGCTCGCCCTCGGCGGGGTCGTGGGGCTCGTGACTGCGGTAGGTGCGCAACTCGTGCAGCTGGCGGAAAACCTGCCCCGCTACCACCGCAACATCCAGACCAAGCTCGCATCGTTGAGTGACGCCGCTCCCGGCGGCGGAATGATCGAGTCTGTAGCCGGCACGCTCAAGAACCTACAGCGCGAGGTTGCCCCAGCGAAGCCGAAGAACGGAGCAGAAAATCAGTCGCCCGCCACTGTGCAACGCCCCGAGCCGCTACCCGTCACGATAGAACCGGCACCCATGCAGCCGCTCGAAATTCTTCAGGCGGTCGTGAATCCCATAATTGGACCGCTCGGAACGGCGGCACTCGTCGTCCTCTTCCTCGTTTTCATTCTGATCGAGCGGGAGGAGCTTCGCGACCGGTTCATCAAGCTGGTGAGTGGAGGAGATCTTCAGCGCAGCACCGAGGCGATCACGGAGGCCGGCGCGAGGGTCACGCGCTATCTGGTGATGCAGCTTCTGGTCAATGTCAGCTACGGAATCCCAATAGGAATTGGGCTGGCTGTGATCGGGGTTCCAAACGCGGCGCTGTGGGGCGTGCTCGCAGCTGTACTGCGCTTCATCCCGTACCTGGGCCCATGGATAGCGGCACTGTTCCCAATCGCCATCGCCATCGGTGTCGATCCGGGCTGGTCGATGTTGCTGTGGACCATAGCGCTGTTCCTCGTCATCGAACTTGTCAGCAACAACGTCCTCGAGCCGTGGCTCTATGGCTCGTCGACAGGTTTGTCGTCGTTTGCGATCATCGTGGCCGCGATATTCTGGACGGTACTCTGGGGCCCAGTGGGATTACTGCTGGCGACTCCGCTGACCGTCTGTCTCGTCGTCATCGGCAGGTTCGTTCCACAGCTGGAATGGCTCGGCGTTCTGCTTGGTTCCGACCCAGTGCTATCCCCGGCCGAGCGCTTCTATCAAAGATTGCTCGCGGACGATATCGACGAAGCCGTTCGACTCGCCGAGGAGCATGTCAAGGAGGATGGCTCCCTTGCGTTCTACGATGACGTTGCTGTTGCGGCGCTGCGGCTGGCCGAGAACGATCGGCAACGCAGCCTGGATGTGTCGTTCCGACGCGCGGTATCCGACAATCTGATCGCCGTCGGCCGTGAGGTCGAGCAATTGACGCTCGACGCTTCCCGCAAGCGCAAGACGGATGGCACACCATTCGTCGATCGGGAGCCTGGCCCGGCGCGCGTGCTATGCATCGCGGGCCGAACCGAGATCGATCTGGCAGCCGCCGAGATGCTCGCCGCTCGGCTTGGGGAGTTGGCAATTGAGGCTTCGACGTTGCCCGCGCTGGCTCTCACTAACGAGGGGGTGAACCGTCTCGAGTTCGACAACATTCGCGCCGTGTGCCTCAGCTACTTCCATCCCGCACCCCGCGCGCGGGCGCGGGGTGTGTTTCGGCAGATCGAACAGAGACGATCGGGTCTCGTCAAGATCGTATGTTGCTGGAATGTCTTGGAGCCCGCCTCAGCGCGCGAACTGGAGGCACAGATCGGCGTCGGCGTTGCACTCGTGACGACGATCGCAGCAGCAGAGGAGAAAGTGCTCGCTGCCATGTCGGCGCCAACGCCGTCGACCGCGTCGACCGTCATCGACAGGGAAGTCGCGATGATCGGCATGCTGCACAGCTCGGGATTGGCGGCTGGGAGCGGAACCGAATACACGCGCCTCAGCGCATTGCTCGAGCAGTCGCTTGGTATAGCGTCGGTTATCGTAGCGCCGGCGAATGAGCGAGCTGTCAAGAGTACGGCCGATCCCTCCGCCGCAATCAAGACGGATCAGCGAACGCGTTTGCGTGGGCTGGTTGTCGCCGAGGTCGCAAAGGCGGGGGGCACGATTGTCGTGCCGAACGTCGCCGAGGACACGCGCTTTGCCAACGACGCGGAGTTGCTGGAAAAAGGCGCCCGGTTCCTTGCAGCAACGCCGATGCGCACGCGCGGAAACATGATCGGCGCACTTGCGGTACTCGGCGTCGAAGCTCGTGATCTAGACGCGGAGGCGCAGCGCAAACTGGAAACTATTGCAGCCGAGGTCGTTACCCGTCTCCAATCAGCAATTACTGTGGACAGTTAGATTCCGCTGATCTGACAAAAAAGGACAGGCCCGAAGATTTCGGGCCTGTCCAGAAGCGCATATGCGCACATGCTATCTCGACGATGATCGCATGAATTCGTCGACTTCGGTTCGCGCTTGGTCTTTCGCATACCCATAGCGGGACTGAAGTTTGCCTTCGAGCTGCTCGCGGTTGCCGTTGATAGTCGCCAGATCATCGTCCGTGAGCTTGCCCCATTTTTCCCTCACCTTTCCGGTGAATTGCTTCCAGTTGCCTTCGATCCTGTCCCAATCCATCGTCTGCTCCATCGTGCGTTGGTGGCGATCCGCGTGAGCGAGCTGCCATATTCGGTAAACTGTCTGCACGACAAGATGTTCCGTGCGCTGGGAACCCGAGAGCGGGCCTCTCGTTCTCCTAGGCGTCGATCGCAGATCGACGGACATACGCAATGGTCAACGAAGCGGAAAGGCTGCGAAATGGGTAATCTACTCTACTGGGCTGTGGTCTTTCTCGTCGTGGCGGTTGTCGCGGCGTTGTTTGGCTTCGGCGGCGTCGCTGGCACGGCTATCGAAGGCGCGAGACTCCTCTTCTGGGTGGCCATCGTCCTGTTCGTGGTCGCGATCGTACTGAATTTCGTGCGCAGTGGACGGGTGTAGCGAGTCAACTCCGTGCAGCAGGGCTGTCGGACAACGTGATTTGGGTAAAGGCGGCCGAAGTGGCCGCCTTCCCAGTGCGGGTGCAGTTGTCACCGAAGGGCAAGCCCGATGGCAGCGATTACGAATCCGCTGTGCCGGGCGCGGCAAGCTTCGCATGCTGAGCAGCGAGAATTTCCGAAGGTGTGATCGAGGCGATAGCCGTCTGCAGCTTGTTGTGCCAGCCGTGTACCACGTCGCCGTCACCACGAATCATGGCATCGAAACCGGTGCGGGCAACGTCGGCCGGGCTGTCTTTTTTCGACGCGCCGATCTTCGTGTCGAGCATACCGGCCCTCGCGAAGAAATCGGTTTCGGTTGCACCTGGCATCAGGCAAGTGACAGTGACGCCACTCTCCTGCAATTCGTGACGCAGCGCGAACGAGAACGAGTCGATGAATGCTTTCGACGCGTTGTACACCGCCTGATAGGCACCCGGCGTGAAGCCTGCGATTGATCCTGTGATGAGTATTCTGCCGCTGCCCCGATCCCGCATACGTCGTCCCACCCGTTGGACCAAGTCGATCGTCCCGGTGACGTTGGTATCGACGACATGTTGGATGTCGGCGAATTCCTGATCGAGGAACGCGTGGCCCAGTCCTCGGCCAGCATTGGCAAGCAAGGCGTCGACCGGGCGATCGCCGATCAAGCGCCACAACTTGTCGACACCTGCACGTGTTGCCAAGTCGGCTTCAACGGCTTCGACAGCTGTCTGATCCGACCTGAGTTCTATTGCAGCACTCTCGATTTCCGGCTCATCAGCCGCGATAACGAGATCGTAGCCATTTTCCGAGCAGATGCGAGCGAGTTCGTATCCGATCCCGCTCGACGCGCCTGTGACGACCGCGAGTTGCCTGCCGACTGAATTGGTTGAACTCATGAGCTTTGTCCGATCATCTCGGACTCGATGAGCCGGTTCCAGTGCCCGTCGGAGCCGGATTGGGCGAGGGTGCATTCTGCGGAGACGCTCGATCGCTCGGGGACGAACTGGGTGGGCCGCTGCCGGTTGTGCCCGGCGACGACCCTGTCGTGCCACGGTCGTTACTGTTGTTCGTTTGTTGGTCACCACATCCACCGAGCACTCCGCCCAGCAGGATTATACTTGCGGCCAGAAGCATTGGTTTGGTCATTGGTCAGCTCCGTTGAACTATACGAGGTCAACGGCTGCTGACATCAGGAGTTCCGCTCGGGAGAACATGAATGTGCAAGGCCGCGCACCATGTTGGGGTGCGCGGCCTGCATACCGCCCGCTAACTCAGGAGGCCGACCAAGTGGAGCAGCACAATCACGACGAAAGGAACACCCAACAGCCATAGCATGACATCACGCAGCATTGTCGGTGTCCTATGTGCGCCGATGCAGACCAAAACGGGCGGGTACTGCATTGTCGCGGTGATTCCCTCCTTTGATCGCTGCCCACCATCCCGCGGCTAGGCTGATGAGAAGTCCGACAGCGGTGACGAAACCAGCGAGCACGCCGGCACGCCGGGCCTTGTCTGCCGCATCCTTCGTAGCGCGGCTGGCCTCGTTGAATGCCGCTTGCACGCGCTTTTCCGCCTCGTCTCGAGCGACTCCGCTACGCTCGGCGATGACGCTGGCAAGATATGTGCGATCCGTCTCGTTGAGGGCTCCCGCCGAGATCGCCCGTGCAAAGCTCGTGGCTATTTCTGTGCGAATCTCGCTGGTGTTGCTTCCAGCGCCGGCCGGACGACCTGGACTTGCCCTGAGCAGCAAATCGACTTGACGAGCGATTGGTTCCGCCACGGCTGGGTTCGAGGCCGCGCGCCCCGCAACCTCCGCTGCAGTCCTCGCAATTGATCCTGCCGTCGATGTTACGACATAAGCGCTGATCAGAACGCTTAGCGCCCATACCAGACCTCCATGCAGCCCATCACGGAAGTCGACCTCGTTCTCTTCAGCCTCAGCCCAGCGTGCACGCATTCTGCCCGCCACGTAGCCGCCGGCCATTGCTGCTCCGATCTGCTGGGACAGCGCCCACAGAATCGCGAGCGCTGCAATGACTGTCGGCGAGAGCCACCGCGACTGCCATGGAGACGTTGCCGAAAGGCCAATCGCGGCACCAAACGCAAGCAGCACGAACGATATCGCGGTAGCCAGGACGCCGCCAGCGATTACGGCGCTCCACTCGACGAAATTGCCGCGCGGCGGGCCAATATTTGCTCCCGGTGAAGCGGCCGCGACCGGTGTGTTCAACGCATCAGCCATACTGGACACTCCTCAGCGCAATCCGAGCAGGCTCAGGACGAGCATCACGACGACGACTAGGCCGACGAGATAGATGATCGAATCCATTGTGCGCTCCAGACGAAAGAAAACTCGGCGGGCCGCGCTACACAGCCATAACTACAACTCAGGAGCACGTGGCGGGTTCCGAAAAGACGGGTGCAGGCAAAACGCAGCTCGCGGCATGAGGTGGAACCGGGCGAACGATGGCTGGTTCCACATGAGCTGCGATAAAAGGAGATGCCCGAGTGAGAACCGACATTCTCTTCAGCCACCGCATCGCGCTGACCGTGCTGGCGCTGGCGTACGGCACGACGTGTGCGTTCGGTCAGATTGAGCCTCCCGCCCCGGGAGACCCAAAAAGAACCATTCCGGAAAAAATCGACCCGCAGCCAGCGCCGCTTCCGAAGTTGCTGCCCGATGGCGGCCCGTCGCAATCGCGTCCAGCCGAACCGTCGGCTCAGATGCCGTCGAGCGATGGTATCATTCGTCCGCCGCCGGGCATCGATCCCGAGGCAGTGATCGTACCGCCTGATCCAGGCACGACTCCGATCATTCGCCCCCCGAAGATGCCGGGCGCAACAACGCCACACCCGCCCTCAGTCCCGCGGCAGTAGTGTGCGGTAGAACATCGAGACGTATTCCGGTGCATGTATTGAGCAGACTGCTCGTCATGAGCGGCGAGGACTGGTGTCATGCCGCCAAGGCGCGTGGCTCGGTATCGTTGCTTAAGGCCGAGCGCGCAATGCGCTCAGTCGCGACAACAAGCCCCCGCGATCAGGGAGGGATCGCGGGGGCTTCCGAGCGGGAGGGGAAGCGCCCGGTGCTTGCGCATGAAACGACAACTGATTTGCTTGATTCTAGTTCCGCGATTTCGCCATTCAGTCGCGGAACGCGGGCAGCGCCCGGAGCTGCTCGACGCTAAGGTCGAGAACTAGGCGATCATCGACGCGGCGGAGCTGACCTATCGATACCGCCACCGTCCGCTCGCCGATTGCGAGTTGATCCTCTATCTCGATGATCGCGCCCACGATTCGATCGCTCTGCACGATCACGTCCTCGACCTCGCCGAGCTCAGTGCCGTCGGCGCTGTAGACCTTGCCCGCAAGGTATTCCGAGAGCCGCTGCTGGCCCGTCTGCAGCGTGCTGCTCGTTTCACCACGAACTGTCGGATGGGGACCCGCCCCCTTTTCGGTTTGAGCCGCAAGGGGAAGGGATGCGATCGTGATGAGAGCGGATGTTGCGCCGATGAGTTTCGACACTCGCATGATCATTTACTCCTTTGAGATGTGTAGCGAGCGATAGACGTATCCCACGAACTTCGCTTGCGGTGCCCCTTGGCGCGGCTGGCCGGATCGATGGAATGGGCGGCCATTGTCGAGTCGTATGGCACTGCATGAGGCGACAGGTCTGATAGCGCGATTACATCGACTTCGGCGCCGACGGCCCTGGCTTCGGCTACGGCCGACGCAGCGCCGCCCGGTCCATCTCGGCTCATGCCGTCCCATAGCGCAAGCAGATGCACGTTTGGTGCAAGGCTGGTCGCAAGCTCGAGGAGCCGCTTATTCACCAGCGCGTAGCCGCGATGCTCCGGTCGGTGCAGCAGTACTTCCCTGTCGGCCCACGCGATACCATCCCAGGTCAGCCAAAACCGCCAACCCCAACCGCCCTCATCGGTTCCAAGCACGCAGGAGCACACGAAGTCGCCAGGTGGGAACGGTAGCACCAGCTTGGTATCGATGCCCCGGTGTCGACAGGCTTCGTGGAAAAGTATGTCGCCGCCCCGGGCGGCGCTCGCCAAACCGACGGTATGAGCATGATTGCCGACAATCCTGCCCATGTCGCGGTCGATCGCGAGTGCGGCGCTCTGCTCGAGCGCCGCCGGGAAGAGCGGCGTTTGCCGCTCGGGTGCATCGATCATGTGACCAGCGAACACGACGGCCAACTCGTAAGGTTTGCTCATATCGGCCCTGATTTCTCGACTGGTCGATCCGTCGGCACAACGCGCGGCGCCGCGAAGGGTTCACGAGCTATGATGGTCTCACCGAGAGTCCAACGTTGGCGTGACGACGCCAGCGCCGTCGGCGCATCGCGTCATCGAGCGATAGACTCGGAAATCGTGAGCGACGGCGGAACTCGCGGCAGCCGAGCCCGTTTCGCCGACAGCTGTCCGACTGCACGCGATCCCGGCGATCTCGACGGGAGGACACGTCTTCAACTCGAAACGTCGGAGTTCCGTCATGGGCCTTTTCTCGAAAGACATCCAGAACTTCCAGGATCTGTTCGTGCACACGCTGCAGGACATCTACTATGCCGAAAACCAGATCACCCAGGCGCTGCCCGAGATGATATCGAAAGCAAACGATTCAGAGCTGCGGCAGGGCTTTGAGGCCCATCTCTCTGAAACGCAGAACCAGATCCGGCGGCTCGAGCAGGTGTTCAGCGCGATTGGGCAGACCCCGCGCGGGACCGACTGCCCCGCCATCGACGGGATCATCGAGGAAGCGGACGACGTCGCCGGGGAGGTGGCAGACAAACGCGTGCTGGACGCAGCGCTCATCGCCTCCGCGCAGGCTGTCGAGCATTACGAGATCAGCCGTTATGGCGCGCTGATCGCATGGGCAAAGGAGCTGGGGCGGGACGATTGCGTCCGCCTGCTCACTGAGACGCTAGAGGAGGAGAAGGCGACGGACGCCAAGCTGACGAAGCTGGCCGAGACGCACGTCAATCGGCAAGCCGCGTGAAGCCCAGTACAGCCGACGCGCATATCACTGGTAGCGATCGGCGCCGCGAACGCAGACGAATTAACATGCTGCGTGTTTTTTCGCTGTGCACTGCCGTTCAGTGGGAGGCAGGGCAACAAATGGCAGCTGATGTCGAGAGCGCCGTTCACGCAAAAGTCGATCTCTGGAGAATGAAATGAAAGCGTTGACCTACCATGGCACCGGTGACGTGCGCTGCGAAACCGTTCCCGATCCGCAGATCGAGGATGGTCGCGATGCGATCATCAAGGTTACGGCCTGCGCCATCTGCGGCTCGGACCTCCACCTGATCGGTGGGTTCATTCCGCAAATGCAATCCGGCGACGTGCTCGGGCACGAATGCATGGGAGAGGTTGTCGAGGTCGGTCGCGACAACACTCGGCTGAAGGTAGGCGACCGGGTCGTTATTCCGTTTACACTTGCATGCGGCGATTGCCGCATGTGCCGAATGGAACTCTTTTCCTGCTGCGAGCGGTCGAACCGCAACGGGGACCAGCAGGCGGAAGCGCTCGGCTATCCAGTCTCCGGCGCGCTCGGCTATTCGCATCTGACCGGCGGCTATTCCGGCGGTCAGGCAGAATATGTGCGCGTGCCATTCGCCGATTTCGGTGCGTTCGTAGTTCCGGAAGGTTACTCCGACGAGCAAGTGCTGTTTCTGTCGGACATTTTTCCAACTGGATACATGGCAGCCGAAAACTGCAACATCAAACCGGGCCAGACGATTGCTGTATGGGGGTGCGGTCCGGTCGGATTGTTCGCGATCATCTCAGCATTGCTTCTGGGGGCCGAACGGGTCATTGCGGTCGATTCAGTCGCCGAGCGGAAGGAACTTGCGCGCCGGTTCGGCGCCGAGGTGATCGACTACACGGACGGCAGTGTCCACCAGCAGATCCTCGAGTTGACGCAGGGCGCCGGCCCTGACGCTGTCATCGACGCTGTCGGGATGGAGAGCCACGGAGCCGAGACCACGTTGCAACGTGTTGCTTCTGCGGTTCAGTCGCGGATCTCCTCGACGGACCGTCCGTATGCGCTCAATGATGCCATCCTGTGCTGTCGGCCGGGCGGCATCGTTTCCGTGCCGGGTGTGTACATTGGCTCTCTTGTGCCGACGGCGATGGGCGCATTCATGAACAAGGGTCTGACCATGAAGACGGGGCAGACGCATGTGCACAAGTACATGTCCACTCTCATGCGGTTGATTGAAGAACGCAAAGTCGACCCGACCGCGATTATTACCCATCGCACAGCAGGCCTGACGGATGGTCCCGCGCTTTATGAAACGTTCCGCAACAAGCAAGATGGTTGCGTGAAGGTCGTGCTGTTCCCGCACGGTCCATCTGGCGCCTCTGCAGTCGGCAAGACCTCGATGGCTTCCGCGCCCTGAGGTCGGTGGCCGGATCTCGTGCCAATTCGACGTGCGCGAGGTCCAGTCGCTCCAAGGGCATATAAGACGTTTTGCACCCGGCTTGCCATCAAGCTCGAGTGCGCGCCTCGTCGGCAGCGATCGGCGCGATTGCGCGCCACTCCATCCGTCAAAGGCTGAAGCCGTGCGCTGCACACAGCAGGCTCTCGGGGGCAGCCGGCTTCCCGATTATGCAATGATGCGGCCAGTGCTCTCGAACGTGGTCGACCGAGCCCGTGTGGAACAGGAAGGGCGTGCCGCGTGCGGTGAGAGTTTCAGCCACGGCTTGCGACGACCCGCCGACGATCTCCCAATCGAGCACGGCAAGGTTGATCTCGGCTGTCAGGGCGGCGGCGACGGCCTCGCTCACCTGAGTGACTGGCCCTATCACTTCGCCACCGGCTTCCTCGATGGCACAACGGACATCGAGACCGATGAATGGATCATCCTCGACGAGGAGGATGCGGTAGCCGTGGAGCGACATAGGCTCTGCTTATGCTCTGCTTGTTTCAGTTCGTTTTGGTGCTAACGTCAGGTTTGACGTGCTGTTCCAAACTGTTGCATTCAAACTGAAAAAATATTTCCAGGGCGTCGCCGGTTCGACTGTGTTCCGTCAGATGACGCGGTCCGCCAAGCGCCAGCACCACAACCCTCCTGAACGCAATTCAAGGGTTCCAAGTTCCAGTTGTTTTAAAAAATAAAGTTGCGGCGCAAGCCCCGGCCAATGCCCTAAGTTCAACTGGCCTTCGGTTCTGTTCTAGCGCCGGAGGCAGCGTGGCGGCCCATGCCGGGTCGGTCCGGCAGCAGCCGATAACGGCTTCAGCGGTAGGGACAGGGGGGAACACCAGCGTCGCAGAACGGCCCAGACAAAGCTGGCAAGCCGCACCACGCCGTAATCCGGCGTGATCGCATGGTCGGCTCGCTACGTTTCGCCAAGTCCATGGCCGGAGGGCTGACCGAATAATATGATCGAGCGCACGACACGATAATCCTCGACCTGCACTCGAACAGCTCGCTCAACAAGGGAGCCTGACCATGTCCAGCATTGCCCAGAGAATCGCGCCGCAACTCCCTTTTCTCAGGCGTTACGCGCGCATGCTGACGGGTTCGCAGTCCAGCGGCGACGCTTATGTCGCGGCCGTGCTCGAGGCGCTGGTCGCCGATCCGACTGGTCTGCCGCGCGCTCTCGAGCCGCGCATAGCCCTCTATCAGGCGTTCTCGCGGTTGTGGAACTCGGTCGCCAGCAACCGCAACACCGGCCCGGTGCCCGCCTCGAGCGCGATGCCTCTGATCGACCGGCGCATCGAGGTGCTGATGCCGATACCGCGTCAGGCTTTCCTGCTGGTCTCCGTCGAAGGCTTCACACCGGCCGAGGCCGCCGTCATTCTCGGCAAGTCGGAGCAGGAGCTCGACGCCGACCTCGACGAGGCTGGTCGTGAGATCGCCGAGCAGGTCGCCACCGACGTATTGATCATCGAGGACGAGCCGTTGATCGCGCTCGAGCTGGAGACCCTGGTCAAGAGCCTTGGACATGGCGTGACGCAGATTGCCCGGACGAAATCGGAGGCCGTCGCCGCGATCGGCGGGCGCAGGCCGGGACTGATCCTCGCCGACGTCCAGCTCGCCGACGGCAGCTCTGGGCTCGATGCCGTCAGCGACATCCTGAGCGGAATGGAGGTGCCGGTCATCTTCATAACGGCCTATCCAGAGCAGGTGCTGACGGGCCTCAGACCCGAGCCGACGTTCCTCATCCCGAAGCCGTTTCGTCCCGAAGCCGTACGCACCATCATCAGCCAGGCACTGTTCTTCGACGTGCGCGCCCGCCAACCCAAGGCTGCTTGACGGCGCAACGTCAACCGCACTCTGAGTCCTCGCCTCGCTCGACAGTGACATCGGAGCGGGCGTCCGGCGCAGACCTCGCGAACACTCGTGGAATGAGATGATCATTACCCATCTATCGCCTTCGCGTCCTGCCTCGCTCGTCGCCGGAGCGCTGGGCTGGCCGATCCGCGCACATTTGTCGCTGTTCGCGGTGTTGCTGCTGGTGCCCGCGATCGCGTTCTCGGCCTTCCTCATCCAGCGGGCTGGCGCCCAGCAACTCGCGCAAGCGGAGGCGCGGGTGGTGCAGCTCGCCGTCGATCTCGCCGACGACATCTCCAATGAGTTGGAGCGCGGCGTCACGATCCTGGAGACCCTGGCCTTGTCGGGCAGCCTCGAGCGTGGCGAGTACTCGGCGCTGCACACGCACGCCAAGCGCATCCTCGAGCGGCGGTCCGACCTGTTTGTGGTGCTCGATGCGAGCGGCCAGCATATCGTGAACAGTCTCGTGCCCCTCGGCTCGGCACGTCCGCAGTACGGCAATCCGGAAGCCTTTGCCAAGGTGGTGGCGACACGCAAGCCGATGGTCACCGATATGTTTTACGGCAACACGCGCAAGACCTGGGTCATCAACATCCTCTACCCGGTGCTCCGCGACGGCGCTGTCGATCGCGTCCTCGTGCTGTCGCTGACGGCCGACCGCGTGCGTCGCATCCTCCATAGCCAGCAACTCGAAGGCGACTGGACATCCAGCGTGTCCGACAGTCGCCACGCGCTGATCGCGCGCACGCGGTTGCACGAGGAATTCGTCGGCAAGCCACTGACGCCCGACCTTGTCGCCGCCGGCATCGAGCAAGGAAGGCCGCATCGCATAACGGGCGTCGATGGGCGCCCGGTCGTGCGCGCGGTAGCGCAGACACGTCTTGCGGCCTGGACCGTCGCTGTCGCGGTCAGCGAGGCGAGCCTCTATGCAGGCGTGCACAGCTCGGTGCGCGGCCTGATCCTCGGCGGGCTGGCTCTGCTGGCGCTCAGTGCCGGTCTCGTGGGCATTCAGGGCCAACGGCTCGGCAGCTCGATCCGGGCGCTCGCGCGGCCGTCACCGGGCGGAGGTGAGCCGCTGCGATCGCCTGTGCTGGAGGTGAACGAGGCCGCCGCGCTGCTCTGGCGGGCGATGGCCGATGTCCGGCATCGCGACGAGACGCTGCGGCTCGCCCTTTCGGCCGCGTATGCCGTCGCCTTCACCTGGGACATCGACAGCAACGTCGTCGTTCGCCTGTTCAGCAGTGAGCCGGGGTTGGCCGCCACCGAAGAAGCTACCGACAGCTTCGAGGGCGTTGCAAAGGTCGTTCACCCCGACGACCGGGCAGCGTTCAAGGCCAACGTTCAGGTCGCCCTTTCAGGGATTGGGCAGCTGTACCGCAACGAGTATCGGCTGGTCCGACCCGACGGCGAGGTGCGCTGGCTCGACGAGTGGGGCACCGTTGAGCGCAATCCTGACGGATCGCCATTGCGGCTCGTCGGCATCTCGATCGATGTGACCGACCGCAAGCTCGCAGCGGCGGCTCTCGTCGCCAGCGAGCAGCGCTTCCGCGAGCTCGCCGACAGTATGCCCCAACTCGTCTGGACGGCAGACTCGAGCGGAAGCGTGACCTACTTTAATCGGCGGCGAGAGGAGTACCGCACAGCCGGCAACGAGCCCGGCCGATGGCAGGCCACGATCCATCCCGACGAACTCGGGCGCACGCGCAAAGCGTGGCGGGATGCGGTCGCTTCCACGACCGATTACGAGTGCGAGCATCGCGTGCAGCGGGCCGACGGCTCGTTTCGCTGGCAGCTTAGCCGCGCGAGGCCCTTCCAGCACGCGCACGGCACGGTGTGGTACGGCACCGCCACGGATATCCACGACCTGAAGGACCGCGAGGAGCGCATCAACATGCTGCTCAAAGAGGTGAACCATCGATCGAAAAACCTGCTTTCGGTTGTACTCTCGGTCGCGCGACAAACCTCTCGGGCCGGCACGCCGGCCGAGTTCGTCGAACGCCTGACGAGCCGCGTGCAGGGGCTTTCTGCGAGCCAGGATCTGCTCGTGAAGTCGGAGTGGCGCGGCGTCGGTCTCGAGGAACTCGTGCGCGCCCAGCTCGCCCCCTACCAGGACCTCGTCGATACGCGCATCAGGCTCGCCGGCCCGTCGTTGAAGGTCGATGCGAGCGCGGCGCAGACGATCGGCATGGCCGTGCACGAGCTCGCCACGAATGCGGCCGTGCACGGTGCGCTGTCCGGTTCGGGGACGGTCGACATCACGTGGCAGGTCGTCGACGACGGCGCGTCACCTCGTTTGCGGCTTTCGTGGCAGGAGCGCGACGGTCCTACAGTCACGCGGCCCGCTCACACGGGCTTCGGCCACACGGTCCTGCTGCGCACGACCGAACATGCCCTCGGCGGCAGGTGCGAACTGACGTATGCCGACGCTGGCCTGACCTGGACTCTGTCGGCCCCGCTCGATCGCGTTGCGGATAGGCCGGCCGATCGTTGAACCTGGAACAACGTGAAAGGAACCCTGCATGAGAGTTCTGGTGGTCGAGGACGAGGCGCTGATTGCGCTCGAGGTGCGCCACGCGCTCGCCGAAGCGGGCTACGAGGTGATCGGCCCGGCCGCAACAGCCAGTGAGGGGCTCGACCTCATCTGTGCCGGGCCGATCGATGCGGCGGTCCTCGACGTGAACCTCGGACGGGAGACGTCGGAAGTGATCGCCCAGAAGCTGACCGACCGAGGCGTCCCGTTCCTCGCCGTCTCGGGCTACGCCGCCGACCAGCGGCCGCCCGTATTCGAGAGCGCACCTTTCCTGGCAAAGCCGTTCCGCGTGGTGGATATGCTCACGATCGTCCGGGAGCTGCGCGGGGCGTGAACTGTCGTTTGCCGCAGTTTCATCTCAACAGAGCCCGCCATGCCCCGCACGCCATTGCCGCCAGGCTCTCGCCGCAAGCTGATCGAGTTCGACGCCGAGAGCTGGCAGGCGCTTCATGGCCTCGGCCGCGATACCATGAAGTCGCTGCAGGAACTCGCCGAAGAGGCGTTCACTGACCTGTTGCGCAAGCACCGCCGTCCCGTGACCTTGAAAGAGGCGCTCCGCGCGAGCGCCGGTGCGTCGGCTGCAACCAAGCCCGGCCGGTCTGTCCGGAAGCGATGAACGATAGATCCCCGCCCTTTGGGAACCATTTGCTCGGGTATGCGTTTCATCTGGTCGAGCCGTCTAATTGTAGTTGTAATATCAATGACATGAAGAGTTTTTGCATTGCGAGGGCGTGTCCGGCGGCGCTAGAAGTGCGTTGTCGTTGCGGCTCGGAGGGGGACATGCTGACTGGACAGGACCTGACCAAGGCTTCACGCCGGTCGCCAGCGCCCGGGGGGACGGCAAGAGTGGCGCTGCGCGATGCCACACACGAAGTCCACACTCGGCTTCACGGTTTGCCGGCGTTCGCGGCATTGCTCGAAGGGTCGCTGACGCTGCCGGCGTACCGGTCCTTGCTGTCGCGACTCTACGGTTTTCATCGTCCCCTCGAGCTGGCGTTGCTCGATGCTGCGCGCAAGCCGGGTCTGCGGATGGATGTCCCACGACGTGCTCACAGGCTCGCGGACGATCTCGGTCATCTCGCCTCGCTCGACGGTGAACGGGCCGCGTTGTCGCTCGCTCCGTGCCCGCAGCTCGACACTACCGGCCATATGCTCGGTGCGCTCTACGTGCGCGAGGGTTCGACGCTGGGCGGCAAGGTGCTGGCGCGCGGTCTAGTGCGCCTGCTCGGTGAGGGCACGGCCGGGCGCAGCTTCCTGCTCGGCTCACCGAGGGATGGCGAGCACTGGCGCGCATGCTGCGCAGCACTGGAGCGCGGTGCCGAGGCCGGGCATCTCGACGACATGATCGCGTCAGCACGCGCGACGTTCGCCGCGTTCGAGCTGTGGATGACCGAAGCAGGCGACAGATAGGAGCGCGCGCGATGAGCGAGACGATGGTCACGGCCGCCAACGTCGATCTGTCGAATTGCGATCGCGAGCAGATCCAGTTCTCGGGTGCCGTGCAGCCGCACGCCTGTCTGCTCACCATCGAGGAGCCGTCGCTCGAGATCCTGCAAGCTTCGAGCAACACGGACGGGATGCTCGGCATCGCGCACGACAAGCTGCGCGGCGACACGCTGCGCACGGTGCTGGGCAAGCGAACGGACGAGATCGCGGCGCGGCTCGGCCGCGAGGCGCTGGATAACGGACCGGTCCATCTCGCCTGCCTCGGCACGGGAGAGACGCGCGTCGAGCGGCCGCTGAACCTGTTCGCGCACCGCAGCGGCGGCGCGACCATCCTGGAGTTCGAGGTGATCCCCGCCGGTGCCGAGCGGCCGATGCTCGACCTCTACTCGGAGCTGCGCGCCACGATCGGCAAGCTGCAGGCGACGACATCGCTGCAGAGCTTCTTCGACACCGCCGTCCGATACATCCGCCATTTCACCGGCTTCGAGCGGGTGCTGGCCTACAAGTTTTTGGAGGACGGCAGCGGCGACGTGATCGCGGAGGACGTCGCGGCGGGATTCGAGCCCTACCTCGGGCTGCGTTATCCGACGACGGACATCCCGGCGCCGGCACGGCGGCTGTTCTCGATGGCGTGGCTGCGGCATCTGCCGAACGTCGACTACACGCCGGTGCCGATCGTGCCGGACAGGCACCCGACCACGGGGAAGCCGCTCGACCTGAGCTTCGCGTTCTCGCGCAGCGTGTCCGTAATGTACTCGGGGTATCTGAAGAACATGGGCGTAAAGTCGACCATGGTCATGCCGCTGATGAAGGACGGCAAACTGTGGGGTCTGATCTCGGCCATGCACCATTCCGCGCCGCGCCACGTCGCCTACGAGGCGCGCATGGCGGCGGAATTCCTCGCCCACATGCTCTCCCTGATGATGGCGGCGAAGGAGGACGCGGAGAACTTCGCCTATCGCCTGCGCATGAAGGCCGTGCTCGACCGCATGATGCAATCGCTGAACGAGCGCGCGGATCTGCACGCCGGCCTCGGCGGCGGCAACAAGCAGGCCAACATCGGCACGTACATCGAGTCGGGCGGCGCGGCGCTCGTCACTGCGGAGCAGGTGATGCGCATTGGTGAGGTGCCGCCGGAGAACGATCTGCGCGAGCTGACGCATTGGCTTTCAGCGCGACCCGACCTGATCACGGCGACGGACCGGCTGCCCGAACTCTATGCGCCCGCAGGCGAGCTCGTCAGCACGGCAGCCGGACTGCTCGCCGTGCGGCTGTCGAAGCGCCGGCCGGAATTCGTCATGTGGTTCCGGCCCGAGCAAGCGCAGACGGTTGCCTGGGCGGGTGATCCGAGCAAGCCAGTCGAGGTCGACACCAGCGACGGCAGCGTGCGGCTGATGCCGCGCACCTCGTTCGCGATCTGGAAGGAAACGGTCGCTGGCCGCTCCCGACCATGGGCCGACTTCGAAGTAAAGGCGGCAGCCGATCTCAGGTGGGCGATCGTCGAGGTCATTCTGGCGCGCGCGGAGGAGACCGAACGGCTCAACCGCGAGCTGAAGGACGTCAACATCGAGCTCGACAGCTTCGCCTACATGGCTTCCCACGACCTCAAGGAGCCGCTGCGCGGCATCAATCACATGGCCACGTTTCTGGAGCAGGGGCTGGGCGAGCGCATCGACCCGGGCTCCCGCCAGCAGATCGAGACCATCGTCAAGCTGACCAAGCGCATGGACGATCTCATCGAGTCGCTGCTGCAGTACTCGCGCACCGGGCGTGCAGATCTCGTGATGGTGGAGTGCGACCTCGATGCGGTGCTCGACGACGTGCTGCTGAGCCTCGAGCCACGCATCGCCGAGACGCGGACAACTGTTCGCCGCACCGGCAAGCTGCCGCTCGTGCGGGCCGACCGGGCCCGGCTGCGCGAGGCGCTGTCCAATCTCGTCAGCAACGCGATCAAGTACAACGACAAGCCCGAGCGCTGGGTCGAGATCGGCGCCGACACGAGCCAGCCGGGCGTGTTCTACGTCCGTGACAACGGCATCGGGATCGCCGAGCGCAACTTCGAGCGCATCTTCCAGATTTTCCGCCGCCTGCACGGCCGCGACGAGTTCGGCGGCGGCACCGGCGCCGGCTTGACCATCGCCAAGAAGACCATCGAGAGGCACGGCGGACGCATGTGGCTGACCTCCACGGTCGGCGAGGGTACGACCTGCTTCTTCACGCTCGCGGCTGAGGAGGGCTCCGATGGATATTGATGATCGGCCGATCCTGTCGATCGAGGACAGCGACGAGGACTTCTACAGCATCTGCCAGGCGCTGAAGGCGGCCGGCGTCAGGAATCCCGTTCGACGTTGCGCCGACTCGCGCTCGGCGTGGGAGTCGCTCGACACCGACGAGGGCTGCCTCGAGGCGCGTCACGCTGCCTTCGTGCTGCTCGACCTCAACATGCCCGGCGTGGACGGACGCGATCTCCTGCGTCGGTTCCGTGCGCGCGAGGCGACCGTGCCGGTGGTCATCCTGTCCACGTCCTCTCACACGCGAGATGTGGAGAGCTGCTATCACGCCGGTGCAAATGCGTACGTGGTCAAGCCGTTCGACTTCGGCGAATGGCAACGCCGGCTCGCGGCGGTCGCTGCTTTCTGGCTCGGCACGGTTGTGCTCCCCCCCTCGCAATCAGTGATTGCGACATGATTGCAAGAGGCTGACCCAGAGGCTCCATCAGATGGCCGAAGGCGAAGAGAAGAGCACCGTCCTGCCGTTCGTGACGGGGCCGTTGCCACATCAGCAGCGACCGCGGCCGGCTGCGTCGTCGGAGCCGCTCCTCAACGTGCTCGTCATCGACGACACGCCCGAGGACCGCATGGCCGTGCGCTTCGCGCTGGAGGCCGGCGGCTTCGTACTGCAGGAGGCGAGCAACGCGGATAAGGGCATTGCGCTCGCCAGGGCGTCGACACCGGATTGCATCCTGCTCGACTATGCCCTGCCTGACCTGGAAGGCCTGGAGGTGCTCGAGGCCCTGCGCCGGCTCGACGGCCGGCTGCCCTGCGCGGTGGTGATGTTCAGTGGCTCGGGCAAGGCGGACGTTGCAACCGCCGCGCTGAAGGCCGGTGCGCTCGATTACCTGATCAAGGACCGTTTCGACGCCGATACCTTACGCCGTTCCATCCGCAGCACGGTGCGGCAGTTCGAGCTGCTCGAGGCGCAGCGTGTCGCCGAGCGCCGCAACGCCCAGCTCGCCGCGATCGTGGCCTCGTCGAGCGATGCTATCATCAGTGTCGGCATGGACCAGATGGTGCAGAGCTGGAATCCGGGAGCCCAGCAGCTGTTCGGCTACACCGAGGTCGAGGCAGTCGGCCGCTCGGTGGTGGAGCTGATCATCCCCGAGGAGAAGGAGGCGGAGCGTCTGGCGATCTTCGACTCGGTGAAGGGCGGCAAGGCGGCCGTGCTCAAGGAAACCGCGCGGCGGCGCAACGACGGCAGCCTCGTGCAGGTCGAGCTCAACGCCTCGCCGATCCTCGATGCGTTCGGACGGGTGGCGGCGCTGTCGCTGGTGTTTCGGGACATCACGGAGCGCCATGGTGCCGAGGCTGCATTACGGGAGAGCGAGGCACGCTTCCGCTCGCTGGCCAACACCACGCCGGCGATCATCTGGACCTCGGACGGGCGCGGCAATATCACGTTTCACAATCAGCGCTGGCTCGACTACACCGGCATGGATCCGGCTGACAATGTATGCGATTGGCCGCGCCGCGTGCTGCATCCGGACGACTACGAGCGCTGCATGAGCGTCTGGACCCAAGCACTGCGTACGGGTTCCGACTACGAGATCGAGGTGCGCAACCGACATCACAGCGGCGACTACCGCTGGTTCCTGACACGGGCGACGCCGATCCGTGACGACACCGGGGCGATCGTCGCCTGGTACGGCTCGACGACAGATATTCACGATCACAAGATGGCGCAGGAGCGCCTGCGGTGTAGCGAAGCGTTCCGGCGCAGCGTCTTCGAGGCGAGCCCCGACTGCGTCAAGATCCTGACGCTCGACGGTCGTCTCGAGGAGATGAACGCCAATGGTCGAAATCTGATGGAGATCGATGATTTCGAGACCGTACGTGGGCAGATCTGGTCTTCACTGTGGCCGGACGCGGTAGCACATGATATCGACCGCGCGCTGAGCAAGGCCGCGCATGGCGATATCGGGCGGTTCTCCGCGTTCCGTCCCACTGCGAAGGGAACGCCCAAGTGGTGGGATGTCGTGGTCACCGCTGTACCCGACATCGACGGTCGCGCATTCCGCTTGCTTTCGGCGGCACGCGACATCACGGCCGCGCGGCAGGCCGAGCAGAAGCTGCGCGAGAGTGAGGAACGCTATAGGGGGATCTTCGAGCATGCAGGCGTGTCGCTGTGGGAGGAGGATTTTTCCGAGGTCAAAGGCAAGCTGGACGAGTTGAAGGCAGCCGGCGCAACCGATCTTCGCGCCTACCTCGACAATCGCCCGGAACTCGTCGGAGAACTGCTGGACCTCGTGCGGATCAAGGACGTCAACGAGTCCACTGTCTCGCTTTTTGGCGCGGAGTCGAAGGACGCTTTGCTGCGCTCGTTGGCGGACATCTTCACTGAAGTGACCCGCGAGGTGTTTGTCGATGAGTTGGTCGCACTCTGGGAGGGGCGACAGCAGCTGGCCTCGGAGACCCGTCTGCGAACATTGGCGGGGGAGCCACTGGACGTGATGTTCACGATCGTGTTCGGCGGCGAGAAGGCCGAACGTACGCTGGTCAGCGTACTCGACATTACGCCGCGCAAACGCGCTGAAGCCGATCTCCGTGAGGCCGAGGAGCGATACCGCACGATCGTCAACACGGCGCAGGAAGGTATCTGGGCTGTCGACCGGCGAGCCCAGACGATCTTCGCCAATCCGCGCCTTGCCGAGTTGCTCGGCACGAGCACCAAGGACCTGTCGAGCCGCTCGCTCGCCGACTTCCTGTTTCCCGAGGACATCGACTTCGGCAACGAGCGCTTGGCCGCGAATCTCGCCGGTCAAACCGAGGAGTTCGAGATTCGCTTCCGGCGTGCCGACGGCAGCGCCCTGCACGCGCTCGCCGCTACCGCGCCACTGCGAGGTGACAAAGGCGAGATCATCGGCGCGCTCGGCGGCTTCGTCGATCTCTCCGAGCGCAAGAAGGCGGAGGAGCGCCAGCGCATGCTGATGCGCGAGGTGGCGCATCGCGGCAAGAATTTGCTCGCGGTGGTGCAGTCGATCGCCGGGCGCACGCTGACCGGCGACAAGTCGCTCGACGAGGCCCGAACCGCCTTCATCGGCCGGCTGCAGGCGCTGTCACGCACCTATTCGAGCCTGACCGAGGAGGTGTTCGAGGGTGCACTGCTCGACGAGATCGTCGGCTCGGAGTTGCGCACGTTCACCGGGCGCGCGCGCTTCGATGGGCCGAAGGTGATGCTGACCGCCAAAGTGGCGCAGACGTTCGCGCTGATCGCGCACGAGCTCGCGACCAATGCCGCCAAGTACGGCGCCCTCTCCGTGCCGGACGGCCACGTCGACATCAAGTGGCGGCTCGACGGCGAGGGTGATGCGCGTCGCTTCCGTTTCGAATGGCGCGAGAGGGGGGGACCGCCGTCTCGACCGCCGACGCGACGCGGATTCGGTACTCAACTCATTTCGACGGTCGCGGGTTCGGAGCTGCACTGCTCGCCCGAGATCGCGTACGCAGCCGACGGATTCAGCTATCGGCTCGATGCGCCTCTGTCGGCGGTAGGTACGATGATCGACGATTCGCCAGTCCGCCAACGGCTCAGGAGCGAGGCCATGCGCACGTTCTTCGACGTGTGGGCCGGCCAGCTCGGCCAGGACGGGCAGCTACCGCAATTCGAGCGCTTCGATCGCAAGCGCTTCGAGGCGATGGGTGGGCTCACCGTCGCCAGCATCAGCGACAACGGCGACGTGCGCTTCGTCGAAGTGGGCCGCGCGCTGACCGAGCGGCTGGGACGCCTGATCAGCCAGGAGGACGTAGCCACCGACGAGCCGGACAGCCTCGCGGACGCCTACCGCCGCTGCGCTCGTGGCGGCGTGCCATGCTACGAGCATTTGAGGTTCGACTTCGGTGACGACAACGTGGTGACGTTCGAACGATTGCTGGTGCCGTTCTCGCGCGGCGGCCCGCGGGTGACGCACATCGCCGGCCTCGTCGTCTACAGCGGGCGGACGCGGGTCTTCGATGATGCATCGACAGATGCGTCGTAAGTTGGTTCAGTCGTCGAGATCGACAGGTCGCTGGGGTACAACGCCATGAGCAATGAACAACGCATTCTGCTCGTCGAAGATGACGCCTTGATCGCGCTCGATACGCAGGACGCCCTGGTCGACGCCGGCTATGAGGTCGTCGGTCCGGCGATATCGCTCGAAGACGGCATGGTGCTGGCGCGCGAGCGGCTGGACGGCGCCGTGCTCGACGTCAACCTCGGCGGCTCGTATGTGTGGCCGATCGCGGAGGCGCTGCGCACGCGTGAAGTGCCATTCTTGATGCTGACCGGCTTCGGCTCGGCGCTCGACGTTCCGCCGACCTTGGCCGACGCGCCGAGGCTGGCCAAGCCCGTTGATCATTCCACGCTGCTGAAAACTCTTCGCAGCCTGCTCGGATTGCCGAAGTGATCTCGAAGGAGGTGGGCATCACCTGGTGGCATTGGCATGCTCGAGCGCTATCTCGGGGATCTGATCGCGGAGGATCTGCCGCGTCTGGAGCCGGGCCCGCGATCGACTGGCCGATCGCTTGAGGCGGCGTCCTCCTCCTCCTTCAGAGAGCAATTGTCTCTTGGCGTCCCCATCAGCGCTTCTGCCACCTCGAGCGCCGCGTGCATGGCACTTGTGCAGATCGCAGCGTGGTCGCCGTCGAAGCAGTGACCCGAAGCCAGTACGCCGCCGCAACGCCGGGCGGAAGCGACGAATATCTGTCCGACGGGATTGCCATCCTCATCCGGCTCCGGTCCTGCGACCCCGGTGATCGCGATCGCCATGTCGGCGGGCGTATGGTCGAGCGCGTTCCGTGCCATGGCCTCGGCAACTGCCATGCTCACGGCCGTCTCCTCGGCCAGTAATTTCGACGGAACACCGAGCGCGATCTTCTGCGCCTTGCTGTAGGTGACGAAGCCGCCGTGCAGCACTTCGCCGGCACCCGGCACCTGGGCAAGCGCAGCGGCGAGCGCGCCGGCGCTGCACGATTCCACAGTAGCAATCGTGAGGTCGTGGGATTTGGCGGTCTTGATGAATGCCGCTGCTGTCTCGCTGAAGCTTTGGTTTGGTTCCGACACGTATAGCTCCGGTGGTAACAGAAGCTCAACGCGCCACCGAGGCGACAGTTCGTTCGCCCGCGTCGATGCTGACCGCTGAATGCTCACTTTCGAGCCTCACTGATGAAGACCCACGTGCGCCGCCGTCGCTGGCGCTCTGCACGCGCACTTTCAGCTTGGGCAAGTCGGTCACCTCGCGCGTGCCCGCGGGCGCGTGCGTGACTGAGCTTCTGGAACGGATCACCTCGCCCTGCGTTGTCCTCGCATTCGGTAGAGTCACGATCGGGGGTTCCATGCCGAGTAATGACGTTGGCGTCATCTCGACGTCTGAGACTGGCGTATGTTCGGCAGAGCTGAAGCGCGACCTGCTCGCCACGCTGCCGCAACTGCGGGCATTCTCGATCTCGCTGTGCGGCGACGTCGACCGCGGCGACGACTTGGTGCAGGACACGCTGCTGCGGGCCTGGAGCCACCTCGACCAGTTCAATGAAGGCACCAATCTGCGTGCCTGGCTGTTCACCATTGCACGCAATACGTACTTCTCGTCACTGCGCAAGCGGCGGCGCGAGATCGAGGACGCGGAAGGCAACATGGCGGCCCGCCTCGCCGTGCTGCCGGAGCAGCTGACCAGGCTCGACATGCACGATTTCCGTGCGGCACTCGACAAGCTGCCGGTGGACCAGCGAGAGGCTCTGCTCCTGATCGGCGCCGCCGGCTTTTCCTACGAGGAGGCGGCTGAGATCAGCGGCTGTGCGGTGGGTACCATCAAGAGCCGGGTGAACCGGGGGCGCACGCGATTGGTCCAGCTGCTCGGCGTAGCCTCCGGCGCTGACTACGGCTCCGAGCCGCTGTTCGGAGCAATAGTCTTCGACGGTGCGCACGCCAGCGTCGGTTGAGGGTGAGTAAATCGCGATTCCCTCCTCGGAAGGCGCGTCTTTGAGACGCTGCTCGAACAGAAGCGCGGCCCTCGATCGTCGAGGGCCGCGGCGCATTCCGTCATTTTCGTCAGGCACCCATACACTTGCTGACCGACGATCTTCGATCCGGCCGGCGTCCGTCCGCTCCGTTCAACGTGCAAAGCCGAGAATTGGCGTGCGAACGCGAAGAATGCTCCGCGCTGGCCCACCAGTTCCGTCGACCAGACTCACGCACGATGACTGCTGTCTGTTCCAGTGCGGCGGCGATCATCGGGTTCGTTTGCGGGGAAGTCGCGAGCGCGCCGCCGTGCGGGCGTCGTATCCGGCACTGACGTCGCCAGAGACGGCGACGAAGCTGCAGAATCCTCGAAACGGCCGCTCCAGCCGTCGCGCCGCCAAGCCGCGGAGCGTTCATCGATGTCGACCGCTCCTTGCTCATCGAGGATTTGAGCCGCCCGATCGACCTGTCCTTCAGCTGCCCGAACCGTAACGAGCGTTCCGCCCCGCCGAATTCCTTCGGCATATTTGTGCGCAGCCTCTTCCGGGAGGCCTGCCCCAGTCAACCCGCCAATGAGTCCGCCGGCTGCCCCGCCAGCCACGGCGCCGGTCAAAGTAGCAGCGAGCCAACCTGCGGCGACAAGCGGACCCAATCCCGGAATCGCAAGCATTCCCAGCCCAGCCAACATGCCCGCTCCACCACCCAATGCAGCCCCGACTGCGGCACCTGTGCCTGCGCCACTCGCACCGTCGTCGGCGTTCGAAGCGGCGGTGGCGGTCGATCCGCGGGCCTCGTGGTTCGCCACGATAGAGATGTCGTCGTTCGCCACACCTGAGCTGCGGAGTGCGTTGACTGCTCGGCCGGCAGCTTCGTAGGTGTCGAAGAGTGCGGTGATGATTCTCATGTGCTTACTCCGATTGTGCGTTCCGAGGTCGAGGCTCACTGGCTGCCGATCGTGCCTTGGTAGTCCAGTCCGACACTGACAGATCGGCCTTCGCGCATTGCCTTGCCCCGCCAGATGCCCTGCGCGTCTTTCTGGAACTCGGTGATATTCGTGAAACCGACACTCTCCAGTCGCGATCGCGCTTGGGCTTCTGTAAAGCTGTTCGCTCCGTTCTCGAGCACAGAGAGCGGCGCGATTGCGGCTACGCCTTCAGTGCCGGTTCCGCGACCAGTGGTTCCGCGATCCGGCGGAGCATTTCGAACAGAGGGGTCTTTGATCGCTGGGGTTTGGGGCGTTGTCTGCGCGAGCGCCGCGTCGCCAACGAACGCGATTGCCAGCATTAGCGTGCAAATAGTCCGCATAGTGCTATTGCTCCGATCGAAGCGTGAAGTGATTGGTCTTCGAAACAAGTCGTCGGAAGCGCTTTCGGTTCCACGCGTGATGCTCGAAGCTGGTGTTCTCTGACACTCCGAGAGGTTCGAGGCTCTTGCCCGAAGCCGGGCCAAATGCTTGCCGGCCCTGGCGGGGCGCTCGTCGGTTCTCCTGGGGGCCGGGCCTCACATTCTATTTCTCGGACGGACTGGTGACTGCTCGCACGTAGCCGAGCGCTCCGGCATTGGTCGGGCGCTTGCCGCGGTGTCGCTTCGCCTCGCTGTGTCGACTGGCGAACAGACAACGACAGGCGCGCATGGGAACATTCCGTTGCGTTGTAGGGGGGCCGGGGGAACAAGGCAGCGGATCGGGCGAGCTTCGCGGTTTTCGCCCGCCTCCCGGTTCTCATGGAACCGGGCGGAGCTGTTCGACCTCCGGGACCGAACCGCTCGCACGCCAGCCCTAGATGGGATTGCGCATCCTATTCTGTCGACTGGCTAACATCGGAGCGGTTGAAGTTTGCCCGAATGATCGAGTAGCAGGAGCAGGCGAGAGATTCGAGACCTCGCCGATTCAGAAGTACGAGGCGGCCGCGCTCGACGCGGAGCACACCGGCAGCGCTGGCGTGATTCAACGCAAGAGTGATCGTCGGACGGGTGAGCCCTAGTGCCCGTGCAACCGTGTCCTGGGTGAGCGCTAGCCCGTCTTCCTCGACCGTATCGTAGGCGGTCAACAACCAGCGTGCGACCCTCTCCAACGCTTGGTGATTGCCGAGACAAAACGCCGATTGCAGCAGCTGAGCGGCAAACGCGTCGTAATGCGCCGCGAGCGCTCCGCGGAGAGTGCTACTGAACTCCAAGGCTTCGACAAACGGATCGCGCGCTATGCGCATGGCTGCTCCGGGCAGCTGGACCCTTTGATGCGTAAACGAGGTTCCCCCAGAGATGCAGCCTCCTAGTCCGACCACGCCTTCGTTGCCTATAGCCGCGCTTTCGGTCTCCCGCCCGTCTGCAGCAACAACAACAAGTGAGACCTGGCCGCACAACGGAAAGTACACTGTCGAGATCGGTTCACCTTGTTCGTAGAGTACCGCGCCCGGCGCCAGCTCGACGGGGTTCAAGTGGCGCTCTACGAGCGTGCGGTCCGCCGGCCGTAATCTCAATAAAACTTGATTCGTGCGGATTTGCCGAGAGGGCATCATGGACGTCATTGGCTGGAGACGCGACTCCTCTTACAACGCTCGGAGCCCATGTTGGTTCGATGGCCGAGAGCAGCAACGTCAGTGCTCGATAGGTGCGGGCGAACGTCATGCTGTGCGGCCCACCAAGCGCGGATCTGGTCGAGGGCGGAAGCGGGCGGGCCTCCGCCCTCGTCTGGTCACCGTGTTGCAGCGGGGTCGCATCAGCGGACGAGCCAGCCGATACACGGTTGCACGCCACCCGACACGTGTCGGTTCGACGTCTTACGGACGGTCACCGTGCTCCTGTGCAGGTGTCTCGATGCCTTGATCAGAACCGCGGCCGATACGGCCGATGGCTCCGCGCGGGGTCGTCGACGTATGTGGCGCATGTGCCGCTGTATTGATTTCATATCGCTCGGCGACGCATCGGGGCCGCGTCGACTCGAGCGTATTTCCGCTCTCGCGCAACAGACGCTTGGCAAAGCCGCTCCCCGCACGAACCCTTGAGCAATCCTGAAGAGTTTCGTACCTCGATTGTCCGGTCGGGCGGTTTGGTCGTGCACATTCGGCCGTAACGCGTCGAGTGCAGCCATACTGGTCCCTCGACTCTCATCATGCGAGGCCGTGCACGGTGAACATGGCTTTGGGGTCGATCCAGACGCGTGCTGGCTCCCATCCGGCACGGCGCGCCAACTTCTGGAACTCCTCTATAGTGTATTTGTAGGAGCTCTCGGTGTGGATGCTTTCGCCAGCCGCGAAGTGGATGCACTCGTCCCATATCGTCACGTTTTGGGCGGCGATGCTTTTCAGGTGCATTTCGATGCGCCCTTCGCGTGGATCATACAGCGCACGGTGCTCGAAGCGAGCGAGATCGAAGTCGGCGCCGAGTTCGCGATTGATCCTGGCAAGCAGATTGAGATTGAACGCAGCGGTAATGCCGGCCGCGTCATCATACGCAGCGATTAGCGTTCGCACGTCCTTTTTCACATCCACCCCGACAATCAGCTGCCCCATTGGGCCGACCAGCTTGCGCAACGCGATCAGTAGCTCGAGTGCCTCACGAGGCGTCTGGTTGCCGATGGTGGAGCCCGGGAAAAATCCCGTGATGTGACGCGCTGCAATGTCGGGTGGAAATACCAACGACCGTGAGAAATCGCCGTGTATGGTGCGAATTTCGAGGTGAGGAAAGCGCTTGCGGAGGCGATCTTGCGCGCCTTCCAGAGCGCTCGACGAAACATCTATCGCGACGTAGGCAGAGATGCGCGGCAGCTTCGCGAGCAGAATTTCGGTTTTGACACTGGAGCCAGAGCCGAACTCGACGAGCACGCCACCCTCGGGTACGAGCGCGGCGATCTCCTCGGCATTGGTTTCGAGGATGCTGCGCTCGGTGCGAGTGGGATAGTATTCCGGAAGGTTCGTGATCGCTTCGAACAGCTCGCTTCCACGCGCGTCGTAAAGGTAGCGACAAGGAAGAGTCTTGCGCGGCTTCGCCAAGCCGCCGAGGACATCGTCTCTGAACTCGTCAATCGCCTCGCGCTGCCTCGTGTCTGGCTTCTGTGTCGTAGCGAGCACCATCAATCGAACTCCGAGGCGAGCCGCAGTCCCGTGAACTGCCAGCGCTGGTGAGGATAGAAGAAGTTGCGGTAAGTAGGGCGGATGTGCCCCGTCGGCGTCACGCAGGAGCCGCCGCGGAGCACGTGTTGGCCGACCATGAACTTTCCATTGTATTCGCCAAGCGCACCGGCTGCCGAACGGTAGCCGGGGTAGGCCAGATACGCGCTCTGCGTCCATTCCCAGACGTCGCCGAACATCTGTTGCGGCCTACCCGTCGACGCGGCGGCGGCTTTGGGGCGCAGGTGCCCCCGGCTGAGATCGTTTCCTTCAACGCTGAGGCCTCTCGCTGCGATTTCCCACTCGAACTCCGTCGGCAGCCGCTTGCCGGCCCACCGCGCGAACGCATCTGCCTCGTAATAGCTCACGTGTGCGACGGGGGCCGCCGTGTCGATCGGTTGCGGACCCTCGAGCGAGCAAGCGAGCCACGCGCTGTCCTGCTGCTCCCAATAAAGGGGTGCGTTCCACCCGCCCTGTTGCACGGCGCCCCAGCCGTCCGACAGCCAAAGCAGCGGCGAACGATAACCGCCGTCCGCCATGAACTCGAGCCACTCGCCGTTGGTGACGAGACGATCGGCGATGCGAAACGGCGCCACGATCATCTGATGTTGCGGGCTCTCGTTGTCCCACGCAAAGCTGTCGCCCGCGTGGCCGATGTCGAACACACCTCCGCAGAAATCCACCCAACCGGCCGACACGGGAACTTCCGCGTTCGGGTTTGCATGTGGACCGCGGGGGCGGTAGGCAGGTCGGAGCGGATTGGCTGCGAACAGTGCAAGAATGTCGGTCAGCAACAGTTCCTGATGTTGCTGCTCGTGATTGATCCCGATCTCGACCAGCCGCGCAACTTCGGGGATTGCTGTCACGCGCCGTTCACACAGATCGTCGAGGCCTGCGTCGACATGATTGCGATACGCGAGCACCCGCTCTGTCGAGGGACGCGACAGAAGTCCACGCCGGGACCGCGGATGACGGGGCCCCTCGGTCTCATAGTACGAGTTGAAACAATACTGAAAAGCTGGATCGAACAGGCGATAGCCGGGCAGATGGCGCGACAGAACGAATGTCTCGAAGAACCAGGAGACGTGCGCGAGGTGCCATTTCGTCGGGCTGGCGTCGTCCGTCGCCTGGACGACCATGTCCTCGCTGGTCAGCGGGTCGACAAGCTCGAGCGACACCCGCCTCGTCTCGAAAAGCCGCCGCTCCAACGCAGCGCACGGCGCGGCTCGCACGGCACTATCGCCCATTTTCCCATCCGCTGTCGAAGTTCTGACGTCGTGAGCAGATACCGGACAACGGCCGTCATTAAGCTCTGGTTCCCTGAGATTTGAGACACATGGTCGAACCCGATGCAGGTTCAGGCGTTACTGTCGAGCTTTCGCTCTCCTGAAGTTCTGCGTGCATGAAGCTGATAGGAAGTACAATGGCGGTAAATCTCACGGCGCTCGCGCTCAACTGCACGCTCAAGCGGCACCAAGCGTCTTCCTCGACCGACACAATCCTCGCGGAGGTTTTGGAGGAGTTGAAATCCCATGGAGTGGTCGGCCAGATCGTGCGTGTCGTCGACCACGACATCAAGGCGGGCGTAAAGAGTGATGAAGGCGAAGGTGATGAGTGGCCGAACCTGCTCGAGCAGATTAAGCTTTGCGACATTCTCGTGCTCGGAACGCCGGTCTGGCTCGGTCAACCGTCGAGTGTGGCGAAGCGAGTGCTCGAGCGAATGGACGCCTTCCTAAGCGATACGGACAGCCGCGGCCGCATGCCGAGCTTCGGCAAGGTGGCCGTCGTTGCAGTCGTCGGGAACGAGGACGGCGCTCACCACTGCCACGCGGAAATCTTCCAAGCGCTGAACGATGTCGGCTTTACGCTGGCGGCCGGTTCCGGCACCTACTGGGTCGGCGAAGCGATGGGCAAGATCGACTACAAGGACCTGGACCATCCGGCGGAGAAGACACTGCTCACGACACGGATGCTGGCCAGCAATGCGGCTCATCTCGCGCGGCTTTTGAAGGCAGCTGCTTATCCCGGTCTCGACGAGATCTGACTGCGAAGGTGTTTTTCGAGACTTCATTGATGGCGGATGACGCACGAGGATGTGCAGCTTTCCGCGATCGATCGGCGCATCAACTTCCCTTTTTTCGCTGCGGGCTCTTGACGAATTTCTCGATCGCCTCGGCGAGCGGGCGCTCAGCCTGGCAGTAGTCGGCCCACGGCTTGTGTTTCTCAAGCAGCGCAGGGGCGGTGCGGATGGTGTAGCGTAGTGGGTCGAGGTCCTTGCGCACTTGAGACCAGTGGAGCGGCATCGACACGGTCGCCTCCGGCCGAAGGCGCGGCGAGAGCGGCGCAACGGCTGTCGACATGCGGTCGTTGCGCAGGTAGTCGAGGAAAATGCGCCCATGCCGAATGCGCTTGGCCATATTGACGACGTACCTGTCGGGACTGTCGCCGGCCATTGCGACGCAAACCGCTTTCGCGAACGCCTTTGCCTCGTCCCAATCCAGCATACGGCGGCCCGTTACCTTCAGTGGGGTCACCACATGCAGTCCCTTGCCGCCGGTGGTCTTGCAGAACGTGACGAGACCCAGCGCTTCGAGGCGCGTACTGAGCTCGCGCGCTGCGGTGATGGTAGAGGTGAACGGTACATCCGGTGCCGGATCAAGGTCGAACACCAGCCTGCCCGGCACATCGGGGCTCCCCGGCTCGCAATTCCACGGGTGGTATTCGACGGCAGCGATCTGGGCCATGGCGATCAGCGCTTCGATGCTGTCGATCTGCAAGTAAGGGGCCCGGTCGCCCGACACCTTCGTCAATGTGACGAGGCTCGAGGTGCCGCGCATCGCGTGGCGCTGGAAAAACCGCTGACCAGTGAGACCATCGGGCGCTCGGATGACCGAGCACGGCCGGCCCTTCAGATGCAGCAGCATCCAATATCCGACGCTTTCGTGATAGCGCGCGAGGTCGAGCTTGGTGATTGGGCCGGTTGTCTCGTATTTCGGCCACAAGGCTTTGTCCGCCCTCGAGATGACGACTCCGAGTACGTTGTTGCGTTCACTAGGGATGGGCGTCGGTAGGAGGTTGGCGGCTGCATTTCTCGTAATCGCGGCGGAGGCAGGTCGCTCGGCACGGACGTCTGAAGCGGGCTTGTCCTCGCGCAGTGCCTTGAACGCCGCCTGCCGCACCATACCCGCGCCGGTCCACCCGGCGAATTCGATCTCGGCGACGAGCTTCGGTCTGACCCAAGTCCAGTCCGGCATACGGTGCGGCGGATCCTTGCCGCTGAACGGACTCGTTTTTGTGGCCAGCGCATTGAGCTTCTTCAACAGGTCCTTCGCTTTGTGCGCGTTGAAGCCGGTGCCCACACGGCCGACATGCACGAGATGTCTGCCGCGTCTTACGCCGACCAGAAGCGACCGCAGGTTGGTCTTGGAGCCACTCCACCCGCCGATGACAACCTCGTGTCCGCCGCGGCATTTGGCTTTGGTCCAGGCGGTCGTGCGACCCGAACGATACGGCGCATCCAAGCGCTTGGATACGATGCCCTCGAGGTTCATCCGACAGGCCGACTTGAGTACAGCGTCGCCGCTGTCTCTGAAGTGCTCGACATAGCGAATGTTGTTCGGGTTGTGTGCGTGCTTCGACACGATCTGCTTCAAGCGCTCTTTCCGCTCCGTTAGCGGGCGCGCTCGCAAGTCTTCGTCGCCGGCGTGCAGAAGATCGAATGCGAAGTATACCAGATGCTGGGAGCGCTTTTCCGACAGAGCCGCCTGCAACGCCGTGAAATCGGGCGCGCCAGTGACGTCGAGCGCCACGATCTCGCCGTCGATTATCGCATCAGGCAGAGCAACGGCTGCGTGCACGGTCGACTCGAACCTGCCGGTCCAGTCGAGGCCGCTGCGCGTGCGAAGAACCGCAGCGCCGTTCTCGACCCGCAACTGCATGCGATATCCGTCGAACTTGATTTCGTGCACCCAGCCCTCGCCGTCGGGTGGACGCGCAACAGGTTGGCAAAGTTGCGGCGCAATGAACGCCGGCATGTTCACTGCGCAGGCTCGGGTGGCCCTGCGCCTGGCTCGTGACTTCGACGGCGGATGGCGATGACCGCCCTTTTCGGACGAATGCCAGACGGCGTTGGGACCGATCGTGCGCGCCCGCCCGGTGACGAAGCGTCGAGGTGCTCGCCCCTTTCCAGCGGCGATTTCTTCCATGCTGCGGCCCGAGGCGACGGAGCGATCGTCATCGAGCAGCGCATCCGCATCATCGGCACGCGCGAAACCGTCGCGATGCTTGATGAGCAGCCAATTGATGCGGTTTTCCTGCTGACGATCGCCACGCATGCGCACTAGAACCCAGTCACCCTGCAGCTTCTGTCCGGCAAGAGTGAACTTGAGCTCACCCGAGCGAAGCGCCTCCTCTGCATTGGCATCTCCTTCGGGCGTCCAGAAGCCGCGGTCCCAGACCATCACGGTCCCCCCGCCATACTCACCTTTCGGGATCGTACCTTCGAAGTCGCCGTAGTCGAGCGGATGGTCCTCGACCTCCACCGCGAGCCGCTTTTCGGCGGGATCGAGCGATGGACCCTTGGTGACGGCCCATGACTTGAACGCGCCGCCGACCTCGAGTCGCAAATCGTAGTGGAGACGAGTCGCGGCATGCTTCTGGATTACGAAGCGCGGGTATTCGGCGGGCGCGATCCCGGTGACACCGCGCGGCTCGCTCGTTTTCTTGAAATCACGTTTGGCTCGGTAGAGCCCCAGTTTTGGTTTGACCATTGCGCGCCGAAGCAGCTGTGGAAGTCCTCGAATGGGAACGCAGAGTCGGATGCCGCGTTCCCCCCACTGATCGGCGCCATCGGCACGGCGAGCGCCACTGGCAACGAAGCGATGGAACCATATATCGCGCTCTGCATTCGTCATCGGCGCTCGGCTGACGAGCCGGCAACACAGAGTTCAGGATGGGCGGCTTCTCCGGTTCACTCCAGCCCGGCTGACGGTGCCAAACCATCGCCGAAGCCTTTGGGAACCTGTGGCCGAGCGCATTGGTTTACTCGGTGAAGGAGTAGCGAGTACCGCCTCCGACAGCATTAAGTCACCACTCAGCGTAATCGAAGAAGGAGCCATCATGACTGCCCCCCGCGATCACCTTCTCGATTGGCTGCGCGATGCGCATGCCATGGAGGAGCAAGCCAAGAGCCTGCTGCAAACGCAGATTGATCGACTCGAGCATTACCCCGAGGCGCTGCCGCGCATCAAACAGCACCTCGAGGAGACAGAGCAGCAGCGCGCCGCGATTGCGGATTGTTTGTCGCGCCTGGGATCCGACAGCTCCACGCTGAAAAACATGACGACGAAGATGATGGCGAACATGCAAGGGTTCGGCCACTTGCTGGCGACGGACGAGGTACTGAAACATATGCTCGCGAGCCATGCATTCGAGCGGTTCGAGGCGGTCTGCTATCACTCACTTATCGCAGCCGCAGAGCACGCCAACGAGCCCCACGTTGCACAGGTCGCCCAGAACATTCTCGCGCAGGAAATCGAGATGGGCGACTGGGTATGGGACAATATCCCGGCACTGACCCGCAAGTTTCTGGAGCGTTCTGCCGCTGGTCGATCGGCCAAGGTGTGACGTGCCATGAGAGGAAATACGGTCCGTCGGCTTGCTCTTACAGCCATAGGCGGAGCCCTCGCCGCCAAGCTCAGCGACCTATCGGCTCGCCGTGCCGAGAGCGATAACCCGCCGAGCGGCCGCTTGATTGATATTGGTGCGGTGCGGCTGCATGCCCAGGTGCGTGGGACAGGCGACCCGATACTGATTTTGCATGGCAATGGCGCGATGGTTCAGGAGGTCGAGGCAACTGGACTCCCGGCGATGTTGGAGCAGGACCACCGTGTGATCGTCGTCGATCGACCCGGTTTCGGGCACAGCACGCGTCCAGGTGATACGCGGTGGACGCCTGAGCGGCAGGCTCGGCTCATCTCTATGCTATTGGAGAGGGAGGCCCCCGCACCCGTCACGATTGTCGCGCATTCCTGGGGCACGCTGGTCGCACTGGCATTGGCGATCGGTTATCCCGAGCGGGTTCGCGGTCTGGTATTGATATCAGGCTATTACTACCCGGTTCCCCGGGCCGACGTTGTACTCGGCATTCTGAATACGCCACTCGCGGGTGACGTTCTGCGACACACATTGGCGCCGGTGGCCGGTCGCGTAATGGCGCAGGCCATCATCGATAGGATATTCGAGCCGAACGATCCGACCCAAAGCTTCCAAGAGCAATATCCGATTTCTATGGCTCTGCGTCCCTCGCAGCTACGCGCATTGGGCGAGGAGAACGCTCTGATGCAGTCGTCTGCCGACCGGTTGTCCCGGCAGTACGGGGAGATCTCCTGCCCGGTCGCAATCCTCGGCGGTGCGGATGATCGCATCGTCGACACCCAACTTCATTCTGTGCGACTGGCGCGCGATATCCCGAATGCGGATCTCCATGTCGTCGACGGCATCGGACACATGCTGCCCCACATCGCTCCGGAAGTCGTGAAAAACGCAATCAACCGTGTGGAGGCCACTAGTGGAGTAGACCAGAGCGCAGCATCGCGCGAACAAACTGCAGGTGGAAGAACAGCGGTCGACGATCAACCGACGTCGTCGGTCGAGATGTTGAAAAAACCGTAATCAAATCGGCTCCTTCGGAGGCAGTATCGTGTATCACCATGTCAAGAAACTCATGTACACCGTCAGGGTGGACGAGCCCGATCCGCGCTTCGGAAACATGCTGCTCGAGCAGTTCGGTGGCGCCAACGGCGAGCTGGCGGCGGCCATGCAATACTCCATTCAGGGGCTCAATTGCGAGGATCCTGCGCGCAAGGACCTGCTGATGGATATCGGAACGGAGGAACTCAGCCATCTGGAAGTAGTCGGAACGCTCGCACGACTGCATCTCGCCCCACTGAAACACAAGCGTGAAGCGGCCGAAGCAGACCCGTTGATCGCCATTGCGGGAGGCGGCGGCGTCAACCTCTTCAACTCGATGGGCAACGCATGGACGGCCGACTATCTGAAAATTACGGGCGAACTCGACGTCGATCTCAGAAGCAATATCGCGGCCGAGGCGCGCGCCAAGATCGTCTACGAGCGGCTGATCGACTTCTGCTCCGACGTGGGCACGAAGGACGCGCTTCAGTTCTTGATGACGCGAGAGATCACCCACATGAAAGCCTTCGCCGCAGCCCTCGATAGCCTGGAGAAGCCGCGCTTCCAGGTCGGACGGATAGCGCCGTCGGCCCAGCTCGTCGACCAGTATTTCAATGACTCGACTGGCACCGGCGATCGCGGCGAGATCGATGCCAAGGGTCCATGGAATGAGGGTGACGGTTGGGAGTTCGTGGAGTCGCCGGTCTTGAGCAACCCGAATGGGCACGCGGAAGCGACGATCCTGTCCGAGGCCTCGGCGGCCGACGAGCCGGACGATATTCGAGAGCTGCTGGTCGATCAGCTGCGCGATCTGCTGCATGCCGAGAAGCAACTCATGAAGGCGCTTCCGAAGATGTCGAAGGCCGCGCGCACCGAGCAAGTCCGCCAGCTCTTCACGAAGCATCTCGAAGAAACCGAGCTTCAAGTTGACCGCCTCAACGCGTGCCTCGCCGCTATCGGCGTATCGGGACGCGCAAAACCATGCAAGGGCATGGCGGGCCTGTTGCAGGAGAGCGAGGAGGTACTCGCCGGCGCGGCGGAAAAGGACGATGCAGCTGCCGATCTGGCTTTGGTGAGCGCGGCGCTGAAGGTCGAGCACTACGAGATCGCGGCATATACGAGTGTGCGCAATCTCGCTCAACAGCTCAAGTTGGGCGAGGTGGTAGGCGAACTGCAGAAGTCGCTGGCTGAGGAGGCGAATGCAGGCGTTTTGCTGGATCAGATCGCTCGACCACTGATGTCTTCCGCGCGCATGCCGAAAGCGGTCGAACCAATCGAGCAAGCCGCTCCGCGCTGATTGCCGGTATCGTGCGCAAACACGTCACACCTGCCGAGGCGCCCATGCCCATCACCAAGCGACCCGATCCTCTCTCTTCAGGTCACATCGACGGCCAAAACCCGTCTACGCCAGAGCGCTTGCCGGGTCACACGGCAGACGTGGATAGCGTATCGATAGGCGGAGACAACGAGAATGAGCTGGGCGGTCGGCCAGCATTTTTGTTCGAGGCTGGTGAGATGGCTGGCGTAACGCTCGACTCGAGCGGCGCCAACCTGCCGGAGCTGGCTCAGGGCGTTCGCTGGCAACTGGCCAGATACTTTACTCTGGGAGTGCGCAGCCCAGGCCTGCAGGGTGTGAACCCCGAGCCGATCATTCGTGGTATTCGCGCGCAGGGATTCTACGTCTGGCGCAAGACCGATCCGTCGCGAATGGAAGGGACCACGCAATAGGTGCACGCACTGTTCCCGGAGCGCGTGCGGTACAAACCAAAGATGCGACAGCCGCAAGAATGGGTGCTCGCATCGATACTCGCCATCTTCAATCCGGATCGGCCGGGCTCGTAATGAGCGGTCCGGTAAGCTTCTGCAATCCGTTCTGCACTACCTCGCTGTCGATCAGCAGCCGCCGCGCGAGATCTGACAGCGTGATCCAACCGACGACGTCGCCGCTGTCTCCGCGGACGGGCAATCTGCGGATGTTGTGCGCCGCCATCAGCTCCAGGGCTACTCGGTAGTGGTCGTCGGAGTTGCAAGCGAGCACGGGGCGTGTCGCAACGCTGCCGACCTGGACTCGCGAGGGATCGCGACCTTCGGCAACCACGCGGAACAGGATGTCCCGGTCCGTGATTATGGCGACCAGATCGCTAGCCGAGCCGATCGGCAAGCAGCCGACGTCGAGTTCACCCATCAGCACCGCGGCGTCCTCGATCGAAGCATCTGCCGCGATGAACTCGACGCGCCGCGTCATCAGCTCGGCAATCTCCATCGCTCACCTCCCCTGCATCGGCCAAACCAATGCGATCGCGGGCACGCCGACAGCTACCACCAGCACGGAAAGAGGCAGGCCCAGGCGCCAGTAATCGCCGAACCGATAGCCTCCGGGTCCCATCACCAGCGTGTTGGACTGATGGCCGAACGGAGTGAGGAAGTCGCACGCCGCCCCGACCGCGACCGCCATCAGGAACGGATCTGGGTTCAGCCCGAGCTTGCGCGCGAGGCCGGCGGCTACCGGAGCCATCACCAGGACAGTCGCGGCGTTGTTGAGGAATGGCGTGACGGCCATCGCCGCGATCAGGATCAGCGCCAGGGCACCTGTCGGGGGCAGCGCGTCCGTCGCCGTCGACAGCCACCCGGCAATCAACTCCGTAGCGCCCGTCTTCTCCATCGCCTGGCTGACCGGGATGAGCGCACCGAGCAGGATCAATATCGGCCATTCGATCGCGTCGTAAGCCTCACGCAGCGTGACGGCCTTGAACAGCATCATGGCCAGCGCGGCGCCGAAGAAGGCCACCGCGACTGGCAGCAACTTGGCCGCGACCGCGAGCACGGTCGCCGCCAGTATGACGACAGGCACGAAGCGACGGCGGTCGCGGCCGAGGCCGAGGTCGCGCTCGGCCAACGGCAACACGCCGAGCAGCCGCAGCACGTGGGGCATCGCCTCGGCTCCGCCCTGCAGCACGACCACATCGCCGGCCTGCAGCCGGACCGACTTCAGCCGTGAGGTGATCCGCTCGCCCGAGCGACTGACCGCGAGCAGGCTCACGCCATGTCGTCCCCGCAGGTCGATCTCCGCGACGGTGTGGCCGAGCACGTTCGCATCGGCCGTCAGCACGCCTTCGATGACCGCGACGTCGTCGTCCGAACCCGCGCCGTCATCCTTGTCCTGCCCCGCCAGCTCGAGCCCACCGCGCGTGACGACACGTTCGAGCGCGTCCGGCTCGCCTTCGAGCAGCAGCACATCTCCTGCCTGGACCAAGAGGGCGGATGTCGGTCTGTAGCGTCGAAAGCGCTCGCGCACGACCGTCGTGAGCTGAACTTTTCCCTCACCCAGCGCAGCCACCTCCGCGGCACGTGTGCCCACCAGTGCAGAGCCCACCGGCACCCTCGCCTCGACCATATAGTTCTCGATATCGATGGCCGCATCGAGCGAGGTCACGCCGCGCCGGTCGGCTGGCAGCAGCCGGTAGGTGAACGTCAAGCATACGAGACCGGCCAGCGCAATCGCCAAGCCGACGGGCGCAAAGTCGAACATCTGGAACGGCTGGCCTACAATGTCTGCACGCACGCGTGAGACGATCACGTTGGGCGAAGTACCGACCAGAGTGATCAGTCCGCCGATCAGCGAACCGAACGCCAGCGGCATCAACAGCAGCGAAGGGGAAGTGCCGGAGCGCTTCGCCATCTGGAAAGCGACAGGCATCAGTATGGCAAGCGCCCCCACATTTTTGATGAATGTCGACAACGCGATGACAGCCCCAACCAGCACGACAACCTGGGAGCGCGTATTCGACAGATAGGGGGAGATCGGGCGAAGTGCACTCTCCATGACGCCGGATTTGGCAACGGCAGCGCTGACGACCAGGGCCGTCGCGACAATGACGACAACGTCATCGCCAAAGCCTAGGAAGGCCTGATCCGCCGGCACGATCCCAACCAGCACTGCCGCGAACAGCGCCAGCATGGCCACCACGTCGTACCGAAACCGTCCCCAGGCAAACAGCACCATCATTATGCCGATGATCGAGAACGCCAGGATCTGGGGCTGGGTCACGGGCTCGAAGGTCCGATGGAGGCTCTACGGGCAGCGTCGTCAAGATGGGCCGCGCGCGCCCTGCATACTCGAGGGAATGGCAGCCCGGAGCCGTGCCATCGGAGTGATCGTAGGATCGACTGCGCCATACCGGCCGCCGAACCACGCTGCCATGGCGCCGAGCGCGAGAGCCAGAGCACCGAGCAACGCACTCCATGTCACTGTCTGCGCCGCCGTGCCAGCGGCACTGGCCGCCGTCCGCTGGGTCCGGCTCACCGCCTCGCGGTATTGCTGCTCGAATTGCTGGATCTCGGCATTTGCCTGCTGGGGCGGCACGCCCAGAGCACGAGATAGGGCTTGCACGGCGCGCTGGCGCTGCTGCTCCTGCTGAGCAGAGGGCGTCAGCGCCAACGCTCGGATCTCGGCTACTGCCTGTTCTACCTGAGCCTGCTTGTCGCCTGAACTGGCCCTGACGCGAGCCTCCAACAGGCTCAACGGATCGACCGCGCTGACAGCACCGCCCACGGCCCGAGACGCCGACTGAGTCGCCTGACCGGCGAAACTTCCGAGCATCTGCATGGATCCGCCGATGATCGAACTCACGGCTGTGGTCAGCAGATAAAGCATGAGCAATGTCGTCACGGCCCAGGTCGTCAGCCCATGCCAGGCCGCGGTGGAGACGTCGGGCTTGCCGGACAGACGACCGGCAGCACATCCGCCGATGAACGCTGCAACGATACCGGATGCGGTCCACCAGAGGCCGGCCCCGATCGAGAACGAGCTTGCCGCCGGCGCATCGCCGCCAGTGCTGGGATCGACGACGCCAGCACCGATACCGATGCCGACCATGTTGAGCAGAACCTGAGCGATCAGCGACAACGCGACACCGGCCAGGATCGCGCCCCATGACGCATTGTTGATCGCGATCGTGCGAATATCCTCAGCGGGCGTGACGATGTTGGGCTGCGGACCGTCTTGCCACCCTGCACCTCGGCCGGTGTTCTCGCCGTTACCGTCTCGCGAAGGAGAACGGCGGTCGGGAGTGGGGGAGAGCGCCATCGCAGCATCCTCGTTGGGCTAGACTGGTTTTCAACGCGATAGCTGTCGGGCTGGTTCCCTCGTTTGTCGCGGCAAGTCCCTTCACCGTTCATGCGATCGTAGGTTTCGCCTGCTCTGAGGAGCGCAAATAGTGGCTCAGGCCGATTCCGACTTCATCGAACGCGTCCTCGGGCAAATGGTTCCAAGGTCCAGCAAAAAAATTCCGTATTCGCTGCAATGACTTGGCAGCGATCAAAGTTGCCGGCATAAGGAATGCGCCGCCCCTGCGTGCCGGAGGTCACCACTGCGCAGCGAAGGCGCAGGCGTCAGGCGACCCGCCGTTCTTCTCAGCCGATCAGACGCTTTTCTGGAATCGAGGGACCAGACGTGGGTGGCAGACGTGACACGGATGGAGCCGGTGCCGTGGCCTCGTTCGACGAAGGCGACAACGGCGCCGTGCTTCCGCCTCTCGCCCACCAAAGCAACGGCAGGGTGCCTGCATCCTGGCAGATCCGGATCGCTGGCACATTGGCCATCATGATCGGCGCACTGGCGTTGGTGGGCTGGATCACAGGGCCAGCGTGGCTGACGAGCTGGGGCTCCGGCTTCGCGACGATGAAACCGATCACCGCCATTCTGGTCATGGCGCTCGGACTGTCGCTCGTGCGCGAAGTCGACGACCGCGGAAGGCGGTTGCTGGCCCAGGGGGTGATCGCAATCTCGGTCTTCAGCCTCATGCAGGACCTGCTCGGTCGCGATCTCGGTCTGGAGCGGCTGCTCGCTCCTCGTTCCGCTTCTCCGGTCCCCGGGACAGTCGGCTGGCGCATGGCGTCGGCGACCGCTGTCGGGCTCCTGGCCGCGGCGCTCGGCATTCTGCTTGCCGGCACGCGCAAGACTGCGGCTGCTGGCCTGGCGGCCGCCGCTGGCGTCGTCGCGCTATTTGTCCTGCTCAGCTTCGCGATGGGAACCGAGACCCTGGATCGGCTGACGCCTTTCAGCTCTGTGTCGCTACCGACTGCATTCGCGCTGATCGCACTCGGCACGGGGCTGCTGACGAGCAATGGGCCGCGTCTCTATCCGACACAGCCTTGGCCATTGCAACGTCTGCTGCTGCTCCTGTCGGGCGCGATCGTCGGGCCGTTGCTGCTGTTCGGCATCTATGCGGGGGGACGGATCGCGCAGTCCCAGCTTCAGCAGAGCCGGGCCGAGCTGGTGGCGAGCGCACGCACGTTGTCGGCTGCTGTCGACCGCGAGATTGCCGGGGAGATCGAGACGCTGCTGGCGCTGGCGGCGTCCCCCTCCCTGCGAGAGGGCGACATCGCCGCGTTCTATAGACAAGCACAGGCTTCGCTCGAGTACCGCCATCGAGGCGCGATCCTTTTGATCGCCCCTGACGGACAAATGCTGATGACGACGCGAATGCCGTATGGCTCGGCGTTGCCGACGGCGATGCAAGCCGATCTCGCCCGCGAAGTGGCCGCCGTCGGACAGCCGCGCGTCAGTGGCCTGTTCACAGGTCGGATCGCGCAGGCGTTCGTATTCAATATCCTCGTGCCGGTGCGCATCGACGGTGAGGTTCGCTACGTCATCGCCCGCTCGCCGGGCGTGGAGAGCCTCGCGTACGTGGTACGGCAGTCCGAGCTGCCGGATGGCTGGCTGTCGGGAGTGTCGGACGGCAACAACCGCATCATCGCGCGATCACACGATCAGGCTACGTTCGTCGGCCGCGAGCTGTCGCAAGCGTCGAGACAGGCGACCAGCCGTTCGGGCCTGACCGAAACCAACGATCTCGCCGGTCGGCGGTCGCTCCAGGCCTTCGTGTGGTCGGATCTTACGGGGTGGCGCGCGGCGGTGTGGGCGCCGAAGGCGCTGATAGAGGCGCCGGTGCAAGCCTTGTGGCGGACGACGGCGATCATCGGGCTGATGGCGGTCGCGCTGGTGCTCGGCCTGGGATTGTGGCTGAGCCGCGTGATCGAGCAGTCGATGGCTGTGACGATAACGGCCGCCAGGGCCATGGGCGAGGGCCAACCGATCCAGGTGCCGAGCACGGCCGTAGTGGAGGCCAACGCGCTCGGGCTCGCTCTGCGCGACGCAGCGGCCGCGCGCGCCAGAGCCGATGAGGCCCGCACCAGAGCCGAGGCCGCGGTGCGCGCCAGCGAGGCGCGCTATCGTGCCGTGTTCAACCAGCAGTTCCAGTTCGTCGCCATCCTCTCGCCGGACGGGGTGCTGCTCGAGATCAATGATCTGTCCATTGCTGCGACCGGCGTCCCGCGCGAGTGCGTGATCGGCTCCAAATTCTGGGAAACGCCGTGGTTCTCCCCGCTGCCCGATATGCAGCGCGCATGGCCGGAGAGGCTTATGGCGGCTGCAGAGGCCAACGGCCCGGTCCTGAGCATCGACCGATTTGCAACAATGGACGGGAACGTCCGGCTGGCCGAGTGCGCAATCGTGACCGCCAGGGACCACGCGGGCCAAGTCGAGTTCTTCATCGTCCAAGCAAGCGACATCACCGAGCGCAAGCAATCCGAGGAGGCGTTGCGGGACAGCGAGAGCAGGCTCGCTGCTATCCTCGACGCGCTGCCGATCGGCGTTGCCCTGGTCGACAACAAGGGCCGGACCCTCGTCGGCAACTCGGTCTATGCCAGCTACGTGCCGGCCGTCGTGCCCTCGCGAGACGAGCAGAGACACGGGCTTTGGAAAGGCTACAGCAATGGCCAGCGTATCGATCGCAGCGACTACCCGGCGGCGCGTGCGCTGAGGGGCGAGCGCGTCTGGCCTGGGCAGGAGTTCCTGTTCCAAGGCCGCGAGGCCGGACCCGTTTGGACTCGCATCGCCGCGCTGCCGTTCAGAGCCTCGGACGGCGAGATTATCGGCGCCACGGTGGTCATCGACGACATCGACAAGGAAAAACGTACGCTGGACGCGCTGCGCGAGAGCGAGAGCCGGCTCAATCTGGCGCAGACGGCCGCGGCCATCGGCATCTGGGACTGGGATCTGGTGACCGGTAAAACCGGCTTCAACCCGGTGTACTATCGTCTGCTCGGGCTCGCCGATGGCACAACTCACGGCTACGAGGATTTTCTCGCATGCGTGCATCCGAGCGATCGAGCCCGGGTCGCGGCGGCGATGGAAACGGCGATCGGCGGTGGCGAGCCCTACGACATCGAATATCGCATCGCGCGCGCGAGCGATGGCGCCGAGCGTTGGATGGCGGCGAGGGGCGAGGTGCTGCGCGGTTCGGACGGCCGGCCGTTTCGCGCCATGGGGATCGTGCATGACGTGACGGCCCGCAAGCTCGCGGAGCTGTCCGTGCGCGAGAGCGAGGAGCGGCTCCGCCAAGCCAGCGACGCGGCCGGCTTCGGCGTGCACGACTTCGACACGGGGCGGCAGGTCGGCATCTGGTCAGACGGCCTGCGTCGCATTTTCGGTCTCGACGTAAAGGATGAGCATGAGCGTCCTATCGTGTCGACGCTGGAGTTCACACACCCTGACGACCGCGAGCGCGTGCGGTCGGAGATGGAGGAGATCCAGCGCCGGCCGGGTCCCTACGAGATCGAGACACGAATCGTGCGTGCCGACGGCAAGATCCGCTGGATCCTCGACCGGGGCGAGGCGATCGGACCGATCGATCCAGCGAGCGGCCTTGTGACGCGCGTGATGGGAACACTGATCGACATCACCGAGCGCAAGCTGGCTGAGCAGGAGTTGATGGTTGCAGCCGAGCGCGCCGAGGTCGCCCAGCAGGCAGCCGGGGCCACGCTCTATGAGTATTTTCCAGACAGCGATTGCGTCGTACGCAACGGCAGCATGACACCGGTGCTCGGCTACGGCATCGACGAGATCCCGGCAACAGGGCGGGGTTGGTTCGATCTCATCCATGCCGACGACATCGAGCACCTGCAGGAGGTGGCCCTTGCGAGCATCGCCACCGGGAAGAGCTTCGCACTCGAGTATCGCGTTCGACACAAGCGCGGGCACTACATTTGGGTGAGCGACAGCGCGCGTGTGACCAGAGGCGAGCATGGTCATCCCGCCCGTGTTGTCGGTATGGTGATCGACATCACCGAGCGGAAGGCGCGCGAGGAGCAGATCTTCCTGCTGATGAAGGAGGTCAATCACCGGGCCAAGAACATGCTCGGGCTGGTGCAGGTGATTGCGCGGCAGACGGCAGCCGGCAGTCCGAAGGATTTCGCTCGACGGTTCGCAGAGCGCGTGCAGGCGCTCTCCGCCAACCAGGACTTGCTGATCAGTAACGAGTGGACCGGCGTGGAGATCACGTCGCTCGTGATCGCACAGCTCGCTCACTTCGCCGACCTGGTCGGCAAGCGGATCAGGCTCGATGGTCCGTCGCTGACTTTCACGCCTGCTGCCGCGCAGGCGTTCGGGCTCGCGCTGCATGAACTCGCCACCAACGCCGGCAAGTACGGCGCGCTGTCGAATGATCGCGGCTGCGTCGACATCGCGTGGCGCCAGGAGGCCGACACGCTGATCTTCCGCTGGGCGGAGCGCGATGGCCCCGAGGTCCGGCGGCCGGCGCAGACCGGCTTTGGCAGCACGGTCCTGAACACGCTGACCAAGATGAGCGTGTACGGCGAGGTCGAGACCCGCTACGAGCCGACCGGGCTCATCTGGCTGCTGAGCTGTCCGCTTGACAAGGCCGTCGATGGTGGGGGGAATTATGAACATGGCGAACGTTGAGCGCTGAGGCCAGGACCATGACATGCGTGCTGATCGTCGAGGATGACGCGTTCCTTGCTCATGATTTAGCCGAGCAGCTGAAGGAGGCCGGGTTCGACGTGCTCGGCCCGGCTCTGGATGCGGCTCGCGGCCTCGCACTGCTGCAGGAGCGTCTTTGCGATGTCGCCATCCTCGACGTCGATCTCGGCCGCGGCACCTCGGAGCCTGTTGCGGCAGAGCTGAAACGACGCTCCACGCCCTTCATCACGGTGTCCGGCTACGCCAGCGACCAGCATCCAGAGGTGTTCCGTGGGGCTTTTCTGGTGGTAAAGCCCGTGCAGGTCGAAAAGCTCATCACGCTTCTGCGCAGTGTCGTCTGAACGACGAGGATGATCGCGAACTATGGCTGGGATCGCGCAGTTCATGAGCCGGCGGAGCCATGTTGTTCTTTGCTCGGCAGCTCCCCCCCGAACCGGCCTTCTCGATCAGGCGCGCTTCGTTCGCAAAATGGGAACATGTAGTGGATCTGGCGGATGGGGAGGGATTATGATTGATTGACAATTATTCATATATTTTAGATGCTTATATCTATTAACGGGCTTCAGATCCCCCAACTTGTCCCCCAGTCCGATTCTCGAAAGTGCTTGCGCTGCCCCGAGGAGAGCCAGGCGCCATACGCGATCAGCTCGCCATCGAGGACGTCACCATCCACGACATGCGCCGCTGCATCGCGGCTCGGCTCGGCGAAAGAGGAGTCCGGCCCGACGCGATCGATCGGATTCTCAATCACGTTCCACGCGACGTCACCCGCCTAGCGCGCGACAATCAGGCGAGACGCCGTCTCACTCAGATTGTCGCGCCATACTCGCCGCCACTAGAATTTCGCCGGCATGGACAGCTTCGTCCGCGAGGCGATGCAGAGGTGGCGGACCACGTGACGAAGATCGCCAGCGGAACAGAGAACAACGACACGAAGGCATCACGCCAAGAAGGGCTGCTTGCAAGCGAAGAGCAGGAACAGGCTTGACCCCGTAGGATCGCCCGCGTGTTTCGCAGTGGGCATGGGTGATCCTGCTAGCAACGACATTCTTACCCTAACCCCGATTAATTGAACAAAATTCTCGATATTCCTGCGATACTCCGAGTGCGCCGGTTCGGCGTGCGCCATATCGGCCAGCCGCACCGGATGGCCGGTCGCGCGCGGCGAGTGCTCAACGCGGTTGCGGGCGATCGTGTTGAAGCTCCGAGGAAACCGTCCGGAGGTCAGATGTCGCGCTTGCCCTTGCCTGTCGGCCCCGCGTGGCCGCCAGAGTTGTCCGCCTATGATCACATGAGCACCTACGCGAAATCAGATTGGGCGTGGGAGGGCCTGCGGCGAAATCCACGCTACCAGGCCGACGCGGCTTCTCAGCCGCCGGGTAGTATCCTGCAGATGCACACGGCGAACGGAGTCCCGATCATCAAGTTGCTTACGCCTGCAACGCCTGTCTCCCAGTCATGGGGCTTGTGCTCCTTTCGCTGACCCTCGACGAGGCGCCCTCGAGGCAGGCATTGCTTGGCTTGCCGACGCCGGAATGCCGGTCCTTCGCGCTACCGCCCACACGGACAAGTCGCCATCCGGCGGCGTAGACATTACAGCACTGCCAGCGCTGCAGCACATTGTGATCGACAACGCTTCCCGCCAGCATCTCGTGCTGCGTGCCCATGGCGTCATTCTGCAAGTCGTAGTCGACGGCGCCGAGGTCGTTCATGGTCCCGTGGTCCTCGGCTTCCACATCGATTCTCAACTTCGACGCTCAGGCCATCAGCTCATCATGATGGACCGAATTCTGTCTGGAACTGCTCCCAGGTCTCCGCCAAAACCTGTCTGGACGCCGCAGGCACGCAAGCTGCGCAACGCCATCATTGCGCTCGACGGTCGCGCCGCCGGCGCCAGCCACCGCGAGGTCGCCATCGCGATCTACGGACAAGCCAAGGTAGCCAGTGAATGGCGTCCTGCTGGATTGCGTGATGTTGTGCGCCGCGACCTCGACCGCGGTCTCAAGCTCGCGGCAGGAAGCTATCGACACCTCTTGAGACAAGGATGGTGATTTCGCGGTTCTCTGATTCCGCCACTTTTGCAGACACCGCAAACCAGCGATGCTCGGCTCATCATCGGTTGGAGTTGCACCATGCCGAAAATCGCGACGCCCGATCCGCCGGACGCAGATGTGCCTTTTCTGACCATCGCCGAGGCGGCCGAGCTTTTGAAGGTCAACCGACGCACACTCGACAACATGCGTTGGAAGCACACCGGGCCGGTGTTCCGCCGACACGGCGGGAGGATTGTCTACTGTCGCAAGGAGCTGCTCGAATGGTCGAAAAGATGTCGGGCGAAATGAGGCGCCGAAAATGGCCCCTCCCGGCAACGGTGATCATCGGCGTTGCGGGCGTGGCGTGGCCGAAAGCGCAATCGCCTCCAGTCGCGTGGAACGTCTCCCCAAGTGTGCCACCAGGCCTCTACTTGATCATCGGACGTCAAACATCGAAAGGCGAGCTTGCAGTGCTGCGGCTGCCGGAGCCCATGCGCAGTCTCGCCACGGCGCGCGGCTACTTGCCGGCAAAAGCTGTGCTGATCAAGCCCGTTGCAGCACGTTCCCCGGACCGCGTTTGCCGATACGGCAGCGTCGTCACCATCAATGGGCAACGCGCAGCGCATGCGTTGACCGCCGACCCATCGGGTCGACCGATGCCACAGTGGCGCGGTTGCCATGAGCTCGACGCGGCGCATCTCCTCGTTCTCTCTGACGACCCGAGCAGCTTCGATGGCCGGTACTTCGGCCTGCTCGAGGCACGAGACACGGTGGGGACCGCAACGGCCCTTTGGACGGCCGTGTCAGCGCCGGTGTCGAAGCTGACAGGCATCCAGCTTACGGGCACTGTCGGAGTCATGAAGGAGAGCGCCCATGAATGATGAGCAGCCAAGTGCGATTGCAACACAGCGCAGAACGCCGTGGAACAAAGGCAAACTGATCGGAGCCAAGCCGCCGCTCAGGCAGGGCCAGGTCTGGTCGATCAGGACAAAGCTGCAACTCGAAAGTCGCACGCGGGATCTCGCGCTTTTCAACTTGGCCATCGACAGCAAGTTGCGCGGCTGCGATGTCGTTGCGATCCGCGTCGATGACGTCGCGCCCAACGGCTACGCGCTGGACCGCGCCACTGTTCGCCAAAAGAAGACTGGACGACCGGTGCGCTTCGAGTTGACCGAGCAAACGCGACACGCATTGGACAAGTATCTGCAGACCGCTGGTCGCAAGCCCGGCCAATTCCTGTTCGCGGGCCGTGGCGGCGGTGATCGAGGTCTCACCACGCGTCAGTATGCCCGCCTCGTAGGGGAGTGGACCTCCAGCATAGGCCTCGATCCACTCAAGTTCGGCACCCACTCACTCCGCAGAACTAAGGCGACCTTGATCTACCGACGGACAGGAAACCTCCGGGCGGTACAGCTCTTGCTTGGCCACACGAAGATCGAGTCCACCGTTCGATACCTCGGTATCGAGATTGATGACGCCATCGAGATTGCGGAGAAAATCGACATCTGAAAACTTCAGTGAAGGTGTTCTGGCCGACCTCCATCATTCAAGTCCAGCGATCGATTCGGAAGCGTCGAGCCAGCACAACCGGCACTTCAGCGCTGGTGCGATCCTGCACGTTGGCAGTTGGGCGCTGCCGCAACCAGGCACGATCTACGTGGTGAGCGACAATGACCTCGCCCGACAAGCGCACGCCCAACGCCCGCGACGCGATCATCCAGCGCAGGAAAGAGTTCGACAGCGAGTTCGCCTACCACGCGCATTTTGTCGACCCCCTTTGAACAACAAACTCGATGCCGCGCAATAAATGTTGCGTCGCGATAGAGCATCGACAGCTGATCAACGCGAAGCAGCTCGGGGCGGTCACCTTGTCCCGCGTTTCCGGCTCCCCCACCTCTCGGCCAGCTCATCGACCGCCCGCTCGAGGTTCCGCACTCTTACCGCAGTGGAACTGAAGTCGGCGCCGAGCTGCTCGACGGCTTCCGAATAGCGAGGATGCTGGCGATCTGCGACCGCTGCGAGAAGCTCCATGTAGGCCGCTGGGCCGCCAATGTCCTCCGGCGGGCAGCGGCCGGTCGCCTCGAGCAAGAATGGCAGGCTGAGCCCGGGCACGCCGGCAAACATCCGTTCGACCTTGATCGTGTGCTGCCAGCCGTCGCCAAAGTCGTAGATGTACTTGAGCGTCTTGGCGCCGACGTCTTCGAGCACGTCGCCGAGCCTTGCCTTGCTGGCATCGAGCGGGCCGTCACTGAAGCCTCCACCGAGCTCGCGCGGGCCCCACTCGATGCCCCGGACGACGAACGCCCATAGATGACCGCCGCTCCACCCCATCGCGACCTGCACCAGCGTGTGCAGCCGGTCGAGCTTGATGCTCAATGGCAGGGCGACACGGCGCATGACGATCGGCTCGACGTGATCGAGCGTGATCTTGAGGCGGGCGATGTGCGTCTTGCTCATGCCGGTAGGTTACATCGGCCGACCCGCGAGCCGACAGAGCGACGAGATGCAAATCCACAGCGCCGGCGAGAGTTGCGTGGCTTGGACGTAGCTCTCCACCTGATGTTTTGTGGTGAGGTGGAACGGGGAATGTCGCTTTTGCGAGGAAGTACCGGGAACCGGCAATGGCGATTACAAAAGACGAGATCGAGCGCTACCTCGCCACCGGCGACCTCGATCAGCCGCTAGCCTGGTCAGTGAGCGCAGCCCGCCATCGCCAATCTGTTCGCCGCCCTGCCGCGACGCCATACCCCTGATACCGTCCGTCATGCTGCGCTGCAGCGAAACGTCAAGAAGGGCCACAAACTGTCCTCAGACGAAGCGTACGGCGGCGAAATCGAGTCCGCTTCCGGAGGCTGGGCGGGAATGCGCCGACTGAAGCGTCCTCTGATGAAGTGAAGCTACCGGCGTAAATGCCGTCTATCAAAGCCAGCGCGACGCCAAGCGTCGGGCCCACCTGGGCCGTTGCGCGACGGCTGCCCGCGAACATCGCGGCGGCCTCCGGCGGGCGGGACTGCGGATCGATGGGTGGTCCTGATCATAGTCGTGGTCACGACCAGGGCTCCGGAATCCTCCACAGGATCGGTGGTTGCGGGGGCAAGCCCGCCGCCAGTGCCCGCTCCGGGCATACGCTACGCCGAACAGTCACGACCTATGAACCAAGTTACGCGCGTGCTGCACCGCATTCAATTTCATATCATGAAATTGCATTTTTTAATACAAAACTTGTTGACTCCACTCGGCGCATAATCCATCCTATTGAAAGTCAATTTCGTAATATGAAAAAACTCATGACAAGCCCCCTTCAACTCGATGAAGCCAGCCCCTCGCCAGCGGTGGGTGGTCGGCGCACCAGCAAGGGCGAAGCTGGCGGCGTCCAGTCCGTAGAGCGGGCGCTGAGGCTGCTGGAGCTGCTGGCTCAATCGGGCGGCGGCACGTCTCTGACGGATCTCTCCGCTCGCGCGGGTCTCAACGTCTCAACCTGTCACCACCTGCTGGCGACGCTGATGAAGTCGGGATACGTCGCGCAAGTTCCGGGGCGGCGGACTTATGCGCTCGGGGCGCGCGTACTGAATCTGGCGCAAGCGTTCATGGGGCAGGTTGATCTGCCGCGGCGCGCGCAGCCTGTACTTGATCGCCTGAATGAAGCGACGGGAGAAGCCGTTCATCTCGCGGTGCTCCAGGGCGACCAGATCGTCACGGTCGCAAAGAGCGACGCGCGTCAAGCGGTTCGCGTAGATGCCAGCGTGATTGGTTCGGCGGAGCCGCCGCATGCGACAGCCACCGGCAAGGCGATGCTCGCCTGGCTTCCCGACGATAAGGTCCAGCGTATCCTCGACGTGAATGGTCAGAAGAGCTTCACGCCGAGCACCATTACCGACCGGGCAGCGCTGATCGAAGACATGCGCCATGTCCGCCGAAACGGTTTCGCCATCGACCGCGAAGAATTCCACCCAGGCGTCGTCTGCATCGGCGCTGCGGTGCGCGATCACAGTGGGGCAGTGATCGGATCTCTCAGTGCATCAGCGCCGTCATTCAGGGCCAGCGAAGAGCATCTCGCTCTGATGCGGAAAGCCGTTGAGCAGGCTGCACGCGAGCTTTCGGCCGAATTCGGGGCAACCGCTGCGCCTGCCAGCGGAGATCAGCGCGATCCCTCCAGCACGTAGTTTTCGACACTAGGCACGGCAGGCAATTCTCAGTCCAACCGGAGAAACGACAAATGTACGCACCGCCAGGAGTGAAGACCTCAAAGGACTTTCCCATCCCCGACAAGCAGAAGGCTTGGGTGTTGGGCGATCCGGGCCAGCTCATCTACACGGAGAAGGCGATCGGCGTTCCCGGCAAGGCCGAAGTGCTCGTGCGCATCGATGCCGTCGCGATCTGCGCCACCGATCTCGAGGTAATCCATCATGGGCCCCCGGCACTGATCGAAGGTGGCAAGCCGTTCAACAAGAATTGGACGCCCGGCCACGAGTATATGGGCACGGTCGTAGCTCTCGGGCCGGGCGTCGACGAGTTCAAGATCGGCGACCGGATCACCGTTGAGATCCACGCAGGTTGCGGCCAGTGCAAGCGCTGCCGCGAGGGCATGTACACGTCTTGCCACAACTACGGGATGAACTACGGCGAGGTGAACAAGGGGCACCGCGCCAACGGGTTCACGACGGACGGCGGCTTCTGCGAGTATGCCGTCAACAACATCAACACAATGGTGCATGTCGCCGACGATATGTCGGACGAGGAGGCGACATTGGTCGTCACCGCAGGCACGGCGATGTACGGCCTTACCGAACTCGGCGGATTGCTGGCCGGTGAGAGCGTCGTCGTTACGGGCCCTGGCCCGATCGGCCTGCTTGGCGTTGGTGTAGCGAAGGCCCTCGGCGCCTCACCTGTCATCCTCACCGGCACGCGCGACAATCGCCTAGAGATCGGAAAGAAGCTCGGCGCCGACCACGTGATCAACGTGCGCAACGAGGACGCGGTTGCGGGCGTCAAGCGCATCCTCGGCGGCAAGGGCGCAGATTATGTGCTGGAATGCTCCGCCGCGACCAACGCGCTCAATGAGGCCATGCTGATGGTCAATCGGGGCGGCAAGATCTGCCTTGCCGCGTTCCCGCACGAAAAGGTGCCGGTCGATGTCGCCAACATCGTCCGCAACAATATCTACGTCTATGGCATCCGCGGCGAAGGAAAGAGTGCGACGCATCGCGCCCAAGCGTTCATGGAGCAGAAGCGCTTCGACGCGCGGCTGATCCATACGCACACCTTCGAGCTTAAGGATCTGCCCGAAGCCATCCGCTACGCCAAGGATCGTATCGACGACGCGATCAAGGTGGTGGTGCGGATGCCTTCAGCTGTCGCGCAGAAGAAGATGGCTGCGGAGTAGGGTCTCTACCCCTTTGGGTTTGACACCTTTTAATCGGCAGAAATTTCGAAGTGCACGCAACGTTGCGAATGGTGACAGACCCCGAGGGTCTGTCACCAAGGGGAGGACCACATGCTCACCTGTGATAACTACCTGACAGCCGCTACCCTCGCGGAAGCGTTCGACGCGATGGAAACCCATCGCGGCACATATCGACTTATCGCGGGCGCCACGGACATCCTGCCGTGGGCGCGCGAGGGGCGCGCGGGTGACGTGCATATTCCGGTGCTGATCGACATCGCAAGCATTCCCGAGCTTAACATTCGGGAGGTTTCCGGCGGTACGGTGCGGCTCGGCGCGGCGACGCGCTTCCAACGGTTCCTCGACGACAAGCTCCTGGCGCAGGCGCTACCGTCGATGCCGTTCTGCGCGATTTGGTTCGCAGACGACCAGATCCGCGAGAGCGCTACGATCGGCGGCAATCTCGTCAATGCATCGCCTGCTGCGGACGGCACGCCGGCGCTACTGGCTCACGATGCCCGCGTAACACTCGCGTCGAGCAAGGACGGAAAGATCCACTTGCGGACGATGCCACTGTCCGAGTTTGCGGTCGGGCCGAGCAAGACGATGCTCGGCACGGACGAGATCCTCGTCGAAGTCGCGTGCCCGTCGCTACCCAAGCATGGCGGTGCATTCGAGAAAGTAGGCCATCGCCGCTCGCTGGTGATCTCGACGGTATGTGTCGCCGCACTCACCCAGATCGATAACTCAGGAGACCGTTTTGCGGATGTGAAACTCGCGGTCGCCGGAATCGGGCCGGTCCCCCGCCGCATGAGTTCGATCGAAGCGGAGCTGAAAGCCAAGCCGATTTCGGTATCGCTGCTCGAAGACGCCGCGGGGACCGCTGGTGATCTCGTGGCATCGCGCTCCCGGCAGGACTATCGCCGCGAGGTCGTCCGCGGCTTCGTGTTGCGTGCGCTCATCAACGCCGCCAAGCGTGCTGGCGCTTCCGACAAGCTCATCACACGGGAGCTCGAGGCGAAGTATGCGTGATCGTAACTTTTCTTCTCCCCTTTAATTTCCCCCGCCCCGTCAGGCCAACTCCCCACACGGGGAAAGGAGAAAGATGGCCATGTCTGATCTGAAAATCGAAGCAACGGTCAACGGACGCAAGGTGACGAAGAACGTGGCTCCGTTCGCGCGGCTGCTGGACTTCGTGCGTGACGACCTGAACCTCACGGGCACCAAGGAAGGCTGCGGCGCCGGCGAGTGCGGCACGTGCTCGGTGTTCGTCGATGGCGTGCTCGTCAAATCGTGCCTCGTGCCTGCGGCAAAAGCAAAGGGCGCTGTCATCGAGACGGTTGAGGGGCTTGCCAAATCGGGGGAACTGACCGTTCTACAAAAGGCCTTCCACAAGACGGGCGCCAGTCAGTGCGGCTACTGCATTCCGGGAATGGTGATGGCCGCCACGTCCGCGATCCGGGCGAACCCGCTCGTCTCCGACGACGAAATTAAAGAGCGGCTCGGCGGTAACATCTGTCGCTGCACTGGTTATGCCAAGATCTTCGAGGCCGTCGAGCTTGCCCGCGACGTGATGAACGGCACGCGGCCGGCGACGGCGCTGCTGGAGGACGAAATCGACGACGGCCATTTCATTGGCGCCAACGTGCGTCGTATCGATGCCCCGAGCAAGGTGACCGGAAAGCTCAGGTATGCCGGCGACATGGTCATGCCCGGCATGCTGCACGTGGCCGTGTTGCGCTCGCCGCACGCACATGCCCGCATCGTCTCGATCGATACGGGCGAGGCCGAGGCGATGGACGGCGTCGAGGGTGTGGTCACATCCAAGGACGTTCCGGGCATCGACGGCTTCGGCGTGTTCGTGCACGACCAGCCGATCATGGCGCGCGATAAGGTGCGTTACGTCGGTGAGGCGATCGCAGCGGTCGCGGCGGAGACCGAACTTCAAGCCAAGCGCGCGGCAGCAAAGATTAAAGTCGTCTTCGAGGCATTGCCCGCTGTCTACGATCCCGAAGATGCGATGAAGCCTGGCGCGGCAATCGTGCACGACTACGCGCAAGACAACGTGACGAAGCACATCCCGATCCGCAAAGGCGACGTCGAGAAGGCTTTCGCCGAATGCGACATGATCGTGGAGAACACCTACGAGACGCAGCAGGTCGAGCACGCCTACCTCGAACCGGAAGCGGGCCTCGCCTATGTCGATCACGACGGTATCGTCACGATCCACTCGCCCTCGCAGAACATCACGCACCACCGTCACATGCTGGCGCGGATCATCGCCAAGCCAATCTCGAAGGTGCGGTTCATCATGAGCCCCGTCGGCGGCGGCTTCGGCGGCAAGGAAGATATGATCTACCAGGGCATGCTGGCTCTGCTCGCCATGAAGACCGAGCGGCCGGTGCGCCTCGTATTCACGCGCGAGGAATCGATCGTCTCGACGGCCAAGCGCCATCCCGGGCGCATTCACTACCGCTCCGGCTTCAAGAGTGACGGCCGCTTGCACGCCGTCAGCCTGCGCATGATCAGCGACGGCGGAGCCTATGGCCTCTCGACCGAAGGCGTCATGCGCAAGTCCGCAATTCTCGGGGCAGGCCCGTACGACATCCCCAATCTCCAGGTCGATACGATCGGCGTCTATACCAACAACACACCGTCCGGCGCATTCCGCGCGTTCGGCGCGCTGCAAACGCAGTTCGCTACCGAGACGCAGATGGACATCGCAGCCGAGCGGCTCGGCCTCGACCCATTCGAGATCCGCCGCATCAACATGATGCGAAACGGCGCGATTACACACACGAAACAGAAACTCGGCTCGGTCAGCATTGGGCGCGTTCTGGACGAACTCGAGAAGGCCTCGCAGTGGGAGAAAGGTGTTCCAGCCCAGCGTGGCGATACGCGTGGGGATCTTGGAACAGAAGGCGCGCGGCGTGCCTGTACACTCGATGCAAGGTTCGTCTCGACGTCTGCAAAAGAAATCAAGAGCGAGGTAGCGTGACATGGCTCGCAAACGTGGACGCGGCATGGCCGCTGCATGGTATGGCATCGCGCGTACGGCGACAGTCGATCGCGCGGCGGCATGGGTCGAGATCGACGACGGCGGGTCGGCAAAGATCCTGACCGGCGTGACCGAGATCGGCGAGGGCATCCTGACCGTCCTCGCCCAGATTGCGGCAGAGGAGCTCGGCGTTCGCCCCGAGCACGTCACCATCGGCGACAACGATACAGCGCGCTCCCCGGAGGCGGCGCACGCGGGCGCGACGCGTCAAACCTACATGATCGGCAACGTGGTGGCGCTCGCCTCGCGCGATGCGCGTGCCAAGCTCATCGCCGTGCTCGCCAAAGAGTGGGGCGTCGATACGGCTACCATCCGCACGGCTGGCGGCGAGGCGTGGGCTGAAGGCACGAACCATCGCATGGACATGGGCCAGGCCGTGCATCTCTCGAAGTCGCGCGGTGTGGTGCCCGTAGGCGCCGCCTCGTTCGGCACGGACACCACCGGCATAGCCGATGGCAAAGGCGGAGACGGTGCAGGCCGCCCTTGGCAGGCCTACGTGTTCGGCGCGCAGGTCGTCGAGGTCGAGGTCGATACGACCACCGGCGAGATCCAGGTGCTCGGCGTGTGGGCTGCCCACGACGTCGGCAGGGCGGTCAACCCACGCGGTGTGGAGGGGCAGATCGAGGGCGGCATCGTCCAGGCATTGGGACAGGCACTGATGGAAGACTACAAGACCGAGAAGGGTGTGACGACCACGCCGGGCTTTGCCAAGTACATCCTGCCGACATCGCTAGACATTCCGAAGATCACATCGGTTATCGTCGAGGATCCGGACCCGCTCGGGCCGTTGGGCGTCAAAGGAATTGGCGAGCCTGCAATGGTTCCGACAATTCCTGCCATCATGAACGCGGTCTACGACGCAGTCGGGGTTCGCATCACATCGCTTCCGGCCACGCCGGAGAAGGTGCTCGAAGCCTTGCGGGCAAAGCGCAACGCCGAGCAGGCTCGGCGCGTGGTCGCGGCAGAGTGAAAACGTCAAGCCTCAAGACATTCGAAGTTCGTGTGAACAGTCATGGCCAAGCATTGGCCGGCGGCGAAATCTCAAACGGGAGGAATCGATGATGAAACTGACAGCAGGATCGGTAGCCGCCGCAGCAGGGCTGTTGGCGATCTCGCAAGCCGCGTTCGCACAAGCCTATCCGACGAGGCCGATTACGATGATCGTGCCCTTCGCGCCTGGCGGGCCCAGCGATGTGGTCGCCCGCATCATCGCTGAAAGCATGTCGAAGCACTTGAAGCAGTCGATCGTGATCGAGAACATTGGCGGTGCCGGCGGTACGATCGGCAGCGCCCGCGTGGCGGCAGCCGCTCCTGATGGGTATACGCTGCTATCCGGTAGCATGGGCAGTCACGTCGCGGCCCCCTCGCTCTACGCGAACCTGAAGTACGACAGCCGCAAGGATTTCGAGCCGGTCGCGATGGTGATGCACGGTCCGGCCGTCGTCGTAGCTCGCAAAAGCATCCCAGCGAGCAACCTCAAGGAATTCGTTGATTATCTCAAGGCAAATGCCGGCAAGACCAGCCAGGGGCACGGCGGCGTCGGCGCGTCCTCGCACATGGCCTGTCTGTTGTTCAACACTGAGGCTGGCGTGGATGCCAACGTCGTCGCGTATCGCGGCAGCGCTCCTGCGCTCAATGACGTCGTCGCCGGCCAGATCGACTACGTCTGCGATTCGACGATGGGAATGGCCGAGCAGATCAAGTCAGGCAATGTGAAGGCCTTTGCCATCACATCGCCCGAACGCTCCCCGGCCTTGCCGCAAGTCCCGACCTCCAAGGAAGGTGGCTTGCCGCGCTTTGATCTCAGCATCTGGAGCGCCGTTTTCGCACCCAAGGGCACGCCCAAGCCAGTCGTCGCGACATTGAACGCTGCTGTATCGAACGCACTCGAGGACAAGACCGTCATTGCCAGGATCGAGGCATTGGGCGGGGCGGTAACATCAGGCAAAGAGCGCACACCGGAATATCTCTCCGAGACGGTCAGCCGCGAGACGGCACGCTGGGAACCGATTCTGAAGTCGGCCGTGGCCGTCTCGGGACCTGCTGCGGCGCAGAAGAAGTAGCCTCAAAGAAACGACAACGATCCAGGATCCGGCGACCTCTCATGCTCGGTCTTCCTTCTACACTTCACCTTGTCATTTGGAGACGAAAATGTCCGTTATGCCTGTTCGCGTCGCTGTGCTCGGCATGGGGTGGTGGTCCGATGTTCTAGCCGACGCCGTGAAGCGCGGTAACAGCGTCGAGATCGTCTCCTGTTTCACGCGATCGAAGGACAAGCGCGACGCGTTCGCCGCGAAATACGGCTGCACGTCGGCTGCGAGTTACGACGAGATCCTCAAGGATCCGTCGATCGAAGCGATCATCAACACGACGCCCAACGGCGTCCACCTCGAGACGACAGCTGAGGCCGCGAGCGCTGGAAAGCACGTCTTCCTCGACAAGCCGATCGCCAACACGGTCGCAGAGGGCTTCGCGATCGCGGAGGTCTGCAAGAAGCACGATGTAATCCTCTCGCTGGGCTATCAGCGCCGCCGCGAGGGCCACTTTCGCTGGATCAAGAACGAGATTGACGCCGGCCGCTTTGGCAAACTCGTTCAGGCGGAAGGCAATATCAGTCGCGACCGCCTCGGCAAGATCGACCTGTCATCGTGGCGCTATCAGGCAGCGGGCATGCCGGGCGGCGTGATGCTGCAGATCGGCATCCACTATGTCGATGTGCTCGAGTTCCTGATGGGGCCTGTCCGCCGCGTGACCGGTCGCTCCGCCCAACTCGTGTTGCCCGGCGATAACCCCGATGTCGCGAACCTCATCCTCGAACACGAGAGCGGCGCGATCTCGAACCTGACCGCGTCGTACGCGTCCGCGTCCGAGTATTACATGATGAACATCTACGGGAAGGCCGCGTCGGCGTACTACGATCTCTTCAACGGCCTGCGTCACCTGAAGCAGGGCGACGCCAAGCCCACAGCGATTGCCGTCGACGAGGTCGATACGATCCGGGCGGAGATCGACGAGTTCGCCGCCTGCGTCCGCAACAAGACAAAGCCAGAGACCGACGGATTCTGGGCTGCGCGCAATCTCGCGGTGATCAAAGCCGGCGTGCGCTCGGCGAAGGAAGGCCGCAGCATCGACGTCGCTGAAATACTGAAAAGCGGCGAGTAAACCGATCGCTCTCCCTATCGCGCTTCTGCGTTAGGGAGAGTGTTGGGTGAAGTGCGGCCCCCGACAGAACGCGAAGCGAGTTGCCGGCCCCATATGTTTGACCCTGCCTCCTGGCGAATGCCTAGGAGCGGGCCCCTGAACCATTGATTTCTCTAGATGCACGTCTCTTCCCGAGGGTGATCCTATGACGACGACTTTGCCCGCCACATCGGACATGGCGCAACGCGCGAGCGCAATCGCCAAGGCGGGAGGACTCGACGCTGCAATGGCGACCGGGGCAATCGACAAGATCGTCGACGTCACGCTGTCGGAAGCTCTGGTTCTGGGGCTCCTCAAACAGGGGGTCGCCAAGTACTTCGCGATCTTCGGTCACGGCTCCACCGACCTCGGCGAAGTCCTGCGCATCTACGAGGAAGCGGGCGTGACCCGCACGTTCAACTGCCGCAATGAGGTCGCGATGGCGCACGCCGCGACTGCGCTCCGCTGGCAGTACGGGGAGATTCCCGCGGTTATCACATCGATTGGTCCTGGCGCGATGCAGGCGTATGCCGGAGCACTGGCCGCCGCGTCGAACGGCGTCGGCGTCTATCACATCTATGGTGACGAGACGACGTTCGGCGAAGGCTACAACATGCAGCAGGTGCCGAAGGAGGAGCAGGGCCTTTTCGGCCAGATGACCGCGATTCTCGGCCGTTCATACACGCTGCACACGCCCGAGGCGATCCGCGATGCGCTGCGCCGCGGGGCGATGCAGGTCAATCATCCCTATCGCGCGGGTCCGTTCTTCCTGCTGCTGCCGCTCAACACGCAACCGCAGAAGCTGCGCCTCAATCTCGCAGCACTGCCCGAGCGGCCCTCGCTACCGGCGATGGCGCCTGCCGACGACGACGATCTCGACGTTGCCGCGCAGCAGATCGCGGAAGCAGGTTCGGTCGTCATCAAGGCCGGTGGCGGCACGCGCGGGCACGACGAGGCCGTGCGGCGGCTGGTACAAGCTGCGGGTGCTGCTGTCGCGTTGTCACCGGGCTCGACAGGTGTTCTGCCCGACGCGCATCCTCAGAACATGCACGTCGCCGGATCGAAGGGATCGATCAGCGGCAACTTCGCGACGGCGAACGCAGAGCTGCTCGTCGTGATCGGATCGCGCGCGGTATGCCAGGCCGATTGCTCCGGCATTGGCTACAAGGCGACGAAGCGCGTGATCAACATCAACGGCGATCTAAACGACGCCATGCACTACAACCTCACACTGGCGCTGACCGGCGACATCACGGCGGTTGCTGATCGTCTCGCCGCCAAGCTCGAGGCAATGGGTGGGAAGGCTCGCGCCAACAAGGCGAAGTGGTTGGAAGCCTGCGCTGCCAAGAAGAATGAGTGGAGCTCCTACAAGAGGGCACGCTTCCAGGCCCCCCCGATGGCCGACGAGGTTTGGCAGCGTCCGTGCCTAGGGGAGCCCACCGCGATCAAGGTGGTTGCCGACTTCGCCAAGAAAATCGGTGCAGCAAAGCTGTTCGATGCCGGCGACGTACAGGCCAACGGCTTCCAGATCGTCGAGGACGACCGCACGGGCGATACCTTCACGGAGACGGGAGCCTCATACATGGGTTTCTCGGCAAGCGGTTTGCTCGCAAGCGGCATCGCGGACAAGCCGCGCTACACGATTGCTTTCACAGGCGACGGCAGCTTCATGATGAACCCTCAGATCCTGATCGACGGCGTCGAGCACGGTGTCAAAGGCATGCTCGTGATCTTCGACAACCGACGGATGGCCGCGATCACAGGCTTGCAGAAGGCGCAATACGGCAAGGGCTTTAAGACAAACGACAGCGTCGCTGTCGACTACGTGCGACTTGCCGGCAGTGTGACCGGAGTCAACGCGGTGAGCGGTGGATTCACGACGGACAGCCTGAAGGAAGCCCTCGCGAGCGCTCACAAATACGACGGCTTGTCCGTCGTCCATGTGCCCGTTTACTCCGGCGAGAACGAACTTGCCGGGCTCGGCGCGTGGGGCCAGTGGAACGTCGGCAACTGGTGCGGTGACATGCAGCGCGCGTGGCTGGAGCAGGACATCTGAGCAAGTGATCGCCCGTTCATCTCTATGGGGCGATCAATCCGGTCAAGTACGATCAGCCACGCTGAATTCAGGAAATCGAAGGGCAGGCGATAATGAACGCTTATGGCGACTACGGTCTCTATATCGATGCCGGCTGGCGTCAGGCCGCAGGCAACCGGTCGAAGCCGGTTCACGATCCAGCGACTGAGGATGTGATCGGAAAAATACCCGATGCGAGCGTTGAGGATCTCGACGCCGCGCTGGCCGCAGCGCGAAAGGGATTTGCCTCTTGGCGACAGGTGCAGCCGTGGGAGCGCGCGGCCAAATTGCGGCGCGTCGCCGATCTGTTGCGCGAACGCGTGGAGCCCATGGCGCGGCTGATGTCACTCGAGACGGGAAAGCCGATCGCCGAGGCGCGTGGCGAGTGGGGGGCGACGGCGGATCAGTTCGAGTGGTACGCGGAGGAAACGAAGCGCATCTATGGGCAGACGATCGAAGGGCGTGCGAGCGATGTCCGCCTGGCTGTGATCTGGCAGCCGGTCGGCGTCGTCGCGGCGTTCGCTGCGTGGAACTTTCCGGCATTGCTGCCGGCGCGAAAGATCGCCGCGGCGCTAGCGGCTGGGTGCTCGATCATCTTGAAGCCCGCCGGAGAGTCGCCCGGCTGCGCGATGGCCATCGTGCAGGCGTGCCACGATGCAGGGCTGCCGCCCGGCGCCGTCGGACTCGTGACGGGTAACTCGGGGCTGATCGCGAAGCATCTGATCGCCTCACCAATAGTGCGCAAGATTTCACTCACGGGCTCCGTGCCGGTCGGCAAGGAGATGCTCCGGCTTGCGGCAGATGGTGTGAAGAAGGTGTCGATGGAGCTTGGCGGTCATGCACCCGTGCTCGTCTTCGAAGATGCCGATCCGCTGGCGGCCGCCGACACGTGTGCGGCGACGAAGTTCCGCAACTGCGGGCAGGTGTGCATTTCGCCGTCGCGGTTCTACGTGCATGAAAGCCTCTACGAGCCATTTTCGAAGCGGTTCGCGGAAAAAGCGGCGGCGCTCAAAATCGGGCGCGGGCTCGAAGACGGCGTGACGATGGGGCCGCTCGCCAATTCGCGTGGCCTCGACAACGCAAAGGCTCTTGTAAAGGATGCGCTGGATCGCGGGGCCGATCTACTCGCGGGCGGCAAGACGCCGGCAGGGCACAATCGGGGCTATTTCTTCGAGCCAACGGTACTGGGGTGCGTGCCGGACGATGCGCGCATCATGAACGACGAGCCGTTCGGTCCAGTCGCACCGATCGCGACATTCACGAGCTTCGAAGATGTGATCGAGCGCGCTAACGCGCTGCCTTTCGGGCTTGCCGGATATGTGTTCGCCAAGAGCCTTAAGACGGCAACCCTCGCAGCCGAGGCGCTGGAAGTCGGCATGGTCGGCGTCAACGACATGCTGCTGGCGACGGCGGAAGCGCCGTTCGGCGGAATTAAGGAAAGCGGCATTGGCCGAGAGGGCGGATCGATTGGCATCCGTGACTATCTCGAGCCGAAGTACATCAAGACGAAGCTGAGCTGACGAGATGGAAGCCCGCCGGAGGCGCGCTGCATGGGCGGCGCGCTCCTATGCGAGCGCGGGCTGGGAGAGCAAGACCATGACGACGAAGAAGACCGGAATCACGCTCGGGCTGACGAACTACGGCGACTTCGATTTCTCGGTCTACCTGCGCAGGTCGTTCGCCAAGTCGATGGGCTACTCGAAGGAAGCGCTCGAAAAGCCGGTGATCGGCATCGCCTACACGCCGTCGGGCTTCAACAACTGTCACCGTCATTTCCCGGAACTCCTCGAAGCGGTGAAACGTGGCGTGCTCGCAGCCGGCGCGCTGCCGCTCGAGTTCCCGACCATCTCGCTCGGCGAAGTGTTCCTGTCGCCGACGTCGCTTAAATTCCGCAACCTGATGGCGATGGACACGGAGGAGATGATCCGCGCCCAGCCGATGGACGCGGTCGTGCTGATGGGCGGTTGCGACAAAACCGTGCCGGCGCAGCTTATGGGCGCGGTGTCGGCGAACCGGCCGGCCATCCAGCTGATCGGCGGGCCGATGATGACCGGGCGGCACAAGGGCGAGAGGCTCGGCGCGTGCACGGATTGCCGCCGCTTCTGGGCGAACTATCGCGCAGGCAGCGTCTCCGAGGAGGAGATCAACGTCGTAGAAGGCCAACTCGCGGTGACGGCTGGAAGCTGCGCTGTCATGGGCACAGCCTCGACGATGGCGTGCATCGCGGAAGCGCTCGGCATGACGCTGCCGGGTACGGCTGCCATCCCTGCCGTTCACGCGGATCGGCTGCGCGCGGCGGAAGCGACCGGTGCCGCTGCGGTGCGGATGGCCGCGAGCGGGCTGACGCCGGACAAGATTGTCACGCAGAAGTCGGTCGAGAACGCGATCCGCGTGCTGATGGCGATCGGCGGCTCGACGAACGCCGTGATCCATCTCGCGGCAATTGCGGGGCGCGCGGGCCTCGACGTGTCGTTGAAGCGGCTCAACGAGCTTTCCGATACGACGCCGGTGCTGGTGAACCTGAAGCCAGTCGGCAGTGGCTACATGGAGGACTTCCATTCGGCCGGCGGAATGGGCGCGCTGATGCGCGAGCTGAAGGACCTGCTGCATCTCGATGCGATGACGGTCACTGGCGAACCGCTCGGCGAGCGGCTTTCTGGCGAAGGCGCGACGTGGGTCGATCGCAACTACGTTTCGGCGCGCGGGGCGCCGCTGGAGCCGCTCGGCGGCCTCGTCGCGCTATACGGGAACCTCGCGCCGGGCGGGGCGATCCTGAAGCGCTCGGCGGCGGATCAACGGTTGTTCGAGCACGAGGGCCGCGCGATCGTGTTCACGTCGCTCGAGGATCTGTCGAAGCGTGTGGACGATCCTGATCTCGACATCACGGCCGACGACATCATGGTGCTGCAGAACGCCGGGCCGAACGCGCCGGAGTGTATGCCGGAGGCGGGTTTCCTGCCGATCCCGAAGAAGCTCGCGAAGGCCGGCGTGAAGGACATGATCCGCATCTCGGACGCGCGCATGAGCGGCACGGCCTACGGCACCATCGTGCTGCACATCACGCCGGATTCGGCGAGCGGCGGACCACTGGGGCTCGTTCGCAACGGCGACCGCATCCGGCTGTCGATCAAGAACAGGACGATCGATCTGATGGTGGACGAGGCGACGCTTGCGAAGCGGCGCGCGGAACCGCGACAGATGTTCGAGAAGCCGACGCGCGGTTACGCCAAGTTGTTCGCCGATGAGATCACCGGCGCAGACCTCGGCTGCGATTTCAAATTCCTTCGCGGGACTGCGCAATTCTAGGGCTCGATCAGTGCGACACGAATTGCAATCACCCGAGGCTGCGCGGCGCACCCAGATCGCGCAAAGCTCGGCGTCTAGCGATGAGGCGGCCGAGCGTCGCGAGAGGAAATAGCGATGAAAGTACGTGACATCCTGAAATCGCAGAACCGGCTTCCCGTCACGGTGCCCCCCGAAACACCGCTGTCCGAATGCGTGATCAGCATGGCCGACAAGGATCTGGGCTCGCTGGTCGTGATGGAGGGGACCAAGGTCGCCGGCCTGCTGACGTTCCGCGAGGTGATCCAGGTTCTGGCGCGGCGGCAAAAGGAGTTGCGCAATGGTCCGACGCCACCGGTAGCCGAACTCAAGGTCCGTGACGTGATGAACTCGGCGCCACTGTGCACCACACCCGACGTCGAGCTGCACGACCTTCGCGCGCTCATGATCCACCAGCACCAGCGGTATCTGCCGGTCGTCGATGATGGCGCGCTGATCGGCGTGGTTTCGTTCCACGACGTCGCGCGCAGCGTCTTCGAGGAGCAGGAGTTCGAGAACCGGATGTTGAAGAGCTACATCGGCGACTGACTCGGCAAGACTTCTGCCTGGGACTGGGAGCTGGCCCATATCCGAGAGGTCCTCACTGCTTCCGGCGCATCGAACCCGGCCGCCGCCGGCGCTGCATAGGAACACGCGACTGGTGTTGGCTAAGCGCAGTTTTTGAAGACGACGACATTCGTTAGGAGAAACCTTGATGCGCATTGGAGTTCCGAAGGAAACGGCCGCCGGAGAAAAGCGGGTCGCCACCGTGCCCGACGTGGTGGAGAAGCTCGTCAGGCTGGGCTTCTCGGTGATCGTGGAAAGCGGCGCGGGCGATGCGGCGAACTTCACCGATGACAGTTACCGCACGGCAGGAGCCGAGCTGGTACCGACGGCGGCCGAAATCTGGAGCCGGAGCGACATCGTCTTCAAGGTGCGCCCGCCTGCGCCCGAGGAGGCCGCGATGCTACGCGAAGGCGGCACGTTGATCGGATTCATCTGGCCAGCGCAGAACCCAGAGCTGATGCAGCAGCTGGCCGCGCGCAAGGCGACTGTGCTTGCCATCGACTGCCTGCCGCGCCAACTTTCCCGCGCGCAGAAGATGGACGCGCTCACCTCGATGGCCGGCGTCAGCGGCTACCGC
>CAZNMY010000015.1:0-82236 GCA_964574325.1 uncultured Devosia sp. | reverse complement strand
GCCATGAGTCACACGGTCACACGCCCACGGATCGCGATTCGACTATTCTGCGACGCGTCCTTAACGGGGAGAGGGTCGGGGTGAGGGGCGGCCCATGCCTATCCCCTTGCCTCAGGCGTGAGCGCGGAAATGGCTGCGATATCAACCAAGTGGCACGTCGGCCCCATGATCTGCACCCGACCACCTATGACGTTGGTCGGCCATGCGATTTTGAGCCAGCGCCTGAGGCAAGGGGATAGGCATGGGGGCGGCCACTTGCTCTGTCATCCCGCGCGGCTACGCGATGGGCCAGGAGCTGTCGAAGTCAATCGCGGACGATCAGGCGTCGTGTGCTGTATCGGTCACGCGGTGGTCGCGACTGTTCATGATGTATTTATGCCATTTCATGAAACTGAAAGCGCACAATGAAATGCAGCAAACCGAAAAATCGGCTTGCCGCATCATCGTTCATAGACTCTTAACTCGGCGAAGCATGCGCTAATACTGTGGTCTTATCTGAATAACCGATCCAGGTCGGCTGGTTGCAGGCCACCCACAAAGAACGAACCGCTATTGCCTACATTGCCGGGCGTGCCGGCAGCGCCGCGCGAACCGCCTCCTCCTCCTGGGCCTGGACTACCGCCACCACAATGTGGTTTTGCCTCGGTTCCACCGGCTCCTCCTGGTCCGCCTGCTCCTCCTTCACCCGGAGCACCTGCATTCCCGCCCTTGCCACCAGTTACATCTACCGACAAGAAGCGTGTAGCAGTTGGAACGACGGTGGCCGGGACTATCAATGTGATGTTCCCACCTCTCCCACCGGCACCACCATGTCCGCCCTGTCCACCAGATCCTCCGTTGCCGCCTGGCGCACCGTTGCCTCCACCTCTCCGGCAGTTGAACAAATCTTGACTTGCAGGGTTGCCATAGCCTCCTCCGCCACCACGGCCACCATTACCTCCCACACCGCCCGCGCCACCTTGCGACCCGGAGAAATCAGCACGAACAATTGTTCTGAAGTTTTTGGCAACAACAGTTAAATCTGGAGCCGCTTGACCATCTGCTCCCGGCGTTCCATTTGGCCCCACGACACCATCGCCGCCACGTGTGCCTTCACGTCCCCCGTGATCCGGCCCTGCTGGGCCGGCGCCTTGGGGCGAACCAGCCTGAGCTGTTTGCTTTTGCCAAGTAATTACGCCCGGCCTTTCCGCGTCTTCGGAAATCATTTCTTCGGCAAAGATAAAAAGATTTCTCCGATCTCGAATTGCAGCATCGCTAAACACCAATTGAGCGCCGGGCTTGAAGACTATCCGCTTTGCGGCCAGGATTGAAGCATTATATACTCGAGTCCCAACCACCGTAAACTCCCCACCGATAACGCGTGGAATTACCTGCCCCGCCTCTATGAAACGGTTTTGCGCCTCCGCTTGATCAAGCGTTACCTGTGCCGTTGCCGTACTAGAAACAACACCGAACAATAAAAACAATCCCACTAAGTGAGAATTCTGCATCTTGGTGTCCTCCTTGCGGATGGTTGACCGCCTACACTTGCAAGATCCCCAGTGTAATACAGCGAGCGAGTAGAACAACATTAAAAACTGCCCCGTCGTCATGAGTACACGAACTGCGCGCGGGCCGCACAACGCGTGTGTTGCGATGCGCACCGCGATCTGATGAGATGTTCGGCAGATCACCCATGTTGAGCATCGGTAACAGGGCAGCTCAGGGTCAATCACGTCGGTTTAGATGAGATGTCTGCGCAGCGGCCGCCCCTCACCCTAACCCTCTCCCCGTGAAAGACGGGGAGAGGGGACTCGCGCAGCGCTCGATGCACCCTTCTGCCCCCACCTACCGCCACCTTCCTGCCGCTCAGCGACGGGTGAGCAGACATCGCCGCCGGGGTGGTCCGTCGCTCGGGCGTTGGAAACTCTGCATGAATGCCTCACCTGCGCCGGTTCCCGCGCAAAAGTGACCTCGTTTCATGCGATGAGACGAAAGCCGAGCTTGTAATCGCCGAATTCCGAAGCTTACATCTCTTCAAGGCACGCGGCCCGTCGGACGGCAGCGCGCCTCGGCGGCTGATTCCCGCCGACGGATCACTCCTGCATGAGACGGGAGCCCAGGATCGAAGGGAGGCGGCGTGCGCGAGACGATGCCGGAGCGCCCTGCGGGCGGAACCGCGGACACCTTTCCGAAGCTGCTGCTGCGGAACGCCGAGCGCTTTGCCGACCACCCTGCCTATCGCTTCAAGGATCTGGGCATCTGGCAGACCTGGAGCTGGCGCGAAGTCCGCGACCAGGTCCGCGATTTCTCCGTCGCCCTCGCTGCCCTCGGCCTGAAGCGCGGCGATCGCATCGCGATCGTCGGCTCGAACCGCCCACGGCTCTATTGGACGTTTCTCGCAGCTCAGAGCCTCGGCGCCACGCCCGTCCCCGTTTATGCCGACAGCGTCGCCGACGAGCTGGCATATGTGCTCGACCACGCGGAAGTCAGTGTCGCCGTCACCGAGGACCAGGAACAGGTCGACAAGCTCCTGTCGATCGCCGACCGCGTGCCGCGCCTCATCCACATCGTCTACGACGACGAGCGCGGGCTGGCGAAATACGACCACACGCGCCTGCACGCTTTCTCCGAAATGCTGCAGTTCGGCGCCGCGCAGACGAGCATCGGTACAGGCGCGACCAAGCGACCACCGGACGACTGGTGGCGCAACGAGATCGCAGCCGGCGGCGGTAACGACGTCTCCGTGATGCTCTACACGTCCGGCACCACGGGCCGCTCGAAGGGCGTGATGCTTTCCGCAGCCGGCTGCATCGCGGCTGCCACCGACACCGTCGCCTTCGACAAGCTCGACGAGAACGACGTCGTGCTGGCCTACTTGCCGCTCGCCTGGGTCGGCGACCACTACCTCAACTACGCCCAGTCGCTCGTCGCCGGCTTCTGCGTCGCCTGCCCCGAAAGCCCCGAGACCGCACCCGGCGACCTCCGCGAGATCGGCCCGACCTTCTATTTCGCGCCTCCGCGCGTGTTCGAGAGCCTCCTCACCCGCGTCATGATCCGCATCGAGGACGCGAGCCCACTGAAGCGGCGCATGTTCCATCACTACATCGCGGTCGCCAGACTCTGGGGCGAGAAGATCCTCGACCGCGAGTCCGTACCGCTCGGCGCACGCCTCTCCTATGCAATCGGCAATCTGCTCGTCTACGCACCGCTGAAGAACGTCCTCGGCTTCTCCGACATCCGCGTCGCCTACACCGCCGGCGAAGCGATCGGTCCGGAGCTGTTCAGCTTCTACCGCTCGCTCGGCATGAACCTGAAGCAGCTCTACGGCCAGACCGAAGCATTCCTCTACGTGACCGCCCAGCCCGACGGACAGATCCGCGCCGACACCGTCGGCCCCCCCACGCCGAACGTCTCGATCCGCATCGCCGAAAATGGAGAAGTGATCTACCGATCGCCGGGCCAGTTCGTCGGCTACTATAAGGAGCCCGAGAAGACAGCAGAGACGATGACGCCGGACGGCTTCGTGAAGACCGGCGACGCCGGCTTCTTCGATGCCCAGGGCCACCTCAAGATCATCGACCGCGCCAACGACGTCGGCAAGCTTGGCGACGGCGCGCTGTTCGCGCCGAAATACCTCGAGAACAAGCTGAAGTTCTTCCCCAACATCAAGGAAGCCGTCGCATTCGGCCCGGGGCGGCCCTTCGCCACCGCGATCCTCAACATCGACCTCACCGCCGTCGCGAACTGGGCCGAGCGGAATGACATCGTCTATGCCAGTTATCAGGAGCTCGCCGCACACCCGCTCGTCTATCAGATGGTCCGTCGCAACGTCGAAGCCGTGAACCGCTTGCTCGCAGCCGAGCCCGCGATGGCCGCCGCACAGATCAGGCGCTTCCTCATCCTGCACAAGGAACTCGATGCCGACGACGGCGAGCTGACCCGCACCCAGAAGGTCCGCCGCAGCTTCATCGCGGAACGCTACGCGCCGCTCATCGATGCGCTCTACGACGGCTCGACGCGGCGCCGCATCGAAACCCAGGTGACGTTCGAGGACGGCCGCAAGGGCGCCATCTCGGGTGACATCATCATCTCGGAAGCCGAGACCTTTCCGGCAACACCGCCGGCCGCGACGTTCAAGGAGGCCGCGGAATGAAATCCGACGCCGCCTCCGAAATCGACCGACGATCCGATGCACCGAGCGGCCTCGCCAAAGGCGAGGTGCTCCTCGCCGTCGAAAACGTGTCGCTGTCGTTCGGCGGCGTTCGCGCGATCCGCGGCGTCTCGTTCGACATCGTCAAAGGCGAGATCCGCGCGATCATCGGCCCCAACGGTGCCGGCAAGACGTCGATGTTGAACGTCATCAACGGCTTCTATCACCCGCAGGAAGGCGTCATCACCTACAAGGGCGCGCGCCGATCCGCGATGCGCCCCTACATCGCCGCGAGCCAGGGCATCGGCCGCACCTTCCAGAACGTCGCGCTGTTCAAGGGCATGACGACGCTCGACAACATCATGACCGGGCGCACGCTGAAGATGCGCTCCGGCATCGTCGCGCAGGCGTTACGCTGGGGGCCGGCCGAGCGCGAGGAGATCCGGCATCGCGAAGCCGTCGAGAAGATCATCGACTTCCTCGAGATCCAGCACATCCGCAAGACGCCGGTCGGCAAGCTCCCCTACGGATTGCAGAAGCGCGTCGAACTCGGCCGGGCGCTCGCGACGGAGCCGGAGCTGCTGCTGCTCGACGAGCCGATGGCCGGCATGAACCTGGAAGAGAAGCAGGACATGAGCCGCTTCATCATCGACGTGAACGACCAGCTCGGCACCACGATCGCACTGATCGAGCACGACATGGGCGTGGTGATGGATCTGTCCGACCGCGTCGTCGTCCTCGACCACGGCCAGAAGATCGCCGACGGCACGCCCGCGGCAGTCCAGGCCGATCAGGCCGTGATCGATGCTTATTTAGGCGTAGCACACTGAAAAGGCGAAGGAAGCAGTGATGCGAGCCCTACTAATTATTCTTTCCGCTCTTGGACTCTTGATGGGTGGAGCGATTTGGGGAGGTGCAAAAAGTGCCATCCACGAAATACTTGGAACACTGCTTATCGGCTTTTCCTTTCTCCTCGTTGGCCTAGTTTCCATCTTACACCAGCTAATCAAATTGAATGCGCACGTAAATCCTCCGCAGCCGAAATCAACAGATCCAGTGCCGAGGAAGGCTTAACCTATGGAATCCCTTGGCTCCTTCCTCGAAGTCCTGATCAGCGGCCTGCTCGCGGGCGTGCTGTATTCGCTCGTTGCGTTGGGCTTCGTGCTGATCTTCAAGGCATCGGGCGTGTTCAACTTCGCGCAAGGCGCGATGGTGCTGGTCGCCGGCCTCGCCCTCGTCCGCTCGCTCGACTGGATGACGGCAGCCGGCGTGACGCCATGGATCGCGATCCCGCTCGCACTCGTGTTCGCCGGCCTCATCATGGCGCTGATCGCATGGTTGATGCAGCGCTTCGTGCTTGGCCCGCTCGTCAACCAGAACGACCTCACGCTGTTCATGGCGACGATCGGCGCAGCCTTCGTCATGGAAGGCGTGGGGCAGATGGTGTTCGGCTCCGATGTCTATCCCTTGCGCCTGTTCCCGACCGACGCCTGGATCGTCGGCGAGAACCTGTTCCCCGGCGGCATCCTGATCAACAAGCTCGACATCTGGGGCGGCCTCATCGCCGGCATCCTCGTCACCGGCCTCGCGCTGTTCTTCCAGTACACCCGAACCGGACGCGCCCTCCGCGCCGTCGCCGACGATCATGCCGCCGCACAATCGGTCGGCATCTCCATCAGTTGGATCTGGTTCATCGTCTGGCTCGTCGCCGGTCTCGTCGCCCTCGTCGCTGCAACCGTGTGGGGCACCAAGCTCGGCGTCCAATTCTCGATCGTATTCCTCGCGCTGAAGGCGCTACCGGTCCTGATCATCGGCGGCTTTACGTCTGTGCCCGGCGCCATCGTCGGCGGTCTCCTGGTCGGAGCCGGTGAGAAACTCGCCGAGATCTACCTCGGCCCCGCGCTCGGTGGCGGCATCGAATACTGGTTCGCCTATGTCCTCGCGCTGGCCGTCCTTCTCGTCCGCCCGCAAGGTCTGTTCGGCGAGAAACTGATCGAACGGATATGAATGCGGCAGTCGGCAGATCGGACGTCGGCAATCGGAAGAGACTAGATATGCTCAGGCGATATAGCGGAATGAACGAGACACGATCGCGACGGTCCGAATGCCGACTGCCGACCGCCGAATGCCGAGCAGCGGAGCGCGTCTGATGCTTTACCGCGAAGCCGGCCAGTTCAAGACGACCTATGCAGCCGACATGGCGGTTCTGCCGATCCGCCAGGATCGCATTGCGCTTTATGCGCTGCTGATCTTCGCCTTCGTCGGCGTGCCGCTGCTCGCCGTGATGAAGATCGGCTGGTTCGGCTCCGACTACGTTTTCAAGGCCCTGTTGATCCCGTTCCTTATCCTGTCGCTCGCCGCCATCGGCCTCAACATCCTCACCGGCTATTGCGGCCAGATCTCGCTGGGTGCCGGCGCGTTCATGGCGATCGGCGCTTACGCCGCCTATAATTTCTCGCTGCGCATTCCCGGCCTGCCGATGGTCGTCTCGATCATCCTCGGCGGCGGCATGGCGGCCCTCGTCGGCATCCTGTTCGGTCTGCCGAGCCTGCGCATCAAAGGGCTGTACCTCGCCGTCGCCACGCTCGCCGCGCAGTTCTTTTTCGACTGGCTGTTCCTGCGCGTGAAGTGGTTCACGAACTACACGCCGTCGGGCTCCGTCAACGCGCCGCAGCTCGAGGTGCTGGGCTTTGCCATCGCCACGCCGCTCGAGCGCTATCTGCTGGCCCTGACCTTCGTCACCGTATTCGCGATGCTGGCCAAGAACCTCGTGCGCGGCAACATCGGCCGGCAATGGATGGCCATCCGCGACATGGACATCGCCGCCGAGCTGATGGGCATTCGGCCGCTCTACGCCAAGCTTTCGGCGTTCGCGGTCTCGTCGTTCTTCGTCGGGATGGCCGGCGCGCTATGGGCATTCGTGCACCTCGGAAGCTGGGAACCCCTGGCGTTCTCGATCGACCGCTCCTACCAGCTTCTCTTCATGATCATCGTCGGCGGGCTCGGCTCGATCCTCGGCTGCTTCCTCGGCGCGGCCTTCATCCTGCTGCTGCCGATCTTCCTCGACCAGTCCTTGCCGGTCGTCGCGGGTCTGTTGAAATGGCTGCCCTTCGGCTCCGGCTGGAACAAGCTCGTCGATCACATCCAATCCGTCGAAACCGTTTCGCACATGACGTTCATCATCACGGGCTCGCTGATCTGCTATCTGCTGATCGTCGAGCCGCACGGATTTGCCCGGCTGTGGGCCATCACCAAGGAGAAGCTGAGGCTCTGGCCATTCCCCTACTGAAACCCGAACGATCCCTGACCGTATCGAACATGCACATGGCGCGCCGGTAGAAGGACCGGCAGCCCAACCCAGGAGGAGACGAAATGAAACGCCTCGCCATCGGCATCGCCGCGGCAGCAACGTTCGCGGGAGCCGCTTTGCCGGCAGCCGCCCAGAACGAACAGTTCTTCCCGCTGCTTGTCTACCGCACCGGCCCCTACGCGCCCAACGGCATCCCGTTCGCAAACGGCGCCGCCGATTACCTCAACATGCTCAACGAGCGCGACGGCGGCATCAACGGCGTCAAGCTCACGATGGAGGAATGCGAGACCGGATACGCCACCGACAAGGGCGTGGAGTGCTACGAGCGCCTCAAAGGCAAGGGTCCGACCGGCGCGAGCTACTTCAGCCCGCTGTCGACCGGTATCACCTTCGCCCTCACCGAAAAGGCGCCGGGCGACAAGATCCCGCTGCTGACGCTGGGCTATGGCCGCTCCGAGAGCCGCGACGGCTCGGTGTTCGCCTGGAATTTCCCCGCCATCGGCACGTATTGGACCGCAGCCGACGTCGCCATCCAGCACGTCGCCAAGGAGCTCGGCGGCTTCGACAAGCTGAAGGGCAAGAAGGTCAGCCTCGTCTATCACGACAGCCCCTATGGCAAGGAGCCGATCGCCCCGCTGCAAGTGCGCGCCAAGATGCACGGCTTCACCTTCAAGGCGATCCCCGTCACCCATCCCGGCGTCGAGCAGAAGTCGCAGTGGCTCTCGATCCGGCAGGACCGGCCCGACTACGTTCTGCTGTGGGGCTGGGGCGTGATGAACTCGACCTCGATCAACGAGGCGGCCGCCGTCGCTTTCCCCCGCGACAAGATCATCGGCGTATGGTGGTCGGGGGCCGAGCCGGACGTCACGCCGGCGGGAGAGAAGGCCGCGGGCTACAAGGCGCTTCTGCTTCAGCATCCAGCAGGCAAGTTCCCCGTCCACGCCGACATCGAGAAGCACGTCGTCGCCAAGGGCAAGAGCCAGGCCAAGACCGATGAAGTCGGCCAGGTGCTCTACAATCGCGGCATGATCAATTCGGTGCTCGGCACCGAGGCGATCCGCACCGCGATGAAGAAATTCGGCAACAAGCCGATGACCGGCGAGCAGGTCCGCTGGGGCTTCGAGAATCTCGAGCTGACAGCCGCCCGCATCAAGGAGCTCGGCATCGAAGGCATGCTGCTGCCGGTCAAGTTCTCGTGCGCGGATCACGAAGGCAACTCGCGCAAGGCCCGCGTCCATCAGTGGGACGGCAAAGCCTGGAAGGTCATCTCCGACTGGTACACCGCCGACGACAAGGTGCTGGCGCCGATGGTCAAGGACACCGCCGCCAAATACGCCGCGGAAAAGAAGATCACCCCCCGCGACTGCTCGAAGGAGAACTGAGGCGAATGGCGAATGGGGAGTGGCGAATGGCCATTCCTCATTCCCCCATTCGCCATTGGCCATTCGCCATTCGCCATTCGCCTCGTCGGAGCCCCCAGTGACCACGCCCCCACCCATCCTCTCCGTCAACAACATCGAAGTGATCTACGATCACGTGATCCTCGTGTTGAAGGGCGTTTCGCTGACGGTCCCGGCGGGCGGCATCGTCGCGATCCTCGGCGCGAACGGCGCGGGGAAATCGACGACGCTCAAATCGATCTCGAAACTTCTCGAGACGGAGCGCGGTGAAGTCACCAAGGGCTCCATCGAGTTCAAGGGCGAGCGCATCGACACGCTGACGCCGAGCGATCTCGTCAAGCGCGGCTGCATCCAGGTGATGGAAGGCCGACACTGCTTCGGCCATCTCACCATCGAGGAAAATCTGCTGACCGGCGCGTTCACGCGTCGCGACGGAGCCGCCGCGATCAAAGCCGATATCGAGCGTGTCTACACTTATTTCCCGCGCCTCGCGGAGCGCCGCACGAGCCAGGCCGGATACACTTCGGGCGGCGAGCAGCAGATGTGCGCCATCGGCCGGGCATTGATGAGCCGACCTACCATGATCCTGCTCGACGAACCCTCGATGGGCCTCGCCCCTCAGATCGTCGCGCAGATTTTCGAGATCGTGAACGAGATCAATCAGAAGGACCGCGTCAGCTTCCTGCTCGCCGAGCAGAACACGAACGTCGCGCTGAAATACGCCACCTACGGCTACATCCTCGAAACCGGCCGCATCGTGATGGACGGCACCGCGCAGGCCCTGCGCGAGAACGAGGACGTGAAGGAATTCTACCTCGGGGCGGGCGGCGGCGAGCGGACGAGCTTCCGCGAGGTCAAGAGCTACAAGCGCCGCAAACGCTGGCTGGCGTGACGTTCCAAGGCGATGCCGCCGCTATCGCCGCGCTCTCGTCGTCGTCGTCGCGGTGAAATGCCGTGGGCTCTCGCGCTCCACCGGTCCGAGCGCCATCCATTGCATCGGGTTCGCGAACGACTGCCGCATCACGAACCGGTAGCCGGTCTCGTGCCACAGCCTGATCCGGTCGTCGGTGTTGTCGAGCACCAGATCGCCGAGATCGGAACGCACCGTCAGCACGGCATGGCCCTCGTTCCTCGCGTCGATGACGATCGTGAGCAACAACGCACCCGCAGGCCACCCCCGGCGCAGCAGGATGTGCCGCTTGAGCAGGGCGTAGTCCTCGCAGTCACCACGCCCCGAGGTCGGCAGAGACCACAACTCGCCGACACCATGGTTGGCTTGATCGGACGCTGGAGCGATTACCGCGTTCACACGCGCGTTGATGGCCTCGAGTTGCGCCCTGGCCCGGTCGTCGAGCACGACACGGTTTTCGGAGATGCTGCCCGCGGCACAATCCGTCGGCACGCGCGTGCAGTAGTCGAGGAACGCATGCGGCGCTGGAAGCGTCCCGTGCACCACCATCGCCGACGGCATGCCCCCGTCCGCGAAAGCCGCGCGAGAGCCTGCAGCGACATTCATGACCAGGATCGACGAAAGAGCGGCCGAGACCACCCGAAGCCCGCTGAACGCAAACCGCATCTATACCCCACGGGACAGACCCCGCGCCCCAGAACCCGATGATCGAACTCACTTCAGCCGCTACGCTACATCTCTCGACGGCTGTCCCGGCTTGCACACCTTCCAGCACATCATCCGTTCCGGCCTCATACGGAACTCGAATGACGGCTTCAGTTTCCTGCTCCCCACCTCGCACTATTGGCAGAACGAACTCCGCCGCCGGTATTTCATATCCAGATGGAAGTGATCCAGATGCGCTTCGTTCGCTTCCGGCCCCAGCACGGTTCCGAATACCGAGCAGGCGCCCGAATGCACTCCACGCAGGAATTCCGCTTCCGCGCTCCGCCCGACTGGCCCCGCAGCCGGCGTCACCTTCGAAGACGCGCTTGCAGTTGTCGCGTACTTGACCGAATTCGAGGCCTCGCCCGGCTTCGCGCCCAACCCCATGCGATCCGTACCTTGGCCCGGCTTCGCCGGCACTTTCGCTTCACTCTTCGCCTTGCCGTCAACCTTGGGCACTGCCGCCCCCACGGCCGGCGCGGTCTGCGTGTTGCGCGCCGTCGGCCCCCAACCGCCCAGGACGGTCACCACCTTTCCGTTCGTCAACTTGAAACTCGACAGGTCGATCGCGTTTGCGAGTGCGTGTTCGCTGAGCGGCGCTTTCGCCAGGCCGTAGCGGTTTCGGCAATCATACGACGCAGCAATTGAAACCTGCGCGACACGGGCCCCGAAATGCTTCACCGCGGCCGGTTGCACATGCTCGTCCATCCAACGCACCAGCGCCGCGGCCGTCGAACAGTTCGTGATTGCGGCAGGAGCGAGCGTCACTTTCCCCGCACCGACGGAACGCAAGGTGATCGGCCCCGGCGCGCCGCACGACGTCGTTCGCATCGGCGGCACCATGCTCCACTCGGCTGTGAGATTGCTCATCAAAGCCGTGCACTCTTCCCGTGCCGATCGGGTCACATCCTCGCTCCACGTCGGTGCCGTTTCGTTGGCCGCAGGTGCAGGTGGCGGTGCCGGCGCTGCAATGGGTTCGACGGTCTTCCCCGCCGGTTTGCCATTCGACTTGTCGTTCGACTTGTCGGTCGCCCGGTCGGCCGACTTCTCAGCCGGCTTGCTCTCTGCGGCCTGCCGTGAACCTCGCCGCTTTTCCGTCGCAGCGGTCGCAACCTGGATGCTGCCCGTGATCAGTGCTTCGCCGCTGGCGTCACGTGCGACCGATGACGAGTACGGCTCCCGCGGGGCCGGCCCCGCCGTTTCCGCGACCGGCAATCCACGTCCGGCCCCCCAGAGCGCTGCCGTCCCAACCGGCTCGGATGGGCGAACCGCGATTACTCCGGTGACAACGGCAACGGCAATTCCGCCGATTGCGACCCAGTTCAGGGTAGCGGACGCTTGGGATATGCGCGTGGCGATAGATGGACCACCCCGTCGGACTGCCGGCTCCTCGCCACTCATGCGTTCACTCCGACGAGATCGGGATTTCGACCCCGAACTTATAGCTGCTCCACCGCCCGTCACGACGCGCCGGATAGAGATTTGCTGAACGAACGAAGGAGTTACAAACGATTGGAGCGAAAGCGTGGCCCTGGTGGCCCGTTACCTCCCACGCCCCCCGACCGACACTCACGTGCGGATCTGCTCGTGTCGCGCGTCGAGCGACTTCCGGGCCGCGTCGATCTTCTCGAGAAGTCCCAGATCCCGCCCCGTCCGGCCGTTCGACGGCATACCCTCGTTGGTCGCCGCCATCCGCTCCATCACGAGCATTCGCCACCGCTCCAGAGTGGCATATTTCTGGCCGAGCGTCAGACCGGCCGCTTCTGCGAGGTGTTCTGGATCATCGAACTGCGATTCGGGATTGAATCGCGCGCTCTCGGGATTGAGATTGCTGATTTCACCCATCGGCGATCCTCCGTTGGCATCGGCCATCGCGGGATGCCGCATCAGACCAAGTCGACAACGCATTTCGGGCCGGATTGTTCCCGCAAACCTGAACCGCGCGCGATGCTCAACCCGCTCGGATGAGCGCTTGCTCGAGATTTTCCAATGCCTTGGCGGCGAACAGGTGCATATTCTCGACGCGAGCGGTCCGCCCCGTCTCCAGCGTCGATACACTCTCGACCGGCCCTGAGATGCCGATACAGCAATGCCCCGCGGCGTCGCCGTAGCGGTTGCCCGTTGGTCCCGTCGCGCCCGTTTCGCCGAGGCCCCAGACACTCGCCTGACGCTGGCGGATGCGCCGCGCCAGAAGCATCGCGTAAGGCTCCGTCGATGGCCTGAACCCCACCATGTCCGCATCGGTGATGGAGACCAGCCCCCGCCGCGCCGCTCGCGTATAGACCACGGCGCCCCCGATGAAATAGGCCGACGCGCCCCCGACCGACAGCAGCGATGCCGCGATCAGGCCGCCGGCCGACGATTCCGCCACCGCAATCGTTTCGCCCCGTTCTTTCAGCTTTGCGCCCACCCGCTGCGCGATCACGATCAACTCGTCCATGTCATTTCTCCTGCACCCAGAACCCGCACCACCATATCGCCCGCCGCACTGGTATGCTCCTTGCTGATGCCTGCCCAGGCGAGGCCGCGAGGGCTTCCTTCAGAAGGGCGGCAGGCGCGATGATCACATTATCCGGTACGCTTCCGCGCATCGCCATCCCCCGCCGAGCGGACGCTGAACCCGTCCGCCAGCTTCCCACTCCCCGGGTCTCGTCGTCGAGCACGCATACGCACGACGAGTTGCAGATCGACATGGTCCAGGATGCGACAGCGCTTGCCGCTCTTGCACCGGAATGGAGCAGCCTGTTCGAACGCGCCGGCCGACCGTCCCAGGTTTTCCAGACCCACGCCTTCGCCACGCTCTATGCCTCCGCCTATGATCTCGGCGCGCCCGGCACGCCCCCCGGACACAGGTGCGATTGCCGCCTCGCCATCGTGACGGCCCGCCGCGAAGGCCGCCTCGTCTTGATCTGGCCGCTGGTCGAAACCCGCCGCTTCGGCGTGCGCTGCCTGAGCTGGCTCGGCGAACCCGTCGCTCAATATGGCGACGTCATCCTCGATCCGTCAGAGCAGGCGGCTGCAACGCTGCACGCCGCCTTCGACTACATTCGCGCCGAAATCCGGCCTGATATGTTCCGATTGCGCAAGGTCCGCTCCGACGCCGTGGTCGCACCCTTCCTCGCCAGCCTCGGGATAACGCCAACCGAGGCGGTCGAAGCACCCTGCGTGACGCTCGCCGCCGGCGGCTCACCGTTCGAGGGCCGGCAGAACGGCAAGGCCAGGAAGAACCGCCGCCGGCTCATGCGCCGCCTCGAAGAACGCGGAGTCGTCGTATTCCGCGAATTGCCCCCCAGCGAGGCCGCCTCCGCCGCCCTCGCCGCCGGCCTCGCCGACAAGCGCGATTGGCTGATGCGCCGCGGCCTCGTATCTCCCTCCCTCGGCGACCCGCTGGTCGACCGGTTGCTGGATCGCGCCGCAACCGACCCCGATCGCGCCACCGGCTGCGCAGCATTCGAACTCGCAGTGGACGGACGTCCCGTCGCATTCGCACTGGGCTTCCGCTGCAAGCGTCGCCTGATGCTGCACATGATCACCTACACCCACGACATGGAAAAGCACGGCGTCGGCGTGCTGAACCTCGAGGCGATCCTGCGTCTGGCCGAAGCCGAGGGCCTCGAAGCAGTGGACCTGCTGCCGCCGAAAGCCGAGTACAAACTCGACTGGGCCGATGTCACCGTCGCCGTCGCCGACTACCAGATGGGCTTGACCGCCCGCGGCCGGATCGTCTCGAAGATCGTCGACGGCAGGGTCCTCCCCGCCATCAAGTCCAACATCGAACGCCTGCCGATGTCCCTGCGCCGCAAGCTCGCCGCACGCACCCTGGCCCATGCAGCATCGGCCAGCGACTGACGGTCTCGCCCCTCAAATCAGCTTCAAACCGCGGAAGCTCACATGCCCCTGCCGGCCGACGATGACGTGATCGTGCACGACCACGCCGAGCGGCTTTGCCACGTCGATGATGTGCTTCGTCATCTCGATGTCCGCGCGCGAGGGCGCCGGATCGCCGGACGGGTGATTGTGCACGAGGATGATCGCGGTGGATGACAGCTCCAGCGCGCGCTTCACCACCTCGCGCACATAGACCGGCGTGTGATCGACCGTCCCCTCGCCCTGGATCTCGTCGGCGATCAGGCGGTTCTTCTTGTCGAGGAACAGGATGCGGAACAACTCGTGCGCTTCATAGGCCATCGACGCCCGGCAGTATTCGACGACCTGGCTCCACGTGCCCAGCACCGGCTTCTGCATCACCTGCCGCTGCATCATCCGCAACGCAGCCGCGCGCACGATTTTCAATTCCTGCACGACGCGCGGGCCTGCGCCTTTCACTTCCTCGATCAGCAGATCGGGCGCGTTGATGACCTCCGCGAACGAGCCGAACCGCGCGATCAGACGCTTGGCTAGATCCTTGGTATCGCCACGCGGATAGGCCTTGAACAGCACGAGCTCGAGCAATTCGTAATCGGGCATGGCATCCGAGCCGCCCTCCATCAGGCGGCTGCGCAGACGTTCACGATGGCCGTGGTAGCTCGGCGTTTCCGCTGCCTTGACGGGCGCCTCGAACAGGCCCGGCTGCGCGCGAGCCTCGGCGCCGTCATCGGCGTCCGCCTGCGCCGACCGGCGCTGACCATCCTTGCCAGCTGCCGACATTCCCACCTGCTCCGCTCGAGTTGCCCGATCGGTCGAAAGATCAGGGTGCGATCACGTAAGGCGGCTTGTGATATCCCGCCGGCGAATACGTGAACACCTCGCAGCCCGTCTCCGTCACGCCGACCGTATGCTCGAACTGCGCCGACAGCTCCCGATCTCGCGTCACCGCCGTCCACCCGTCCGACAAGACTTTTACCGGCGACTTGCCCAGGTTGATCATCGGCTCGATCGTGAACAGCATGCCGGGCTTCAGCTCGGGACCTTCCCCGGCCTTGCCGTAGTGCAGGATATTCGGCCGGTCGTGGAACACCCGCCCCAGCCCATGTCCGCAGAACTCCCGCACCACGCTGCAGCGCTCGCCTTCCGCGAAGGTCTGAATCGCCTCGCCGATATGACCGACGGTATTGCCGGGCTTCACCGCCGCGATCCCCCGCATCATCGCCTCGTGCGTCACATCGATCAGCCGCTCCGCGCGGCGGTTGACGGCGCCGACGGTGTACATGCGGCTCGTGTCGCCGTACCAGCCGTCGACGATCAGCGTCACGTCGATGTTGATGATGTCACCCTCGCGCATCGGCTTGGAACTGGGGATGCCGTGGCACACGACATGATTGGTCGACGTGCAGATCGCCCGGGGAAAACCGCGATAGTGCAGCGGCGCCGGCGCCGCCTTGTGATCGAGCGCGAATTCCAGAACGAGATCGTCGAGCCGCTGCGTCGAAACCCCCGGCTTCACGTGAGGGACGAGCATGTCGAGGGCGCCGGCCGCCAACTGCCCCGCTTTTCGCATGCACTCGAAATCCGCCGGTTTGTAGAGCCGGATGGGGCCCTCGCTCGAAGGCTCGTCGGCAACTTTGCTCGCTCGACTATGCTGCATATTGGTCATGGTTCCGTGCGGCTTTCAGCGAGATCGGATCATCGGTCTCAATGTAGTGGAATTGCGCCCTCGCGCAATCGCGGCTTGCGCAGCCATCGGCCCGCGGCCCTGGAGCGCTCGAATGCCTCGAAAGCAAAACCCCGGCAGCGCAACTGGGCGCGACCGGGGCTCGATACCTGAGGAGGACGCGGAGGTTTCGAGCGCGCCGACGCATCCCCGCCTGGCGCGATCGAACTCGGCCCGAAGCCTCAGCTCTTGGCTTCTTCGGCCGGAGCTTCCGCCGCTGCCGCTTCCGACATCAGCCGACGGGCTTCCCCGATCCAGTCTTCCTTCTCGATGCGGCCGTTGAGCTGCAGCACGTCGTCGAGATTGGCGATGTCCTCGTCTGAGAACGCGGCGATCTGGTCGTAGCGCAGAACATTGAGCTTCTTGAGCTGGGCGTCCATGTCCTTGTCGATCTTCGAGATCTTCGTGAGATCGTCCGGCGAGCCCTTCGGCCGCTTGAAGCCCTTGAAGGCGGCGTTGAGGCGCTTGGCGCGCGCATCCGACCGCTCCAGAATACGAGCCGACTTGCCGCGGCGACCGCGCAGATAATAGAGCTTCGCGCGACGGACGCGGCCGCGGCGGACCACTTCGATGTCGGCGATGAACGGCGAGTAGACCGGGAACACGCGCTCCACGCCCTCACCGTAGGAAATCTTGCGAACCGTGAAGCTCTCCTGGATCCCCTTGCCGTCGCGGGCGATCACCACGCCCTCGTAGGCCTGCAGGCGATACGTGATCTTCGGAGCTTCCTTCTTGCCGCCCTTGGCCTTGCCCTTGGCAGCGGACTCGGCTTCTTCAGCCACCCGCACCATCACCTTGACGGTGTCTCCGGGGGAGAAATCGGGAACGACGCGCTTGGCGGTGATGGCCGCCATCTGCTCTTTCTCGATCTGCTCGATGATGTTCATAGTCGCTGTTCCATCTTGTTCTTTTGGATCGAACGCAGAGGAGCCGCAGCCGGTACGGCCCCGGAAAGGGGCGCGTCGGGCGGGCTCATGCACCCACGATTGGGGGAAATGATGGGGCTCATTACCCCAATCACCCAGCCTTGTCACCAGCCTTGTCGCTACGCCGCGCCCTCCCGGCCCCGGATTACATGCCGCTCGGCCACCTTTTTCGGGTCATGCACATCACAAGTGTGACTACGGCTTGCTGTGCGGCCGCGAATCACAGCAATTCGGGGTTGTAGACCCAAGAGCGGGCACGAGGGCTCCTATGAACGTCATGACGCCGACGGCGACCACCCATACGAACGATCTCGAGCGCATAGCCGATACGACGGCCAACGCGTGCATCGCGACACGGGTCCGGCAACTGTCCCGGATCGTCACCCGCGTCTACGACGACGCGATGCGACCGCTGGGCATCACCGCGAGCCAGTTCACGCTGCTGACGCAGCTCGCCTCCCGGGACGGCATCACCGCCGTCGAGATCGGCGGGGATCTGGACATCGAAAAATCAACGCTGTCCCGCAATCTCAAGCGCATGCTGGCGCTGACCCTCATCACCATGGACCCGCCCGCGGGCCGTCGTGGCCGTGGCCTGCACCTGACGCCGAAAGGCCAGTCGGTCATCAAGGAAGCCTATCCGGTCTGGCTCGCGGCTCAAAACCGGGCTGTTTCCCTGATGGGGCCGGAAACGCGCGGTACACTCGATGCGCTCCTCGGCAACGCCGAGCGCCTCGTGACGGATTGATCCGACGGCAATTCGTTGCCATCGAGCTCGCGCCCCGCTACCTCCTCGAGGTGCGGGGCTTTTCGTATCCGGACGATACCATCATGTTCGAGCGCCAACTGACCGATCGAGCCGCGGCGTTGCTCCAGCGCCTGCGCGAGCGCGGCTTGAAGATCGCGACGGCCGAGAGTTGTACCGGCGGCCTGATCGCCGCACTGCTGACCGAGATCCCCGGCTCTTCCGATGTCGTCGAGCGCGGCTTCGTCACCTATTCCAACGATGCCAAGATGGAGTTGCTCGGCGTACCCGAGGCGACGCTGGCGAGCGTCGGCGCCGTCAGCCGCGAAACGGCGCTCGCGATGGCAGCCGGCGCCGTCGCAAATTCCCGCGCGCAGATCTCCGTTGCCGTCACAGGTGTCGCCGGCCCCGGCGGCGGCACGGACGAGAAACCCGTCGGCCTCGTCCACCTCTGCGTCCAGGCGGACGGCAAACCACCACGCCACCGCGAAATGCGCTACGGGAACCTCAGCCGTAGCCAAATCCGGATGGCGACGGTCGAAACCGCGCTCGACATGTTGTTCGAGGCTGTCGCGGCATAGCCTCGATCACGATCGAGTGAGACAGCGACGGCATGGGCTCGGCTCCAGCGTTTCCGCTCCATTCTTCACCGTAGAGGAGCCCCCATGCGCACTTTCACGCTCGCCATCGGCCTGTCCGCACTTGCCGTAGCTCACGCCGTCGCATCATCTGCCGGCGCGCAACAGAAGCTACCGCTCACACCGCCCCAGACCGAAGGCCCCTACTACCCTTCGCGCGTCAAGCCGAGCGAGACGGACAACGACCTCACCCGCATCGGCACTGGCCCCGTAGCCAAGGGCGACGCAATCGACATCAAAGGTGTGGTCGTCGATCCCGAAGCTCGCGCCATCGCGAACGCCCGCATCGAAATCTGGCAGACCGACGCGCAAGGCATCTATCTGCACCCCGGCGACAGCAAAATGAAGAACCGCGACATGGCGTTCCAGTTCTATGGCCAGACAGTCTCCGACGCGGCCGGCGCTTTCAGCTTCAGAACGATCATTCCGGCCCGCTATCCGGGCCGCGCGCGGCACATTCACGTCAAGATCCATCCGCCGGGCGGGCCGACGCTGACGACCCAGCTCTATTTCAGGGGCGACGATGATCTCCGCCGAGACGGTCCCGCAGCAGCGCTCGGCAAAGCGCTGGAGAGCGTCACCCTGGCGCCAGTCCCAAATCCCGCGAGCGGCCGGCAGGAAGGTGAGATCCGCTTCGTGGTCCGCCGCGCGAGATAGCATCGGCGCCTCAGACCGACTGCGCGGACACCCCGAGGTCGCGGCCGTACACCGCCCGCGCGCGCGTCTCGAACGCTTCGGAGAACTTGCGGAACGCCTTGTCGAACACGGCGCCCACAAGGATCCCCAGCATGAGCGACTTGAGCTCATAGTCGATATAGAAATCGACATCGCAGCCACCGCCAGATAGAGGCTTGAAAGTCCAGCGATTTTCGAGCCTCTTGAACGGCCCGTCGAGATACTCGACGAGCACTTTCTGATCGTCCGGCAGCAGCGTCACGCGCGTGGTGAAACTCTCGCGGATCGCCTGATAGCCGGCCACCATGGTCGCGACCATGATCGTGCGATCCGGCTTTTCCTCGCGCGAGCGCAGGGTCAGCCCCTCGCACAGCGGCAGGAACTCCGGATAGCGCTCGATGTCGGCCACGAGGTCGTACATCTGGCGCGGCGAGTAGGGCACACGGCGCTTGGTTGCGAAGCTCGGCATTTCCTGGCCCTGGGCGACTGATCCACAAGAGTTATATCGTGGATTCTCGCGGCCGTTCCATCGTGGCGAAACACCACGGGGATTCCCCGGCCCCCACCCCGGTCCTGGACCCCTTCCTCAACCCTGGGCAGCCACCCGCGCCGCCTTCATCCGCGCGAAGTCGGCATCAGCGTGGTAGGACGAGCGCGTGAGCGGACTCGACGCCACGATCAGGAAGCCCTTGCTCAGTGCCGTGCGCTCGAACGCCTTGAACTCGTCCGGCGTCACGAAGGACTTCACCTCGGCGTGCTTGCGCGTGGGCTGAAGGTACTGGCCGATCGTCAGAAAATCGATGTCGGCCGAGCGCATGTCGTCCATCACCTGCAGCACGTCCTCGCGCGTCTCGCCGAGCCCGACCATGATGCCGGACTTCGTGAACATCGTGGGATCGAGTTCTTTCACCCGTTGCAGCAGCCGCAGCGAATGAAAGTACCGCGCGCCCGGCCGGATCTTGAGATAGAGGCCGGGGACCGTTTCGAGATTGTGGTTGAACACGTCGGGCCGCGCCTCGACGACCACTTCGAGCGCGCCGGGCTTGCGCAGAAAATCAGGGGTCAGAACCTCGATCGTCGTCTCCGGCCCGCGCGCACGGATCGCACGGATCACGGCTGCGAAATGAGCAGCACCACCGTCCTCGAGATCGTCCCGGTCGACCGACGTGATCACGACATGCGCGAGACCGAGCTTGGCCACCGCATTGGCGACGTTCTCGGGCTCGTCGGCATCCAGTGGCAGCGGCTTGCCCGTCGCCACGTTGCAGAACGAGCAGGCGCGCGTGCAGATCTCGCCCATGATCATCATGGTGGCGTGCCGCTGCGTCCAGCACTCCCCGATGTTCGGGCAGCCCGCCTCTTCGCAAACGGTGGTGAGCTTGTTGTCCCGGACGATCGCGCGCGTGCGCTCGTACTCCGGCGAGACCGGCGCCTTGACCCGGATCCAATCCGGTTTGGGCAGCACGGGCGTATCGGGCCGGTTGGCCTTCTCGGGATGCCGCGGCTTGGTATTGTCGATCAGGGTGACCATGACCGCCTATTTAGGCGCAAACGCGCTGCTCCGCCAGCGCGACACCGTGCATGGCAGCCCTCGACTTCAGGCGACCTCGTGTCCGAATTCATGCAAAGACAACCCGATGTCACCCCGGCACTTGTTGCCGGGGTCCAGCCGACAACAACCGCCTGCGTTGGCTACGGGATGGATCCGGTGACGAGCACCGGGATGGCAACCGCTTGAATGTTGTGAATGAGGCGAAAAACTAGCTTCGTCCGAGGAAACGGGCGATCAGGACGACGATCATGGCGCCGATGGTCGAAATCAGGATCTGCGTGCCATAGGGCACGGAGTTGGTCACATTGGTGACGGACGCGGGCAGATTGAGCAGGCCGTATTTCACCATGGCGCCGCCGACGAACGCACCGATCACGCCGACGACGAGATTGCGCAGGAGACCACCGCCACCGAGGATCTGTCCGGCCAGCCACCCAGCGATCAGACCGTTGACCAACATGATCACGAGACCACGGTCGAGCTGCGACAGGTAAGACCAGATCACATTGAAAATGTCGGTGGCTTGCTGCGGCATTGTCCGGTCTCCATGCTTGGGCTTAGGTTGCTCACCTTACGCCATGAACTACGCCGCGACTATGACGGCTGTGGCACGGCCGACACTCCTGCGCAGGGAAAAACAAATGGCCGTTTCCGAGCCCAGTTTCACTTTCGGGATCGAGGAGGAATATCACCTCGTTGATATCGCGAGCAGAAACCTTGCCCCCGCTCCGCCCGAGCTGATGAGCGCCTGCGAAGCCGCGCTCGGCAGCCAGTTCAGCCCCGAATTTCTCCGATCCCAGATCGAGGTCGGCACCCGCCCTGTGACCCGCATCGGCGACGCCCGCGACGATCTCGTCCGCCTGCGCACGACGATCTCCCGGCTGGCAGCCGATCACGGCCTCGCCCCGATCGCTGCCGCCACCCACCCGTTCGGTTCGGCCGCGTCCGTCTCCCCCACCGACAAGACCCGCTACCAGAGCCTCGCCAACGACCTCGCCGGTGTCGCCCGGCGGCTGGCGATCTGCGGCATGCACGTCCACGTCGGGATCGAAGATCCCGAATTGCGCATCGATCTGATGAACCAGATGCGCTATTTCCTGCCGCATCTGCTGGTCCTCTCGACCTCCTCGCCGTTCTGGGAGGGCGAAAACACGGGCCTCAAGAGCTACCGTCTCGCGATGATGCGGGAGTTGCCGCGCACCGGTCTCCCCGGCCGCTTGTCGAGCTGGGACGAATACCAGGGTATCGTCGACGTGCTCACCGGCGAGAACGTGATCGAAGACGCGAGCAAGATCTGGTGGGACATTCGCCCTTCATCCCGCTATCCCACGCTCGAAATGCGCGTCACCGACGTGTGCACGCGGCCCGCCGATGCGCTGGCCGTCGCCGCGCTCTATGTCTGCACCTGCCGGATGTTGTGGCGCCAGCGCCGCCAGAACCTGAGCTGGCGCACCTACCCCGTCTTCCTGCTGGAAGAGAACCGGTGGCGCGCCCAGCGCTACGGCGCGAGCGGTAAGCTGTTCGACTTCGGCAAGGGCAAGCTCGTCCCGTTCGCGACACTGCTCGACGAGTTGCTGGCGCTGGTCGCGGAAGACGCCGACGCACTGGGTTGTACCGCCGAGATCGAGCATACCCGCGCCATCGTCGCAGCCGGCACGAGCGCCGACCGCCAGCTCGCGACGTTCTCATCGGCGATCGCGGCAGGCAAAGCCGCGAGCGCCGGCCTCGTCGACGTCGTAGACGAACTGATCGCAGAGACGCGGCCGGCATCGTAGGTCCGGCCCCACGTCCATCGGACAGGAACGCGCAGACCGGAACGGAACGCCGCCATGAAGCTCACGACCATCCGCTGCGAAACTTCTCCCCGCGGCGCAGCCACGATCACACTCGATCGCCCAGATCACATGAACGCCTTCGATCAGGCCATGCTGGACGAGTTGACCCACACGCTGAATAGCCTCGACGCTGATCCGGGCGTCCGCCTCATTGTCCTGCGGGCAGCCGGCAAGCACTTCTCGTCCGGCGCCGACATGTCAAAACCCAGCGGCGCAGGCAGCGACGCGAAACACACCGACGTCAAGCACACCGGCTTCATCGACGTCTTCATGCTGCTGGAGCGCTTCACCAAGCCGACCATCGCCGTCGTCCAAGGCGCCTGCGTCGGAGGCGCGGTAGCCCTCGTCGCCTGCTGCGACATGGTCCTTGCCGAAGACACCGCGTTCTTCTCGCTGCCGCAGATCCGCAGTGGCGTCGCCCCGGTCGGCGTCGCCCCGGTGCTCATCCGCGCGATCGGTCTGCGCGCGTATCGCCGGCTCGCACTTTCGGGCACGCGCTTGGCGGCGGCCGACGCCCTCCGCTCAGGGCTGGTCGACGAGGTTCACGCCGCAGGCGACGTGGCAAAAGCACTCGACGCCGCGATCGAAGCATTCCTGCTCGGCGCCCCCGGCGCACAAGCCGAACTCAAGGCCCACCTGAACCGCGCCTACCCCGGCATCATGGACGAGCTTCGCGCCGCCCGCGAGCATCACGCCAACATCGATACCTTCGCGACGCCTGAAGCGCTGGAAGGCGTCGCCGCCTTCCTCGAACGCCGCAAACCCGCCTGGTATCCCCCGCGCTGATCCCGCCACAGCGGCACGACCCTACTTCGACCGCTTCGCGAGTTCCGCGAGCGCTGCCGCGACTGCCGGAGACACAGCGCCTGCCGACGGTGCACCCGGTGTCGGCGCCGATGGCGGGGAAGAAGCCGGAACGACCGCAGGTACCGCCTGCACGGGAACCGGTGCCGCCGCTGGAACCGGTGCTATCGGGACCGGGGCTGCAGCGGGCGCAAGCGAAACTGGTGCCGCCTGAGGCGCAGCAGCGGCTGGAACTGGCGCAGGTGCGGCGGCCGGGGCAACACCCGGTGCAGCGACCGGTCCGGTCGGCGTTGCGGCGGGCACAGGTGCCGCGACCGGAGGTTCCGCAACTGAAGGCGCTGGCGGCGAAGCAGGGGCCGAAAGGGGAGCCGACGGAGGCACCGGTGCGGCTGCCACCTCCGGTGCCGCGACCGGGGCGGCTGGGGGCGCCGGCGTTTGAACTGTCGCCGGACCCGGCGTCGCCACAACAGTCGGCTTGGGCGCGACCGCCACCACCGGCTCGGGCTTCTTCTCGTCCACCGTCACCACGCCGCGCTGTACGAGATCCTTCAGCATCGCGGCCGCACCGCACTGCTTGGACGTCGCATTCGCATCGAACACACCGTCCTTCACATATTTGCCGGACGAGAAGTGGTGCGTGTAGCTCCACAGGTAGGGCGAGGCGAACCCGAATTTCCTGCGATACCCGAAGCCGTTGTAGCGTTCGAGCCGGTACAGCACCATGGCGAGCTGCCAGTCTGTCTTACCGGCGAAACCGTCGACGTGCAGCGCATCGACAGCGCTCGCCTCGAACGTGAACGGCGGACTGCCGTCTTTCGGCCGTCCGGCCGGCACTTGCCACGTTCGCGCTTTCAGGCTGTCGCCGTTGTGGAGGTGCTTGGCGAGCGAGAACGAGCATTCCATGCCGTGAATGAGGCCGATGAACCACCACGGCACCTGGGTCCTCGCCGAGATCGCCTCGTAGACTTTACGGTTCTGCACGACCCGGTCGGCCTCGCGGCGCACCGCACCGGCCTTCTCCGGGCGGATCTTGCACGAACTCCACATCCGCAGGATTTCGTCCTCCACCTCATCGAACTTGATCGATTTGTTGACCTTGGTGTTCTGGCTCGCCGCGCGCGTCGGCTCCTCTTCCTCTTCGCCCACGATCTCGAGCCGGGCAGAGCCGAGCCGTGTCGTCGAATGCAGGTTGTCCTCGAGCGCCTCGAGCCGGTCGATGCCCGCCGAAGACCCCCTGCTCCGCGTCACCGCGCCATCGCCGCTACGCAACCGCTGCTTCACCTCCTGGATCAGCGCGATCGCCTCGTCGGTGTCGCCGCGCTCCATCGCGAAGCGCGCCCTGTCGATCGCGAGGATGACATCGAGGTCAGAGCCGCCGCCGTCACGCTTGGCCAGCCCCGCCATGTCCCTTTCCAGATCATTGTAGATCTGGTTCCAGGCCTCCTGGTCCATCGGTACGCTCCTCGACGCTGGCAAAATTTCCCGCACCGGCGGCCCCCTGTCGACACCATGGATCGACACGGAACCGGGTGCGCCTACCGTGTATTCACCATGCTCAAAGTGTTGGGCGCTTGCAAGGCGCGAAGCCAACGGCGCATACGTCCAAACGGCCGATCCGCCCGAAGTGCGGCGCAACGGTGTCCCTCTCTCCGCCGCAACTCTTGACACTCCCCCCGTGCCCAGCGCACTTCACTACGACGATAGTCTCTAATGACGGCGAGGAATCCCCCATGGCTCACGACACCCCCGGCAAGCATGACGGCGTACACTGGCACGAACCGTCCGGCATGAAGCGGGCAGGGTTCGGCGAGTTCAAGAAGCAGCCGACACCGTACGACGCGTTCATGGAGAGCGAGGGTATTCCCTGCTTCCGCGGCAACGGCGTCCGCACCGTGCTCGACCTGCCGCTCGCCCCCTGGAAGCGCACCGGCGGCCGCGGCACCTACGTCCAGCTCTACGGCACCGAGACCAAGTGGGGCATGTACGTCGTCGAGGTGCCCGCCCGCGGCGCGCTCAACCCCGAAAAGCATATGTACGAGGAGATCTTCCTCGTCGTGGACGGCCGCGGCTCCACCGAGGTCTGGCACGAAGGCGACAGCAAGCGTCATACCTTCGAGTGGCAGAAGGGCTCGATGTTCTCGATCCCGATGAACGCCATGCACCGCATCGTCAACGCCACGTCCTCACCCGCCGTGCTGATCGCCGGCACGACCGCGCCCAACGTTCTCAACATGATCAACTCGGTCCCCGCCGTGTTCGAGAACCCGTTCGTGTTCCGCGATCGCTTCTCCGGCGCCGACGACTTCTTCAAGTACAAGGACGACATCGAGCCCGATCCCGTGCGCGGCCTCGCCATGCGCCGCACCAACTTCATCCCCGACGTGATCAACTGCGACCTGCCGCTCGACAACCGCCGCTCGGTCGGCTGGCGCCGGGTCGAGCCGTTCATGACCAACAACCAGTTCTACTACTGGATCGGCCAGCACGAGCTCGGCCGCTATTCGAAACTGCACGCGCACACCTCGGCTGCCGTGCTGATCTGCCTGAAGGGCAAGGGCTACACCTATTCGTGGCCCGAGCGGGCCGGCGAGACGCCCTGGAAGGACGGCAACGAGAAGGAAGTCCGCAAAGTCGACTACGAGCAGTTCGGCCTCGTCACGGCAGCCCCCGGCGGCGCGCGCTGGTATCACGGCCATTACTCAGTGGGGAACGAGCCGTTCCGCCTCACCGCGTGGTTCGGCCCGCACAACCCCGGCCGCGATCCCGGTCCTCCCGGCCAGAAGCACATCGACTACACCGGCATGGAACTGCAGGAAGGCGGCACCGCGATCCCCTACTGGTTCGAGGACCCGTACATCCGCAAGGAATACGAGGCGATCCTGAAGAAGAACGGCGTCGAGAGCCGCATGAAGCCGGAGTGGTTCGAGGTGCCCGAGAAGTACCACAACTGGCGCAAGGCCGATCAGCAACTGCCCTCGAGCGCGGCGGGCTGATCAGGAAACGGCGCACGCACCGCAAGCAGGGAGAAACGCGAGTATGTCCGAGCCGGCGAAGTCGACAGTGGAGCTTCTGGGGCAACCCTTGGATCTCTCGGTCTCGGGCTCCGGCCGCAACATCGTGTTTCTCTCCGCCGGCATCTGGCTGGCATCGGACGCGGCGTTCGCGTCCGGTCTTGCCAAACTTGGACGCGTATCGGCGCCGGTGCATCCCGGCTTCGGCAAGCACGACGCCGCCAATCACCTGACAACGGCCGACGACCTCTCCTATCTCTACCTCGACCTCGTCGAGCACATTCTCGCCAACGACAAGTCAGCGAAGGACGTGACGATCGTCGCTGCCTCGCTCGGCGCCTATGTCGCCGCCCAGATGGCGATCAAATCCTGCCAGCGCATCGCCGGGCTCGTCCTGATCGGCCCGATGGGCGTCAAGGCCGGCAACCGCGATGCGCGCGATTACGTCGACCTGTTCGCCCACACCGAAGCCGACCTCGTCAAGCTCGCCTTCGCCGATCCCGCGCGCTTCCAGGTCGATCACACCGAGCTGCCCGAGGCGGCCGTCACCGATCGCGTGCGCGCCCGCGAAGCCCTCGCCCGTTTCGTCTGGCAGCCCTACATGCACGACCCCAAGCTCGCCCGCCGGCTCCATCGCATCTCCGCACCGACTCTAGTTCTGCGCGGCTCGGACGATCGCATCGTCGCCCCGACAGTCGCCGCAATGCTTGCCGAGAAGATCCCCGGCGCCCGCCTCGAGAAGATCGAACGCGCCGGCCACCTGCCCCACGTCGAGCAACCCGCGGCCACGCTCGCAGCAATCGCGAAATTCATCGACACGCTGCCCGCTGCAGCGACGACGCCGGCTCATCGCTGAGGCACACGATTATGCGCATCTATCATTTTTCCGAGCAGCCCTACCCCGAAGCCTGGTCGCTCGACCGCCCGACGCTGCGCGTCACGCTCCCCAACCAGTTGTGCCGGCCTGAAGAGGCGCACAAGCTCTACAATCGCTACCTCGACGAATGGGCGATCGCCGATGAAGTCGGCCTCGATCTGATGGTCAACGAGCACCACCAGACCGCGACGTGCATCACGTCCTCGGCAACCGTCGTCCTCGGCATTCTCGCGCGCATTACAAAGAAGGCGCGCATCCTCATCCTCGGCGTGCCCATCGCGAACCGCAACGATCCCGTGCGCATCGCCGAGGAACTGTCGATGATCGACGTGATCTCCGGCGGACGTCTCGAGATGGGCTTCGTCAAGGGCATCCCCTACGAGATCACGCCGGCGAATTCCAATCCGCTGCGCTTCATGGACCGCTTCTGGGAATCGCACGACATCATCATCAAGGCGATGACCACGCACGACGGCCCTTTCAACTTCGAGGGCGAGTTCTTTCATCACCGTAACATCAACGTCTGGCCGCGCCCGATGCAGCAGCCCCACCCGCCCGTGTGGGTGACGACGGGCAGCCCCGGCAACGCCCGCGATCTCGGCCGGCGCGGCTACGTCATCGCGAGCTTCCTCGGCGGCTTCGGCGCGACGAAGGAATTGCACAAGGCTTATGCCGAAGGCTGGCGCGCCACCGGCCGCGGCAGCGAGATCCCCGTCGACCGCCTCGCTTATCTGGCGCTCGCCGCAACCGCATCCACGGACGCCGAGGCGCGCCGCCGCGCGGAGCCGATCGTCGACTACATCAGGACGACCGCACAAGTCGCACCGCCCTTCAAGCAACCGCCGGGCTACTTCTCCAACGACGCGCTCGTGCGGATGCTGCGCACGAAGCCGTCGAACCCGCGCGCGATCCGCCCCATCGCCTCGCCTGATGGCAAGATGATCCAGCCGATCAACGCCTCGATCGACGAGCTGATCGACATCGGCCTGCTGTTCTGCGGCACGCCCGACAAGGTGGTGAAGCAGATCGAGCGCTTCACCGACGGCATCGGCGGCCTCGGCCATCTCATGCTGATGATGCAGGGCGGCAATCTCGGCCACGAAGACACCGCCGACAACCTGCGCCTGTTCGGCAACGAGGTGCTGCCCGCCCTCGAGGCCCGCGCGCGCGCCAAGGTGTTCCAGGCGGCTGAGCAGGTGTAGGTAGGGTTCGAGCCTTCGATGTGCAGGCCGACTCGCACTTCTCCTCCCCTCACTGTGGGCTACGGCGTTCACACATCTGCTTCGCTTGTCCCATACGCAAGCATCAAAGGCGAAGTAGTCCCCCTCCCCTGAATGGGGAGGGGGCAGGGGTGGGGTGATTTTCAGGAGCATTCAATTGCACGGTTTTCGCTGGACTTCCCCCCTCCGGCCCTACGGGCCACCTCCCCCACAAGGGGGGGAGGAGAACCGAGAGGCCCGTGTGAAAATCGAAGCAGTTATTGTTCTGAGTCGCCTAAGCAAGAGCCGCCGTCTGGTACAGCGTCACGCGCAAACCACCGTGCGAGATCGAGCCTTGCGTGGGTAGCCACGGCAATCCGCACGCATTCGCCAACGCCTCGTCGCTCGCCACGATGCCGACGCGCCAGCCGGTGAAACGCGCCTTCAGCGTCTCCCCCATCGAGCGGTAGAGCGACGTCAGCCGCGGCTTGTCACCAATCCGGTCGCCGTAGGGCGGATTGATGATGACCAATCCTCCTGAACAATTGGGCGGACCTTCAGGCGCAACGATTTCACTGAATGCCAATTGCTTGAACTCGCAGAAAGCGGCGACGCCCGCGCGCTCCGCATTCGCCCGGCTCATCACGATCGCGCCCGCGTCGATGTCGCTGCCGTAGAACCGCACCGACGGCACCGCCGCCGCACCACAAGCGGCCTCACGCATCCCGGCCCACGCGGCCTCGTCGAACGACGCCAGATGCTCGAACGCGAAATGTCTCGAGCGGCCCGGCATCAGCCCCGCCGCAACTTCCGCCGCCTCGATCACGAACGTCCCCGATCCGCACATCGGATCGAGCACCGGCTCGCGCCCGTCATATCCGCACAGACGCAGCAGCAGCGCCGCCATCGTCTCGCGCATCGGCGCCTTGGCCACCGCCTCCTTGAAGCCGCGCTTGTGCAGAAGCTCTCCCGACGTATCGACGCCGATCGTGCACATGTCGTCTTCGAAGCGCACGCGAATGCACACCTCCGCTTCGGCCGACAACGGCGCGCCGAGTTCCTCGCTGATCGCGCGTTCGACGCGCTGCGCCGCCGCTCCCGAATGATAGATGCGCGAGGTCTTGCAGGTCGCCTCGACGCGGAACGGCCGATCGCGACGCAGAGCCTCGCCCCACGCCACCTTCCGCGAGCGCTTGTCGAGCTGCGCCAGATGCAACGCCCGGAACTGCGCGATGCGCGCCACCACCCGGCTCGCGCCACGGATCTCCAGGTTCGCGCGCCACACCTCGCGCCACCCGCCCCGCACCGTTACGCCGCCCTTGATCACCGTCGGCTCGGCAAACCCCTTCTCGCGCGCCTCCTCGCACAGCGCCGCCTCCAGCCCCGGCGCCGCCACCAGAAATATCTCGAATTCTTTCACTTCGTTTGCTTCGGTCATACCGCCTGCTTACCGGGAAGCCTGCGTGGGGGCGACCTGTTTTTCGAGCACGGCACTTCCGCACCAACCAAACCCACCGTCATGGCCCGCGCAGGCGGGTCATCCACGACACCCTGATGAGGAAGCACCGCAAGTCGATCAATTCCGAGGAGCCGTGGGTGGTCCGCCTTCGCGGACCATGACGACCGAACATGCAAAGATGGGAACCACCCCACCTCAACCACCCCTATACCGCAGCACGACGGGTGGCGGGGGCGGCAGGCGGGGCAAGCGGGCGCGCGGGACGGGCACGATGTTGGTCAGCCGCTCGAAGACCGACAGGGCCTCGTCCACGGTATCGATCACGAGGCACAGGATCGGCCCGTCCTCGTAGCGTTGGCGCAGGTCGTAGAGATGCTTGATAAGAGGCTCGGTCTCGGCGAAGCGCAACAAGCGCTCGAAGGTCGACCCATCGAACCCGTCCCGCCGCAAACGGAACTCGATCTCGATCGCGCATGTCGGCGACACGCCTTCAGGCTGCCGTTCCAGCACGGCCGCCCTACAGTCCACAGAGAAAGCCACCACCGAGAGCAGCACCGTCGAGGTTACCCGCCTCACGGCACTTCCTCCCTTACTTCGCGGCCATGACGAATTCGCAAAAGCCGGGCTGAGACCCAGCTGACAAGCAACCGATCGGCGAGTGAAAAGGCTGTCGACCTTCACACCACTCACCACTCACCACTACCCCAGCCATTCCGGCAGACGATCGAGCGCGATGATCGCCTCGACCTCCATCCGTGGCCGGACCACGGCCCACTCGTTGCCGCGCACCAGCACCTCCGGCACCAGCGGACGCGTGTTGTACGTCGATGCCATCACGGCGCCGTAGGCCCCGGCCGTCATCACGGCGACCAGATCGCCGGCGACGAATGGCGGCAGCGGCCGCTCCAGCGCGATATAGTCGCCCGTCTCGCACACGGGACCGACGAGATCCTGCACCACCGTCCCGGCATCGCGATGCGCCTCGGCCACCGGCCAGATCTCGTGATGCGCTTCGTACAGCGTCGGCCGGATCAAGTCGTTCATCGCGGCATCGACGATCGTGAAGCGCCGCCCCTCGCCTTCCTTGACGAAGATCACGCGCGTCACCAGCACGCCCGCATTGCCGACGAGCAACCGCCCTGGTTCCATCACGAGCTTCAAACCGAGATCGCCGAGCACCTCCTTCGCCACCGCCGCATAGGCCGCGGGATCGGGCGGCGGCTGGTTGCCGAGTACGTAGGACACGCCGAGCCCGCCGCCGAGATCGAGATGCTCGAGTTCATGCCCGCGCGCGCGCAAGTCCAGCGCCAGCTCGCGCATCAGCGTGAATGCATCGCGGAACGGCGACAGCTTCGCGTCCGTGATCTGGCTGCCGATGTGCATGTGGATGCCGACGGCAGCCAACCCCGGCAGCGCACGTGCCCGATCCATCAGGCGCGGCGCATCATTGAAGGGAATGCCGAACTTGTTCTCGGATTTGCCCGTCGAGATCTTGGCGTGCGTCTTGGCATCCACATACGGATTGACGCGCAATGCGATGCGCGCGGTTCGGCCGAGTTCGACCGCCACGGAAGACAGCGCCTCGAGCTCCGACTCGCTCTCGACGTTGAAGCCCAGGATGCCCTGCGAAATCGCGAATGCCATCTCATCGCGCGTCTTGCCGACGCCCGCAAAGATCACCTTCGATGCGGGCACACCGGCCGCCAGCGCACGCTTCAACTCCCCGACCGACACCACATCCATGCCGGCGCCGAGCCGCGCCATTGTCGCGAGCACGGCCTGGTTGGAATTCGCCTTCATCGCGTAGCAGATGAGGTGATCGGTCCCGGCAAAAGCACGATCGAGGGCCCGATATTGCCCTTCGAAAGCCGCGGTCGAATAGCAGTAGAACGGCGTGCCGACCTCGGCAGCGATGGCGGCCAGACTGACGCCCTCCGCGTGCAGCACGCCGCGGGAGTAGGTGAATTGAAGCATGTCGGGGCCGCCGGGTTGTCATCTGTCGTCGGCGTGCATGTAGCAACAAGCGCTGCCCCGCATCAATCCGCTAGCCGAGACCGGGAACTTGGCGAAGCGATCGAGACTTCACCTGGTTACCCCGATGTTTCGTCGGTGGTCCGGTATCTGCCTCGACCGCTCCAGCAGTTTCCCCGGCCGAAGCCGGTCGACAAAGCCGACCGCGCGCAGAACCGGCGTCTACACACTTCGAGGGAGAGAGCCGAGATCCGCCCCGGCACTACGCTGCAAATCAGCGCAGCAGGCCGTCGAGGATGAAGCCTTGATGCGGCTTGGCCGCAGTATTGGCCGGCTTGCCCTGGCCTGAATCGGCTGACGCCGTAGCTTCCGGCGTCGCGGGACCAGCAGCATCTGCCTTCGGCATCTGGAGCGGCCCGCGCACGCCACAACCGGCGAGCATCGTGCCCGCGGCCAGGATCAGCAGTGCATTTTTCGCCGTGGTCGGCAGATGGGCCGGCATATCAGGTTCAACCTCGTTCCGTGCCAGAGACGGCGCGGCGTTCCGAACTCTATACCCCGCGCCGCTGATGCAGCGCAAACGAAAGCACCCTACTCCTAGACCCGCTCCGCCGCCTTTTCCAGCTTCCGCACCCACCCCCGGGCCATTTTCCGCACGTTCTGTGGCGCAGTTCCACCATGGCTGGTCCGGCTCTTCACCGAATTGTCCACACTGAGCACATCGAGCGCATCGGCGCGGAACCGCGGTTCGATCGATTTCAGATCGGCCAGCGACAGCGCTTCGAGCTCCACCCCGCGCCCTTCGGCCAGCGAAACCACGCGCCCGGTAACGTGATGCGCATCGCGGAACGGCATCTTCAGCTCTCGCACCAGCCAATCCGCGATATCGGTCGCCGTCGAGTATCCGCGCCCCGCAGCCGCCCGCATCACATCCGCGCGCGGCTCCAGATCCTCGACCATGCCGGACATCGCCGCGACCGCGAGCCCGAAGCTGTCGAGCGCATCGAACGTGACCTCCTTGTCTTCCTGCATGTCCTTCGAGTAGGCGAGCGGCAGCCCCTTCATCACCATCAGCAGGCTCTGGAACGCGCCTGCGATCCGCCCGACCTTCGCCCGGGAGAGCTCGGCCGCGTCCGGATTGCGCTTCTGCGGCATGATCGACGAGCCCGTCGTGAACTTGTCGGAAAGCGTGATGAAGCCGAACTGCGGCGTCATCCAGATCACGATCTCCTCGGCGAAACGCGACAGATGCATCGCCGCGATCGAGGCCGCCGCCAGCGTCTCCAGCGCAAAATCGCGGTCGGACACGCTGTCGAGCGAATTCGCCGTCGGCCGGTCGAAGCCGAGCGCCGAAGCGGTCGCATGGCGATCGATCGGAAACGACGTGCCGGCAAGTGCTGCCGCCCCCAGCGGGCACTCGTTGAGCCGCGCGCGCGCATCCGCGAACCGCCCGCGATCCCGGCCGATCATCTCGACGTAGGCCAGCAGATGATGCCCGAACGTCACGGGCTGCGCCGGCTGCAGGTGCGTGAACCCCGGCATGACCGTCGCCGCATGCGCTTCGGCCTTGCGCGCAAGTGCAAGCTGCAACCCGCCGAGAGCTTGATCCATGGCGTCGATCCGGTCGCGCACCCACAGCTTGAAATCGGTCGCGACCTGGTCGTTGCGGGACCGCGCGGTGTGCAGCCGTCCGGCCGGCGCACCGATATTGTCCTTGAGCCGGCTCTCGACGTTCATGTGGACATCTTCCAGTGCCCGCGACCACGCCATCGAGCCGGCTTCCACCTCGCCCAGGATCTGATCGAGCCCCGCGATGATGCGCTTGGCGTCCTCCCTGGTGATGATCCCGGCCGCCGCCAGCATCTCCGCATGCGCCTTCGAGCCACGGATGTCCTGGGTAGCGAGCCGCTTGTCGAAGCCGATCGAGGCGTTTATCTCCTCCATGATCTCGGCTGGCGACGCGCTGAAGCGCCCGCCCCACATCTTGTTGGCCGACATCTGTTGAGACAGGCTTTGCTTGTCGGTGTCCTTGGACATGAGGCATGGGCTCCGGATTGTGCGGCGCGACGTGACATCCCATCTCGTGAAGATCACGGGTGAGACGAGCAATACTCTGTGAGCGGCGAAACGATATGAACGGCCAAACGACATGAGTGGCAAGACGGCAGGCCCCGTGACGGCCTCGCGGGCGATCGTCGTGACGGTGCTGGCAGCTCTGGCCGGGTTCGCGGCGGTATACGTCACGCTCGGTGCCCGTGACAACGTCCAGCAGTCGTCGAACCCCTCGTCCGGCGCGCCCCCCACTCCCGGCGCGCCCATTCCGGCGCCGGCCCGCCCCGCATCCACCGGGCAAGGCAAGCTCAACACCGGGGAGATGGCCGCGTTCGTCTTCAAGTCGGCGCCTGAAGCGCTGCCCGAGGTCTCGTTTTCGGATGGCAAAGGCCAGCCGCGCACGCTGAAGGAGTGGCAAGGCCGCGTCGTCCTCGTCAACCTGTGGGCGACCTGGTGCGCACCTTGCCGCAAGGAAATGCCGGCTCTGGCAGCACTCCAGCGCGAGCTGGGCTCGAAAGACTTCGAGGTCGTGGCGCTCGCCGTCGATCGCGCGGGCGCAGAAGCCGCCCAGAAATTCCTGACCTCGTCCAAATCGACCGATCTCGCACTCTACATCGATCCGACAGCCCGGGTTGGCACGGCATTGAAGGCGGCCGGCATGCCGACGACGCTGCTGATCGACAGGCAGGGACGCGAGATCGGCCGCCTCACCGGCGCGGCTGAGTGGGACAGCGCCGACGCCAAGCGGCTGATCCGGTCTTTCCTGCAGTAGTTGCCCTGCCGCATGCGCGGGCTGCCGTTACTTACTGATTTCGCGCAAAGCACTTTCAAAATCCGTCGGCAATGATAGCCTCGGATTGTGCCGGTCTGCGGCCCAACATCATCGAGGGTGACTGTCAAATGGAACCACTTGCGCGACGGAGACTGCTTAAACTCATGCTCGGCGTCGGTGCCGCCGCCGCCTGTGGTCTTTCGGTCCCCGGCTCCGCCGAGGCCGCCGAAGGAGCGAGCCCCCACCCGGTCCAGCCGGCCGATCCGGCTCAGGCCGTCGCCGAAACCGTCGAATCCGAATTGCAGCCCAACCAGTTCTACATCGTCCGCCGCCGTCGCTACGTGCGTCGTCGCGTGTTCTACGTCCGGCGCCCCCGGCGGGTCTACTACATCCGCCGCCGCCCGCGCCGGTACTTCATCGTCCGCCGTCGTCGTTACTGGTGAAGGTGAGACGAAGCTGATTCCGGTCGAACTCCCGGCCTCGCGCCACTACGGCGCGGGGCCGTTTCGATCGGGCCCATCCAGCAGGCGCCGGACCTCGCCCCGCAGCTCCGGCAGCAACTCCGCCTCGAACCATGGGTGCCGCTTGATCCAGGCGTTGTTGCGCCACGAGGGATGCGGCAACGGGATATGGCGCCTCTTCCCGCTTTCGCGTGGCACCTCCCGCCACCCCTGAACGACCTCGGTCATGTTCCCGCCTCGCGCTGACGCCAGGTGCCAGCGCTGCGCATAGGAGCCGACCAGCAGCACCAGTTCGACATTCGGTAGGGCCTCGAGCACCCGCTCCCGCCATAGTGGCGCGCATTCCCGTCGCGGCGGCAGGTCCGCGCCGTGCCGGTCGAGGCCCGGAAAGCAGAACCCCATCGGTACGATCGCGACCCGCTCGACATCGTAGAACTCTTCCGCCGACACGCCCATCCAGGCCCTCAGCCGATCACCCGAGGGGTCCGTGAACGGCACGCCAGACGCGTGCACGCGAACGCCGGGTGCCTGGCTGAAGACCGCCAGCCGAGCGCTCCGCGCCGCACGCAACACCGGTCTTGGCCGATGGGGGAGCGGCGCGCCGAGCGGACGCTCGACGCACACGCGGCACGCCCGGATCTCCCGCAGCAGGCTGTCCAACGATTGGGATCGAGGCATTCAGAACTCGATTGTCATCCCGTCCTCGGCGAGCATTACGCCCGGCGCGCCGACGTGCTCGAGGTTGGCCAGCATATCCGCGTTCATGTGCGTGAGAACGACGCGCCTGGCGCCCAGCCGGGGCAACTCGGCCTTCAGCTTCAGCCAATTCATGTGATAGCGAACCGGCCGGTCGTAGGCATAGCACTCGCACAGGAACAGATCGGCTTGCGAGGCACACGCAGCCAGCGGCTCGACCCATTCGGTATCGCCCGAGAACGCGATCGTCCTGCCGCCCCCCTCCAGTCGCAACGCATGCGACGCCGCCCCCGAGGGATGGCTGACCTCGAACGCGGTCACGGTGAAATCACCGACCTTGTCCGGCCGCCCCGCCACCTGCTCGACGAACCGCATCTCGAACGGCATCTCCGCGCGCAGCGACCCGGGAAACAGGGCCTCCGCGGCCTGCTTGAACCGGTTTTCGATTCCGACCGGCCCCGCAACCGTCAGCGCCGTGCGCCGCTTCGACACGTGCAGCGCGTGCAGATACCACCACACGAGGCCGCTGAAATGGTCGCCGTGGAGATGCGAGATCACGATGGCATCGATGCTGTTGGGATCGATGCCCACGCGCTCCAGCCCGATCAGCGCCGTTGCTCCGCAATCGATCAGGAGACGCCCCTGGCTGCTGTCGACGCAAAAGCAGGTCTGGAGGCGGCCGCCGGACCCGAACGCATCACCGCAGCCGACGATCGTCAGTTTCATCGATCCATCCCGCGCCGGTTGGCCCCAGCGCTCATACATTGTTCGCTCATGCATTGTTGATTCTGCATTCCTACATCCGCGAGACGAGCGTGTCTGTTACCCAGGGAACAGACACCGTTGGTTCAATGGACGACCGACTTAGGCCTTGGCGCTCGGCCGCGACGACACCGCGTTGTACCAGCGCTCCAGGTTTGCGAGCCCGGCCGGACGTTCGATCTTGGCCGGTTTCATGAAGTCGACCGCCACCAGCAGCGTGATATCCGCAATCGAGAAGTCCGGCCCCGCGATATGCGCCCGCCCGGCGAGATGGCCGTCGATCAACGCCAGCACGTCGCCGACACGGCCACGGTTCACATCGCCCCAGGCTGCGATCTGCGGCTGCTCCATCACCGCCATAGCCGGATGGGTATGCCGGAAGCAGTGCGCCACCGCCTGGAACAGGCCGAGTTCGATCCGCCGGTTCCACATCTCGACTTCGGCCATTTCCCGGGCCCCCTGGCCGAACAGTGCCGGCGCCGGCTGCAATTCCTCGAAATAGCGGCAGATCGCGACGCTTTCCGACAACGTCGAGCCGTCGTCGAGCACCAGGATCGGCACCTGGGCGAATGGATTGAGCCGAAGCATCGCCTCGCTCTTGTGCTCGAGCTTCAACAGGCTGAGGGGCTCGAACGGAATGGAAATGCCCTTCTCGGCCAGGAATATCCGGACACGCCGGGGGTTCGGCGCACGCGCCTCGTCGATGATCTTCAAAACCGGTCCTTTCCCGTCGTTCAGGATTTGTCCATGGGTCTGCGTCGCCCGCAATCTATCAGACCCTGTTCGCGTTGTGTCTGCAGCGCTCTCGCGCACCGCCGATATCCGGCCGAAATCGGAATTACCCTGAATAAATCCAGCCAGATCTTAAGGTTGCATAGCATTGTCGATCCAGCCTTAAACGCCCCTTTAGGTATTGATGCGAAATTTGCAGCCTCGGTACTGGAAGCTCCACCGGGAGTTTCCAGGGGGCAGCATCGATACTTTACCTCAGGGCACAGCCAAGGATGGCCGCGGCAGCATCAGCTCAGCAGCGCACCGCGAGCGCACCCCAGCCGTCTGTCGCTTCGGCGACAGCGGGGGTTGCCCTGGCGCGCCAGCGCCTGATGCACGGCGGCACCGAGGAGCCGACCTTCGCGCACGAGCTGAACCTGATGTTCGCGCGCAACGAGCTGGCGGCTCAGGCCACGCTTCTGTTGCTCGCCGGCATATTCTCGCTCGCCTCGATGTTCTGGGCGCATTGGTCGCAGGCCCTTACCTGGCTCGCCCTCGTCATCGGCGCCAAGGTACTCCTGCTGGAATGCTGCCGGCGCTATCTCGCCACTCCCGCTTCCGACATCAATCTGACGACCTGGCGTCGCCGCCTCCTGCTCGCGGAGGGCACCAACGGCCTCACCTGGGCCGGCTTCGCCCTCGTCGGCGCCACCGCCGGCTCCAGCATGCCGGCGGAGTATTTCTTCTCGAGCCACGTGTTCGTGTTCGCCTCGCTGATCGTGATCCTCGCGATCCGCATGACGCTCGCCTCCCCGCTGCTGCCGATCCTTTATGTCGGCACGATCCCCATGACGATCGCCGTCGTCGGTCGTCTCCTGATCCAGGGCGATGCGTTCCATCTGGCGCTCGCCTCGATGGCCGTCGGCGTCCACGTCTACTTCGTGTTCCTGGCCAAGGGCCTCAACGCGACCGCCATTCAGATGCTGAGGTTCCGAGCGCAGAAAGACCTGCTGATCGCCGAGCTGGAGGAAGCCAAGTCGATCTCCGACGAAGCCCGCCGCCGCGCCGAGGAGGCCAACGTCGCGAAGTCGCGCTTCCTCGCCACCATGAGCCATGAATTGCGCACGCCGCTGAACGCGATCCTGGGCTTCTCCGAGTGCATGACGCAGGAAATCATGGGGCCGATGGAGAACCGGCTCTACAAGGAATACGCCGGCAACATCCATCACTCCGGCAGCCATCTGCTGCACCTCATCAACGAAATCCTCGACCTCTCGCGCATCGAGGCCGGCCGCTACGAGCTGAACGAAAGCGCGGTCCGCCTGATCGACGTGGTCGACGATTGCCATCGCCTGCTGAAGCTCCGGCTCGAAGGCAAGGCGCTGCGCATCGTCGAGGACTTCGACGAAGCCGTGCCGCCGATCTGGGCCGACGAGCGTGCGCTGCGCCAGGTCGTCCTCAACCTCATGTCGAATGCCTTGAAGTTCACGCCACGCAGCGGCGAGATCGTCCTTTCGGTCGGTCGCTCCGAGAACGGCGGCCAGTTCGTCTCGGTCCGCGATTCCGGTCCCGGCATTCCGAAGGAAGAAATCCCCAAGGTCATGCAGGCGTTCGGCCAGGGCTCGCTCGCACACAAGACCGCGGAGGGCGGCACCGGCCTCGGCCTGCCGATCGTGAAGAACCTCGTCGAAATCCACGGCGGCACGTTCGAGTTGACGTCGGAAGTGCGCAAGGGAACGGTCGTGACCGCCTATTTCCCGCGCCAGCGCGTGCTGGAGCCGGCCAAGCCGATCCCCGCCCCCACGGCCCGCGACCGCGCCCGGACGGCGCCTGCCGCCAAGCTCAACACGCCCCCGGTGTTTCAATCCGGCCGCCCGTCGCGCCTTAAGCAGGTGGCAGCCGCCCGCCGCCATCCGCACGGCGCGTTGAACTGATCGACGGTCGGACCGCGCCGGCATCGAGATCGACGCAACCGCCGAACCAGCATCGAAGCGCCCGGCCGAGTGCGCGCTTGCCCCGAGCCGCGTTCTGCACGTAATTGGCCACGCCCCGTGGCGAGTGCCGAATCACACGCCCGACCTTGCACCTTGCGGAAGTCCGGGATCGATCCTCATGACCCCATTCGCATGGATGCTGCTGGCCGCGGTTCTGATCGGCAACACGGCCGGCCAGCTTCTGCTGAAGGCGGCGTCCAATCATGCCGACCGCGTTGGCGATGATGGCCATTGGCGGGCGCTGCTCACCCATCCTCTGCTGTGGCTGGGCCTGATCATCTACGTCGCCGAATTCCTGTTGTGGCTGGCGTTCCTGTCGGTCGTGCCGTTGTGGCAGGGCGTGATGGTCGCCTGCATCGACATTCTCATGGTGATGATCGGCGGCCGCATCTTCTTCGCCGAGCAGATCACGCCGCAGCGCATGGGCGCGATCACGCTGATCGCCGCCGGTGTGCTGATGGTCGGCCTTGGAGGCAACTGATGCGCCTGAAGATCCTCCTGGGGTTTCTGCTCCTGATCGCCATCGACACCTACGTGCAGATCGGCTTCAAGTTCGCCGGCAACAGCATCGGCGAGCCGACCCTCGATGCTGCCTGGCTGACGCGCGTGCTGAACGAGCCCTGGCTCCTGACCGTGCTCGCCGGCTACGGCGCCGCATTCGTCGTCTACATGACGATCCTGAAATACGCCCCCGTCGGCCCCGCCTACGCCGCCTCGCACATGGAGATCGTCACCGTCACGATCTTCTCCTGGGCCTATTTCGGCGACACCATCACGCCGGTACAGGCGATCGGCTGTTGCGCGATCGTCGGCGGCGTCCTCATGCTCGCGGCGACGGAAGAAGGTTCGTGACGAGAGATCCGCCACCGCGCATCGAGGCCGCCGGCTGGGGCGAACCGCCGCCGACCGCCGGCCTGCTGCCGCACTGGCACGACCTCTTCTTTCCCTCGCGGCCCGACACGCTCGAAGCCGCGATCTGCGAACGCTTCCGTTTCTCCGATATCGAGATCGTATCGACCGGCACCGCGGGCCTCCTGATCGCCTTCCGCTATCTGAAGGAAAAGCACCCGGACCGCGACGTCGTGATCGTGCCTGCCTACACCTGCCCACTCGTTGCGATCGCAGCCCACGCTGCGGGTTTGCGAATAGTGGCCTGCGATATCGCACCAGCGGCGCTCGATCTCGACCTGCACCATCTCGCCCGCCTCGTCTCGCCGGAAACGCTCGCCGTCGTGCCGACACACTACGGCGGCTGGCTGACGGATGTCGAAGCCGTTCGCCGCGCGTGCCCCGGGGTTGCGATCGTGGAAGACGCAGCGCAAGCCTTCGGCGCAACCTGGAACGCGGCCGGCGTCGGCAGTTTCGGCGACATCGGCGTGTTCAGCTTCGGCGCTGGCAAGGGCTTCACCATCTACGAAGGCGGCGCCCTCGTCGCCCGGGAGCGCGATACGATGGCGGGGCTTCGCGCTACGGCCGCCCGACTGACGCGGGCCAGCCCGCTTGGAGAATTGGGCCGCACCCTCATGCTCGCGGGCTATCACGCCGCCTACGATCCATTGGGATTGCGCCTCGTCTACGGCGCAGCGAAGCGACGCGCATTGGCCCGCGACGACGAGATCGAAGCCGCCGGCGATCGTTTCCCGCTGCACGTCGACATCTTCCGCGTCGGCGCATTCCGCAAGCGCATCGGCCGTGCCGCACTCGATCGCCTCGACAGCCATCTCACCGTCAGCCGCTCCCGCCTCGCCGATCTCGCCACACGTCTCGAACGCATCCCTGGCCTGATCGTCCACCGACCGCGCGCCATCGGCCAAGCCACCGCCACGTGCCTGTTCGTCACGATCCCCCCTCACCCCGAGCGCGACAACCTGATCCGTGCACTGTGGCGCTCCCGCCTCGGCGTCTGCAAGATGTTCTCGCGCGCACTCACCGACTATCCCGACATGATGCCGCTGCTCATCCCGAGCGACACACCAGACGCGCGCGCCTTCGCAGCAGGCACGATCACGATATCGACCTCATCTCTCTTGAGCGCCGCATCGGAGAACGTCATTGTCGAAACGCTCGCAGGATTCGCCCGCACGTATGACAAATCGCTGAAATCCCACTGACAGAAGCCAACCGGAGAAATCACTCCTACTCTCGCTTTCCCGGGCGAGCGGCACTGCCGTGAGACCCGGGACCTTGCCGGGCGCAAAGTGGCACACCGGCGATCTGCGGCTTCGGCGTGCTCGACGCCTTCGGGTCGAGACCCCGGCTCTCGACCCCGTCTCGGCCGGGGAAGCATGAGGTTGGCTTCGTCCATGAAATGCTTCCAGCACATGCCTTCGAACTCACGTGACGAACTCGGACCGGACGAACCGATGCAGACCACCGCCTCGCTTGCCCTCCCGCCCGCGATCTATTCCGCCGACGGCCTCGACGTTCGCATCCACCCGGGCGTCGCCTCGATCCCGCGCGAAACCTGGACCAGCCTGTTCCCCGACGACGCCGAAGGCTGGGACTACTATGCCGCCTGCGAAGCCTCCCCGCCCCCGGCCTTCGCGTTCACCGCCATCGGCGCATACGCGGGCGAAACGCTGGTCGCCGCCGCGCCGATCTTCCGCCTCACCTACCGCCTGGATACGCCGCTGCAGGGCAGATGGCGCGCCCTCGGCGACTGGCTCGCCAGGACATTTCCGCGCTATGTGAAGCTGCCGTTGATGGGGCTCGGCTCACCGCTCGCCGACCGCTGCCATATCGGTTTCGCGCCGCACCTCGACAGCCCCCGTCGCCGCACGGCCGCACACGTACTTCTCGCCGGCCTCGACGCTCACGCCGCCGCCGAGAACGTCGAGATCCTCGCTCTCAAGGACATCGCCGGCCGCGATGTCGCCGATGTCGACGCGGCGCTCGAGGCGGCCCGGTTCACGCGCGTCGGCAGCCTTCCCGTCGCCGTCCTCGACCTGACGCCGTTCAAGTCCGAAGACGCCTATCTCGCGAGCTTGTCCTCAGCGACCCGCAAGGACATCCGACGCAAGCTGAAGGGAGCCGCAGCACTCCGCGTCGAGGAACGCCGCGATATCTCCGACGTCGAGGCCGAGATCGTCGCGCTTTACGATTCCACCCGCGGCCAGTCCGGCTTCGACTACGGCGACTTCGAGAAACTCTCGCCGCGCTACTTCCGCGACGTGGTCCACAACCTCGGTGATCGCGCTGTGACGATTCTCTATTGGCTCGGCGACGACCTGATCGGCTTCAACCTGCTGTTCATAGAGGAGGGCCGCATGATCGATAAGTTCATCGGCATGAAGTATCCGGTCGCGCGCGATCACAATCTCTATGTGCTGAGCTGGATGACCAACGTCCGCTATTGCCTGAAGCACGGCATACCGCTGATGCAGACCGGGCAGACCGCGTATTCCTCGAAGCTCCGTTTCGGCAGCCGCCTCGACGAGCTGTGGCTCGCCTACCGCCACCGCCGCCCGTTCTGGAACTGGGTGTTCGCCAGGGGCGGCCGCCTCATGGCCTTCGACAAGATGGACCCCGATCTGCAGGCGCTGGAGAAGAAAAACAAGACGTAGGGCGGACCGACATCGGCGCGGACAGCAATCGTCTGGGGCGCACTACCAAACCAAATTGGCACTCATGTTCCGCGAAGGCGGACCACCCACGGCTCCTCGTTTTTTCGAAGGCCAATACACCACATCCGGAAAGTGAACTTCATCCGCAACGTATCGTGGATGGCCCGCCTGCGCGGGCCATGACGCCAGTATTCAAGGCATAGGTTTGAATAGCATGGCGGGGCGTTGCGCAATCCAACCCTCTGCTTACGGCAGATACCCCTTCTCGAGATCCAGCGTTTGCTTGCCGAGCGGACGTCCCTTGCCGTCGATGTGCGTCGCGGTCCAGGCGAGCGTCGTGCCTTTCTCCGGCGTCGTGCGCGAGCGCAGCGCGATCGACACCTTCTCGCCGGCCTTCGCCGCGATCGGTTCCAGCAGCGGCAGATAGAGCTGCTCCCAATGCGTCTTCGGCGCATCCGGCGACGTCGACATGACGACGCCGCCTGCGAGATCGGCGATCCACCAGATCGCGAACCCGTAGATCGTCGCCGGCGCCTTCATCGCATAGACCGTCTCGCCCTTGCGGTTGCTCGGCGGCAGCGACGAGAGGTCGATGTCGTCCCACTGGACCGCAGACTTCCCCCCGTCGAGCAGCTCCGGCAGCGCCAGCGTGCGCACGTAGATGTTGTGCATGCTCATCGTGCGCGCCGGCGCGAACTCGATCCCGTAGCCGACCTCGTCCCACGCGACGAGTTCACGGTGCATCCGGTCGGACACGACCGGCGCGACGAACTGCCGGACGCGGCTCGGGATCATTTTCCCGCCCGGCTTCAGGTGGCGCTTCTTGGCGTCCTTCAGCGTCGCGACGATATCCTCCTCGAGCGGATAGTTGCCCAGCGTCTCCGACACCACGAGATCGACGCGAGGCGGATTTTCCATCTCGGTCGAATGGCACGGGAACAGGATGCAGTTGCGCATCTTGTTGAGGCGCAGCAGATCCCGCGCGAGCCCGGCGACTTCCGCCGTCTCGTAGAGATAGACCTCCTTCGCACCGAGCTTGGCAGCCATCATGCCGAGCAGGCCCGTCCCCGCCCCGATATCGGCGACGACGGTCTCGCCGGGCCGGATCACCGCCTTCAGCGCGCTCCAGAAGGCCTCGTTGCGCACCCGGTCGGTGACCAGCGTGCGGTGGTACTCGATGCGCATGGGATCTCTTTGCTCGGATGCCGACGGGCGATGCAGTGCGTGATGCTAGTACCCAGAATCACAAATGGCTGGCACGTCTGATCGTAGATTTCCGCGGCGATCCGGCAGGAGAAGGGCGCAGAGCGTAGCCGTAGCTACGGTCAAGGCCGTCGACGCACCGGGCGCCCGGAAGCTGCGACCCTGCGGGCGATCGAGGATGATCGCCGGGGGCGTCGCGCCGCTTGCGCGATGACCACATCGCGCTGCACATCGCTCCTGCCCGGCGAACATCCTCGATCGTCATCCGTGTCAGCCATTTGTGATTCTGGGTACTAGACTGCTTATCGACCTCCGCCCCGCCTGAAAAGCAGAACGCGGGAAGCTGGTTGCTCCCCGCGTTCCCTCGAGCTCGGATCGGTCTGGCGGCTCAGCGCCGGCTGCCCGCGTTGTAGTGGCTCACGGCCATGGTGACGATGACGGCGAGTACCGTGGTCACCACGATGTCGGGCCGCGTCACGAAGCTCAGCCACATCGCATAGGACTTCACCAGCGTCGTCTTGCCCACCAGCGAGTTTCCGCTCGCGATGATGACGAAAGCGATCGCCGCGCTGACCGCCAGGATGATGGCGATGTCGGTGAGCCGTTTCAGGAAGGCGGCATTGAGCAGGGTCATGGGAGTCCTCGGTGGTGCTGCGCGAAACCACTTGAAGAGTGCGGGCACATTGGGGCCCGCGTGCGGTTTCGTCGCGGCCGCTTATCCACTGATTCGGTCATGCGGCTCAATGTTTTCGACAGCTTGCCCCTTGCGCGGTCTCGAACAACCGGGGGTGATTCGTGGATTTGCCGCGACGCGCCCGATTGCCAATCCCCTCGAAGGACGGTAATCGACCGCGCATGCATGTGATTATGACAACCTCCGAGCTGGCCGAGGCGTGCGCCCGGCTGGCGAAGCACCCCTTCGTGGCCATCGATACGGAGTTCCTGCGCGAGGAAACGTATTGGCCCAACCTGTGCCTGGTCCAGATGGCCGGGCCGGACGAGGCATTGATCGTCGATCCACTCGCCAAGGGCATCGACCTCGCGCCGCTCTATGGGCTGATGGCCGACAAGTCGACGCTCAAGGTGTTCCACGCCGGCCGGCAGGACATCGAGATATTCCACGTCCAGGCGGGGCTGGTTCCCGAGCCGATCTTCGACACCCAGGTCGCAGCCATGGTGTGCGGCCACGGCGAGTCCGTCAGCTACGGCAATCTCGTCAAGCGCATCGTCAACGTCGACGTCGACAAGTCCTCGCGCTTCACCGACTGGAGCCGCCGCCCGCTGTCGGCGACCCAGCTCGAATATGCGCTGGCCGACGTCACTCACCTGCGGGTCGTCTACGCGAGCCTCGCTGCGGAATTGGAGAAGACCGGCCGCCTCTCCTGGCTCGCCGAGGAGATGTCGGTGCTGACCGATCCGGGAACCTATCGACTTGCCCCCGAGGACGCATGGCGTCGCCTCAAGACGCGCGTCAAGAACCGCAAGGCGATGGCCACCCTCGTCGAGCTCGCCGCTTGGCGCGAGGAGCAGGCCCAGGCGCAGAACGTGCCGCGCCCCCGTGTGCTGCGCGACGAGGCGCTCTACGACATCGCCAACCGGATGCCGACGGAAACGAAGCAGCTCGACGAGCTGCGCACGCTGTCGAACGGCTTTTCCCGCTCGGCACGCGCCAGGGACATCGTCGAGGCCGTCAAGCGTGGCCTCGCCCGCGATCCCCGGACGGTGCCGGCCCAGCCCACCGGCAACGCCGTCACCGCGGAAGCCGGCGCCCTCGTCGATCTCCTCCGCGTTCTTCTGAAGGCAGCGGCAGCAAAACACCGCGTCGCGCCCAAGATGATCTCCGACACCGGCGACCTCGAACGCATCGCGATGGAGAACGAGCCGGATGTCCCCGCCCTCAAGGGCTGGCGCCTCGAAATGTTCGGCAACGATGCCCTGCGCCTCAAGCGCGGTGAGATCGCCTTGACGGTGACGAACGGCGAAGTAACCACGACGCCGTTGGCGCCCAGGTCAACGAATTGAGCAAGTCCAAGAACTGAGAATGAGGACCGAGGGACCGGCATGACGGCAGTGCTCTTCACGCTCGGCGTCACGATGGCGGTGATTCTCGTCTCCGCGCTGCTGTCGACCTTGAGGTTCCCCCGCTTGCAGATCTGGCCGCCGCCGGCCCCCGGCACCTGGCAGAGCTATCTGTTCTGGCCGTCGTTCCGCGGCCTCAACGTGCTCTGCTTCGCCACCGCGATCTCGGACGGCACCGCGAGCTTCCTCGGCCTGCCGTTCGCCGTCCGCGTGGCGGCCCTGGCCGTCCTCGCCGGATCTCTTTTCGCCTTCGTCTATGCGTTCCGCGTGCTCGGCCGCGACAACAGCTATTGCGCCCAGGACGGCCTCGTTGCCCGCGGCATCTACCGCTGGAGCCGCAATCCGCAGAACGCCATGCTGATGCTGGTCTACTGCAGCCTCGCGGTGGCGGCCGACAGCGGCCCGGCCTACCTGCTCTGCGCCGCCATGGTCACCGCCTACGGACTGATGGTGCTCGCCGAGGAGCCCTGGCTGCGCGAGGTGTACGGCGAGAGCTATACCAGCTACTGCCGCCAGGTTCCCCGCTTCTTCCACTGGCGGCGGGCAGCCCTGACCATCCGTGCCCGCCTGCTGATCCATCGTCCCTACTGATCCACTTCTATCACTACCCCTCATCCATTGCCCGGCATCGCGAACTCCGCATAAACTGCTCCACCATAGCTGCGATGCCCGCTTAGACGATGCCCGGCGCCCCAGGAGCCCATGATGACCGACGCCCGCAAATTCGATCTCGAGCTTGCCTCCATCATCATCGAGCCGGCCGTGCGGGCGGCGCTTGCGGAAGACCTCGGACTCGCCGGCGACGTCACCACCAATTCCGTGATCGGCCCCGACGTGAAGGCGGTCGGCCTGTTCGCCACCCGAAAGCCCGGCGTCGTCTCGGGGCTGAAGGTCGCCGAAGCCGCATTTCGCGCACTCGACCCGAACGTCGTGTTCGAGATCGTCCACCCCGATGGCACCAACGCACCGGGGAAGTCGCCGCTCGCCCGGGTGAAGGGCAACGCCCGCGCGCTTCTGTCGGCCGAACGCGTCGCGCTCAACTTCGTCGGCCGCATGAGCGGTATCGCCACGCTGACGCGCCAGTTCGTCGATGCCGTTGCCGGCACCAAGGCGCAGATCATCGACACCCGCAAGACCACGCCGAACCTGCGCGCCTTCGAGAAGTACGCCGTGCGCTGCGGTGGCGGCATGAACCATCGTGTCGGCCTGTTCGACGCCGTCCTGATCAAGGACAACCACATCGTCGTCGCCGGCGGCATCGGAGCGGCCATCACCGCCGTGAAGTCTCGCGTCGGCCATCTCGTCAAGGTCCAGGTCGAGGTCGACACGCTCGATCAGCTGAAGGAAGCCCTGAACTACAGGATCGATGCGGTGCTGCTCGACAACATGACGCCCGACCAGATGCGGCAAGCCGTCGGAATGTGCGCCGGCAAGGTCATCACGGAAGCCTCCGGCGGCGTGAAGCTCGAAAGTGCCCGCGCCATCGCGGAAGCCGGCGTCGACCTGATTTCCTCGGGCTCCCTCACCCACTCCGCCGCCGTCCTCGACATCGGCCTCGATTTCGAGATCGGCAGATGACGGCGCGGATTCGCCTTCAGGTTGCCGCCACAATGATACTTTGATCTCGTCGTGCCGCCGCGTGGAACTCGATGTTCACTCAGTCCGCGGCCCGTGCTTGTTTTCGCCGCAGTTTGCGCAGAGATTCACGGCGAATTCCTCTGAAGGAACATAAGAGCCGCACCATGGCCGTGAAGTACATCGTGATCTGGGGACTGACGGCGATCGCAGCCTCGCTCCTGGCCGGCATCGTCGCCGCGATCAAGAATCGCGATGTCTCCTACTGGATGGGCTGGAGCTTCCTGCTGCCACCGTTCGTCATCGCTCTGTTCTTCATTCCGGCACTGAAACATCCTCGCCCCGGCCGGCCCTCCGACGACGATGACGACTCGGCCTGATCCCCGTCGCGAGCGGTCGTCCGCCCCTCACGAAACCAGACTGGACTAAACGAGACTGGCCACCAAAAGGCCGAGACACGAGACAGCGCCGGCCGCCGGCACCCACATCGGCACCACCAGCCCGCCGGTGTGCGTCTCCCCGCGCATTTTCATCGCCAGCAGCGCCAGATTGACGAGCGCGAACACCACCAGCATCGCCTGCGTCGTCAAGTCGGCCAGCGCTTCGAGCGGTGCTGCAACCGCCGCGATCGTCGTCAGCACCGCCGCCGTCGCGGTCGCATTGAGCGGCGTATGCGTAACCGGATGGACGGCGCCGAGCACCGGCGGCAAGGTGCCCTGCTTCGCCATCCCGTAGAGCACGCGCGACGCCATTACGGTCTGCACGATCACGCCGTTCACCGTGGCCAGGATCGCGATCAGGCTGATCAGCGTCGGCGACGCACCCGTCACCCGCTGGAACACGAGGCTCAACGGCGCGCTGGCCGCCGCAAGCTCCGCGCGCGTGACGGCGTGGCTCGCCACCCACACGACGAGGATGTAGAGCACGGTCGCCGTCACCAGCGTGATCGCGATCGCGATCGGCAGCGTGCGCGTCGGCTCCTCGACCTCCTCCGCCACATTGACCATCGCCTCGAACCCGATGAACGCGAAGAATGCCAGCATCGTCGCGCCGAGTATCCCGGGCCACGCACTCGCAGACCCCAGTCCAACGAACGCTTCCGGTGCCCGCGAGAGCATCCCGGGATCCTGCCACAACCCCACGACGATGATGACGAGCAGACCGCCGAGTTCGACCACCGTCATGATCGCGGCGACCCACACCGCCTCCGAGATTCCCCACGCCGCCACCAGTGCGCTGAGCAGGATCACAGCGACCGCGAGCACCACGCCGGGCAGCTTCACGAACTCCCCGATATAGCCGGCCGCCCCGTGCGCGATGGCAGCCGACGAGATCAGCGCCGCCGCGATCACCATCAATCCCGCGACGAACCCGAGCCGCCGCGAGGCGAACCCCGTCTCGACATAGATTGCCTCGCCGGCACTCACCGGCAGTCGCGTCGCGAATTCGGCGAAACTCGCCGCCGACAATCCCATGATCACCGCCGCCAGCAGAAACGCGATCGGCGCGTGTGGCCCGGCCCGCGCACCAGCTGCCCCGATCAGGACGTAGATGCCGGCTCCGACCGTGACGCCGAGCCCGTACAGAACCAGCATCGGCAGCGACAGAGTACGCGCCAGTGCCGGTGTCGACGCCGTAGCGGCACTTCCCGGTGCATAAGCCTGTGGACCCGATTTGCTCATTGGTTCACGCTGTCCCTCGCGGCGGCTGCACGAATGCAGCACGCACCTCAATCTGCGTCCGATTTCCCACCGAACGATAGCGCACCCGCACCACAGTGCACCGACTTAGATCAGCCCACACGGAGTACAGTTTCGTGACGACCGCGCCAGAACCACAGGCCCCAGAAACCGAGACGCCAGAAACCGGGACACCAGAAACCGAGACACCAGCGATCACCTGCAAAGCCATCCGCCTCCATCGCACCGGCGGCCCCGAAGTGCTCGTCTGGGAAGACCACAACCTCCCGCCGCCCGCATCGGGACAGGTCCGCGTCCGTCACAAGGCCATCGCGCTCAACTTCTCCGACATCAATGTCCGCCGCGGTGGTTTCTATATCACCGACGAAAAGACCTTCCCCTTGATCCTGGGCAACGAGGGCGCCGGCGTCGTCGAAGCGATCGGACCGGATGTCGACGGTGTCGCGATCGGCCAGCGCGTCGCCTACGTCGGCTCAGGCGGCCCGTTCTACGAGAACACCGGATCGTATGCGCAGGCGCGCAACCTGCCGGCTTCCTGCCTGATCCCGTTGCCCCCGCACATCACGGAAGCCCAAGCCGCCGCCTTCATGCTGAAAGGACTGACGGCCTCGCTCGTCATCAACCGCCACTTTACACCCAGAGGCGGCGACTGGGTGCTGATCCACGCCGCCGCGAGCGGCGTCGGCATCATTCTGTCGCAATGGGCGAGCCACCTCGGCGCAACCGTCATCGGCACCGTCGGCAGCGCGGAGAAGGCCGCCGTCGCCCAAGCGCACGGCTGCGCCCACACGATCCTCTACCGCGAGACCGACTTCGTGAAAGCCGTGCGCGCCATCCGCCCCGAAGGCGTCGACGCCGTGTTCGATGGCGTCGGCCGGGACGTGTTCATGGCCTCGCTCGACTGCATGGCGCCGTTCGGCCACCTCGTGAACTACGGCAACGCCTCGGGCCATCCTCCGCCGCTCGACATCCTGCTGCTTGCGAAAAAGGGATCCCTGAAAGTCTCGCGCCCCGCCTTCAGCTTCCACATCGCCAAGCCGGAAGATGCGAAGCGCGCGTACAACGAGCTGTTCGATCTCGTCGGGCACGGCGTTCTGAAAGTCGAGATCGGCGCAACCTTTCCTCTCGAGCAGGCAGCCGCCGCCCACGCCGCCGTCGAAGCCCGCCGCGTCACCGGCTCGGTCGTACTGGTGACGTAGGTGGGGCAAGACAATTTGTGTCGGCTTCCTGAACGAGACCGACCGCGGCTCGTCGGTTATCGTCAAGGCTGCAGGTGACCCCAAGCCGGTCGAAGTCGTCGTCCGACGGGCTCAGCCTTAAGAGATCCTGTTCCAGATGGTGAGCTAGTGGCCTCGTAGACCAAGAGTAAATACATTGCCGCCGCTACACCGGTACCGGAAAAGCCGGCGAGTTGAATTGTTTAAGGTCGGTGTCCCATCGCCGCACGTATCCTTGGCCGATGGCTTAAGCATGCACTTGAGGATCGACGCTCCCGCCAAGCATCCGTGTCGGCAAAGGTAACTGGCTAGATACGTCCGTGCACACCTCGCCGAGTTACGCTCGATGTGCGGCCAAGCGACCCAGAGCTGAGTTCAAAGAGGGTCCAGGACAGGTGCTTGGGTGAACGGGCGGTACGTTCACTGCTTCGCCGTCGCGATGCCAAGGATCAACCTGCTCAAGCCCCTCGGCAGGCGCTTCCAGTACTCCCATGAACCCATACCATGGCGGTCGCAGGGATTGCGCAGATTTTCGTCGCCGCGGATGATCGGGTCCTTCATTTCGGTGTCGGAGAACTTCTGGGTGCCCTTCAGCGCGACGCCGCACACCCACGAGCGCAATGACGCGCCGCGCATCATCGCCACCTTTATGTCCCAGACCCGGATCGCCTTGTCAGCGGCGATCGAGAAGACCTCCGTGGCGTCGTGGTTGAATGCGGCATAAAATGTATCAAGGCGCTGGTCCTTGGTCGTGTGGGCGCCGTCGATCGAGACGACCGTTTTCCCCGTCGCCACGTCCCAGACGAGCAAATTGCCATTGCGTAGCGCGGTAACAACGCTCCTGCCGTCGGTGCTCAGGCTCGCGTCCTGAATGTCCGACTCGTGCTTCATGTCCTTCCCGATCTGTTTTCCGCTCGAAGTCGCCCAGATCCGGACCATCCGGTCGTCATCGGTGGACGTCAGCACCATGTTATCGTCGCGGCTGAATGAGGCCCGCGCAAACGCTCTCGGCGGCCCGGCCAGATACTTCGTCACGACTTCTAGCGTCGCAATATCGAACAGAATTGCCTCGTTGTGGCTACCCGACCATAGAAGGCGGCTGTCATCGCCGTTGAACAGCAGCCGCGTAGCGGATGCTACCGGCAAGACAGTTGATCTTGCTACAACCTCGCCGGATCCATTGAGAACAACGATCGATTTGTCTTTCGAGGCGTAGGCAATGCGGTCACCCGAGGCGTTTAGCGTCGCACTATTCACGATTTCTTCGATTCTTTTCTCCCAGATCAGCAACTTGGCCCTTACGTCCCAGAACGAGAGTGTGGTGGCGGTGCCGACACTGCCGCTATCATCGTTAACTCGATTGAGCAGCAACCTAGCGCCGTCACTGTCAAAGCTGGCGCCAGAATACCAACCGCTGGCTGGCGAACCAAGTTGCGCGATTGGCTTCGCCATCGCGACATCCCAAACCGTTATTCCCTCTTTGGCACTCGTGGCAATGCGCGTCCCTGCGGAATTCATGGCAAGAAATGACGAATTGGCCGTCCCAGGCAGGCTGGCGACCTCGCGGTGTTCTACAACGTTCCAGACCCGCAGCAATTGGTCCTCGCCGGTGGTCAAAACAAACGAGTTGGCATTGGTGAAACCAATTCGATAGTCCGGCTCCTGCCCCAATTCCTGCCAGCGCCTTTGCGGAGTATCAATTTGCCAAAGGCGCACAGCTCGGCTTACGTCGTCCCGGGTCAATATTCGCCGCCCATCAGCGCTGAGCGAGACGGCCGGATTGCCCGGTGAAAACAGGCCGGCAAGTGGCGCTCCCGTTTCGATATCCCAAACCGCCACGAACTCGTCATGCTGTTTGCTGGTGGTCAGTTTCTTCCCGTCCTTGCTGAACGAAAGGCTTGGCCCCTCCCGGATAGTATCGATCCGTCGCGACAACTCCGTTCCAGGCTGCCAGATCTGCACGCTCCTGCCGGCGCCTGACACCACAACGAACCGCTCTTGCGGGTCGAAACGCACGGTATGCATCTCGGGCTCGAGGCTAAGCGACGGGCCGATCTGCTCTCCGCTCATCGCATCCCACAGGCGGGCCGTCCGGTCCGAGCCAAGCGTGACAATGCGGTTTCCATCTTTATTGGAAATCGAGCTTTGAACTCTTCCCGTGTGCCCCTTGAGATGAACAGTCGGCTGGCCCGTACGCGCATCCCACACCCGCACGACTGCGTTTGCCCCGCCATAAACGATTAGCCGTGAACCGTCCTGACTGAAGTTACTGGTCAGATACCGATTTATGTCGGCCAGCGGCGAACCGTCGGTCGCGTTCAACAACAGATTGGCCCTCCCACCGGCTCTGTCCCCGCTGATTCGTAGCCGATCGCCGACGGCATTGAAAACGACCGAGGGGTATTTGAAATCCGATGCCGGGCCGATCGGTTCGGCGGTGTTGGCGTTCCACAATTGGATCGACACGAGGTTTTCTTTGACAGGCGTAGACGTCACCACTCTGTTGCCATCCGGGCTGAAGAAGTAGGTTCCTTTGGGAACGCGCTTCTGGTCGATCTTTACAATCTGCCGCTGCGCAACCAAGTCCCATATAATCAGTGGCTGGCCCTCGGCCCAGCTTGCAAGCCGGCCGCCGTCCCGACTCGTGAAGAAACCGATCAGCGTCTCGCCGGTGCCGATGCGCGCCTTTTCCACGCCGGTGAGCGCATCCCAGATCCGAACGGTATTGTCGTCGCCGCGCGTCCGGACGATGTTCGTGTCGCCGACAAACGCGGCGTACTTGATTTCCGCGGTATGCCCGCTCAGTTTGCGAAGTCGTTCGCCGGTCTCCGCGTTCCACAGCACTGCTTCGGTGTCGCCCTTCGTCCGCGTCAGGATCTTTTTGCCGTCTGGACTGAATGTCGCGACCTCGAACACGGCGTCCTCACCGCCGAGCCGCGTGATCAGGCGGCTGCGATAGGCGGCGCGCGCCAGTTCAACTTCGGAATCGGGCGGCGCGCTCGCCAACAGCGCACCGCTCGGCGGCAAGCTCGCCAGGGAATACTGCATGGCACGCTCGTACTGGCCATTCTTCAAGGCTTCCTGAGCCTTGCTGAGCAGCAGGCGCGCCTCCCGATCCGCGGTCTTGGTGGACAGCCAGACCGTGACACCTAGCATCGCGACGACGAGCGCGCCGATCCATCGCACGGCGCGGGCGCGCGACTTCTGCGCGACCTCCGCCTTGTCGACCAGCTTCCTGCGCTCGTCGAGATCTTTGCTTTCCTTAGTTTGGCGTGCTGCCAGGGCCTCTTCACTGGCGCCGATGAAGGCCGTCAGCAACGGCGAGACTTCCGGTGCATCTGATTTGCGTCGCTTGACCCAGTCGCGCGCCTCCGTGAGCGCCGCGCCGCGCAACAGCAGATCGGCATCGCGTCCGCGCGCCTGCCAGCGCTCCGCTTCTTCACCCAGGTGTGTGCGCTGGCGCAACCAACCGAGATCCTGCCGTAGCGTATCGGTCAGCTCCGCCATGGGGACACCGAACGGCGCGCCCGACTCGAAGATCGTGTAGTTGCGGCTCTTGAGCTCGACGGGCACGTCGGCTTCCGGCACCTTGATCCACTGCACGGGGATCAGCCGCTTGCCGAGTTCGATGGTGCGCTTCACTTCCCAGTCGCAGCGCGTCGATTTGATCGAGGCCGGCGAGATGATGAAGACCACAGTGTCGGATTTCGCGATGAGCTCGCGCAGCCGCTTCTCCCAGTCCTCGGCCTTTGCGATGTCGTGGCGGTCGAGATAGGCGTCGAACCCGGCGGCCTGCAGGGCTGCCACCATGTACTCGGCGAAATCGCTGGCATCGGCGCGGGCATAGGAGACGAACACGCGCAGCCTCTCGGCTTCCGGCGCTTTGGATTCTGACGTGTGTGCTGATTCGGCTGTAGTCACACTGCCCTCGGGGAATAACGCATCGCTCAATTCGACCAATAGGCCACGCCTGAAGTAGCCTGACAACAACAATCACATTGGCTGAATGACGTGCTCGTGGCGGTCCCTTTTGGCCACTGCTGAGATCCCAGTTCACGGACCGCATGTCCGGTGCTGAGTTGTCTGCTGTCCGGGCTGCCGGAACTTTCGGCAGTTGACAGACAGCGCAGGTCTAGCGGCAACACCTGTGCGTCGAGAAAGATGCGTCGAGTCTTGTGTCGAGTCTTGTTGACCCGCTGGCTGACGTGCGCTCTGATGGAGGCAACGAGAATAGAAACTACGAGAAGCAAGAGCGGCGAAACGCCGTTTCACGGAGGAATTCATGCGCAGGTTGGTCTCGGCCCTGGCGGGCATCGCGATGCTGTCACCGTTGCTGTCACCGATTCTGGCGGTCCCCGCCGCCGCTCAGGCCTATCCCACCCAGAACATCCTGCTGATCATCCCCTATCCGCCCGGCGGTCCCCCTGATGTCATCGCACGCCTGATCACCCCGCTCGCGAGCGAGGTGCTCGGCAAGCCCATCGTCATCGAGAACCGCCCCGGCGCATCGACCACCATCGGTACGACGGCCGTCGTCCGCGCCGCACCTGACGGCCACACGATTCTGGCCTCCGACATCGCTCAGACCGTCGCCCCTAACGTGATGGCCAACCCCGGCTTCGATCCCGCGAAGGATCTCAAGCCCGTCCTCATCACCGCCGGTTCGGTGTTCACGGTCGTCGTCGATCCGAAGCTGCCGATCAAGAACATCAAGGATCTCGTCGCCTATTCGAAGTCGAAGCCCGATGCGATCAAGGCCGGTCACTCCGGCATCGGCACGCCGCCGCACCTCTATACGCTGTCGGTCATCAACTCGACCGGCGCAAGCATGCTGCTGGTGCCCTATCGCGGCATCGCGCTCGCCATGGCCGACGTCGTCGGCGGCCACATCCAGCTCGCGAGTTCAGCGCCAAGCACCACGGTCAATCTGGCGCTCGACGGCAAGGTCCGCCTACTCGGGGTATCCGGCAACAAGCGTCTCGCCCAGATGCCGGACATACCGACGTTCAAGGAGCAGGGGCTGACACTGCGCGGCTTCGAGCAGGATACGTGGTTCGGCATCCACGTTCCCGCCGGCACGCCCGATCCGATCGTCGCCAAGCTGAACGCCGCGTTCAACAAGGCGCTGCTCGACAAGGACGTGATCGCCAAGCTCGCCAAGGTCGACATCCGCACCGTCGGCGGCACCTCCGCCCAGTTCGCCAAGCTGTGGGCCGAGCAGATCGTGACCTGGCGCGATGTCCTGAAAGCCGCCGGCGTGAAACCGCAATAGCGTTCGATATCTGAGCGCGGCTGCGAAGGCGCGCGCTTCGAAGGGAGGAAGCCGATGTTCGATCGCTTCACGCGAGGTGCACGCGCATGCACCCTGGCATTCGCAGCTGTGGCAGCCCACGCCGTCGCGGCCCACGCCCAGACCGAGGCGCCCGCTAGCTATCCCAGCCGCAACATCCTCCTTGTCGTGCCGTTCGCCGCCGGCGGTCCACCCGACGTGATCGCCCGCGTCCTCGCGCCGTCGATGAGCGAAACCCTCGGCCGCACCATCATCGTCGAGAATCGCCCGGGCGCATCGACGACCATGGGCACGCTCGCCGTTACACGCGCAGCCCCCGACGGCTACACGCTTCTTGCTTCGAGCCTGTCGATGGTCGTCGTCCCCTACGTCCTGGCCAAACCCGGCTTCGATCCGCTCATCGACCTGAAGCCCATCTCCACGACAGGCTCGAGCCCGCAGACGCTCGTCGTCAACCCCGCGCTTCCGATCAAGACCGCAGCCGATCTCGTCGCCTACGCCAAGGCCAACCCCACCGCCATCAAGGCCGCCCACACCGGCATCGGCACGTCGACCAATCTGGGACTTCTGGCATTGATGCAGGCCGGCGGCTTCTCGACACTGCAGGTCCCGTATCGAGGTGCGGCTCAGGCGATCTCCGACATCGTCGCCGGACACATATCTCTGTTGATGACCGCGCCGAGCACCTCGATCCAACTCGCCCGCGACGGCAAGGTCCGTCTTCTCGGCCTGACCGGCCCCAAGCGCCTGACCGCGATTCCAGAGGTCCCGACCTTGAAGGAACAGGGCCTCGACCTCTCGAGCCTCGATGCCGGTGTCTGGTTCGGCCTCTCCGCGCCGGCAGGAACGCCCGATCCGATCATAACAAAGCTCAACGCCGCGGCCCGCAAGGCACTCGCCGACAAATCCGTCGTCGAAACGCTCGCCCGCAACGACACCACCACCTTCTCGAGCACGCCTCAAGAATTCGACAAGCTGATCCGCGACCAGATCACCGTCTGGCGCGAGGTCATGCGAAAGGCCGGCATCAAGCCGGAGTGAACGTAACCACAGATCGATGCACGATCGGGAGATTCGCTTGACGAAAAAGTTTCGCAATGCCGCAGCCATCGCGCTGGCGTCACTGCCCTGCCTGCAACTCGCCTTCGCATCGCACGCATTCGCCCAACAGGAGCCGCCATCCGCCTATCCGTCCCGCAACATCCTGCTGCTCATTCCGCTGCCGCCGGGCGGACCGCCCGATACGATCGCACGCGTGCTGGCCCCCGCCATCGGCGACGCCCTCGGAAAGCCGGTGGTCGTGGAGAACCGCCCAGGCGCGAGCACGTCGATCGCCTCGCAGGCGGTCGCACGTGCAGCACCCGATGGATACACCTTGCTCGCCTCGGATCTGTCGATCGCAGTCGTGCCGCACATCCTGGCCAAACCGGGCTTCGATCCGCTGAAGGATTTCCGCCACGTGGGCCGTACCGCCAATACGGTGCTGACGCTCAACATCACCCCGACCCTCCCAGCCAGGACGACGCAGGACTTCATCGCATTGGCCAAGTCGAAGCCGGGCGAGATCAAGGCCGCCCATGCCGGCATCGGCACGCCGCCGCATCTGGGCAACGTCGCCTTCATCCAGGCCACGGGTGTCGAGATGACCCAGGTTCCCTACCGCGGCGCCGCCCTTGCCATCGCCGACGTCGTCGGAGGCCACGTCTCGATGCTGGTCACTGCACCGTCGACCGCCATCGCACTCGCACGCGACGGCAAGATTCGCATGCTCGGCATGACCGGTTTCAAGCGTCTCACCGCTTTGCCGGAAGTTCCGACGCTGAAGGAAGCCGGCGTCGACATGGCCGCCCTCAACGACGGCGTCTGGTTCGGCATATCGGCCCCGGCGGGAACGCCCGACGCCATCGTCGCGAAACTCAATGCGGCGATCAGGAAAGCCACCGCCGACAAGGGCGCCGTCGAGAAGCTCGCCAAATCCGACATCGCGACCACGTCCAGCACGCCGGCCGAGTTCGAAGCGCTCGTTCGCAGCCAGACCGGAATCTGGCGCGATCTCATGAAGAAGTCCGGCGTGAAGCCCGAGTAGCGTCGTCCGGGATGGTCCCCCTCTCCGCTGCGTTCCCGGAAGTCGAGCTTTGGCGAGGCTATCCGGGCTCTCGACCCGAGCGGGGCGGGCAACGACGGCGCCGCACGTGTGCACTGCCTTTCCGTGGGCTTGCCTCGCACCCGACGAGGACGCACGCAGCGCTTGGCACTCGGTTCTGCTGGCGAAGTCATCCGACGCTGGAGTAGGATGCGTTCAAACAGCATCGCCTCGTCACAGGAGTGACCGCCGATCCGCTTCGAAACACCGAACTTGCGCGCAGTCGCATCGCTGATGGCAGCGCTGCTCGTCCTGGTACTCGCCCCCTCGGCCGACGCCCAACAACAGCAGCGTCGCGGCCCCCGCATCGACCCGCGCATCGACTACGAAGCCGTGATGTACGCCCAGCCCCGCCTCATCGACGAAGTGATGGCACACGTCCTGCCGACGGAGAAAGTCGAGCCGAGCACATACTTTCTCGGCTTCGCCGGCTGGGCCGAGCAGAACGTCTTCCTCCGCGAAGTCTCGCAAGCGCGCGACATCGTCGACGAGCGATTGGCGACGAGCGGACGATCGCTGCTGCTCGTCAATCATCCAGCAGCGCTGCAAGAGGTGCCGCTCGCAACAGTGACCAATCTGGAAATCGTGCTGCGCCGCCTCGGCCGCCTCATGAACCCTGGGAAGGACACGCTGATCCTGTTCCTCACGTCCCACGGCATAGAAAACCTGTTCGCGGTCCAGTTTCCCGGTTTTCCTCTCAATCACCTCACACCGCAGCGGCTCGTGCAGGCCCTCGACCGCTCCGGGATCGAGAACCGCATAGTCATCATATCGGCGTGCCATTCCGGCAGCTTCATCCCCGCTTTGAGCCGGCCGAAGACGCTGGTGCTCACCGCCGCCCGTGCCGACCGCACCTCGTTCGGCTGCGAGAACGAGAACGACTGGACCTTCTTCGGTAATGCGCTGTTCAATCACGGCCTGCGCAAGACGACTTCGCTCAAAGACGCCTTCGCCAGCGCCAAGGTTCTGATCTCGCAATGGGAAGCGAAGGAGAAGTTCACGCCGTCGGAGCCGCAGATCTCGCTCGGGCCGGACATCGAGCCGGTACTGGAGAGGCTCGCCCGGCTTCCCTCGCCGAAAGCCGGCCCCGTCGCGCGGGACTGACGGCCCGACGGCCCCTACCGATACATCGCTTTACTGTCGGCAACTCGATTGTGAGCAGCAGAAAATCTGCTTAGTATCCCCCCGCGGTAGTCGAAAAACTGCCACCACTTCGGGAAGGTCATCACTTTGGGAATGCAAGTGGATCCGACTTTCGATCGGACGTCGCCGGCACTCCCCACGAAAAATCACAGCGATCGAACAGTGTGAACACAATCCACTGATCCGGGAGACGCCCATGCGCATCGACACGAAGCTCGCCTCGCAGGCGATGGCGTTATCGGCTGCCGCGCTCCTGGCGACAGCACCTTTGTGTCCCGCACTCGGCCAGACTTCCGCCGCAGCCACCGTCGCCATCGACACCGACGACATCGGTGGTGTCGTTCGGAGCGCCAACGGTGCGGAAGCCGGCGTCTGGGTGATCGCCGAGACGACGGATCTCCCGACGAAATTCGCCCGCTCGGTCGTCACCGACGACCAGGGCCGCTACGTGATCCCCGATCTGCCGTCGGCGAACTACCAGATCTGGGTGCGCGGTTACGGCCTCGTCGACAGTCCGAAGCAGACAGCGAAACCCGGCGCCACTCTCAATCTGACGGCGACCGTCGCTCCCGACCGCGCGAAAGCTGCCGCATATTACCCGGCGATCTACTGGTTCACGATGATGAAGATCCCGGGCGAGAGCGAATTCGGTCCGGGCTCCAAGCTCGGCGTTCCCCCCAACATCACGCGCAATGCATGGCTGAAGCAGATGAACAACGTCGACTGCGTCGGCTGTCATCAGCTCGGCAATCTCGCCACACGAACGATACCGCCGGCGTTCCTGGCGGAAGCGAAAGGCAATCACACCGACGCCTGGATGCGGCGGATCATGTCGGGGCAGTCCGGCGAGATGATGATCAACCGCATCGCCGGACAGTTCGGCGGCGCGCCATTCAAGTATTTCGGCGAATGGACCGAGCGCGTGGCGAAGGGCGAGCTTCCGCAGCATACGCCGCCGCGGCCTTCCGGCGTGGAGCGCAATGTCGTCGTCACGTCGTGGGAATGGTCGACGCCGGACAAGTATCTGCACGATCTCATTTCGAGCGACCGGCGCAATCCCACCGTCAACGCTTACGGGCCGCTCTACGGCTCGCCCGAGTACTCGACGGACAACATGCCGATTCTCGATCCCAAGACGCACAAGGTCACGACCTTCAAAATGCCGGTGCGCGATCCCCAGATGCCGGTCTCGCTCGGACCAGGGCACGCGGGCGCCGTGAAGCCGACCGCACCCTCCGCCTATTGGGGCGATACGATCCTGTGGGATACGCGTGCGAACAATCACAACGCGATGTTCGGCAAGGACGGCCGTGTGTGGAACGCCGCCAATGTGCGCGGCATGGACAATCCCGCGTTCTGCAAGAAGGGCTCGGATCACCCCTCGGCCAAGGTGTTTCCGCTCGACCGGTCGCCGCGCCAGGTGACCGTGCTCGATCCCAAGACGATGTCGTACAAGTTCGTCGATACCTGCTTCGGCACGCACCATCCGCAGTTCGGCTACGATGCGGACAACACACTTTGGCTTTCGGGAACGGGGCAGGTCGCCGGCTGGGTCAACACACGGATCTTCGACGAGACCGGCGACAGCGCGAAGGCTCAGGGCTGGTCGCCCTTCATTCTCGACCTCAACGGCAACGGCAGGCGCGACGACGGCTGGACCGATCCCGGCAAGCCCGCAGCCGACAAGGATATGCGGTACAATCCTGGTTCCGGCCCATACGCGGTGATGCCCCATCCGACCGACGGCTCCGTCTGGTACACGACGGGCGTGTTCGGCGGGCAGGCGGGCTTCCTGCGCTTCGATCCGAAATCGGGACTGTCGGAGATCTACGCGATGCCTTCCCCGGGTATCGGCATTCGCGGCGGGGACATCGACAGGAACGGCGTGCTGTGGGGTTCGGGCTCGAGCGGACATCTCGTGAGTTTCGACCGCTCGAAGTGCAAGGCGCCGCTGAACGGTCCCAAAGCGACCGGCAATCACTGCCCGGAAGGCTGGGCCTTCCACAAATACCCAGGCCCCGGATTCGCAGGCGTGCCGAACTCCAGCGCGGAAGCGAGCTACTACACCTGGGTCGACCATCACAATACGCTGGGGCTCGGCGAAAACGTGCCGATCTCGACGGCGAACCTGCAGGACGGCTTCGTCGCCTACAAGGACGGCCGGATGATCCTGCTTCAGGTTCCCTACCCGATGGGCTTCTACGCGAAGGGTCTCGACGGGCGGATCGATGATCCCAAAGCTGGCTGGAAGGGACGCGGGCTCTGGTCGACGAACGGCGACCGCACGCCTTGGCTGATGGAAGGCGGCAAGGGGCAGCGTCCACGCGCAGTGCACATTCAGGTCCGGCCCGATCCGCTCGCGAAGTAACGCATGACGAAGGGACGGCGGGATCGCACCCGCCAAGTCAACGACAAGAAGAGATTTCCGAGATCGCCAGGTATCAGCCTGCGACCAACACAGGGAGAAGCCTCATGGGCAGGAAACGCACATCGGCGGCGTTGACGGCAGCGATCTCGACCGCCGCTCTAATTCTTGCAAGTCCAATGGGTCTGGCGCCTGCGCTCGCCCAAGCTCCCGCGGCGGTCGCCATCGACAACGATGACATCGGCGGCGTCGTGCGCGGTTCCGGCGGCGGCGCTGAAGCCGGCGTTTGGGTCATCGCGGAGACGCGCGATCTGCCCGTGCGCTTCATCCGCATCGTCGTGACGGACGACCAGGGCCGCTACGTCATCCCCGATCTGCCGAAAGCGAACTACGACGTCTGGGTGCGCGGCTACGGCCTCGTCGACAGCCCGAAGGTCAAGAGTGCGCCGGGCAGGCAGCTCGATATCACCGCCGTTCCCGCACCAAACGAGGCCGCCGCAGCCGAATACTATCCGGCCGCCTATTGGTTCGCGATGCTCGAGATCCCCAAGCCCGAGCAGTTCGGCGGCGCCGACAAGAACATTCCCGCCAAGGTGAAATACACCGACTGGCTCAACACCATCAAGAACAACGGCTGCGTGGGCTGCCACCAGCTCGGCCAGAAATCGACCCGCACCATCCCCGACATGTTCATGAAGGAGGCCAACGGCAACCACGCCGACGCCTGGATCCGGCGCATCCAGTCCGGCCAGGCAGGCGAGAACATGATCAACCTCGCCGGCGGCCAACTCGGCGGCGCGCCCTTCAAATACTTCGGCGATTGGACCGAGAAGATCGCCAAGGGCGCAATACCGACCGACAAGCCGGTGCGTCCGCAGGGCAAGGAGCGCAATATCGTCGTCACCTTGCGCGACTGGCACAATCCCAAACAATACCTGCACGACCTCATCGCGTCGGATCGCCGTTATCCCACGGTCAACGCCTACGGCCCCGTCTACGGCCAGTGCGAGCACGCTTGCGACGACATGCCGATCCTCGATCCGGTGAAGAACGTCGCCACCAACTTCGTCCTGCCGACGACGCCGGACATGCCGCTGGCGCTCGGACCGGGCAACGCCGGATCGGTCAAGATCCTGCAGCCCTCGGCCTACTGGGGCGAGGAGAACATCTGGAACTCGAGAGCCAACAACCACAACTCGATGCTCGACCGGAAGGGCCGGGTGTGGATGGCCGCGACCGGGCATCGACCGGAAAATCCGGACTTCTGCAAGAAGGGTTCGAAGCATCCCTCCGCCGTCGAGTTCCCGCTCGACCGCACCAACCGCCGCGTCACCGTTTTTGACCCGTCCACCAAGAAGTACACCGCCTACCAGACCTGCTTCGGCTCGCACCATCTGCAGTTCGGCTACGACGCCAACGAGACGGTGTGGATGAGCACCGGCGGCGGCGGCGGCAACGTCGGCTGGATCAACACCAAGCTGCTCGACGAGACCGGCGACATCGAGAAGGCGCAGGGCTGGACGCCCATCGTCATCGACACCAACGGCGACGGCGTACGCGGCGAGTGGACCGAGCCGGGCAAGCCGATGGATCCCAAGAAGGACATGCGGATCGGCCCGACGTTCTACGCGGTCATGCCGAGCCCGGTGGACGGCTCGATCTGGGGCGCCATCCGCGGCAATCCCGGCGCGGTCGTCCGCGTCGATCCCGGCAAGAACCCGCACAAGGCGCTGTCGGAAATCTACTACGTCCCGATGCCCGGCTTCGGCGTCCGCGGCGGCGACATCGACAAGCAGGGCCGCGCCGTCGTCTCGCTCGCGTCCGGCCACATGGGCATCTTCGACCGCCGCAAGTGCAAGGGCCCGCTGAACGGACCGACCGCGACCGGCAACCACTGCCCCGAAGGCTGGACGTTCCACCAGTACCCCGGCCCGGGCTTCAAGGGCATGGGCGAGAACAGCGTCGAGTCGAGCTACTACTCGTGGGTCGACCACCACAACGTGTTCGGCATGGGCGAGGACATTCCGATGTCGACCGCGAACCAGATGGACGGCCTCGTCGCGCTCGACAAGGACGGCAAGATGGTGTCGATCCGGGTGCCCTACCCGCTCGGCTTCTACGCCAAGGGCTTCGACGGCCGCATCGACGATCCCAACGCCGGCTGGAAAGGCCGCGGTCTGTGGGCCGCCAACGGCGACCGCACCCCCTGGCTGATCGAAGGCGGCAAGGGCACCAAGCCGCTCGCCGCACACTTCCAGTTCCGCCCAAACCCTTTGGCTAAGTGATCCGCTGGCGAAGTGAGCCGTCACGATGTGTCAGACCCTCCGGGTCTGACACCCAGAACCGACGCAGCCCGTCAGCAACGGCGGGCTGTTTGCGTTTTTGCGGGGCCGGCAGCCGGAACGCGGCGGGTTGCGGGGCAGTGCCACCGCCCCGCCCGACCAACTCGAGCCGCAAGAAACGGGAGGTCCGGAGGGTGTCCCTCCGATCGGGGTGTGGGGCCGAGGCCCCACTTCGCGCGCAGCGCGAAATTACACCGCCGCCAACGCCTGATCGAGGTCCGCGATGATATCCGCAGCGTCCTCGATCCCGATCGACAACCGCACGACATCCGCCCCGGCACCCGCCGCCGTCCGCTGCTCGTCCGTCAACTGACGGTGGGTGGTCGACGCCGGATGGATCACGAGGCTCCTGGTGTCGCCGATGTTGGCCAGATGCGAAAACAGCTTCAGCCTGGCGACGAGCTTGGTGCCCGCCTCATAGCCGCCCTTCACGCCGAACGTGAACACCGCCCCCGCCCCTTTCGGCGCGATCTTCTTCTGTAGCGCATGGTTCGGGCTCGACGGCAGGCCGGCATAGTTCACCCACGCGACCTTCGGATGCTTTTCCAGAAACGACGCGACCGCCAGCGTATTCTCGCAGTGCTTCTGCATGCGCAGCGGCAGCGTCTCGATACCGGTCAGGATCAGGAACGCGTTGAACGGCGATATCGCCGGCCCGATATCGCGCAACCCCATCACGCGCGCGGCGATCGCGAAAGCGAAGTTGCCGAACGTCTCGGCGAGCTTCATCCCGTTGTAGGACGCATTCGGCTCCACCAGCGTCTTGTAGCGATGCTTCGCACCGAGCCAATCGAACGTGCCGCAATCGACGATCACCCCGCCGATCGAACTGCCGTGACCGCCCATGAACTTCGTCAGCGAATGGACGATGATGTCCGCGCCGAACTGCTTGGGCTGACACAGGTAAGGCGAGGCCAGCGTATTGTCGACGATCAGCGGAATGCCCGCCTTCTTCGCGATCGCGCCGATCGCGGCGAGATCGATCACGAGCCCCCCGGGGTTCGCGATCGATTCCACGAAGATCGCCTTGGTCTTCGGCGTGACCGCCTTCTCGATCGAAGCGGGATCGGTGGAATCGGCCCACACGACGTTCCAGTTGAACTTCTTGAAGCTGTGATTGAACTGGTTGATCGACCCGCCGTAGAGCTGCCGCCCTGCGACGAACTCGTCGCCCGGCTCGAGCAGGGTGTGGAAGACGAGGAATTGCGCGGCATGGCCGGACGCGACCGCGAGCGCCGCCGTGCCGCCTTCCAGTGCCGCCACCCGGCCTTCGAGAACGGACTGCGTCGGATTGGTCAGCCGTGTGTAGATGTTGCCGAACGCCTCGAGCCCGAACAGGGAGGCTGCTTGATCGGCGTCGTTGAAAACGAACGATGCGGTCTGGTAGATCGGCGTCACGCGCGCGCCCGTCGACGGATCGGGGGCGGCGCCTGCATGAACGGCGAGGGTCGAGAATTTCGGCGATTGATCGGCTGCCATCGGTTGAACTCCCTGGACTGGCGATGACGGGAACATAGGCCAACCATCGCCGCGCGGGAACCCGCCAGCCTTTCGAGCCAGTGCCTGGAGTCCAGTGCCTGGAGCCAGTGCCTGAAGCCAGTGCCTCGGCCAGTCCCTGTGTATCCGCTCGCGAGCCCGTACTGCGCGGCGATCGAAGGCCTGCCCTACTCCGCCGCCGGCTCCTTGATGATGTAGCGGTGCACGTTCTTGGCCTTCACCTTGGCCTCGCTGATCGCCCAGCCGCGCACCGAGACTCCGGCTTCGTGCACGGTGTTGGGATCGCCCGACACCAGCGGATGCCACCACGCGAGATCCTTGCCCTCCCGTACCAGCCGGTAGCCGCAGGTGGCAGGCAGCCAGTCGATCTCGCGAACCGCCGCCGCATCGATCTTGATGCAGTCGTGCACCACATCGAAGCGATTGGTATAGTTCGAGCAGCGGCACGAGCCCACGTCGAGCAGCCGGCAGGCGAGCCGGGTCAGCTCCACCTCCTTGGTTTCCTCGTCTTCGAGTTTCACGAGACAGCAGCGACCGCAGCCGTCGCACAGCTGCTCCCACTCCTCCGCGTTCATCTCCTCGAGCGTCTTGGTCCGCCAGAAAGGTTCAACCGCCTGTTGCAATCTGATCCCTCGCGAGAGTGCATAATCCGGCCGGACGGCATCGCGTTCGCGATTCTCCGGCAGGATGAAGAGGCTCGTGTGTCCAATAGTCCGCGGCCGATGATAATCAAACGGAATTCCGCCGTCATGTGAGTCCATCTCGATCGATGGGATAGCAACAGCTCACTGGAATTGCTACGCGACTGGTCGCCCAGCCCCCCGCGGCGTGCTATTCATCTGCCGAAGCGCCGAGTTGAATCGCATCTGGAAGCGAACGAGCTCCAACCCAACAGAGGTCCGAAACCGTGAGCGACTGGTTCTTCCGACAAGGCGGGAGCAATCGCCGGATCAATTGGCTCGGCATCGACGCCTGGGTCGATTCGACCGCGGCCACCGTCTGGGATCGCGCCAAAGATTTCTACAATGGCCTGTCGAGCTATTTCGCGCGCTTCCGTCTCGTCGGCTGGCGCAAGCTCGCCAACGAAGGCATCTCCGAATGCCTGACCATGGGCGCGGGCGGCCTCGTGGTTCTGTATTTCCTGGCACTTCCCGCATTGACCGAAATCGAGGACGGCAAGCTCGTCGCCAGCGGCAAGTACAGCGTCAAGTTCCTCGACATCGACGGCAACGAGATCGGCAAGCGCGGCATCAACCTCAACGACGCCGTTCCGCTCGAGGAGATCCCCGAGCATATGATCAAGGCCGCGATGGCCACGGAAGACCGCCGATTCTACGAGCACTTCGGCGTCGACTTCCTCGGCGTGTCCCGCGCACTTTTCGAGAATATCAAGGCCGGCGAGACCGTGCAGGGCGGCTCGACGTTCACCCAGCAGCTCGCCAAGAACCTGTTCCTGACCTCCGAGCGCTCGCTGCAGCGCAAGATCAAGGAGGTGTTCTACGCCTTCTGGCTGGAATCCCGCTACACCAAGCGGGAGATCCTCAAGATGTACCTCGACCGCGCCTACATGGGTGGTGGCGCATTCGGCGTCGAGGCCGCGTCGCAGTTCTATTTCGGCAAATCGGTCCGCGACATTTCGATAGCCGAGGCCGCGATGCTCGCCGGCCTGTTCAAGGCCCCGACGAAATACGCTCCCCACGTCAACCTGCCGCTGTCGCGCGCCCGCACCAATGAGGTTCTCTCGAACCTCGTCGAGGCCGGCTTCTACACGGAAGGTCAGGTCCATCAGGCCCGCCTCTATCCCGCCCAGACCATCGAGCAGCGCCAGACCAACAGCCCCGATTGGTTCCTCGATTGGGCCTTCGAGGAAGTGCAGAAGCTTATGGAAGGCAAGGGCCAGTTCACGCTGACCGCCCGCCTCACCGTCGACCTCGCGATTCAGAAGCACGCAGAAGAGACGCTGACTGCCGCCATCCGCCAGAAGGGACGCCAGCACCGGTTCAATTCCGGCGCGCTGGTGGTTATGGAGCCCGATGGCATGGTGCGCGCGCTCGCCGGCGGGCCGGACTACGGCGAAAGCCAGTTCAATCGCGCCACCACGGCGAGACGCCAGCCCGGCTCGTCGTTCAAGATCTACGTTTACGCGACCGCCGTCGAACGCGGCAACATGACGCCCGACAGCACCGTGACGGACAGCTCCCCCTCCTGCGGCAACTGGCATCCCCAGAACTACGGCGGCAGCCACGGCTCCGGCGGTCGGATGCCGATGTGGATGGCGCTCGCCAAGTCGCTCAACACGACCGCGACGGCGCTCTCGCTGCGCTTCGACCGCGAGAACGTGATCGAGATGACGCGCCGCGTCGGCATCCGCGGCATCCGCAAGACCTGTTCGATGGCGCTCGGCGACTACGGCATCACGCCGCTCGAGCACACCGGCGGGGTGGCCGTTTTCCTCAATGGCGGCAAGCGGGCGAAGCCCTACGGCGTCCTCGAGATCACCAACTCCAAGGGCGAGATCATCTACAGCCACGAACGCGACGAGCCCGAAGCGACACAGATCGTCGCGCCACGCGTCGCCCATGCCATGGCCCAGATGATGCAGCGCGTGGTGACCGACGGCACGGCGAAATCCGCAGCGCTCGATTTCACCAACGTAGTCGGCAAGACCGGCACGAGCACCGGCCCGCGCGACATCTGGTTCGTCGGCGGAACCGGCAAATACGTCACCAGCGTCTGGTTCGGCAACGACGACAACCGCCCCATGGCCGGCGGCGCGACCGGCGGTGGTGTGGCAGCCCCGGTCTACCAACAATTGATGGCGCCTATCCACGGCACGACGCGCATTCCCACGATCCCGGGCCTGCGTCCTCATCCCGTGCAGGAGGCCGAACGCAACCAGATCGCGGCCGAACCGCTCAAGCGCGATCAGATTGCAGCCAACGGCGCGAACGGCCCCCGCCGCCAGCAGAGCATCATGCCCAACGAAACCCGCGAGGCGCTGAAGAAGCTTTCCCAGATGATGCGCAAGGCCGGCGGCCTGCCGGGTGAAGCTCCCGCCGAGCCCGGGCGCCCGTCGCCTCCGCCCCAACAACAGGGCGCTCCCGCCCAGACCGTACCCGAGCGTCGCGCCGACGTCGGCCCCTCCCCTGCCGAACCCCCGCGCGCGCTCCGTGCCCGACAATAGTGCGATGCACCGGAAGCTGCGATGCGAACCCCTGATGTGATGCACTGATGGCACTTTCCGGCACGACAGTTTCGTTCGGCTACCGCCTCGTTCGCCTCCGGCGAATGCTGATGACGGGCCTGTCGATCTCGACCAACGCCATCCTGTTCGCGGTGATATCGCTCGTGCTCGGCATCGGCTCGGCCTTCTGGACGATCGACCGCGGCATCAGCATCACCACGCTGCGCAACGGCCCCTGGCTGATGTGGACCCGCGCCGGCCAGAGGGACCTCGATCCCTACACCCGCGCGCGCCAGGCCAAGACCGGCAACCTGCCGCTCAGCGCGCAGATCGCGGCGACGTGGGAGGCCCGCTTCGACATCGAAGGACGGCGCCTGCACTCGAGCTGCGAATACCTGATCGAGTCCGAGCCGATCGACGCGACCTGGTTCAATCTCGCCGTCTACGACGACTACGGCCTGCTGATACCGAACTCTGCCGACCGCCATTCCTTCACCAGCCACACCATTGCAGCCAATCCCGACGGTTCTTTCTTCATCGTGCTCGCGCGCGAGGCCCGTCCCGGGAACTGGCTCCCCGTCGGCGGCGCCGGCCGGCTGTCCCTGCTGCTGACGATGATCGAGCCCAAGCCCTCCGTAACCGAAAGCGCCCAGCAGCTTCCCAGCATTCGCAGGATCGGCTGCCGATGAGCTTCCTCGAGCGTCTGCTTTCGCGCTGGCCGGTGGTGGCCGCAGCCCTCGTCGCAGCCGGCATCGTCCACATCTGCACCGTATTCGCGATGCCGTATATGTTTCGCAGCGATGCCGTCACCCGGCTGCAGCGCACGCTGCCGATGAACGCGTTCGTGATCCTGCCGCAGGCCCGTCCCCGCGCGCAGGTGCTGCCTTACCAGACGCCGGACGCCCGTTATGCGATCTGTCGCTTCGATCTGAGCGAAGGCCCCCTCGTCGTCCACGCCCTGCTGGCCGAACCGGGCTGGACCCTGACCGCCTACGGCCCCGGCGGCGAGAGCTTCTATTCGCTGCCCGCGCCCGAGCAGCGTCGTATCAGCCTCAATCTCCTCGTCCTGCCCGGCGGCGAGCGATTCCTCGGCCCGATGCACGACGCCCGCTCGCTCGACCAGGACGTCAGCCAGGTGACCTCACCCAACCGGTCCGGCCTGATCGTCATCCAGGCGCCATTGAAGGGACGCACCTACATGGCCGAGATCGAACAGGCACTGTCTAAGGCGACCTGCAGGAAGCTGAGCTATTGATGGCGGATTTCTTCGCCCTGGTCCTGCCGCAGGAGATCGCCGCAGCCGCGCCCGTGACGCTGCTTGCGGCCCTGCTCGCCGGTCTGGCGCGGGGCTTCTCCGGCTTCGGCGCCGCCATGATCTACGTGCCGATCGCATCCGCGTCGCTCGGGCCCGTGGTCGCCATGCCCGTCCTGCTGATCGCCGACCTCGCCGTCGCCAGTCCGATGATCGCCAACGCCTTCAAGGCCTGTTCGTGGGTGGACGTGCGCCGGGTCGCGATCGGTGGCCTGCTCGGCCTGCCGATCGGAAATCAGATTCTCACCTCCGTCGATCCGATCACGGTTCGCTGGGCCGTCACCGTGCTGATCTTCATCTCACTCTGGCTGATGCTGTCGAACTTGCGGCTCCCCGCCGCTCCCTCGCCTAAGATCGCCGCCGGCGTCGGCTTCGTCTCGGGCCTGATGAGCGGCCTCGCCCAGATCGGCGGGCCGCCCGTCGTCATGTACTGGCTGAGCGCCGGCATCGAGACCGTCCGGATGCGCGCCAACCTGATCGTCTATTTCGCGGTCCTGATGTGGTTCTCACTGGCGCTGTTCGCCCTCAGGGGCCTCCTGCCGCCCAAGGTGCTGTGGCTTGCCGCTGCCGCCGCCCCCGGTTACGCCTTGGGGATCTACCTGGGCTCGGCGTCGTTCGGCCTCGCCTCGCCCGCCACCTTCAAGCGGATCGCCATCGGCCTCGTCGCCCTTGCCACCGTCCTCGGCATGCCCGCCCTCGACCCGTTCCTGAAGTGGGGACGGTAATTCCTCCCGGGCATGTCCGGGTCCAAATCGCCCCCCTTCACCCAAGGCGTGCTTGAAAGACCCCGCGACACCGCGTATCTCGGCCACGAGAGGCATTTCGCGCCGTGCGCACCACGCGCTCCGGCGCCAGCTAGGATTTCACGACATGGGCTACAGAGTTGCAGTCGTTGGCGCTACCGGCAACGTCGGTCGCGAGATGATGAACGTGCTCTCCGAGCGCAAGTTCCCCGCCGACGAGGTGTTCGCGATCGCATCCCGCCGCTCGCTCGGCACCGAGGTCAGCTACGGCGACAAGGTCCTGAAATGCCAGGATCTCGAGCACTTCGATTTCTCGCGCGCGGACATCTGCCTGATGTCGGCCGGTTCAGGCCCCGCCAAGGAATACGCCCCGAAGATTGCAGCAAAGGGCTGCGTCGTGATCGATAACTCCTCGTGCTGGCGCTACGATCAGGATGTGCCGCTCGTCGTGCCCGAAGTGAACGCCGACGCTCTCGCCGGCTGGACCCGGAAAGGCATCATCGCCAACCCCAACTGCTCGACGGCTCAGATGGTCGTCGCCTTGAAGCCGCTGCACGACGCCGCCGGCATCAAGCGCATCGTCGTCTCGACCTACCAGTCCGTCTCGGGCGCCGGCAAGGACGCGATGGACGAGCTGTGGTCGCAGACCAAAGGCAAGTACGTGCCCGGCCAGGAGTTTCCCGCCAAGAAGTTCACCAAGGAGATCGCCTTCAACGTCATTCCTCAGATCGACGTCTTCATGGAAGACGGCTACACGAAAGAGGAATGGAAGATGCTGGTCGAGACCAAGAAGATCATCGATCCGAAGATCAAGGTCTCCGCCACCTGCGTGCGCGTGCCGGTGTTCGTCGGCCATTCCGAATCGGTGAACGTCGAGTTCGAGCGGCAGATGACCGTCGCCGAAGCCCGCTCGATCCTGCGCGAAGCTCCCGGCGTTCTCGTCGTCGACAAGCGCGAGCCCGGCGGCTATGTCACGCCGATCGAGGCCGCCGGCGAATACGCGACCTACGTCAGCCGCATTCGCGAGGACTCGACCGTCGAGCACGGGCTCGTCATGTGGATCGTCTCCGACAACCTGCTGAAGGGCGCCGCCTTGAACGCGGTCCAGATCGCCGAAACGCTGATCGAGCGCAACCTGCTGAAAAAGAAGCCGGCCTGATCGTTTCGATACCGGCTGCCTACCCCACAAGAGCAATCGCCCGCTGCCATGGCAGCGGGCGATTTTGCTCGAAACGGTAGAATGTTGTGAACTCAGTCGCGGGACTTGGCGCCTGTCGTCATGGTGCCCAGCGTCCGCACGATCTTGGCGAGATCCTGCAGGAACCGCTCACGCTCGGACGCGGTCAGCACGCCCAGAACCTTGTCGTCGACCTTGCGCGCGACCGGATCGGCAGCCCGCAGCACCCGGGTGCCTTCCTCGGTGAGACGCACGGCATAGGCGCGGGCATCTTCCTTGGTGCGGCGACGGTGCAGCAGCCCCTTCTTGATCATCCGGCGTATGATATCGGCCAGCGTCGAGCGATCGATACCGGTTCGCTCCACGAGGTTGGTCTGACTGAGCCCCTCGTTCTGCGAGACCGTCAGCAGAATGGCGAACTGCCGCGGGGTCAGACCACCATCGGCCATTTCGCTCTGGAATATGTCGCCCGCGCACTGCCCCGCACGATGCAAAAGGTGAATCGGCGAGCGATCGAGACGTTCCGTGCTTTTGTCTTTGGCCATGGCGGGCGATGATCTCATGCAAGAACCCGATCTTCAACGGGATTGTTCCGCAAAAGTTCCATCTTTGGAAGGATCGCCGCATCGAGCGCAATAGGCCGGCCAATCTGTATCGCCGCCCAGCTCCGCTCCAATCGACTCACCCTGGAACTGATGTACTTCACCCATAATCGCGTTCTGCGTCACCTGTCAATGAACAGCGGCCAGAATTGCTGAACACTTTACGAATTTTAGTCGACCACCGTCGATGATCTCGACGGGTCGTCAACCATTACTTCCAACCACGACTGCCGAAGATCACTTCCGACCAGGACCGTCAACTGTGCGCGCTCTTCTCGTAGCGCTTGATCAGGCCCATCTGGGCGACGGCGAAGACCATGGTCAGCGGCATGATCCCCCAGACCTTGAAGCCGATCCAGAAGTCCGTCGAAAACGATCTCCACACGATCTCGTTGATGACGGCCAGAACGATGAAGAAGATCGCCCATCGGATCGTCAGCACACGCCAGCCCTCATCGGTGAGGTTGAACACCTCCCCGAAGATGTACTTCAGAAACGCCTGTCCATAGGCGACGCCGCCGAGCAGGATCGCCGCGAACATGCCGTTCACGATGGTTGGCTTCATTTTGATGAAGAGCTCGTCCTGCAGCACGAGCGTCAATCCGCCGAACACCAGAACGAACGCGCCCGAGATCAGGGGCATGATCGGAATTTTGCCGAGCAGGCTGCGTGACGCGACCAGCGCAACGGCGGTCGCCACCATGAACGCGCCGGTGCCCCAGAATATTCCGCGGTAGGAATTGACGAGAAAGAACACGCCGATCGGACCGATCTCGAGCAGCATCTTGAGTAGCTGCTGCGGAGATATTTCCGGCTCCTGTCCGGCAGACGGCTTGTCGGTCATCAGACGAGATCCTCAGTCGTGGCGGGCAGCAGCTTCTACCACAGCCTCCGCATCGAAAGCGCCTACAATCAGCACCCGCCGGCGCCTCTGGTCGGCTCACGAACGGCCGCCGCTTCGCATGCCTTCGCAACTTCTGTCGATCGCTCAGCGCCTCAGCGCGGATCGACCTTCGAGGAGCCGCGTGTCGGCGCCGACGCCAACGCGTAGGAAGGCGAACCGGCGCGATCCTCCGGCTTGACTTGGCCTCCATGCTCCGGCGGATCGATCCGATAAGGCAACATCAGCCGCGTCAGATACCACGCGTATATCCCGCTGACCGGCATGATGAAGCCGATCTTGAACAGGATCCAGATATCGATGCCCTTCTTCATGCCCAAGAGCGGGACGGCATATTCGACATCGGCGTCGAACACCTGCCGGATGACCTCGTTCAGCACGGCCGTGAAGATGAAGAACCAGGCGAAGCTGAAGGTGAAACGATCCCAGCCCTCTTGCGTGAAATGGAATGTCTTTTCGAAGATGTAGCCGAAGAAATTCCGCTTGAATGCCATGCCGACGAGGAAGCCCACCGCCAGCGAGCCCAGGCACATCAGATTGGCGAACAGAGGATTGTGCGCATCCCCCAGCGCCGGCAGCTTGCCGGCAGCCACCACGCTCATGACGAGCGGCGCCTGCAGGCTGACCCCGACCACCAGGAGGCCGATCACCGTGATCAGCGACCACCGGCTCAAGACGGGTGACGTCGCGAACAACCCGCCGAACAGGAAGCCCGCGAACAAGGCGTTGAAGATCGACACCTTGATCTGCACCCACATCGGATCGTGGGTGATGATGGTGAGCAGGCCGAAGATGATGGTCACGCTGCTGGCGATGATCGGGAATACGGGGAGGCGCCCGAGCACCATGCGCATCACGACCATGGCCACGACCGTCGAGATGATCAGCGCCCACGTGCCCGCATTGATGTCGCCGGTCGCGCCGTTGACGACGAACATCGTCACGAGCGGCCCGAACTCACTGAGGATGTTGACGGTCTGCTCGGCATTGAACGGGTAGACGCGCTTGAGAAAGCTCATTCCGCAAAACCTCGTTCCTGGCGCCACAGCCCGACCATAGACTACCCTTGAACCCGCGAGGACGGCTAACCGAGCGCGATCGCCCGGGCGAACTCGTTGGCATCGAATGGTTGCAGATCGTCGACGCCTTCCCCCACACCTATGGCATGCACCGGCAGCCCGAATCGGGCAGCGATCGCCACGAGTATCCCACCGCGAGCGGTACCATCCAATTTTGTCATTACAAGTCCAGTGACCCCCGCTCGGTCACGAAATACCTCGACCTGCGACAATGCGTTCTGTCCGGTTGTCGCATCGAGCACCAGCACCACGTCGTGCGGTGCGGTCGGATCGACCTTCCGCATGACACGGATGACCTTCTCCAGCTCGTCCATCAGCGCCTGTTTGTTCTGAAGGCGGCCCGCGGTGTCCATCAGGAGAACATCGTAGCCACCATCCCGGGCGGCCTTCAACGCGTCGAATGCGAGCCCGGCGGAATCCGCGCCGACATCGCGTGCCACGACCGGCGCACCGGTACGCTCGCCCCAGATTTTGAGCTGATCGATCGCCGCGGCCCTGAACGTATCACCCGCCGCCAGCATCACCTTGCGGCCCTGCCCGACATATTGCTTGGCGTACTTGCCGATCGTCGTGGTCTTGCCCGTGCCGTTGACCCCCACGACGAGTACCACATGCGGCTTGTGCTGCGGTTTCATTTCCAGGGGTTTCGCCACAGGTTCCAGCACCTTGGCGACTTCCGCCGCAAGGATAGCCTTCACCTCTTCCGGGTCGATGCTCTTGTCGAACCGTCCCTTCGCGAGCGCCTCCGTGATACGGCTCGACGTCTCGAGACCGAGATCGGCCTGAATCAGCAGGTCTTCGAGTTCTTCCAGCGTGGAGGCATCGAGCTTGCGCTTCGTGAAGACGCTCGTGATGCCCTCGGTGAGCTTCGACGACGTCTTCTTGAGGCCGGCCGTCAGGCGCTGGAACCACGACAGCTTCGGCGGTGGCGCGACCGGCTCGGGAACACGCTCGTTCGTCGTCCCCGAAGCTGCAGCCGGTGTTTCGACGGGCGTTGGCGCTGCCACTTCCTCCGCAACCGGAAGTACTGCCCCGGTAGCCGGCTGTTCACCGCCATCGGCGACGTCGCCCGGCCTGTCCTTGCCCTCCGGCTCGGAAGTCGTCTCGTCCTGGGCAGCCTTTTCCTCGACCGCAGGTACCGCTTCGACCGGCTTCGGACCGCGCCCGAACAGACGCCCGAACAAGGACCTCTTCTGCGGTTCCTCGCTCATGCCATCGCCTCCGCGACAAGCTTGCCGCCGTCGTGACCGGTGACGCGGGCAGCGACGACCTCGCCAGCGATGCGGGGCCCGTGTACACCGCCGAGCCGAACCTGCGCGAACTGCGCCGTGCGTGCCGGAAGCTCGGCTCCGCCGACCCGCTCCAGCGCAACCTGAACGGTGTGCCCGGCGAACCGCTCCAACCAATCCTCGAGCACTACTCGCCCCTTTTCTCTCAATCGCGCGGCCCTCTCCCGCACCACCTCGGCGGGCAACTGCGGCATGCGGGCTGCCGGTGTATCGCGTCGCGCGGAATAAGGGAACACGTGCAGGAAAGTAAGACCGCATGCCTCCACGATCGACAGCGTGTCCTCGAAGTGCGCCTCCGTCTCGGTCGGAAACCCGGCGATCAGGTCCGCGCCCAGCGCGATGTCCGGCCTCGCCCGCCGTATGTCGTTGCAGAACGCGATCGCGTCGGCACGGCTGTGCCGCCGCTTCATGCGCTTCAGGATCAGGTCCGAGCCCGACTGCATCGACACGTGCAGATGCGGCATCAGGCGCGGCTCCTCTCCGATCGCCCTGATCAGCTCGCGGTCCGCTTCCGCCTGATCGATCGAAGAAAGCCTGAGCCGGGCCAGTTCCGGCACCTCCGCCAGCACCGTCCGCACCAGGCGGCCGAACGAGGGCCGGTCCGGCAGATCCAGTCCCCAGGAAGTGACATCGACGCCGGTCAGCACCACTTCGGGCATGCCGGCTTCGACGAGACGGCGCACGCGCGCCACGACATCTCCTGCCGGCACCGAACGTGACCGGCCACGGCCGAACGGAATCACACAGAACGTGCAGCGGTGATCACACCCGTTCTGGACCTGCACGAACGCCCGCGGGATCGCCGAACTCGCCGGGGCTTCCTGGCTCGCGGCGTCGCGCGCCGTCATGATGTCGCCGACCATCGTCCGCGGCGCATCACCGGCCCCGGTCAGCGCCCGATAGGTGGCGGCCTGCATCTTCTCGGCGTTGCCGATGACATGATCGACCTCGCTCATGCCGGCAAAACGCTGCGGTTCGATCTGTGCCGCACACCCTGTCACGATCACCCGCGCCCCGGGCCGCTCGCGGCGCAGACGCCGGATCTGCTGCGCCCCCTGCCGCACGGCTTCCTGCGTGACCGCACACGTGTTCACGATGACCGCGCCGCCGAGCCCGGCAGCCGCCGCGTGGCCGCGCATCGTCTCCGCCTCTCCCGCATTGAGGCGGCAGCCGAGTGTCACCACATCCGGCAACGTCGAACCTGAAGATCTCGGCGGACTGACAGTCATGGACCAGGGGGCTCGGGGCATCATGCTTGGAACAGGAGCGATCGGGACAGCGATTGCCGATGCGCCTCTTACCTAATGCCTCGCCCGCGAACGAACCAGTCGACCACTCGACTACTCGAGCGTTTGCCATCTTGCCCGATTGACGCCGCCATTATGTTATAGTGTAACTCTCGAAGTCGAATTCTTCCGGGCACTCCCAAACGATGCAACCCCGGTGCCAGAACGGAGACAACGCATGCGCAGCACCGTTTTCCTCGCCGGCATGCTGGTGATGGCCGCAAGCACCGCGATCGCCCAGCAGCAGGACGAGCCGCAACGCCAGCTCGGTGCGCACGAGCATGGCGCAGGCAAGCTCGGCATCGCGTTCGAGCGCCGCACGGTCGAGATGGAATTCGAGGTTCCCGCCAACGACATCGTCGGCTTCGAGCACGCGGCCAAGACACCCGAGCAGAAGCAGGCCGTCTCGCAAGCCCGCGCGACGCTCGCCAAACCGCTCACGCTCATCAAGTTGCCGGAAGCAGCGGGTTGCAAGGTCGTATCGGCCAAGGTCAAGCTCGTCGGCGGCGGCGCACACGATCATGGGCACGGCCACAACCACGGCAAGGCGAGCCCGGCCAAAGCCAAGGAAGCCGAGACCCACTCGGAGTTCCACGCCGAATACAAGTTCAATTGCGCCAAACCCGAATTGCTCCGCACGATCGAGCTCGACTACTTCAAGAGCTTCCCGCGCGCCCAGAAGCTCGAGGTCAACATCGTCGACGAGAAATCCCAGACCAAGGCCGAGGCCACCCGCGAAAAGCCCCGCGTCGACATCAAGCGCTGAAGTCGGCGGAAGCCCCACTCGGCGCGCCGCACACCGCTGGCCTCCAACTCGTGATAGATTGGCGCACGAGTTCTACGGTTCATGCGCGAAGAGACGAGCCAGATGACCGACCGATCACCCGACGCCGATCCAGCAGCGGCCTTCGGCTTCGCCTCGCCCGACGACGCGCCGATCCCCTATCTCCAACGCATCCGCGACTACTACGCAGGTCTCGGCTACGGTGCGCCCTACGTGTTCGCGCACTACGCGGACGTTCCCTTCACGCCGCTGACGAAGCCGCTTGCGCAATCCCGCGTCGCGATCGTCACCACGGCAGCGCCGTATCGCGCAGATGCCGGCGATCAGGGACCGCGCGCGCCCTACAACGCCGCCGCGAAACTCTATGCGGTCTACTCCGGCGACACCGGCCGCGACCACGATCTCCGCATCTCGCACATCGCCATCGACCGCGCGCACACGATCGCGGAAGACCCCGGCGCGTATTTCCCGCTGCCCGCCCTTCGCGAAGCAGCGAGCCGAGGCCGCATCGGCAGCGTCGCCCCGCGCTTTCACGGCGCGCCGACCAATCGCAGCCACCGCACCACGCTCGAAACCGACGCGCCCGAGATCGTCGCGCGCTGCAAGGCCGACGGCGTCGACGCCGTGCTGCTGTTACCCAACTGCCCCGTCTGCCACCAGACCGTCAGCCTCACCGCCCGCGCACTCGAAGCGGCCGGCATCGCCACCGTCGTGATGGGCTGCGCGAAGGACATCGTCGAATGGGTGGGCGTCCCCCGCCTTATGTTTTCCGACTTCCCGCTCGGCAACGCCGCCGGCCGCCCCAACGACAAAGCCTCGCAGGCCGCGACCCTGGAACTCGCCCTGCGCGTGCTCGAGGCAGCACCCGGCCCGCGCACCACCGTGCAGTCGCCCCAGCGCTGGAGCGACGATCCCACCTGGAAACTCGACTACTCCAACATCGCCCGTCTCTCACCTGAAGAAATCGCCCGCCGCCGCGCCGAATTCGATCGCGGCAAGGAAGTCGCGAAGGGCGTGCGGAGCGGGAAAAAATCAGCGCTGAACCCGTAGGTTGGGTTAGCGCGGGCAGGCGTGTCGCCGCAATACCGCGAACCCCGATCCGCGCGTAACCCAACGCTTCACGGCACGTCGTGGATTGTTGGGTTACGCGCGAAGGAATAGTCGGATGTGGGTTCCGACCAGAGTGCCCGCGCCAACCCAGCGGCCCTCTCTTCACAACCCGAACCGGCCCCACATCGCGCGCGTCTCGATCGCCGCCAGCGCGTCTTCCGCATCGACGAGCCCGCCGCCCAAACCGCCACCCAGCCGCTCGAAACCCGCCGGCGATCGGCGCAGCCGTGACAGCAGCCCGCCGCCCCCGATCGGCACCGCCTTCAACTCGACCTTGTCGCCATGCACCTGTCGCATCTTCGAGCGGACGTCGGCGACGCCGTCGATCAGCCCGAGATCGAGCGCCTTGGGCGCCGACCAGAACGCACCGGAAAACAATTCGGCGTCGGGTGCCCGCAGCTTGCCGGCGCGACGGTCTTTCACCACGCCGATGAAGACGTCGTGCACATCCGACTGCACCGCCTTGATGCGCGCGATGTCGTCGGGGTTCTCGGGCAGAAACGCATCGAGCGCGTTCTTGTTGAGCCCGGCCGTGTAGACGCGCCTCTGGATGCCGAGCTTCTCGATCGCCTTGTCGAAACCGAACGACGAGAAGATCACGCCGATCGAGCCCACGATCGACGACGGATCGGCATAGATCTCGTCTCCCGCCACCGCGAGGTAATAGCCGCCGGATGCCGCCACGTCCTCGCAGAACACATAAACCTTCTTCTTGTTCTCTTCCGCGAGCTGCCGGATGCGCTTGAACATCAGGCTCGACTGCACCGCCGAGCCGCCGGGACTGTTGATGACCAGCGCCACGCTCGGACACTTCGACATCGTGAAGGCCTTCTCGATCGGCCCCGCCAGCGCCGTCAGCGACAGCCCCGGCCGCAATGGCGACACCATGCCGATCGGGCCGTTGAGGCGCAGCACGGGAACGATCGGCTTACGGGAGAACGGCCACATCGGCGAATGCTCTTTCGGGTTGATTTCGTCGGGCCGCCCTATCGGGCGCACGTCGCCTACTGCCTACTGCCTACTGCCTACTGCCTCGCGCTCGCAAGCCCGGCAGCGCCGCCCCATCTCGCAACACCGCCTGCACATCGGGGAGAAAAGCGTTCCCCTCTCCGTGCAGCACGAGCCCCGGCAGGATCTGCAGCGGCGCCCGGCTGCCCTTCCGTCCTGAAACGATGATGCGATGCGCCGGTTCGCCCACTCGCGGATAGAGCGGCAGTACGCGCAGCGCGCCGAACCTGTTCCCGATCGCGGCCAGCACTTCGCCCAGCGCATCCGCGCGATGAATGAGCGCCATTCGTCCATCGCCCGCCGCCGCTCGCGACATGAACCGCAACCACGCCTCGAGACTGCCGGACGCCATGCCGAACGCCCCCGCCGCGACCTCGTCCTGCGGCAACCGGTGCCGGCCCACCTGCAGATAGGGCGGATTGGCGATCACCACGTCGAACGAAGCCGCTTCGATACCGCTTGCCTCGAGTGCGCCTGCCGTCGCGGTGAGATCTGCTTCCACGACGCGAACCCGCTCGGAAAGCCTGTTCCGCACGACGTTCGCCTCTGCCAGAGCAGCCAACCGCGGGGCAATCTCCACGAGCACGCCCCGGGCACCGGAGCACCGCACCGCGAGACACAGCCCCGCCGTCCCCACACCTGCACCGGCATCGAGAAACCGCACGGGCGTGCCTGCTTCGATTTCCACCGACGCCGCCAGCAGCACCGCGTCGAGGCCCGCCCTGAATCCCTTCGCCGGCTGCTCGATCGCGAGCCCGCCGTCCGGGAAGCCCCCCAGGAACACGTCGATCGTGGTGTCGCTGCTCGTGTCGCTGCTCGTGTCTGGGTCCACCGCGGTCATGTCGCCATCAGCCAATCGCCGAGACCGGCATCCGACAGCACCGTGCGCGCCTCGTCGAACTCGCTCGAAACGACCAGCAGCCGCTGCGGAAACATGCCGATCGAGCCTTCCAGGACACTCATGTTGTCGTCTGCAACCATCACCAGCACACCCTCTGCTTCCAGCAGGGAGCGCGCGAGCCCGACCACCACGGTATCGTTGGTCCGCATCAGCTCCCGCATGAGACGCCCGAACTCTCTCATCGCTGCGGCGAATTGCCGACCCATTGCGAACCGTTTAGAGAACTATATCTTATCCGGATGAAGCCAACCGAGGAAATACACGTGGGAGTTGTCGTCCCGTTCGAAGAGCCCCGCGAGGCCTCCCTCCAGCCCCTGATGGATCTGGTGAGCGAGGATATGGGTGGGGTCAACAGGATCATCCTCGATAAGGCCGTGTCGGACGTCGAGCTCATCCAGAAGCTCGCCCATCATCTGATCGATTCCGGCGGCAAGCGCCTGCGGCCGATGCTCACGATCGCAGCGGCCAAGCTGGTCGGCTACAAGGGCGAGGGCCATATTCGCCTCGCCGCCGCCGTCGAATTCATGCACACGGCGACGCTGCTGCACGACGACGTGGTCGACGACAGCGACTTCCGCCGCGGCAAGAAAGCCGCGCGCATCCTGTGGGGCAACCAGGCGAGCGTGCTGGTCGGGGACTTCCTGTTGGGCCAGGCCTTCCGCATGATGGTCGACGTCGGCTCGCTGACCGCCCTCAAGATCCTGTCGAACGCCTCCGCCGTGATCGCGGAAGGCGAGGTGATGCAGCTCGCCGCCGCCAAGAACATGGCGACCACCGAGGACGAGTACCTCGCGATCATCAACGCCAAGACGGCCGCGCTGTTCTCTGCCGCATCGGAGGTCGGCGGCGCGATCGCCAATCGCCCCGCTGACGAGCAGGCCGCGATGAAATCCTACGGCCGCTCGCTCGGCATCGCCTTTCAACTCGTCGACGATGCGCTCGACTACTCCGGCGACAGCGCGCGGCTGGGAAAATCCATCGGCGACGACTTCCGCGAAGGCAAGATCACCCTCCCGGTGATCCTCTCCTACAGGCGCGGATCGGAAGAAGAGCGCACGTTCTGGCAGCGCACGCTCGTCAAGGGCGAGATCAACGACGCCGATCTTCCCCATGCGATTGCGTTGATGAAGCGCCATAAGGCGATCGACGCGACGCTCGACCGCGCCCGCCATTACGGCGCGATGGCCCGCGACGCCCTCGGCCTGTTCCGCGATAGCCCGCCGAAAAAAGCGATGCTCGACGCCGTCACCTTCTGCATCGCCCGCGCCCACTGAGCCCGACAGTACCAACGACGGCACGATCATCGACAGCATGCGTGCCGCTTCTGGCCGACGCGCGTGAATTCGCGCCTTTTCACTCTGCTTGTCGGCCAGGAGTAAAATTTCCTCATGTCGTCCCGGCACTTGTTGCCGGGACCCATCGTGCCGCCTGCGCGGCTTTGCGGTCGATGTGGAACCCGGTGACACGCACCGGGATGACAACCGCCAGTCAGCTTAGGACACGTCGCAGAATAGTCGAATCGCGATCCGTGGGCGTGTGACCGTGTGACTCATGGC
>CAZNMY010000014.1:69221-85100 GCA_964574325.1 uncultured Devosia sp. | reverse complement strand
GACTACTGGCAGTTCTGGCGCAACACAGAGGACGCCGACGTCGGCCGCTTCCTGCGCCTGTTCACAGCGCTCCCGCTGAGCGAGGTCGAGCGGCTCGAAACCCTCGAGGGCGCTGAGATCAACGAAGCCAAGAAGGTGCTGGCCACAGCCGCGACCGCGCTCGTGCATGGCCACGACAAGGCCGAAGCCGCCGCCGAGACCGCCCGCAAGACGTTCGAGCAGGGCACCCTTGCGACCGACCTGCCGAGCATCTCGGTCCCGAAAGCCGAGCTGGACGCAGGCATCGGCGTTCTCGCCGCGTTCGTCAAAGCTGGCCTCGTCAAATCGAACGGCGAGGCGCGCCGTCAGATCCAGGGCGGCGGTCTTCGCGTCAACGACGAGGCGATCACTGATGAAAAGCTGCTGCTCACTTCCGGAATGTTGACCGGCGGCGGCGTCATCAAGCTCTCGCTCGGCCGCAAGAAGCACGTGTTGCTGCGGCCAGAATAAACCAGCCTGTTCTGCGTCGTAGGTTTGGTCGACGTCGGACGCGCATGGCACGAGCCGGGGGAGGCCCAACACTCAGGGCTCGACGGGAAATGTTGGGCCTCGGCCAGCGGCCTCGACCCAAACTCCTTGTAAAACGCGCTAATTCGCCCGCTGAACCGGCCGCGGCGAAGGCGCCTTCACGGCATTGGAGTTCCACCCGCCGTTCGCATCGATCTGCGGCGCCACCGGAAGCGGGCCCGGCTGATTGGTCTTCCCCGGCGAGGCAGCGCGCGGCGGCACCTTCTTCGACGGCGCCTTCGTCGGCTCGGGTATCGGCACTGGCGCGGGCTGCGCATCCCGCGGCGTGATACGCGGATTGGACGTCGTCATCTGCATCATTTCGCGGAAGATTCCCGGCACGATCGAGGCTGGATTCACATCGACCTGCGGCCGCGCCATGGGCCCGTGCACGCGGAACGTCATCCCGATCACACCCTCTCCGCGCGGCCCTGCGAGGATCACGCCGAGAATCGGAAACTGGCCGATCGCCGAGTTGAGCCCTTGCAGCGGAACGTATGTACCGCCGAGATCGACCGTCTGCTGTCGGAAATCCGCCTTGCCGCGCAACAGCACCCCGAGAACTTGCCCCCGCAGGTCCGCGTCACTGATGACGACCTGCCCATGTCCCAGCTCGAACGGCGCATTCATCGAAATGAAATCGAGCCGTGATCGCTGCGGTGCCCGTCGCTGTCCCCGTGAATTCGCGTTCTGATCGAGCGAGTCGAAGCTATCGCCGCCGACCGCATCGCCGAGGATCGCGAAGTTCCACACGTTGAGACGTCCGGTCTTGTCCGCCGCACCGCCACCGTCGAGATTGACGTCGAGGTTCATCGTCCCCCCGAGCATGTTCGGAAAGAACCCGATCATGCGGAACACCTGCCCCGCGTCCTCCGAGCGTGCCAGCAGCCGCCTCGGCTCGCGGTTCGCCTGGCTGATCGTCACTTCGAGCGGCGCACCGGTCTGCCGGCCACCGCCGTCGACCGTCCCCCTCGCGTGCATCGAAACCGTCCGCCCGCCGCGGTTGGACATCTGCATCTTGAGGTTCTTGAGCCCGACCTCCTGATGCCCCAGCAGATTGTCTATTTCGACCTTGATATCGAGCCCGGCCTGATCCTTGCGCGGCGGCAGCGGCTTGGACCGCACCTGACTGAACGAGAACAGCGACTTGAAGAAGTCCCGCCCGTCCAACGTCTGCCCGCGGCCGGTCACCTCCCAGACGTTGTCGTTGCGCAGCGTTCCCGACAACTGCAGCCGCGAAACGACATGCAGTGCCAGCTCGTGAAAAGCGAACTCGCGCAATTTGTTGCGTCCGTCGAGCGCGAGGCTTCCCGACAGCGATATATCCTCGCCCACGATGCGAAAACCCTGCAGCTCGGTCCGCTGCTTGGTCGGTCGTGCGATCTCGAATTGCAGTGTCGCGGGCCGCCCCGGCGGCTTCTTCCACGCCAGCGCCTCGAGAATGAGTTCCGTGTTCACGAGGTTGGCGCGGACCTGCACCTGCGGCTCACCCTGGGATCTGGGCGTTATCAGCAGCTCGATCGGCATCTCGCCTGACACGAACTCGTTGACGTCGAGCCCGAGCCGCGCACGATCCACCGTGTCGAGGTTGGCTGTCACGAGCACCGGCGGCTGCTCGCTGTCGGGAGCCGCAAAAATCCGACGCAGCGTCAGCTTGGACGCAACGCCTCCGATCTGCATGTCGCCCTTGACGTCGATCTGCCTGTCGGTGACCTCGATCCCCAGCGCTGCGCCGGTGATATCCCAACTGCCGAACACGCCGCGGGCCCGCCCGTCGATCACACGACCTTTGATCTCGAGCCGCCCATCTTCTGCGTGAACGTCCTCGCCCAGCGGAACTTGAATGCGAACCTGCGCATCGACGCGCCCATCGAGAGCATCACCGGGCAGCACGAAGGTTCGTCCGTTGCGAACCGCCTGCTGCTCCGCGAGATCAAGCGCCGCCTGTAACGTGCCTTGCGCGCGGAACGTCAGGTCGCCCATAGAATTGGGCGCCGTCACGTCGGCCGCAACCATACGCACGCCGCGGATCGGCAGGCGGCGTTGCGGTGTCGCGTGGATCACAGCCTCCGGAGCCGCAACTTCGAGCGCATTGCTTTCCAGCCGAACGAGCACGCGCGGCGCTTCGACCGGAGCAAATCCTGGCTTCGGTTGGATACGAACATTGGTTCCCTCGATCGAAACCCCGATCCGAAGCCCGTCCGCGCCCCCTCGCCCGCGCTCCGCCCCGACGCCGACGTCCTCGATCACGAACGTGCCGGCGGCGAGGCGGCCCTGCTGGATCTGTTTGCCGCTCCACAACCTCGCCTCGGGCGCGATCACGGACGGCCACAACAGCTTGGCAGCGTCGGCCCCCATCGGGGACATTCGCCCCTGCAGGATCATCCGTGCCCCCGAACCTTTCGCCGGCAGGCTGCCCGACATCGAGATCTCGCCACCTGCAGCTTTCAGCGTAGCTTCTGCAAGCTCGAAGCCTCCCGTTTGCGGATCGAGCATGCCGCGCACCCGGAATGCCTCGAGCGGTCGCGGTCCTTGCCCGAATTCCAACGCGGCGAGTTGGCCTTCCACGGCAGCCAGATCGAGCAGCCATGGCTTCCCCGGTTCACCGGCAAAACCGATCCGGCCTTGAAACGCGGCCCAGCTCGCGCCCGAGGCGAGCCGCGTGGTGCTGAACGACAACCGTCGCTCCCGCGGATCGTATTTCGCCGCGATCCTCCCGCCGTCGACGGCCATTCGTCCATTGCCGGGAAGACCCGGTGCGAAAGTACCCCGACCGAGTTCCAGGTCCGCAATTGCGCTCGTCAGCTCTCCCGATCCGGCAAATTTGAACGACGCCGTCCCGTTGACCGGCAGCTCGAGCGCCGCCACCGGCGACAACAATGGCCACGCAGCGGCCACCGCGCTCGGCACCAGGTCCGACACTCTCAGATCGATCGACGACGCGCTGCTCTGATCTTCATGGTTGGCGACCAGCGAGACCTGCCAGGGTCCACGCGCACTGTCCATGACGAGACTGGCGCCGAGCAGCCGTCCCTCACGCCGCCGGTCCATTCCGATATCGGCTTCCCGCACACGAAAAGTCGCGCGTTGCCCCGAGCTGTCGATGGCGAGCAGCGCATTTCTGAGACCGATGCCTTTGATGAAGGAGGCAGCGCCCGCGGTTTGACTGGCCTGCGCGAACAGCGACCCGAGCACCGAGCCGATTTCGGTCTGCGACTGCGTCGCAGCGACCGGCGGCACTTCCTGTCTGCCGTCGGTTGGATCGGCAGTTGCAGCAGCTTCCGCAAACGTCAGCGACAGGCCCTGCTCACGCGAATACTGCAGCACGAGACTGGGCTCGATCAGAATGATCCTGGACGGGGCGACCTTGCCCGACCACAGCGCAGGCGTGCTCAGCGTGATCGCCGCATCCGGCGCCTGCGCGATCGTTACTCCCCGCTGATCGGCGAGTTTGACGTTGCGCAACCGGAACTCCAGCCCTCGACCTTCGGCGAGCAGGACCGTCGCATCTTCGACGGATACGGAGAAGCCCGGCAGGTCGGCAGCGATGGCGCGCGCGATCGGCTCTGCGATCATCTTCAGTGAGATCGGACCGTTCAGCAGCCTGACCCAGATGACGCCCGCCGCAATCGAAAGGAGGATGATGCAAGGCAGCAGAACGCGAGTCGCGATCCACAGCGGCCATGCGAATCGCCGCCGCAATCGGGCGTCACCTGCACGCGCAGCTTTTGGAGAGCCAGCCCGCCGGTATGTCCTGTCAGACGCCGCGTCGGGCGCTGTCTGGCGTCTTTCCACGACCTGTGCGACCCGAGTTCCCGCCGCCGAATCCGGCGTGATGAGCGATCCGGCACCCAAACTGTTCCGTATCGGCGCTTGCAAGTCGGGCGCCGAGCACCTGAGCCCAACGCCCACGCACCGCCGATACCTTTGCACCAGAGCCAGCCGCGAACGCCAGCCCGAATGCCCCTCGTACCCAGGAATTACGCAATCAGACTGACACTTCGCTGCGTACCAGGCTACTACCCTACCCGCACTGCTTGTGCATGAAAAAACAGGACCAAAGAAAGGCATATTCCATGCTCCAGGAAGGCGATCGGGCTCCCCCAGTCACTTTGGCGACCGACGATGGCACTTCGGTTTCCCTGAAGAGCTACGAAGGCCGCCCGGTCGTGATCTACTTCTATCCCAAGGACGACACGCCCGGCTGCACCACCGAAGCCAAGGACTTCTCCTGCCTCGTCACCGAGTTCGAGAAGGTCGGCGCCGACGTGATCGGAATTTCGCCCGACAGCGCCAAAAGCCACGCCAGGTTCCGCGCCAAGCACGCACTTGCGGTCAAACTGGCTTCGGACGAGGACAAAACCATTGCCGAAGCTTTCGGCTCCTGGGTCGAGAAATCGATGTACGGCAAGAAGTACATGGGCGTGGATCGCTCGACCTTTCTGATCGACAGGTCCGGCAAGGTCGCCAGGATCTGGCGCAAAGTGAAAGTCTCCGGCCACGCCGAAGAAGTCCTCGCCGCAGTCAAATCATTGAAGAAATAGGTCTTTCACAACGTGACGATCGACAGCGCCGACAGCGGGCAGATGGCATCTGAAGCGATCGCCGAACACCTTGCCGGCGGCTTGCCCGCTGCTGCCCGCGCCATCGTTCTGGCGTCGGATTCCGCCCACAAGGTGCTGTTGGCGAAGGCGACCGGACAGGCTTGGCGTGAAGGCCGCCTCGGCCATGGCCACCTGAGCTCGCCCCAGGCGATGCCGTCGAGACCCGGCCGTCCTGCCCTGCCGGAACTGTTGCCTCCCCGCGCCATGCCTCGACGGACCACAGCGGGCGAGAAGGGCCGCTTCGCCCTCCTGCACGCGCTTGCCCATATCGAGCTCAACGCCGTCGACATGACCTGGGATCTCATCGGAAGGTTCGCCCATGTCCCTGTACCACAGCAGTTTTTCGACGATTGGGTGAGGGTGGGCCGGGAAGAGGCCGAGCACTTCGAACTGGTATCGCGCCGCATGGCCGAACTCGGCGGGGCCTACGGCGACCTACCCGCGCATGACGGTTTGTGGCAATCTGCCCAGGCGACCGGACACGATCTCCTGGCCCGTTTGGCCGTGGTGCCGCTGGTGCTCGAGGCGCGTGGGTTGGATGTCAGCCCGGCCATGCTCGCGAGCCTGAGGCAGTCCGGTGACGAAGCCTCCGCCGCCGTCCTGGAAGTGATCTATCGCGACGAAAAGCATCACGTCGCCTTCGGGATGCGCTGGTTCAGATTCATGTGCCAGCGCAACGGTCTCGCCCCGGAAGCCACGTTCCACGAACTCGTGCGCGCGAACTTCCGCGGCCCCGTCAAGCCACCCTTCAATGATCGCGCGCGCGCCGAAGCCGGGCTGACGCCTGGATTCTACAAGCCGCTTTCCGCGTTCGGTGCGGCCCGTTGATCGCATTCCCCTCTCAGTCCGCGTCCGCTGCTCTGCATCGATGCAACTACCCGGCACAAACGCGTCAAGATTGTCCTGTAGCGGTCTTTTTCGAAGAGTTGAGCCGTGACCGTCTGGGCCAGCCGTGCTAGAAAGCCCGCGTTTGATCTACCGGGGCGGGGGCCTCCGCGGAAGGTCTTCGCGCGGTTCGAACTGCGCGCGAACCCCACGCGATGCATGCCGGGGGGAGGAATTCACACGCATCATGAAAGAGGCGGATCCCGCGGTAGGGCGCAAGCACGCCGCGATGGTCTGTGATTTGACGCTGTGCGACTTCAGATCCGGAAGGGGATCGGACGGAATCGAGGAAGGTATTCGGCGGGCCGCCTTCGCGACCCGAGGATTGCCCAATCGGGCTGGGTGAGACTTGGACTGTTGTTTGAGCTGTATCTTGGACAGTTGCTTGGACAGTTGCCGAGGAGCCCGGCTGAAAATCTGCGACACGAAAGTCATCTGGCGTGCAATCGAGTAAATCCTGCAACGATCGACCGGCGTTGTGTTTTCGGAGGTGAGTACGGACATGCTGAATATCAGGAAATCTGCGGAGGCGCCGTCGATGGGCTCTCCGATGCCCCCGCCGCTGAATGCCGCCACGTCGGCGTCTCCCCCTCCCCCTGCCCAGCAAGCCTATCAGCTCGGCGGCCGTCCCGGTGACCGCGTCGGCCCGTCGGTGATCGGTTCCGACCTCACCGTCATGGGCAACCTCGTTTCGCGCGGCGAAGTTCACGTCGAAGGCGAGATCCAGGGCGACATCCACGGCACCAATGTGGTCGTCGGCGAGAAGGCCAAGATCACCGGTGCGATCATCGCCGACGAGGTTGTCGTGCGCGGGCACGTCATGGGCTCGATCCGCGGCAAGAAAGTCATGCTCCAATCGACCAGCCACGTCGAAGGCGACGTATTCCATCAGGCGCTCGCCATCGAGCAGGGCGCGTTCTTCGAAGGCAAGTCGCGCCGCGCGGAAGATCCGACCGCAGGTATCGCCCGGCCCGAGGTGCCCGATTTCGGCGCCCGCGCTACCGACACGGCAAGCACCGTCACCCCGCCGGCATTCCCCGAATCCTGATCTTCGTCTCCGAGCGGTGCCGCCACTAGGCAGCACCGTGCGGCAGCACCGTGCGGCAGATGTCGTCACTGAAGCAATTCTGAAGCCGGGCCCAGCGCCCGGCTTTTTGGCGCGCACAATTCCCCACGCCCGCCCTCACTGCGGCTGCCGACAGCCTTGACGTCACGCCATTGCGACATCTCCAGCCGGTTGGCGCCGCACGCAGCGAAAAGCGGATCGAGCGCTCGCTGGTGGCAAGACAGCACGACCACCTGATGCCGCTTGGCGGCCTCCGCCAGCAGCCCCACCATGATTTCGAGCCGCCGGTCGTCCGAGAACACCAGTGCGTCGTCGAGAATCAGCGGCAGTTCGACCCCGCGCGACGCCATCAGATCCGCATGCGCGATCCGCACCAGCGTCGCAATCTGCTCGCGCGTTCCCCCGCTCACCCGCTGCACGGGATCGGACCGCCCCGGACGTTCCAGCCGAACCGCCAGCAATGGCCCGTCCATGGCGAGCTTTGCATCGGGAAAAAGCCTGGCCAGCAGCGGCTCCAGCCGATCGACGAGCGGACGCAGCACACGGTCGCGATGATCCTCCCCGAACCGGTCCAACCGGGTCGCGAGAAGCTGCAGCGCATCGGCGTCTCTCTGCAACTCGTCTAGCCGCCGTGCAGCCACTGACAACTCCTCTTCCAGACCGGCGATCTCCGCACCGACTCCGTCTTCCCCGTCCCGCCCCAACGCACCTTCGAGTTCCGCGACCTCATAGTTGAGCTTCGCCTGACGATCCGCGAGCTCGGTCACCGCACGCGCAGCCCGATGCGACGCCGCCAACAGAGCGTCATACGCCGAACCTTGCGGCGCCACGTCCGCCCATGCAGACTTCTCTCGCACCGCTTCGGCCAATGCCGTCGCAGCAATGGCATCCGCCTCCGCAAGCAATTCACCGGCAGTGCGCCGATCGTCCGGCTGCGGCAGCACCTCCGCGAACCCGGCGAGTTGCTTCTGGTCCGCAGCGATCTGCACCTCTAGCCGGGCAATCGCTGCATCCACGGATCCGATCTTCCGCTCCGCGGCAGTCACCCCTTCTCTATGCCCGGCAAGGGCCTGCTCGAGCTCCCCCACCTTTGCCTCCAGCGCACCGACATCTCCCGCCGCAACCCCGATCAGATGGGAGTTCTCGTCCGCTGTCGCTCGAGCGGCCGCCTGCGCAGTTTCGAGCGCCGCCAGACCTTCCGGAGCCAGTACCCCGAGCTTCGATATCGATTCGGCAACGATGGCTTCGTCGAAACGCCGGGCAGTCAGCGCCTCCTCTACCCCCTTCGCATCTTCGACACCCATGCCCGCGAAGAGATCGGAGAGTTCACGGCCACAACGCTCACGCTCGGCCGCTGGAGACGCACCGATCGATGCCCCCGGCTCGAGCACGATCGTACCTACGCCTTCGATGACCAGTTCCATCCGCCGGTCGATGGCGATCGCCCCGCCATCCGCAAGCTCCTGCCCCTCCACGCGAATGCGCACTCGCGCCGCCGGATCGTAGGCGATCGTCGCCCGTGCCGTCTCTGTCGCGATCCGCTCGTCGAGCGCAGAAATCCGTGATGCGAGCCGGCGCACGGCTTCGACACCGGCTTCGTGAACCCGGCGAAACGAGAGGCGCTCTCTGGCGGAATCGAGCGCCGCAGCAGCTTCACGCGCCTGCGCGAGCCGCTGATCGAGTTCGGCGAATCGCCTCGACGCTGCAAGCCGTGTGTTCACCGCATGAGCGGACCTCAGATCTTCCCGCGTCGCGACCACCGCCGCCTCCGCGCCGGCGAGCCCTTCGCGCATCCGGGCCAGGAGTTCCGCTTCCGCCGCCCTGGTCCGACCGAGATCGGCCAGCTTCCTCCCCCCGTCGACGAGCGCCCGATCCAATCGCTCCACCTCGACACATGCACGCTGAAAGCGCTCCAATTCCAGCTTGGCCTGATCGCGCGCGAGCTGTCGCCCGGCTACGCGTTCGCTCGCGAACCGAAGCATTTCGCGCGCACGGTCTGCGGCTTCCACCGCCTTTTGCGCAGCCGCGGCCTCTGCCGCCAACCCTTCGACCACCCGGCTGTCGAACGTTCGCACACGCTCCGCCGCAAGCTCCGCCCACCGGGCCAGTCGCGCCTCGGCGGCTGTCGCCTTTGCCCGATGCACATCGAGCCGCTGCGCGATCTCATCGTGCTGTCGGCGCGCCTTGTCGAGCGGACCGCCGGCCTTTGCCCGCCCTTGCTTGATCGTCACGAATTCCTCGAGCCGCGCGCGAACGGCCCCCGCAAGGCGCCGGACATGCCCCGCCCCGGAAGCATCGGCGGCTTCCTCCTCGATGACGCTTGCAAGCCCTGCGGACAGCGCATCATCGGGCTTGTCTGGAAGTGCGAAACTCGCCCCTTGCGCCACCCAGAGCAACGAACGCAGCGCCCGCCGCCCGTCACCACCGAGCAATTGGTCCGCGGCGGTTTCGGCATCTGCCCCGTGCCACACCTGACCCGATCCGAGGTCTTCGAGCAACGCCATCCGCTGCGCCAGAAAGCGCTTGGTCAGCCGCAGATGCCGCCCTCCCGCCTCGATATCCGCCTCGATCAACGGCGTGCCGCCGGCATCCGGCCGCAAGGCCGCGATCCCTCGCGCCGTCGTCGTATGCCGCTCGGCGAGCAACATGCCCAGCGCCGTGAACAGCGTCGACTTGCCGGCTTCGTTGGGGCCCGTGAACACGTCGAAACCGCCCGAAAAACCCTCCAGTGCGACCGGATCGCGGAACGGCCCCACCTCCGACAGCCTGAGCGCACGGATCTTCATGCCGCACCTCCCCGCTGCCCGGCCACGGCAGGCTCGCTCAACTCGAACAGGTACCTCAGCGCTCGCCCCGCCACTGCGCGCTGCTCACCGGCAGGATCGGCAGCCATCGCCGCGAGTTCACCTGCCAGATCCCGCAAGCTCCCCTCGGGCAGTCGCTCGACGTCGTCGACGGCCGGCGCCGGCACCATCCTGTCGAACTGCCGTTCCAGGTGAAGCAACCGCCCGTCGAGCCGGTCCAGACGCTCCCGTACATCGCTCTCTTCCGCCATCGTCACGCGCCCCGTCACCTCGACGGCCAGCAACGCCAGTTTCGCCCGCGCTCCGAGCCCCTCGATCTCGCGTTCCAGCCCCGCGATATCCGAGGATCTTCCACCGTCGATGACCCGTTTCAGCCAACGGTGCTCGCCGATCTCCCGGCGCACGATCCGCGGCAACGCCCCCACCCCGTCGAAGCTGACCTGCAAGGCGAATCCCGGCGCATTGTCGAGAAACCCGTCCGGCTCCGGCGTGCCGCTGTAAGCGGCCCGATGACCGATCTCGCGCACGCCGTGCCAGTCGCCGAGCGCGAGATACGAAAGCCCGGCCGACTTCGGCCTGTCCGGCGCGATCTCGATGCTCGCTCGGTGCTCGGAGCCGAAGCCCTGGATCGAGCCGTGCGCGAGCCCGATGCGTAACACCCCTGCAGGCGTCACGGCCTTGTCCATCCAAGCCGTCGGATCGACGGACATCGACTTGGCGGCGAGCGGCGCAGGCAACAACCAGGCCCCGGCGGCGATTTCCACGGGCTCGGCCTCGAGGTGCAGCACCACGTTGCCCGGAAGCCCGATCCGCCGGACCCGATCCCAGATCCCACCTGCAGCGGCCGGATCGTGATTGCCCGGAATGATGTGCCAGACGAGATCGCGATGCAGATTCATCTGCTCGAGTGGCGCCCGCAACTCTCTATCGGCCAGAGCGGGCCTGTCGAACACGTCACCGGCAACCAGCACGATGCCCGCGCCGCCCGACCGTGCGGCATCCGCCAGCCGGTCGCATGCCTTCAATCGGGCATGCCGCAAGATCGCCGACACGCCTTCGTCGACCCGCCCGAACGGTTTGCCGATATGCCAATCGCTGGTGTGCAGGAGTGAAAGCGCCATGATTGCCCGACCGAATCCCCGATGTCGTCTGCAGCATATGTTCTATTTTTGTTCTCCGCAACATCAACCTTCGAGTTTTACACGATCGTACCCGCGCACACCCCGCCCGCGCGGTCCGGCCCGCCCCCCGGGGGCAGCACGAAGCTCTCGACAAAAATAGAACGAAAACAGAGGCTTCGATTAACCGCGCGCGCAAAGAATGCAGCGGCCACGGATTGTCAGAACGGCTCCACCGGGCGATGAATGGCGATCTTCGCATCGAAGATGAATTCCAGGAGCGGGAGAACGTCCGAAATGAACTTCGTCAAGTCCCTCGTCGCAGCCGTCGCCATCGCCGGCCTCGCATTCACCGTTCAGGCCAACTCGGCAGAGGCCAGGGACTGCGTCGGCTGCAAGGTGCCGATCTCCAAGACCAACGTGAAGACCGTGACCAAGACGCGCACCGTACAGCAGGTCCGCAACGTGACGCGCGTCAACCACGTCACGAAGAACCGCTACGTGAAGAATGTCACGCGCGTCGTGACCCGGACGGTGATCGTGCCCGTGACCCGCGTGAACACCATCACCCGCGTGCACAACCGCACCTTCGTCATCAACGCCACCCAGAACGTGGCCCGCACCACCCGCGGCTCCGGCCGCACGGTCGCCGGCTGGTCGCGCACCGAGACCATCAATCACCGGCCGGTCGCCGTCCGCCAGTGCGGTTGCGGCAACTGAGGTAGCCAGCTCGCGAGCAAAGCAGGCCCGTTCGGCAGATGCCGTTCGGGCCTTGCTGCTTCCCCCGGCTCTCAGCTCCGGTAGTCGGCGTTGATGCTGACGTAATCGTGGGTCAGGTCGCACGTCCACACGGTCGCCTGCCCGCCGCCGATCCCGACATCGCAGCGGATCACGATCTCCGCACCCTTCATGTACCCCGCCACCGTCTTCTCGACGTAGCCGGGCGCACGCTCGCCATCGACCGCCACGAGATGCGGCCCGAACCAGATTGCGAGCTTGTCGCGGTCCGCCGCCTCACCCGACTTGCCGACCGCCATCACCACGCGACCCCAGTTCGGATCTTCGCCCGCGATCGCCGTCTTCAGAATCGGCGAGTTCGCGATCGACATCGCGATTCTGTGCGCGGCCCGGTCGTTCTCGGCGCCGAACACCTGCACGGTCACGAACTTGGTCAACCCTTCGCCGTCTTTGACGACCTGCAGCGCCAGGTCCTTGATCACGCCCTCGAGCGCGCAAGCGAATGCCCCGCAGTTCGGGTCAGACATATCGCGGATTTCCGGCGCCTTCCGCTTCGTCGATGTCCCCGTCGCGAACACGATCAGCGTATCGGACGTCGACGTGTCACTGTCGACCGTGATGCAGTTGAACGTCCGCGCCGCGATCGCCGAAACGAGCCGCTGCAGCACCGGCTGAGCGATGGCCGCATCGGTGAACACGAAGCCGAGCGTCGTCGCCATATCAGGCGCGATCATTCCCGCGCCCTTGCAGAACCCGCCGATGGTGACTTCGACGCCGCCGATCTCGACCTTGGCGAGCGCCAGCTTCGGATAGGTGTCCGTGGTCATGATGGCGCGGGCGGCCGCTTCCCATGCCTCGCCTTTCACCTTCTTGGCCAGCGCAGGCAAGGCGTCCGCGATCCGGCTGCCTTCCATCGGCTCACCGATCACCCCGGTCGAAGCGACGTAGATCTCGCCCGGATCACAGCCCAGCACCTTCGCCGCCGCCGCGACCGTCACGTCCACGGCCTCGACGCCCTTCTTGCCGGTGAAGGCGTTGGCGTTGCCCGAGTTGACGACCAGCGCCCGCGCACGCCCATGCTTGAACTGCTCACGGCACCACAGCACCGGCGCCGAGCAGGTCTTCGATGTCGTCGTGACACCGGCAGCCACAGTCCGGGGCACCATCGACGCGAGCATCAGATCCGTGCGCCCCTTGTAGCGGACGTTGGCTTCCGCCGTGCCGAACTTCACCCCGTCGATGACGGGCATGTCGGGCACGCTCTTCGGTGCGAACGGCGACGGCTTCATGACAGCGGCCATGGGCAGATCCTCACAGTTTTCCAGTCGGGCTTGGCTACGATGCGAGCATGAAACGAGCAAGTCTCTTCGCATCGCCCTCGAGCAGGTTCCGCCTGCGGACCAGGCGCGCCCCCACCTTCAACATTTTCCACAAACAGACTTCCTGCCCTTGAACCAGCCTCGGTGCACTATCATCTCGGGGGGCTGCCCTGATCGATGCCGGCATACAGTCGGCATCCAGGCGGCTGCATCGAGGGAGACGGGGATGAGCCAAGCGATCACTGGACAAGCCGGGAGCTTCATGTCCGCCCAGGGCGACAGCGCGCTCGGTGAGACGATCACACTGACCCAGGCCAAGAAGCTGATCCAGTGCATGGCTGCCGAGCAGAGCTTCCTGCTGCTTTCCCCGCCCGGCGTCGGCAAGTCCGAGATGGTCGTCCAGGCCGCGGCCGAAGCGGGCCTTCCCTGCCGCTCGCTGCTCGGCACCCAGATCGCGCCCGAGGACGTCAGCGGCATTCCCCGCATCGTCGGCGAACGCTCGGTCTTCTGCCCGCCGCGCATCCTGCTGCCCGAGCGGCCCGAACCGTTTTGCCTGTTCCTCGACGAATTGCCCGCCTGTGCGCCGGACGTCCAGAAGGCGCTGTATTCGCTGCTGCTCGAACGCCGCCTCGGCGAGCACGCACTGCCGAAGGGAACGTGGGTCGTCGCCGCCGGCAACCGCGTGCAGGATCGCGCGCTCGTCCGCTCGATGTCATCGGCACTCGTCAACCGCGTCACGATCCTCAACCTGCGTGTCGAAACGCACGAATGGCTGGCCTGGGCGAAATCGAACGGCGTGCGCAACGACGTGACGAGCTTCATCGGCTATATGCCGGACGCGTTGATGCGCCCTGTTCCGGCTGAGCCGCAGCCGTTCTCGACGCCGCGCGCCTGGACGTTGCTCTCACGCGCGCTCGACATGGCTGAAGCGAGCGGAATGCTCAACCGCGAGATACGCCGCGCGCTCGCGTTCGGCCGCATCTCGCCGGAAGACGCCGCGGTGTTCTGCGCGCTCGCCGAGGAAGCGATCGAGAAGATGCATCCATTGGCCCACTACATCCGCCACCCCGATGCGCTGCCCAAGGGCGACGCCGCACGCTGGTTCGTGTTGAACGCGATGCGCCAGAACATCCGCGAAGGCACGCTCGCGGGCCTGACGCCACGCCTCGTCAATCGCTTCCTCAAGAGCCTGTCGACCGAGCAGCAACTCATCCTCGTCGGCGATCTCGTGCCCCAATGGAGCGCTCTCGGCGCCGATCCCGCGATGCTCGATCTCCTGAAGCAGGTGACGAAAATCTAGGCCGAGCGGGGTCAGACCCCGCGGGTCTGACCCCAAGCACCACAGCACCCCAAGTCTCTCGGCCTTCACGCTTCTATGGAATTTCCGGCATGGCGACCAAACGCAAAGCGAAATCTCCTGTCGTGGGGTCAGACCCGCGGGGTCTGCCCCCGATCGTAGCGATCGTCCCGCTGACACCACACGAAGGCCTCGCCAAGGACGACCTCCTGCAACTGAAACGGATCGAACGCGGCCTCAAGCTGCTCACCGTGCCGATGCCCTATCTCGCCGGTCTCGCCGCCGCGCTACGCTTTTCCCTCGACGATCGCATCCAGACGATGGGCGTGTTCGCGTCGGGCCGCATGATCGCGAACCCGCGTTTCGCCGCCAAGCTCAAGGACGACGAGCTGATCTTCGTCCTCGCCCACGAGCTCCTGCATCTGGCGCTCAGAACCCACGACCGCGCACGCGGCAGCCATCACCTCGAGTTCAATTACGCGCACGACTACATCATCAACGACATCCTGCGGCAGGAGCTCGGTTTCACCACTGTTCCCGCGGGCGGTCTCGACATGCCCGGCGCACGCGACAAGGGCGCCGAGGAGATCGTCCTCGAAATGCGCCGCAACGCCGAGAACATGAAATCGAAGACCCAGGTTTTCGACGGCGAGGAAACCACGGTCGGCCGCGCGCTCGGCAAAGGCTCCAAAGGCGAGGCCGGAGACGGCAACGGCCCAGCCGACGCAGGCGATGTTCTCGACGAGAAGCGCGAGCGCGAACTCTTTCCCGAGGACGCCGCGAGCCAGAAAGCCAATGCCGAAAAGATGCGCGAAGCAGCCGAGCGATCGCTCGCGCTCGCCAAGGCGATCGGCGCGATCAAGGGCATGCGCGGCATGGGCGACGGCGGCCAATCGCAGGTCGTGACGGCACTGCGCGGCCTCTATCGCACGCCCTGGCAGATCGTCCTCCAACGCTGGCTCGAAAGCGTTGCGCCCGGCGAGCGCACGTTCAATCGTCCGTCGCGGCGTCCGGTCGAAAGCTCCGACGTCGTCCTCCCCGGTCGCCGCCGACAAGGCTGGATCCTCAACGTCGTACTCGACACGTCGGGCTCGATGAACGACGAGATCCCGCGCGCCCTCGGCGCCATCGCCGACTTCTGCGACACCGTCGCCGTCGATCAGGTCCGCCTGCTCCAGTGCGATACCGACGTAACCGCTGACGATCTCGTAGCCCCGATGGACCTCTCGCGTTATGCGATCACGGGTTACGGCGGCAGCGATCTGTCACCTGCAATGGTCAAGTTGTCCGAGGACGCCCAGGTGCGCGCCGTCGCCATCATCACCGACGGCGACATCGTCTTTCCCACCGAAGCGATGCCCTACGACGTGCTCTGGGTGCTGCCCCCCGGCGCCTCACCTACCTTCCATCCACCCTACGGCCGCGTCGTCCACATGCAGCAAGGCTAACTCGTTTCGGCACCCGCTTCCCGTTCCCCTCCCCCCTCGCGGGGGAGGTGGCCC
>CAZNMY010000014.1:0-69211 GCA_964574325.1 uncultured Devosia sp. | reverse complement strand
CCATGGAAAACGCGTTGGCCCCCCCGCGCCCGGGCCCCCCCCCCCCGGGGGGGGTTGGTGGCCCGGCGGAGGCGCGGGGGGGGGCTGCGATCACATCACCCACCGAAAGAGACCCACGATGAAAGTCATCCAGGAGCTGGTCGCTCACTTCGACCGCAAGGGCAAGCTGACGAAGAAAGAGATCAAGGCCCTGCTCGACCAGGGGCTGCTGGCATCGGAAGCGCCGCCACGAATCATGGATCTCTGCGACACGCCCGGCAACACGTTCTACTTCCGCGTCACCGGCGCCAACGAAGGCATGGTGTGGGGCACCGACACCTATACCGGCGACAGTGCATTGGCCGCCGCCGCCATCCATGCCGGCGCCGTCGAGGAAGGCGCGACCGGCATCGTGAAGGTCACCGTGCTGGCGCCGTTGGCGCAATACCAGGGCTCGGTCCGCAACGGCGTGACGACGCACGACTTCGGCCGCTTCGGCACCGCCTACAAGGTCGAGAAGGTCTGACGGTCCATCGCGCACCTACAGGCGATAGAGCGCCTCATAGGCATCCAGCATCGCTTCGTCGCTGAACTGCGCCGCGACACGCGCACGCGCATCTTTCGCGAGCGCCCGACGACGTGCTGGATCTGCCGCCAGCACCTGAATCGCTTCTGCGAGTTCGTCTGGGCGCTTTGCTCCGACCAGCACTCCGGCCTCGCCGATCACCGCCGGATTACCACCGACATCCGTCGCGACAGGGCACACACCCGATGCCATCGCTTCGAGCAGGCTGATAGACGTACCCTCCGCATCGGATGTAAGCGCGAACACGTCGAGCTCGGGATAGAGCCGCGCGACGTCGCGTTCGAGCCCCCAGAAATGCACGTGCGCGCCGACGCCCAGCCGCTCCGCCTGCGCCGTGAGATCACCGCGCAGCGAGCCCTCGCCGATCAGCACGACCGCGCAATCGACACCCTTCGCGCGCGCCTGCGCGATCCCGTCGATCAGCATCGCCTGGTTCTTGATCGGCTCGAGCCGCGCGACCGTTCCGACCAGCAGCGTCTCCGCAGCGATTCCGAGCCGCCTCCTGATTTCACCCGAACCGTTCCCCGGCTTGAACAGATCGAGGTCGATGCCGTTGGCGATGATGACGAGTTCGCGACCGGCAAGGCCGCGCGACTTCAAAGTTTCTCCGAGGTGATCGGACACCGAAACCACACGGCTCGTCAGTGGCGCCGCAATCCGGTTGAGCACGGTCTCGATCCGCGGCTCGTGCGCGATGAAACCATGCGCGGTGTAGATCACGCGCGGGATACCCGAGGCGCGCGCCGCCATCACGCCCTTGAACCAGGCGCCGGAATGAATGTGCAAGACCTCGGGCGAGAGCGACTTCAGGTGCGCCGCCAGCCGCATCAGCCAGGCTGGATTGACGAGCCCCTGCGCGCCGGGAAGACTGACCCGGATGCCGATCGCTTCGAGCTCGGGCGCCAACACACCCTTCTCCACGATGCACGTGACACCGACGTCGTGACCCCGCGCCGCGAGCTTGCGCACGAGCCGCGCGACCATCACCTCCATACCCGCCGCTGCCAGCGACGGCAGGATCATCTCGACCTTCACGCGCTCCCCCGTGTGCCGAGAGCCTCGCCGTAGATCTGCATCATGTGATCGCAACGCCTGGCGATCGAATACGCAGCCGCCACGCGTGCGCGCGCCGCGGCAGCCTCCGGCGACGCGATGTCGGCCAGTTCGGCTTCGATCGCAGCGGCGAGAAGCTCCGGCTTCTCCGGCAGCACCATCCGCATCGACCGCGGCTCGTTGCCGACGATCTCGATCATCGCCCCCACGCGCGTGGTGACGACAGGCAATCCCGTCTGCAAGGCCTCGAGCAGGGCACTGGGCAACCCTTCGCTTCGCGACGGGATGACCATCAGATCGAGCGCCTCGTAAACCTCGAGCATCGCATCGACCCGGCCCGTGAAATGGACATCGCCCGAAAGTCCCGATCGCCTCGCCTGCTCTTTCAACTCGGCATCAAGTGCGCCCTCTCCCACGATCACGCCGCGGAAGGCAATGCCACGCGACTTCAGCAGCGCCAGCGCATTTAGAAACACATCGACGCCCTTCTCGCGGCTGAGCCGGCCGATCGCGCCGACGAGCGGCACGGGGCCTTCTCCCCGCCGCCGTCGCAACACTGGAGGCACCGACGCGACATCGATCGAACGCGGCAGCTCCGGCACGGCGTTGTTCACGATCCGCACGCGAGCGAACAACGGAGGAAAGATCGCCTTCTGCTTCTGCGACATCACCACAACCCGATCCGCCGCGCGCAGCATCCGGAAATCGAGCTTTGTATAAAGGCGGTCCTTGAAGCCTTTGTCGGTGGCGCCTTCGTGAAAACCGATCCACGCACATCGCACGCCGAGCATGCGCAGCATGTAGAGCACGCTGGTAGGCTTATAGCTGTGCGTCTGCACGACATCGGGCTGCCACTCCCTCAAGAACGCGCGAACGTCGCCGACGAGCTTGGGATCGAACGGTCCACGATCCGTCACCTCACGACATTCGATGCCTTGTGTGCGCGCGAACGCCACGAACGCACTCTCCGCGCCCGGCCGCTTCAGCGCGACGATCACGAACTCGTTGCCGCGCCGTAGCAGCTCCCGGCCGAGCGCCACGAGTTGCCGCCCGGGCCCCGAGATCTCCGATGTCGCGATCAGCGCCGCCACCCGCAAACGCGGACGGGCGTCACTGGGGATGCGCGGCAGTTCCTGCCTGAGTTGATCGGCACTGGACATGGCGGGCGGGATATCCGGAGCAAAAGTCATTGCACCGTCTATCTCGCCTGCCGGGCGCACGAAAGCATCGCGTCGTGGCCTGATTAATCATCGCCGTCCGGAAAGCAACTTCTCGCGGAAAACATCTCTACGCGCGCATGAAGTTGGCTCCGCAACCCCGTTGGATCGCAGAGCCCTCCGGCATTCACTGGCCCTTGCCCGCCGACGCGATGTCCTGCAGCGTGATACGCACACCGCCATAGACGGCAGCACCCGGCGTCTGGAAGCCGTAGACCTCCTGGTACTTCTGATCGACGACGTTCTCGGCCCGGCCGTAGATCTCGACCGACGGCGTCAGCTTGTAGGAAGCCGTCGCCGACACGAGCCAGTAGTCCTTCAGCGTCACGCGCTCCGACCGCAGCGGGAAGATGCCGGGATTGGACGTGCGCAGCGCCTCGTCGATCAGACTGCCGTTGTAGACGGCCGCGAGCCCGACGTTCGCGCGATCACGGTCGAACCGGTAGCCGACATCGACCCTCGCAGAGTTCTCCGGCCGCCGCAGTTCGACAAGGCCGGAGGGCTCGAGCGCCTCGAGCCACGTGTAGCCGGCACCGATCGTCACGCCCGGCAGCGGCATCACGCGACCGGACAATTCGAGCCCCTGCCGCGTGCTGACGCCAGCGATATTGGCGACCGTCGAGCCGCCGTTGATGCCGCGGATCTTGTCCTTGAGTTCGCCGTCGAACCACGTCGCGTCGATGACGGCAGCACCGCCGAACAATGTCAGCTCGACACCGGCGTCCCAGCCCTTCGCCGTCTCCGGCCGAAGGTTGGGATTGGGCGTGAAGAAGTTCGGCACGCGGCCGAACTGCTCGAACAGCGTCGCGAATTTGACGCCGGTGCCGTAGCTCGAATGCAACCGCACCGGCGTACCCGGCACCTTCAGCGACGCACTCGTGCGCCACGTCGTGAACTCGCCGAACCTGTCGTTGTCGTCGAGACGCATCGAGCCGGACAGGAAAAGACTGTTCCAGTATTCGCCCCTGACCTCGCCCACGAGGCTGCGCGTTTTCCGCTCGTGATCGATCCCGTCGTACGTGTGCTGCACGAACCCTTCGTGCTTCTGCTCGACGAGTCCCGTCACGAAATGGCGCACCTGCGGCACGCCGGGCGTGTCGAGACGGAACGTGCTGGTGTAGCGGTACGTCTCCGCATTCGCCCGATAGCGCTCGAAGGACTCGGAAGGCGCGAACGCGGGATTTGCGGACAAGTCGTCGTTGACGATCGCCCGCCGCTCGCCGCGCACACTCTGCACCCAAGCGCCGCCGAACAGCGCCAGCTTCGCCTCGAGCGAGCCGACCCACAGGTCCGACGAGAAGCGCGACGGCGCATCCGTCTGCTGGATCAGAACGCCAGGAACCGTGAAGTTCTCCTCGTCCCGGTTGCCGCGCTTTGCCGTGTGTCGCAGGAAACCGTCGAACGTCAGACCTTCGAGCGGGCTGAACCCGCCCTTCATCACCGACGACGTCGTCTGGCTGCCGTCACGTTCCCGTCCGATCGGCGCGATGTTGAAGCCATCGGTCTTACGGGTCTGTATTCCGATCAGTCCCCATGCCCTGTCGTTGCCGCCTGACAGAACGCTGGCGACGTCCTTGGTATTGAAACTGCCCGCTTCTGCGCGCGTCGTCAGCGCCAGCGGACCTTTCCCCGACTTCGTCACGATGTTGACCACGCCACCGATCGCGCCGGAACCGTAAAGCCCGGACTGCGGTCCTCGCATCACCTCGATGCGCGAGATTTCCTCGCCGCCGACGAGATTGGAAAAATCGAACTCGCCGTCACCGGGATTGTTGATCTCGACGCCGTCGACGAGCACCGTCGTATGATTGCCCTCCGCACCGCGGATGCGCACTTGAGATACGCCGGCAAATCCGCCCGTCCGCCCGACGACCACACCGGGAATGCCGCGTAACGCTTCGACCGGCGACCGCACCTGCTGCTGCTTGAGTTCCTCGCCCGTGATGACGGTCGTCGCAGTGCCTTGGTTGGCGAGGAGATCACCTGCGCTCGCAGCCGACGCGTTCGTATCGGCACTACCGGCAGCCTCACCGCCAATACCTTGCGAAGCAGCGCTCTGCGAGCCGCCGGCTTGCGGTGGACGGGGCGCACTGCGGCGCGCCTGCCCCGATGCCGTCAGCACCACGGATGATGTGGGCGCAGCCCCCGTTTCAGCCTCCGTCGCGGCCTTCGACGGAGGCCGTGCCGCTCGGCTCGCGCCTTCCACGACGACCGGCGGAAGCGCCGTCTGAGCGAGCGCGCTGGTACACGGCAATGCTGCCAGAAGGGCAAGCATACTCACGCGTCCCGTCCGGCGAACGGAAAGCGGATTGTTCGAAATATGAAGAGCGAGTTTCATGGCGACATCCCGGTTTGATGGGCGTCGCACGCAGTGACGATCGAGACCGCTAGCCCCCGGCATTGCTGCCGGAAGTGAACGCCATACGCCGCCTTCCAAGGGGTTCACGCGGCCATGCGACCGCGAGCCCGAGGATCTTACGGAATACAGCAGTCCACTATGTGAAGATCGAAGCGTCCGGAATCGTGGCCAAAGCGTGCTCCTACCCGTTGCACAACTTCGTCGCCACGACGGACTCCCGCACCACCGCACGCCCCGCGCGGAGGATGGACGACTTGTGCCGGCAGGTCTCCTGGCTAGCGGCTCGAACGCTTTGCCCTGCCTTCCCGGCGCGTTGGCGCCAGTGGCAAATGAGGACAAAGCTCGCCGCTCACAGTTGCGGGGGCAGCCGCGGAATTGAGGCACGAGACCTCTCACCGCATTCCCTTTTCACCTGGAGCAACCTTTCGGCCACCCCAGAGACCGTCACATCGACATTGCGCGCAGAAGCGGCAAACCGAGTCAAGCCGGCGCCGACAGTTCCTGCCAACTATGGCGCTGACGCCACACTCCAACTTCGCGGCATTTCCTCACCGGCCCAAAAGCAGATAGCGCTGCTCTCAACCTTCGGCCCTTCGAGAACGGTTCGTCCGCACATGGATCACTTCTGGATCGTCCTCACCGTGCTGGCCGCCCTCCTCCAGGCCATTCGCACCGCAGCCCAGCGCGATCTCAACAAGCACCTCTCGACCCTCACGACGACCTACGTGCGCTCGCTGTTCGGCCTGCCCGTGCTCGCGATTTATCTGGCGATCGTTCTGGCCGCGACGGGCGAGCGTCTGCCCGATTTCAATTTCCCCTATCTCGCCTACACGTTCGTCGGCGCGATGGCGCAGGTCCTCGCCACGGCCCTGCTGATCCGCATGTTCACTCTGCGCAGCTTCGGCGTCGGAACGATGTTGACCAAGGTCGACATCGTCGTGACCGCGATCCTCGGCGCACTGTTCTTTTCCGAGCGCCTGAGCATCGGCGGCGTCGTCGCGCTGAGCGTCGTCATGGCCGGCGTCGTGATGATGTCGTTCGAACGCACGATGCGCACCGGTGCCATTCTCGCAGGCAACGAGACCGGCAGCAGCCGCCTGTCCGCAATTCTGAACGACAAGGCGCTCGGCGTCGCGCTTGGGTGCGCGGTGAGCTTCGCGATATCGTTTCTGACCTTTCGTGAAGCCGCTCTCGTGATCGGCGAAGGCACATTCCTCTGGCGCGGCGGCTGGACGGTCGTCCTGGCGATCCTGATGCAGACCGTCGTCATCGGCGCGTGGCTCGCCTGGCGGGACCCCGGCCTCGCTGAGAAGCTGAAGCCGCACCTGGGAAAGTCCGCATTCATCGGCGCGACGAGCGCGGTGGGCTCGATCTGCTGGTTTACGGCCTTCGCGCTCGAGAACGCTTCCTATGTGCGCGCGGTGGGCCAGATCGAGGTCGTGTTCACGCTCCTCGTGTCCGCGCTCTACTACCGCGAGCGCATCTCCTTGTCGGAATACGTCGGCATCGGTCTGACGCTGCTCGGCGTTCTCATGTTCCGTCTGTTGGCCTGATCGACCGCCGGCTATTTCAATCGCAACTCGAGCGGCGAGATCCTGAGCCGCGATTCCGCCGGCGCCGGTGCCCATCCGCCATGACGAATGTGATGGATGTCGCCCACCACGGCCTGGAAGCTCTGGTTCTCGTCGCGCCGGAAGCCGACGTTGAACGCTTCCACGACCAGCCGGCCGTTCACCCAGGCGCGCAGTATCCCGTTGTTGAGACCGGGCGTATTGAGGACCACTTCCTCCTCGATGCGCGACCACTGTCCCGGCTTCAGCGATGCCTTCGCCGGGTCGAGCAGAATACCGGCCATCTGCCCGATGTTCACGACGGGCTGCAGCAGCAGACTGCCGTCACCGCGCCACTGCGGCCGGAGCGAGAACGGCGGAAACTTGCCGAGGGCCGGCGCACCACCTGAAGACGAGTTCGCATCGGCCGCCGACGCATTACCCGCGGGTGCAGCATCTTCCATGCCCTGCGCGTCGCTGACGAGACCGGGGAGAATGCCGCCGTCGCCGAGCTTGAACCCCTCTGGAATCCATACGCTGTAGGAAAGGCAGGCCGATGTCGCGAGCGGCAACTGTCGAGGCACCCACAGGAAGCCGATGCCGCTGCGCGACTGGTCGTCCTCCTCGCCGTTGGAGCGCCTGAGCTGAACCTCCATGGCGTAGCCCTGCGGCACCGCCGCGTCCGCCACGATCTTCGCGTTCTTCACGAGCCCGCGATCGGTTCCCGCGAGCCGCGCCTGGAGATCTTCCGGCGACAGCGGATCAGCGCCTTTGCGCGTGTACGAGAACAGCACGCCGCCGGAGTATCTCGTCTCGCACAGCGGCGTTTCAGGCTTCGGCGTGTACGACGACTTGACCGCCAGAACCAACCCCAGCACCAGCATTCCGCCGCCGCCGATGTTGAACAGCATCTGCTTTCTATCTTGGCTCTTCTTCCGCGCGCTGACCACGACTCAAACTCCCGTTGAAAGATAATGGCTAGACTTGCCCTGGGCCTTGCGCCTGAAGGGCTCGAGGAATTGCTGGACTGCCGACTTCGTACCGGTTGGAATGGCGATCTGCGTCGTACCGCCGTGACGCGTGAGCGCTGCCTCGAGACCCGCCGCCTGCTGCCGATCGACCTCGATACGCGCGACACGCACCACCCCGCTCGCAGCCCACGGAGAGAACGTCGCAGGCGAAAGCGAAGGTGATGCCGAAACCCGGCCCGACAGCGAGACGATCCGCCCCGCAAATCCGCGTCCGTCGTGCCATGCGGCCCGCTCCGGCCAGATCCTGACATCGCGCCCGCCCGCCGCAGCGGCGGCTTGGCCTTCGGACAATTCCGCCTCGAGAATGAGCCCGCCGGGATTGCCGGCGATCTCGGCGAGTTTCTCGCCAGGACGAACGTCCTGGCCGGCCACGAGCCCATCCATCGAATGAACCACGCCGGAAATCGGCGATCTGATTTCCACCAGAGCGAGCCGGCTGTCGGCTTCCGCTATCCGCGCCAGAACGCCAGCATTTTCCTTCTCGAGTTCCGCGAGCTTCTGCTCCAGCGCAACGACCCGCTCCCGCGCCACCAGCATCTGCTGTTGCAGCACGTCGAATGCATGCGCTTCGCGGCGCACAGCTTCGAGCCGCAACTGCGAGGCTTGCGCCTCCGCCTTCAGCGCGGCGATCCGCGCATCGACATCGCCGGGATCGACCGTCGCCAGCAATTCCCCGGCTGCGACCGGCTTTCCGACGACCGCATGAACCTTCTCGATCCGGCCGCCCGCGTGCTGCACCGGATGCAACCGCCCATCGGCGACCCTCGCCTGGACGATCATATATCCATCGCTCAGTGCGAGCCGATCGAGCCCGAACCAGCCGACGCCCGCGAGAGCACCGACAACCACGACGCTCGCGAGCAGCGGCCCACCACTGCGCGGTCCACCCGATGCCGTACCGCGGCCGAGCTTTCGCGATACACTCTCCGGCAGCGACGCTTTCGTCATGCCGCCCTCGCCGACAAGCTAGCGCCGGAAGCCGAAAGCTGACGGCTCGGCAGCACGGACTCGATCGTTCCCGCAGTCATGACCGCAATCCGATCGGTCAACCGAAGCAGTTGCGGCTCCGCGGTCGCGAGCACGACGGTCACGCCGTCACGGCGCAATCCGAGCACGATCGCACCGAGCCCCGCGATTTCAGCAGCATTCGCTCCGAGTTCCGGCTCGTCGAGAACGACCACGCGCGGTGATCCGTAGAACGCACGCGCGAGGCACACGGCTCTCGCCTGACGCAGAGAAAGCACGCAATCGGCACCGGCAGCCTCGCTGTCGTAACCCTGCGGCAGCGCGGATAGGACCGCGTGCACGCCCGCCCGCGCGGCAGCCGCCGCCACCCGATCCATCGAATAGTCTTCGAAACCGGCGATGTTGTCGGCGACGCTGCCCGGCAGCAGCCCGCTGCTTTCGCCCATATAGCCGATCGCCCGCGAAACCATGCTGCGCTGATGCAGAGCCAGCGGCCGGCCGTCGAGTGAAACCCGGCCAGCCTCGGGAATCGCGACACCCGCAATCGTCCTCAGCAACGTCGACTTGCCGGCGCCGCGCGCCCCGATGACGCCGACGCACTCCCCCGGCTCGACCCGCAGATTGACATTGCCGAGCCCGCGGTTCTGCTCGCCTGCAAGACGCATCGAGACGGCTTCGAGCGAGATTTCCCCACCCCGTCCCCCCGCCGCACCGGCAAGTCCCGAGGACGTCGGCGCCAGACTGTCTTCGGCCTCGACGAGAACGCGCCAGCCCGCGCGGGCTTCGCGGAATTCCTGCAAACCACCGATGACCTGCTCGATCGTCGACTGCGCACGCATCACGAGCAGCGCCGCTGCAACGACGGCAGCCGGCGACAGGATTTCGGTGAGAACGAGATAGGCTCCCGCAGTGGCGACAGCCGCGATGCCCGCCGGCTGCAGGACGCGCGCCAGTGCATTCGCCGAGCCGAACCGCCACCCCAGATGATAGGATTTCGCCGTCCGTGCACGATTTTCGTGTTCCCACCGCCGCGCGATCCCCCCGGACGCCCCCATCGCCGAAAGCTCCGCCGCCTGCGGTGCAACCACTTCGAGCCAGCGGCGCGCTCGATCGTTGTCACGATGCCCTGCATGCAGGGACCGCCCCGCCGCAACCCGGCAGAGAATGTAGGAGAGCACGACGACGAGCAGCGCCGCAGAGCCGAGCAGAGGATGAAACCACATCAAGAGACCGCACCCGCCCGCGGCCCACGGCAACTCGAGCGCTGCCCCCAGCCGCCCGCCGGTCAGCAGCCTTCGGACTGCGCCGATCGCGTCGGCCTCCGCACGCAGCGTCCCTGCGTCTGCGCCCCGGCCGATCGCCGCCTCCAGCAGCATCCCGCCTATCGTGTGATCGAGCCAAAGCCCTGCCCGCAGCAGAATCAGCGTCCGGCAGAAATCGACGACGCCGGCCACGACGAGCGTCGCGATCGCTCCGCCCGCGATCAGCCACAACGCCTCGACAGAGCCGCCGGGCAGCACCGAGCCGAACAGTTGCAGAGCGAATGCAGGCAGTACAAGCATCAGCCCGCTGATCGTGGCCGACAAGGCCGCCGCAGCGAGCAAAGCCCGGCGAACCCGTCTCAGAGGCCGCCTCCTGATCGTCATCGGTGTTCCTTCTGGCGCGCATCGGCGTCCAGCCAGCTATGGGCTGGCCGGGGTGGATCGCGACAGAGTACGTAAAAGTTCTTTACGATCCGCAAATCGTCCGGGTTCGGCACAATCGACAAGAACCCGTCATCCTTCCGGCCACGGCGTCCCGTGAACGGCCCCGGCCGGACGACCTCAGCGGCGGCAGGGTGTCGGATCGATCAGCTTGAACTCGCTGAGTTCACCCTTCATCGTATATTCGCCGTTGTCGATGACCAGCCGCCGGCTCACGCCGTTGGCGAAGATCACGAAGCCCATTTCATACGTCGGAACGGCGTCCTTGCCCTCCGAACCGTGCTCGAAATAGCTGAGCATCACCGGCCACGATGCGATGCCGTCGAGCTTGTCGGCTTGCCCGACTTTCGGCAGCGTGCGATTGAAATTCGCCGCCATCTGCTTTCCGATCTGCGCGCTGACCGAGTAGGTCTTTTCGCCACCTTCCGAGCCATCGAAGAAATCGGCGGTGAAGCTGGATCGCGCGCGTCGCGCAGCATCGAGCAGCTTGATCGAATGTTGTACCGGGAACATGGCGGCGCCGCCGACCGCAGATTTCCGGCTTTGCGGACGCGTCAGCTCGACCCGGATATCCTCGCTGCCCTCCCCCCGCGTCGCGGTGCCGGCCGTCTGCTCGATCAGCTTCTGGTCGCGATACTGGCTCGACTGGAACCGGTAGCGCATCCCCGTATCGTCCTCCCAGCTCGTCGAGCGCTGATCTGAAACGCTGACCGTTCCCGAAGCAGCCGTCGTCCGCGTCACGAACCGCATGGTCTGCGTGTAGCCGTCACATGCCGAGCCCGTGAACTCGTAGACCATCCTTCCCGACAGCGCGGTGATGCCCTTTTCCGAACGAACCTTGCCGAGCGTGAACTCGTAGATCGCACGATGCGGCGCCAATGCAGTCGCCTGCCCTCGCGCAGCGTCGCGACTTGGATCGGATCTGGCCCCTTGCGCGGCTACCCCCCCGATCGGACCCAATGTGGCAGTAACGACGAACGCGACGGTGAGCAGACCGGAGAGCGAATCCGGGCGCGACACCCTCGCATGTCCAGACCGCGTCTGCGTCCGCCTCGTCGTCGTCGGCGTCGGTCGAAGGGACTGCATCGCGCCAATCATCCATTTAGCCGGAGAATTCCTGGACATTTACCGGGCGTTCTCCGTGCATGAGCGGGCCACCTCGTCGTCGAGGGCTATCCCCATTCGGTCACCGAATTCGACACATATGTACCACCAGCCTCGGCGCCTTCAAGACGGTCGGCGTCTCAGCCGCTGTCCCATCTCCCAAGTGTGGCGTCGCGCCTTGATCGACCGATGGTCGCAGCAAGGGAGGTGTCGATCAAGGCGCGATAAACGCCACACTGAGCCTATGATTTATCTAGTGGCCCTTGTGTCGCGCCTAAATCGACAACGCTTCCGGCCAGGAAAGCGATTTAGGCGCGACGGGCCACGAGGGAACTGCGCCGGCTCACTTCACGACCCACTCGATCTCGGACCCGCTGCCCCCGCCGGTCACCGTCAGCCGCAGTTTCTGGCCCGCGAGTTTCGCCACCTCGTCGACGCCCTCGAGATCGATACGGAACCGCTGCACACCCCCCACGCTCGCCCCGGCCTTTGCCGGAACCGGCAGAAATGTGCCCCCGGAAGGCTCGACGAACAGATCGGTCTTCTCGCTGCCACTCGCGGCGATCTCGAATGTGATCGTCGGCTGAGGTCCGGTCAGCACCGCCTTGGCCGACTTCACGACTTTGGCCGCAGCCGCGCCGGAAACGACGACCGGCACCTTCGCCAGACTTGCCGCGAGATCGGGCGGCATCGCGGCAAGCTTCGGCTCGAGCACGAGCGCCAGCCGCGCCTCCGCCGGAATACAGATCTCCCGGCAGATGCCGTAGTCCAGCGCCAGCGAAATCGCTACGGGTCGGCTCGCATCTTCAGCCTCGATCTCGACCGGAAAGACAACCGACTTCGAATAGCCGATCGCAGTACCGTTGAGCGACTTGATCCGCTCCGGGGCGGGGTACATCACGCGTGCCGATTTGAGGTTGCGCGACTGATCCCAGGCGAACGTCGGCGGCAATCCGCCATCATCGCCGGGATGGCGCCAATATGTCTTCCAGCCCTCCCCCAGGGTGAGTTCGACGCCGACCACCAGCCGCCGCCCCCCGTTCACCGCCGGCTCCGCTCCGCCGATCAGCCGCACCGCCGAATTGTGCCCCTTCACCCAGGCCGACTGCGGCGCGCCGGAAGCACGAACAGCCCCCCCGCCCACGGGACGGGACACCGCCCCGGGAACCGAAACCTGCGCCACCGCCGCGCTACCGGCTCCGGCGACCATCAGTCCTGCGATCGAATACGAAATGGCCGAGACGACCGACGGCAGAATTCCGGGTGCACGCTTCATGGCTGCTCGTCGATCCATCTGCTGCGTCGGGCGCGGCTGCAGGCTGCGTCTGTGGATGGCCTGGGCCGCCAGACATACGTTGTGGACTTATCCAGAAACACACAAGTCACGAATGTTCACGACCATATGATCACGGCCGGCAGAATGGGCGCCATCGAAACGGCGGAAAGCCGCCGTCGCCCACGTTCGGGGCAAGTGTGGAAGCGTGACGAGGGCCTTCACACTGCTGGCTCCTCGGGATAGAATTGCGACATGAAGGACACCGCTTCAAAACGGCGCCGCAAGCCCGCGCGCGGCAGTTATCTCGACGGCCAGTTGCTGATAGCGATGCCAGCGATGACCGACAAGCGCTTTGCGCGCTCCGTCATCTATATGTGCCTCCACAACGAGGATGGCGCGATGGGCCTCATCATCAATCAGCGCGCCGACAACGTCTCTTTCGCCCACCTGCTGCGCGAGCTTGGCGTCATCGACGACAACTCGGAGGACGAGGTGCCGGCCACCGTCCTCGACCGCAGCATCCAGATCGGCGGCCCGGTCAAGACCGAGCACGGCTTCGTTCTGCATTCACCGGAATACTCGACGAGCGGCTCGACCGTGGAGATCGCCAGCGAGATCCGCCTCACCAACACCGTCGACATCCTGAAGGCCATCGCCCGCGGCCGCGGCCCCGAGCGGTCGATGATCGCGCTCGGCTATTCCGGCTGGGCGCCGGGCCAGCTCGAAAGCGAGATCCAGGCCAACGGCTGGCTCTCCTGCCCCGCGGACGCCGACATCGTGTTCGATCCCGATCTCGAGCTGAAATACGACCGCGCCCTCGCCAAGCTCGGCGTCGACCTCTCCCACCTCGTCAGCTACGCCGGCCGCGCGTAGGTCGGGTTATCGGCGTGTTTCGCGCCGCGTAGCCCGACGGCATCAAGCACCGTCGCCCGCTCACCCCTCGCGCTTCCCCTGCAACTGCGGGAACAACCGCCGCGGATTGCCATCCGTAATCAGCGCCAATTCCGCAGGCAAGAACCGCGCCCGCCGCAGCACGTCGAGCGGATCTTCGTCGGCCGGCGGAAACGAGTAGTCCGTCCCCAGCACAACCCGCTCGACGCCCACCTCGTCGGCGAGAAAGCGCAGGATCGACGGCGAATGCACGATCGTGTCGTAGTACATTCGCCCGAGATAGTGTGACGGCGGCTGCATCGCGACGTTGCCCATCGCCTTGCGATCCGTCCGCGCGTGCATGATGTCGAACCGCCCCGACAGATAAGGGTAGCCGCCGCCACCGTGACAGGTCAGCAGGCGCAGTGCCGGAAACCGGTCGAGCACACCGCAGAAAATCAGCGAGCCGATGCACAGCGTGGAATCGTAGGTGTATTGCGCGATCTGCATCAGCCCGTATCGAACCGCGCGTGCAACGCTCTGCCCCGGAGCGGCCGGATGCAGCAGCACGCCGGCGTCCAGCGCCGTCGCCGCTGCCCAGAACTCATCGAGTGGAAGATCGCCGAGGTTCACGTCCTCGACGTTGGTGCACAGCACGGCACCGACCGCGCCCAACTGCTCCATCGCATAGCGAAGCTCCTCGGCCGCCTCCGCTGCGTGAGGAAGCGGCACCGACGCCAGGAACGAGAACCGGTCGGGCGCTTCGGCGACCAGCGCCGCCATGGCCTCATTGAGCCGCCGATGCCACCCGACCGACTTCTCCTTCGGCAGCCCGTAGCCGAATGCATCCGCCCACGCCGACAGAACCTGCCGCTCGACCCGTTGCCGGTCCATGCCCGTCAGCCGCGCCGCCACCGGCTCGATGAGCTTTCCCGGAAACGGACGCAGCTTCAGCCCATAGTCGAAATGCAGCGCACACGTGCACGCCGGCATGTCCTTCACGAACGACACGCCGAGCTGCCGCGCCTCGCCTTCCAGCATATCGAGCAGGGCCGGCGGCATATAGTGCGCATGAGCGTCGATGGTCATCGTATCCGGGCCTTCATTGGACAGCTTTGAGGATGCTTCAGGACAAGTATAGCGCCGCCCCTTACCCGCGCCACCTGCAGGTGCCCGCCTGCCGTTCCCAGCCCCCAGCTCTGGGACCCTGCCCCGCGGAATGATGTTCCCGCTTTTTCCCTGATCCCTTTCCCTTGATCCCTCTCGATCGGCCCGATGTTTCCGCTGCGGACCAGTATGCGGGCCAGAGTGCGAGCCAGTGTGCGAGCCTGTATCTGGCTCTACCCTTCGGGCATCCCCAGCCGAGGCCGTTCGGCAAGTCCGACCGCTCCCAGAGCTGGCTTCCCCCTAGATGGTTCACAACCGATCTTCCCTGCAAGCCGTCACGGTCCGCGAAGGCGGACCGCCCACGACACGACTATGGCTCACTGCACTTCCCATCGGTGACGTGGATGGTCCGACCAAGTCGGACCATGACGGCGGCGCTGTAAATTCGACACCTGCACTTCGCCGAACGCCTTCGACACGGCACCATCGATCTGTCGCTTCCCCCGCTGAGCGAACAGCGAGAGCCAGCAACACTTCGAGAAGGTGAAGATGCCGGAGGATCGCCTTACTCCGCTCGGCTTCCGGGAACGCATCTGGGTGAAGGTGCTGCGGAGATGTCGGGATAGTCACATCATCCCTTTCCCTGATGCCATTCCGCCCGATGGACATCCCTGCTGCCATTCGCTACTGCCGTGGCTCAGACATGCCAATTTCCCCGTGAAACCCTAGACAATCCGAGACCTGCCCCTTGCCCTACGCCGTCCTCGTGGCTTTCCTGGCCTGCATCCCCGCTGCCAACTGGCTGATCGGCAACGTCGGCGTGCGCTGCATACCCGACGGCCCTTGCATCATTCCCGTCGGTTTCGGGCTTATGGCCCCGTCGGGCGTGTTGTTGATCGGCCTCGCTCTCGTGCTGCGCGATCTCGTCCAGCGCTGGCTCGGCATCGGCTGGGTCGTCGGCGCGATCCTGGCCGGCGCGGCGATCTCGGCGCTGGTCGCCCCGCCAGCCCTCGTCGTCGCCTCGGCCACAGCGTTCCTGCTGTCGGAGCTCGCCGACACCGCCGTTTACACGCCGCTCGCCGAACGCCGCCTGATGCTCGCGGTCGCTCTGTCGAGCCTCGTCGGCCTCGCCATCGACGGCGCTGTATTCCTGTGGCTGGCCTTCGGCTCTCTGGCGCTGCTGCCGGGCCAGATCGTCGGCAAGGCGATCATGGTCGCCCTCGCCATGCCCGTCATCTGGTGGATCAGGCGCCTCGAAATGAGGAACGGGCTCAGCGCATCAGCCACCTGACGGCTCAGCCTCAGCGATCGCCGCGAACACGCGCTGCGGCGAGAACGGCATTTCGACGATGCGAACGCCGAGCGGCCGCAACGCAACCGCGATCGCATTGCCGATCGTGCCGGCCACATTCACGATCGGTCCTTCGCCGGCCCCTTTCGCACCGAGCGGATTGGACGGCGAAGGATGATCCTCGAGCGTCACCGCGCGTACGTTTGGAAAATCGCTCGCCGTCGGCAGCAGGTAGTCCGCGAACGACGCAGTGAGAAGCTGGCCTTCCGCGTCGTAGACCAGATGATCGAGGAACGCGCCACCCAACCCCTGCACGAGCCCGCCGATCGCCTGACCGTGCACCAGCGCCGGATTGATAGCGCGGCCGACATCCTCCACCGCGACGTAGTCGAGCACCTCGACGTGCCCCGTCTTCGGATCGACCGCGACATATGCCGCGTGCGCACCGGACGAATAGGTCGGCGTCGAATTCTCGAACGCGCCTTCGACGTCGAGCTTGCGACCGCGTGCCGCCGCTTCGCCCGCGAGATGAACGAGCACCTCCGGCGAAAGCTCCGTCGAATTGACGCCGATCTCGGATGCGAACCCCAGCAATTCCGCCTCGAGCTTTTTCGCCGTCACCAGCACCGTACTGCCGCCCATCACGACCGCGCGGCTGGCGTAGGTTCCCATGCCCTCGGCCAGATGCGCCGTCGATCCGTGGAACACCTCGAACGCCTCGATCGGCAGGCCCAACGCATCGCCGGCGATCTGCGAAAAGATCGTCTCGAGCCCCTGCCCCATGCTCGACGAGCCGATGTGGATCTCGATGATGCCCTTGTCCGTCAGCCGCATCCGCGCATTCTCGCGTGGCCCCGGCCCGCTGTTCTCGACGCAGGCGGTAACTGCGACCCCGTGGTATCGGCCGTCGATCAAGCGCCCATTGCGCTCCTTCATTTTCTCGTACCCGATCTCGTCGACAGCTCGCTCGAACGCGGCCGGAAAATCGCCCGTGTCGAACACCGCCTCGCCCTCGTAGGGCACGAGCTTGCCGAGCACGTATGGCATCTCCGCGAGCGTCACGAGATTACGCCGCCGCATATCCGCGGGATCGATCCCGAGTTCGTGAGCCGCGATATCGATGATCCGCTCACGAAAAAAGCCCGTCTCGAAGCGGCCGGGTCCGCGGAACGTCCCCATCGGCGTCTTGTTCGACAGCGCAAACGCGACCTCGATCTCGGCGTTCTCGATCCGGTACGGCCCGAGCAGGAACTGCGCAGCCTTCGCTGGAACGACACCGCCGTTGGGGCGGATGTACGCCCCCATGTTCGCCCGCATCTTCGAACGTAGCCCGAGCATGGTGCCGTCGCGCCGGCACGCGATCTCGACCTCGCAATCGATCTCCCGGCTGTGGTTGGCGCTCATCAGATGCTCGCGCCGGTCCTCGATCCACTTCACCGGCCGCCCCGCCACACGCGCCGCGGCTGGAACGAGGAAGTCCTCGGGATGCAATTCGCCCCGCACACCGAACCCGCCGCCGTTGTCGAGCTCGATCATCTCGATCGCATCGACCGGCACGTCCAGCATCTTGGCGAGAAACTTCCGCGCGGTATGCGGAACCTTCGCCGTCCCCTGGAGCGTCAGACGCCCGCCGTTTTCCCAGCGCGCAACGAGCCCGCGCGTCTCCAGCGGCGACGCCGTCATCCGGTGCGAATGGAACGTCTCCTTTCGCACGTAGTCGGCAGAAGCAAACGCGGCAGCGACATCGCCCTTCCCCACCGTGTAGCGCGTCGCGATGTTGGTGCCCTTGCCGTTCTCGAGCACATGCTCGTGCAGGATCACCTCGCCGCGCTCGGCGCCGGCCGTATCGACGATCGCCGGCAGCGCATCGATGTCCGGCACCACGAGATCCGCCGCGTCTTCTGCTACGGCCCGGCTCTCCGCCAGCACGATCGCCAGCACCTCGCCGACGTAGCGGACCTTGTCCCGCGCGATCGGCGGCTGCAGGAACCGTTCGACGCCCGCGATCGGCGCGAGCCGCAACGGCAGAACGGGAATGGCCTCACCGAAATCCGCGGCTCCGAGCACCGCATGAACGCCCGGCAACGCCCGTGCTTCCGCTACGTCGATGCCGCGGATGATCCCATGCGCGATCTGCGACCGCACGAACACGGCGTGCGAAAGACCGGCGGCCGGCAGATCGTCGACGAATGTTCCCCGCCCGCGTAGGAACCGAAGATCCTCTACCCGCTCCACTGCACGCGGGTCGTCGTTTCGCATCTCGCTCGCTCTCCTGCCGCCAAAACCTGGAGCGTCACCTTAGAGAGGTATCGGGCGGTCTGAAAGCCATGACCTTAGCGGCTGCCGCTCGACATCTCCGCGATGTAGTCGAGGATCGCATCGATATCGCGCGGCCCGAACTTGAATTCCGGCATGTTGTTGTCACCCGTCACGATACCTTCGGCCAGAGCCTCCGCGAGATGCTCGAGCGGGAAGTTCTTTCCGATGTCCCGGAATGGCGGCGCCTTGCGATCAGGGCTCGCATCCGTCTTCCCGACCGCATGGCACTTAGAGCACTTCTCCTGAGCGATCTTCTCACCTCGCGCATTGCTGCCGCCTTGTGCGTGCGCGGGCGTGACGTACGAAGCGGACATCAGCGCCGACGCGAATGCGCCCGCCATAGCCATGGCCAGAACCACCGAGTTCGTTCGCATTCGTCCCATCACGGTCTCCTTCGACGTCGATTTGGCCATACTGGCCCGCAGGCCGGCCCGATCCATTGACCAGGATCACGGTGCCCCTCGGCAGGCTCGATCGCCTCTTCGTCGAACGTCGCCCCTTCTGCGAAATTTGCCGCTGCGAATTTTCCGGTTGACGACTCTTCACCTCAAAAGATAGCATCTTTAGTACCAAATCGACATGCGACGTCCATGGACGCTTCCTCCAGGCGAATGATGCGGAACCGCACCAAGACCTCCACCGACTTCGAACTCGCGCACCTGCCGGCCGACCTCGGCCCGCCCGGCGTGTCGAGATCGCCGTTGCTGTCGGGCCGCGCCGCCTCGCTGTCCTCCACGATTATCGCCGACGTCCGGCAGGCATTGACCGAGCGCCGCCTGAAGCCGGGTGACATACTGGGAACCGAAAAAGATCTCGCCGCACGCTATGACGTGAGCCGTATCGTCGCCCGCGATGCCTTCCGCACGCTCGAAGCCTTGGGGATCGTCGAGATCCGCATGGGCAAAGGCGGCGGCGCACGCATCGCCAAGGGCAATCCCCAACTGTTCGCCGAAGCCCTCGCGATCCAGCTCGACCTGACCGGCGTCGGCCCCGGCGAAGTGATCGACGCCCAACGCGCCATCGAGTGCATGGCCGCCGAACTCGCCGCCAGAAATGCGACGCCCGGCGATGTGGTGCGCCTCGGTGGCCTCGTCGATCGAGCCCAGCGGGCCATTGACGACAGAAGCCAGTACGCAGCGTTGTCCCGCGCCTTCCATTTCGCCTTGGCCGAAGCCTCACGAAACCGCGTGCTCGTCGTCCAGCTGATTTCCCTCGATCGAGTCGCCTTGTCGCTGCGAGAGAAGACTTTCCCTTCGGACGTCGCACAGCGCGTTCTGGGCGTTCACAGAGAACTCGTCCAATGCATCGCCCAGGGCGATCCCGAGGGTGCCCGCCGCGTGATGGACGGGCACATGAGCATCATCCGCAGCAGAATTGTCGGCGACCGCGCCGGTGAAATTCAGCCCCCCTGCGGCTGCTGGTAACGGAACCCAATTCGAATTCGAAACGCAAAAAGGATACGGACACTCATGCAGAAGACCCCGCCACGCATCAGCTACGTCCAACCGAAGGACATCACCGACAAGGCGATGCTCGACGAACTCGACCGCTGCGCCCGCGAAGGAACCCCACGCCCGGAAAGCCAGGCAGTGCGCGCGCACGTGCCGGCCGTGTTCTGGTCGTTCGCCAACACCTGGCGTGACGTGTTCCACCAGGGCGTCGCCGACCATTCGATCAAGGAGCTGTGCCGCATCTACGTCTCGCATTCGGTGAAGTGCGAGTTCTGCGGCAATCAGCGTTCGATCAAGGCGCGCACGAAGGGTGTCGTCGAGGAGGACTACAAGGACCTGCTCAATTTCGAGAAGTCGACGCGCTACGACGAGCGCCAGAAGGCAGCCCTCGCCTACGCCGAAGCGATCACCTGGGACCTCGATACCGACGACGCATTCTGGGCGCGCCTGAAGAAGCACTTCAACGAAGCCGAGCTGGTCGAGATCGGCTACTTCGTTTCGGTCACCATGGGCCAACAGCGTTGGCTGCGCACGCTCAACATCGAGCACCACCAGATCCTGGCCGGTACCGACGGCTCCATGGCGCCCGGTTTCGAGACCTGGAACGACCTGCAGAAATCGAAAGCAGATCCCACATATTGGGCAAAGAAAGATAAGAAGCAGAAGCCGCAAGCGGCAGAATAGAGGCGAATAGCGAATAGCGAATGGCCAATCGCGAATGGGGCCAGCTCGCTTCGCCGCTCATCCAACGCCATTGGCCATTCGCCACTCACCATTCGCCACTCACGAGAGGAGAAGCCCCATGTCCAAGTTCATCATCGAGCCCCATTTCCGCCTGCACGAGTGGGTGGCGAAGGAGAAGGGCTACTTCGAAGCCGAAGGGCTCGACTACGAGTTCCGCGAGCTGGTCCAGGCGACCGGTGGCCAGATCCACCAGACCGCGAACAAGGTCGGCGCGTTCCAGTCGCTCGAGGCGGGCCGCAAGTCGGACATCTCGTGCGCCTGCCACTGGACGGTCGCGGTCGCCGGCTCCAAGGGCCACGGCAAGCTCTACGCCGGGTGCTACTCCGTCTCGCCTGCCGGCATTTTCGTGCCCGCCGACAGCCCCGTGAAGAAGCCCGAGGATCTCGCCGGCGTGCCGATCTCGGTGGGCTACCAGTCGGGCAGCCACTACTCCACGATCCAGGCGCTCGAGCAGTACATGCCGGCCGACAAGATCAACTTGAGCTTCGCCGACGGCCTCCTGTTCGGACGGATGGAAAAACTGATCGACGGCGAGGTGCCGGCCTGCGCGTTGTTCTCCGGCCCCTACTATCTCGCCGAGCAGCTCGGCTTCCGGAAGGTGATCGACACCACCTTCATGATCGCGACGTTCATCAACGGCGAGCCGGATCCGGACGACGTGAAGAAGTACATGAAGGCGCTGCAGCGCGCGCAGCGCGACATCGATCTGCGCCCCGACCTCTACAACAAGTATTACCTGAACGAGTTTCCCGAGCGCTTCCACGCCCGCATGGACGTGCGCCGTTGGGGCCCGGGCGAGCGCATCGTGTTCGAGCCCTATACCAAGGAGACGTTCGACGAGACCTTCAAGTGGATCGACGAGCGCAAGATCTTCGAGGACGGCCTCGGCTCGTGCAGCTACGAAGGCTCGATCAGCGCCCCGATCGCCGCCGAGTAGACTCACTCCACAGACCGCGCGACATGTGCTGGTATGGGGTCGGACCACAGCGGTTCGACCCCACTATCGTTTCCATGACAAGATCTGCTTCCTCGATATGGATGCCCGCCATGAGCTACGTGCACTTTTCGTTCGCCACACCGGCGTTCAAGGATCAGCCCGAGATCAAAGCCCAGAATGTCAATGAAATAGCGGGTCACGCGCTGGCGACGTGGCTTTCGCAGGCAATACGAGCGCGCGGCTTCGAGACCTCCGAAATCTGGCCCGAGGATCACGGCTGGGATTTCAGCGTCTCGAAGGGAAATTCGAAGTTCAACTGCTCTTGCTCGATCAACGACGACGAAGAACCCATGGGCGATGCCCACGTAACCCTGGGATCGAAAGCGACACCGGATCACGAGATCGTCGTCGCGGTAGAGGATCTCCTGCGGCAGTCCGAGCACGTAAAGGACCTCGAACTCGACACCCATCGATAGCGCAAGCTACGTTGGGGGCAGACCCGGCGGGTCTGCCCCCGCATCCGAAATGGAAACACATCGCCCATGGCCGACCACAACATCGAGCACGCTCACCACTTCATGGCGCGGTTCACCGTCAACGGCGTGAACCCGTCCGACTTCCAGGACGTGATGAAAACCCTCACCCGATGGGACGAGTGGTGCGAGGCGTGGTCGAAGCGCGCGAAGATCCACGAGGACCTCGGTCGCGCAGCACTCGATGCGAAGGAATTCGCCAGTGCCGGCGACCACCTGGGCCGCGCCGCGGCGACCTACCACTTCGCGAAATACCTGTTCGTCAACGACATCGAACAGATGCGCGCCGCGCACGAGAAGGCCGTCGCCTGCCACACGCTGGCGCTGCCGCATCAGATCTACCCCGGCGAACGCGTCCTGATCCCCTTCGAGGGCAAGCAACTCGCAGCCGTGTTCCGCAAGCCGCCGGGCATCGCCAAGCCGCCGATCGTCCTCATGATGATGGGCCTCGACTCGACGAAGGAGGAACTCGACACCTTCGAGTGGACCTTCCTCCAGCGCGGCATGGCGATCCTTGCATTCGACGGCCCCGGACAAGGCGAAGCCGAGTACGACATGCCCATCCGCCACGACTACGAAACCGTCGTCGGCCCGGTGATCGATTGGGTGAAAGCCCACCGCAAGGACGTCGACGGCGATCGCATCGGCCTGTGGGGCATCAGCCTCGGCGGCTACTACGGCCCGCGCGCCGTCGCGTTCGAGAAGCGCATCAAGGCGACAATCGCCGTCTGCGGCCCCTACGATTGGGGTGGCCTGTGGGACAAGCTGCCCGAGCTGACGCGCAATGCCTTCATCGTGCGCAGCCACTCCAAAACCGCCGCCGAAGGCAAGACGAAAGCCGACAAGCTCTGCCTGAAGGACATCGCCTCCAAGATCGACACGCCGATCTATCTCGTCGCCGGTGGCCTCGACAAATTGACCCCGCCCGAGGACTACGAGAAGCTCGCCGCCGAGATCAAAGGCGAGAAGAAGCTGCTCGTCATCCCCGACGGCAACCACGTCGCCCACAACCGCCCCTACATGTACCGGCCGCAGACGGCGGACTGGATGGCCCGTCACCTCGGCGCGAAGTGACGCCAGTACGCCGTTGGGTCGAGCCCGGCGAGGCCCAGCGATCCCGCGCCCTGTGAAATCCTGGGACCGCAGCCCCACGTGGAATCTGACTTAGAACCGCCGGTCGATTGACCGACGCACGCCCGGCCGACTACGATCCGAAAAAAGTTCCGTCAGGAGGAGACAATGCCAATGCTCGTCGTCGCCAGAAGTGCTGTAACTGCCGTATCGTTCCTTGCCCTCGCCCTCCCAGCCGCAGCACAAGGCGCATACCCCAACCAGGCCGTCAAGTTCGTGGTGGGCAACGTAGCCGGATCGTCGAGCGACACCGTGGCGCGCGTGTTTTCAGGCGCCCTGACGACCGCACTGGGCCAGCAGGCGCTCGTCATCAACCAGCCCGGCGCCGGCGGCACGATCGCAGCCGATGCCGTCGCGCGCGCCGCTCCGGACGGCTACACCATCAAGGTCACCTCGACCCAGGCCCACGCGATCTCGCCCCACCTCTACAAGTCCGCGAAGTACAAGCCGCTCGAGGACTTCGTACCGATCACCATGATCGCGCGCACGGAGAACATTCTCGTCGTCCCGTCAGCCCAGCCGTTCAAGACGGTCAAGGACATCGTCGACTTTGCCAAGGCGAACCCCGGCAAGCTGAACATGGCCAATGCCGGCCCCGGCTCGCAGAGCCACTTGGCCGGCGCACTGTTCACCCATATGGCGGGCATCGAGGTGCTGCATGTTCCCTACAAGGGCGCTTCATCCGTAACCGCCGTCGTCGCCAACCAGAACGAGCTGACGCTGACGCCGATGCCGGCGACCGCCGCACACATCGCCAGCGGGCGTCTCCGCGCAATCGCATTGGGCGGCCTGAAGCGCATCCCCACGATGCCGAATGTACCCACCATCGACGAGAGCGGGGTGAAGGGCTACGACACGTCGGGTTGGGCCGGATTCGTCGCGCCGAAGGGAACGCCCGAAGCGGTGATCAAAAGGCTGCGGGACGCGGTTTTGACGGTCGTCAAGGATCCCGCCGTAATCACCGCGCTCGATCGCGCAGGCGCCACGCCGTGGACCACAACGCCCAAGGAAATGTGGGACAACGTGAAAACGGATCTGGAGCGCTACGCATTGGCCGTGAAGGTTTCCGGCGCCAAGGTGCAATGAATCCAGCCGATCAGGGCGGATCAGCGCAGCGTGATCCGCCAACTCCCACACTAAACCGGCAAGAGGTGGAACACGCCTGCAAAGGCGGGTTACGCCTCGCTAACCCGCCCGACGAAGGAAGTCCTCGCGCAGCTTGTCGCGTAGAACCTTGCCGCGATCGGACTTCGGCAGCTCCGGCACGATGATGACCTGCTTGGGCAGCTTCGCCGCCGCCAGATGCTTCCGGCAATGCGCCACCACATCGTCCGCCGTCAGCGTCACGCCCGGCTTCGGCATCACGTAAGCGATCACTTCCTCGCCGTAGATCTTGTCCGGCACGCCGACCGCTGCGCCGTCGTAGATGCCGGGATGCTTGAGCAGCACCGCATCGATCTCCAGCGGCGCGATGTTCATGCCGCCGCGAATGATGAGATCCTTGGTCCGCCCCGTAACACGCACGAACCCGTCGGCATCCATCTTGGCGAGATCGCCGGTCTTGATACGCTTGCCGCGCACCGGATCGATATTGCCGTCCTCCATCAGATAGCCGATCGCGATCTGCGGCCCGCCGATCGAGACCTCGCCCTCGACTTCAGGCGGGCACACATTACCCTCTCCATCGACGATCGCGAACTCCTGGTGCAGCGCGGGCGGACCGACCGTCCCCATCCGCCGCCGGTAGTGACGATTGCCGCAGATCCAGCCGGCTTCCGACATGCCGTACAGCTGCAGCAGCGTGACGCCGTACATCTCCTCGAAGTTCTTCCATTGCTCCGCTGTCAGCGGCGCGGTCGAGCACGTCATCAGCCGCAGCGACGGCAGATCCTTCGCCGTGTAGCCCAGCGGCTTGTTGAGCAGCATGTTGACGACCGTCGGCACCCCCGCCGCGAACGTCAGATTGTGCTTCTGGATCCACTCGAAGAACCGCGAGTGCGAGAACCGCCGCGCGATGTGCATCGTCAGGCCCTTCTGCAGGAACGGCAGCAGCGTGAGGATCTGCGCCGAGTTCCAGCCGAACGAGCGATACTCGAGCGTCTTGTCGTTCGCCTCCAATCCGAGAATATCGAGCGTATCGAGACCCGACAGCCAATACGCACAGTGGTCATAGACGACGATCTTCGGCTTCGACGTGGTGCCTGACGTGCAGAACATGCACGAGGTATCTTCGGCGTGGTTGCGCTCGGGAATGTCCGAAGCCTTCGCCCCATGCGCCAGCGCCGTGAAATACTGATCGTCCTGATCAATAGGGGGCAGACCCTGCGGGTCTGACCCCATTGCACGAGTCGGACGCCACTGCCCGAACCGGATCAGCGGCGCATCGATGCCGGCCGTCAGCTTCGCCCCGTCGAGTTCCTTGTGATGGAACATGATCTTCGGACGGATCATCGCCGCGAGTTCGGCGAGATTGGCCTCGTTCAACTCGATGTTGAGGGGGCAGATGATCGCCCCCATCCGCCATGCACCGAGCCAGATCAGCAGCTTCTCCAGCGTCTCGTCCGACAGCAGCAGAACTCGGTCGCCCTTCTGAACCCCGCGCCGCTTGAGATCGGCAGCGATGTCGTTGACGACCTGTTCCAGCTCCCCGAACGTGATCGATGCATCGTTCTGGTCCAGATCGACGATCGCCGTCTTGTCCGGTTCGCGCTTGGCATATTCCGCCAGGAGGTCGGCGACCGGACGATACGGCAATGCGGGGTTCTGGTTCCCGAATACGGACATCTCATGCTCCAGGATCTTGTGCGGCGCTGGCACTTTGCCCGCAGCCGAACGGCAGCGTTCTCTCCCAATACGATCTTCTCGCTGTCACGACGATACTGCATTGTCAACGCGTCGCATCCCGGCAGTATGCCCGGCAGAATGAAGGTCCGATGTGATATGCTGTTTCATTCCGGCGGCTCGGTCCCCTCACCACGCGCGATCGAACCGTTTTCGGTGACCACGGCCCTCTCATCGGTCATCTTACTTTCGGTATGGGCAGCCACAGCCATGGCCTTTGATCTGCAAGGTCACCGCGGCGCACGCGGCCTCGCACCCGAGAATACGCTGGCGTCGTTCACCAAGGCGCTCGAGATCGGCGTCACCACCCTGGAAACCGACATGGCCGTCACCAGGGACTATATCGTAGTTCTGTCGCATGATCCGCGGCTCAATCCGGACATCACACGCGGCCCGGATGGCCGATGGCTCGAGTCCGAAGGCCCCGCATTCTACCACCTGAGCTACGCGGATCTGCAACGCTACGACGTCGGCCGCATCGATCCGGCTTCGCGCTACGCAAGTCAGTTCCCCGACCAGGTCCCAGTCGACGACGCACGCATTCCCACGCTGCGGCAGCTTTTCGATCTCGGTGAAGCGAGCGGAAAGCGCCCCCGTTACAACATCGAAACCAAGCTTTCCCCGCTTAGCCCCGACGTGACGCCGGCCCCCGACACTTTCGCGCGCGTCGTCGTCGATGCCGTGCGAGCCGCGAATGTCACCGATCGCGTGACGGTCCAGTCGTTCGACTGGCGCACGCTTCTCGCGGTCCGCCGTTTGGCGCCCCAAATCGCCACCGTGTGCCTGACGATGGATACTCCCACGTGGAGCAACCTGCGCGGCCCTGCCGGAAAATCCTCTCCATGGCTTGCTGGCCTCGATGCCGGCTCTACCACTGTGACGGCCCCCGAACTCGCGAAGACCGCCGGCTGCACGACATGGTCGCCCCATTGGCGCAACGTCGATGCCGCAAAAGTGGTACTGTCTCGCAGCCTCGGCCTGAAGGTCGTGCCTTGGACCGTGAACGAAACAGCCGATATCGCAGCCGTCATCGACCTCGGCGTCGACGGCCTCATCACCGACTACCCCGATCGCGCCCGCGAGGTTCTGTCGGCCAAAGGCATCGAGGTCGAATGAGAAACGCCACGCGACCTCAACCGCACGAGTCCGGCTTGATCATCGATTTGTGAATCCAGCCGCGGGCGAGGATGTTCCTCGGGTCGTCGAAGGGAACGGCTGAAACGCCGACCCAGACCTTGGCGTTTGCCGGCGGTTCCTTCGTGTCGTCTATCAGCACCATGTGCGACTTCGTCAACTTCATCACGAGACGCGACTTGCGATCCGGCGCGACGCGCAAAGCGGCGAAACCGTCGCTGGAATCGGCGATCTCGCAGTAGAGCGTCGCACGCGCAGAATAAGCGGCCAATGTCACCGCAGCTACCGCAATCAAACCCGCAAAGAAAGCGCTTCGCAGGGATCCCATTCTACCCCTCTCGTTCTACCGCATCCGAACAGCATCAGCATTGTCGACGATCGTCGGGGTCAGACCCAGCGGGTCTGACCCCATGCCCCCACCTCAATACCCCGTCTTCGCCAGGCTGAGCAGCCAGCCGCTCATCCGGCCCTTGACGTTGGCGATCTGGTCCTTCGTCAGGAAGTCCTCGAGCTTCACGCGATCGACCGGATACTGCGGCCGCAGGAAGTCTTCCTCGTAGCCGTAGGGCGTCGTGGCATCGATGCCCATGCCGCCTTCGTAGCTCGTGTTCGTCGCGGTCCACTCCTTGCCGCCGGCCGTCATGCGCTCGGCCGGCATGAACGTCTGGCCGCGTCCGCCCGGCGTCGGATTGAGGATGTCCTTCTGCGGATTGACCCGCGTGGTCACCGCCCACATCACGTCGTCCATCGAATAGATGTCGACGTCCTCCGAAACCGCGATCGCCACCCGCATCCCCTGCGAAGTCGCCAGCAGCGCGGTGAGGAAGTTCCGCTGCCAGCCCTCTTCGATGCGGTTGCGCTTCTTCACCTGGATGATGCACCCGCCCCAGTCCGTCATCGAATAGGGAATGTTCACGTCCTGGATGATGCCCGGCTGCAGGCGGTTGCAGAGTTCATACATGCACGCTTCGCGGATCGACGTGTCGATGTTGTGCTCGTCGAGCGTGTGAGCGCCGAGTGCGAAGATGATCGGCTTCGACTCGAGCTTGCGCATCGTGATGCCTGTGACGTGGAACGTCGGCGCGCGATACGACTTGCCCATGTAGCCCGCCCATTCCGGATGGAAGTGGTGGCGGCCCTGCGTGCCGTCGGCTTCGGCCTCGGCCGTCTCGAAACGCTTGTCGCGCGGATCGATATAGCCCTCGATCACGATCTCGGCGTCGGCGAGCGCCAGCGCATCCTGCGTCTGCGCCTTGACGACGCGGACCGGATAGCCCTGGATGGCGCCGGCGATACCGATCTCGTCGCAGCCGTGCGGCATGATCGCGTAGCCGAACGCGCCACCGGCGACCAGCGTACAGGCCGGCGGAACGCCGAAGCAGAACGTCAGCGGCACCGTTTCCTTGTTGCGATAGGCTTCGCTGACGACCTGCCACATATGGCTGCCCGGCGAGATCTGGAACGTGCCGACGTTGCCCCAGCGGAAGTTCATACGATTGTAGCCGAGATCCGTGCCGCCGCCGAACACGCGCCCGGTGACGCAGCGGATACCCGAGCCGACGGTCAGCTCCTTCTCCAACGCGGTGTGACGAATGGGAACGAGAAACTCGTTCACGTCCTTCGGGTTCTTGATCACCACTTCCTGGCAGGGCGCGTCGGCCTGCGCGATCTCCTCCGCCTTGATCGGCTTGTTGATCGCTTTGGCGAGCTTGACCGTGCGATCCTTGTCGCTCTCCCAGCCGAACATGCGGTTGATCGCCTGCATGTCACCGAACAGGTTGGTGACGATGCGATGGTTCGGCTTTCCCTTCACGTTGTTGAAGAGCACCGGGCAGCCGCCGTCCATCAACTTCTGCAGGCCCGTGATCTCGAGATCGGGATTGACCTCTTTGTCGGTCTCGACCAGATCGCCGTTCGCTTTCATCCACTCGAGTGCGGAGCGCAGGTCGCGGCTGTGATGATGGCCGGCGGCGCTGGCGGCCTTCTTCGATGTCTTGGGCTTCGATCCGTCCATGAAAGGGTCCTCTCGGGGAAAATGGGGACAGCCACCATTTTCGGTTGTTCACTTCGCCTCTGATGGGCGTGAAGCCGCAAAAATGGTGGCTGTCCCCATTTTCGCGTGAAACGTCATTTCAGCGGTGATGCCACGGGCGCAGCGTGCCCGTCCACCTTTACGTAACGCCAGCTTCCATCGCGTGTATCGACCCGCCGAAGGCGCCCGATCGTCACGAGATAATTGAGATGAGCGATCGCCTCGCCCATCGCGAAGCCGATCTGGTGGCCATCGAGCTTACCGCGGAAAAGTACGTCGAGCAGACCGCCCGCCGTCACTTCTCCGCGCGTCTCGTCGAGAATGAGATTGAGCCGCGCCGCGTGGTGATGCCCGAGCTCCCGCAAGCGGAACAGTACGTTGCGAAAGGGCTTGCGATGCGACGGCAGGATCAGCGTATCGGGGTGCAGCTGATCGAGGAACTTCTGACACGTCTCCAGAAAGCTCGCGAGCGTGTCGGCCTCGGGCTCCATCGGCCACGTCGAGACGTTCGTCGTGATCTGCGGCAGGATCTGGTCGCCGGCAATCAGGATGCGCCGCTCTGCGCAATAGAGCGAGACGTGCTCCGGCGCATGCCCCTGCCCCACGATCACCCGCCAGCGATCTGCCCCTATGACGATCACGTCGTTTTCCCGCACCCGCTTGAACTGCTGCGGCAGCGACACCCCCTGATCGTAGGGCAGCACATCCTTCGCGAACAGCTTCTGGCGCTCTTCGTCGAGACCATGTTTCGCGTGCCAGACACCCCGCTGCTTGATGTTGTCGGCGTAGCCGAAATTCATCGAGATGTTTGCCGCGAACCATTCGCCGAGAGTCATGACGGGGAGCAGATCGCCCCAGCGCTCGCTGATCCAGGCCATATTGCCGGCGTGGTCGGGATGATAGTGCGTCACGATGAGACGCTTTACCGGAAGCCCGCCGAGCGCTTCCTTCCACGTCGTCACGAGCTGCTCACGCGTCTCGTCCCAGCCGAAGCCGCAATCGATCATCGTCCAGCCGTCGCCGTCACGCAGCAGCCACAGATTGACCTGCCGGAGACCGACGAACGGCACCTTGGTCGACAGCCATAGGATGCCCGGCGCCACCTCGCGCACCGAGCCCCGCTCGGGATAATCGTCCCACGGGTAGGTCACGCTGTCGATGCCGGAAAGATCGTTGCTCATGCGTCCTTCTTCTCCGTCTTCCTGCCGAGTAACTTCCACCTCGCGCGTGCGGATCACGTTGCAGCGATGCGCGGCAATTTCGGCTGAATTCGTCGACGGAAGTCGATCGGTTCCCGCTGTAGCAAGGTTCACCACCTCGACCAACGTACAGGACTGTGGCGAAATGTCCGCAGCAGTCGAAAGCCACTCCGGGCGGGTTCGAACTATCGGTTAGCATGATGAAAAGCGTTCGATCCGGCACCTGGCCGCTCTTGTGGCAATTTTCCGGATGGTGTTCTAGCTGGGATGATATCCGATGGCGGAAACTCGCCGATACGGTTCGCTGGAATAAAAAATACAATGATTTCAGAATAATAGAACCGGATCAGACACAAAAACTCACCAGAAACTCAAAGGAGGCGGAGAGCCGAGATGGCACGAATAAACGGGTGTGACATCAACTTCAGCGTGGAGGGAAAACCTGGAGCGCCCTGGATCACGTTCTCCCACGCACTGTGCAACAACCTGACGCTGTGGGACGAGCAGGTGCGGGTGCTGCAGGATCGCTTCCAGATCCTGCGCTACGATCATCGCGGCCACGGCAAGTCCGAGGCGACCCCCGCGCCCTACACCTTCCCCATGCTGATCGCGGATGCCCTCGCTTTGTGGGACCATCTCGGCATCGAGAAGAGCCATTGGTGTGGCCTGTCGATCGGCGGCATGATGGGCTACGGCCTCGCCCAGGATCACGGCAACCGGCTGCTCTCCGTGATCGCCTGCGATTCCCGTCCGGACGCTCCCCCCGACTATCAGGCCTACTTCCAGTACCGCATCGACACGGCCCGGGCGAAAGGCATGGAAGGCCTCGTCGAGCCCACGATCGAGCGCTGGTTCACACCCGCCACAAGGGAGAAGAACCCGCCGGTTCTGGACAAAGTGCGCCAGATGATCCGTTCGACGAACCCGGTCGGCCACGAGGGCTGCTGCGAGGCATTGAAGACGCTGTCGTTCGGCTCCCGCCTGGGCGAGATCAGGACGCCGGTTCTGATTATCGGTGGCGCTCTCGACAAGGGCGCGCCCCCGGATGTGCTGGCCGCGGCGGCGGCGGAGATTCCCGGTGCGAAGCACGTCGTCGTCCCGAACGCAGGGCACATCTCCAACATGGAGAATTCGACGGACTTCAACCCAGCCATGTGCGCATTCCTGGAAGGCGTCGCGAGCTGATCGCAGCGAATCCAGGCCGCCATGCCCGAAGCACGACGAAAACGTCCCGGCGAACGCTCGCCGGGACGCAAACAACGGGCAGAATGCGCTATCGCTTCATGCGGGACCGACGTACTTCAGCTCCTCGAACACCTTGAGCTCGATCAGCACGTTGTCGTTCGTGCTTTCTTCGCACAGCATCGAGCGGTGCGCGATGCCGCGCGGAATCATCATCATGTCGCCCGGCTTCATGATGCGCGTGCCCATCTCGGTCTCCCACTTCAGCGCGCCCTGCACGCAGAAGATGATCTCGTGCGCATCGATATTACGATGCCAGAAGCTCATGTCGTGCTTGCGCCGCTTGGAAACCTCCAGGCGCGTATGCTTCGACTCGAACAGACGCAGCGGCGTACCGTCGCCCTTGTCGATGTTCGTCGGGTTGAACTTGTCCGTGAAGACGTTGATCAGCTTGAAGATCTCGGCGTACTCGACAACGCCGTGGCTGGTCTGGGTCGGATTGGTCGTGCGGTTCAGGATGACGTTCTTGCCATCGATCGTGATCCGCTCTTCGAACTGCACCTTCTTGTCTGTCATAGTCCGTCTCCGTTGTGGTCCCCCCGGTATCCCCGAGCCGGAACCAGGCTTCGATGAGGTTTCGGAAGCCGCAATTGAGGCCTTGTGGGGCCTTAGGTCAAGACGGCCGACTGCGGGGAGAGATGAAACATGGTTTCATTTTCCGGCGCAGCACCGCCTGCCGGCACGATGCGCGCACCGGAACAGGCCCCACCGGTCCCGGCGACAGGCCGCCGTCAGAGGAAGTTGTTCGGCCAGATCATCGTGCGCCACATATGCGCGACCGGCGAGCCGTCGAAGCCGAGCCCCTCGGCCGGCTGCTTGAAGTTGCGCCCGACGATGTCTTCGAACTCGTCGATCGTGACGCTCTTGGACGGATCGAACGAATAGAGATCGTTCAGGCACACCTGCATCGCCGAGCCGTACCACTTGTGGGCCCGGCACGCGTCCCATTCCCGCTTGATGTAGTCGGGCGGCTCGTACCCGTCGACGAAGTTCTCCAGGTACTGCTTTGGATACTCGTATCCAAGCTCCGGATCGGGCCGGAACCGCAGCGCCTGATGATGCTTGATCGCCCAGTGCACCTCCGGATCGACATACGGCTCGATCAACTGCGCGCCCCAGTAGCCGTGATCTGTCCGAATGAACCCGACGACCGAGATGTCGTGCAGCAGGCAGGCGAGGACGAGCTTCTCCGGCAGGCCGCGGTCCTTGGCGAGCTTCGCGCTCTGCAGAAGATGATTGCCCCCGCGCGGATCGAGCAGCAGGCGATAGCGGAAGAAGTCGATCAGCGTCGGCTTGTCGGGCATTTTCGGCAGCCGCGGATCATCGCCCATCAGCCATTTGCCGTTGGCTTTGCCTGTGCCGCCCGATGCCCATGTCGTCACACGGCCGAGCGGCGGCCGCATGATCTGGATGTCGAGCAGCTCCGCCATGGTCATCTCGAGCACGTCGATGCGCTCGTCCATGTCCATGTTCGGCGTCACGCGCTCGTTGGCGAGGCGCTTGGCTTCCTTGATCAGCGTTCCCTGGTCCATCGGCATCCTCCTGCCGCGCGCCACGCGGCTATTTCTTTGCAGGCTCGCTCGCGCTCGGCGAACCCGGCGATCGCCTCGGTGCTTGTTGGACCAGACTGTTGCGCGGCGGGCAATCACTTTCCTTGGTTTGCAGATCGATCGTCGCATTGGGGTCGTCGCAGGCGCTGATCGTGGCCGGCATGAAAACCGGTCTTCCGCTCGCCTGATCCCGCATCACCCCGCGTACCGACTTGAACAGCTCGCACCGGTTGGCGATCGAAGTGTAAGAGAACCCGCGGCATTTGTCGCCGAGTTCGATGCAGGTCTGCTGGCATTCGCCGGCATTCAGCGCCCAACTCGTGCGCCCCGTCTTCGGATCGTTCTTGTAGTCGACGTCGCCCTTGCTGAGCATATCGGCCAGATCGACCGGCTCACCGGCCAGCGTCCGGTACCAGCTCATCTTGTAAGGGCTCTTCTTGGGCTCCGGCGGCTTCACCAGGAACGACGGCATGATCTCCGAATCGACCGGCTCCGACATGGTCTCGCTCGGGTTCCAGTAGTAGTCGGCGGCATATTTCGGGAAGCATCGGCGCATTCCCACCTGGAGTTCGCGGCCTACCGCCACTCCTGCATTTACCGCCTTCGCCTTGTCGTCGGGCACCGACGCCTGGGGCGTAACCGGCGCTGATCGGTCATACGAGAAGGCGACGCACGGCCTGTCGAAACGATCGAACACGCATCGCATCCGGCACGCCAGGTACGACCCCTCGAAGCCCGGCTCCCCGTCGTCGGGATTGACGATATCGCCCATCGCGATGTTGGTGTCCGGCAGCGTCTTGGTCAGAGCCCACAGGCTGAACAGCCAGCCCGCCACCAGCAGGAATGCCCCGATGCTGAAAATCCGCGCCATGCGCCGGAACTGGGTGCGCGCCTTCAGGTCGTCGATCCGCTCCAGCGCGCCGGCCCGATACTTGCTGTTCGGGAACTGCGTGACGAAACTATGGATGAAGCCGACGTCCTTGCTGTTCTGGACGACCTGCCAGTAGCTCGCCTCCCGCGCCTCCGCCTCCTGCTGAAGCACATTCTGCCGCTGCTCGTCGTTCAGCCCGTCCAGGCGCGTCACGTCGCCAGCGACGAAGCGGAACGGCTCGAACAGCGCCGAGTGATCCCACGGCACCTGCTGGCCGCCGGTCTTCTCGTAGACCACCTTCCGCACGTCCATGATGACGTCCGAGACATGCTTGCCCGGCTGCCCCATGAACTGGACCAGCCCCTCGGTGAACGGGCTGTTGTCGCCGGTGCCGTCGAGAGCCACGAAGTGCGGCTGCGTCGAGAACGCGACATAGACTCCAGGAGGCGCCTGCACATTGGCGAGACCGTGCGACCCCGACGCCGATCGCGTCCCGCCGCCGAACGTGCGCGGCAATGGGTTGTCGCGGCAGCAGTCGAGCAGCACCACACACGTCTTCGTCGCGGAGCTGAGCGTCTGCAGGGCGATCTGCAGACCGACCGCGCTGTGCAGCAGATCTAGCTTATTGCGGATGTGGGCATCGACAGGCAGCAGATAGTTCTCGCCGTCGACCTGCACGCCATGGCCCGCGTAGAATACGACCGCCGCCGTCGGCCGGCCGTCGGCGCCCGCCTCGGTCAGCGCCTGTGTGAAATCACTGAGGGCCCGCAGCATTCTGTCGGCGGTCGCATCGGTCTCGGTGCGAACCTCGAAGCCGATATCGACCAGCCGCTTGCCGACCGCGACCGCGTCGTTGACCGGATTCTTCAACGGCGACGCACCCTTGTAGGCGCCGTTGCCGATGACCAGTGCCATCCGCTTCACTTCGGTGCCAGGTCCCATCGGTCACGCCCCTCTATTCGCAACGACTGCAGGAATTCGTTCGACGAGCAGTTGACGGAACATAGAGACACTTCCGCCGGCTGGCCCACGCTTCCAGACGTGCCGCACAATAGCCGGTTTTCAGTCGGTGAGCATGACTAAGATGCAACACGGAGCGCGCATCGCGATGCATGCCCACCATCTGCGAACTCGCCGTTCAGCGCCCCGCTTCGAGCGCGTCGATGAGCGCCAGCAGGTCGCGCCACGCCTGCCGCTTGTTGGCAGGCGAGCGTAACAGGAAGGCCGGATGCAGCGTGGGCATCACCCTGATCGTTCGCCCACCGATCTCGATTTCCCGCCAGCTTCCGCGCAGTTTCATGATGCCGCCCGGCACGCCCAGCACGGTGTTGGCGGCAGCGCCGCCGAGCAGGCCGATCACGTCCGGCTGCACCAGTTCGATTTGACGATCGAGAAACGGCCGGCAGGCCAATGTCTCTTGTGGACTGGGCGTGCGATTGCCCGGTGGCCGCCAATAAACGGTGTTCGTGATGTGAACTTGGCTTTCCGACAGACCGATCGCCGCCAGCATCTTGTCGAGCAACTGACCGGCCGGCCCGACGAACGGCACACCCGACAGATCCTCGTCACGACCCGGCGCCTCGCCGATCAGCATCAGCCGGGCGCGCTCCGCGCCGCGGAAGAAGCACAGGTTCTTGGCGGTTGCCTTCAAGGCGCACCCCTTGAACCCCTCGAGACACGCCTTGAGATCACTCAGCGTCGCAGCCGTCGCCGCTGCCGACCGCGCGGCCATGACCGCCTCGTCCGGCGATGCTGTCGGGAACTGACGCACGCCACTCGAGGACGGCGCGTGTTGAGAAGGCGTTGGCTGGGCTCCACCGGACAAGGATGGCCGCACACGCGGCTCTGACGGCCTCTCGGAAACTGCCGCACCCGCCCCCCCCGAAGACGGAATCTCCGAAGCTGGCGCGCCTCCAGAGGTTCCACCTCGAGCCGCCAGCCTGAACCCCTTGCCGGGCGCCTCGTCCCCGCGAGCGAACCAGTCGATGGCTTCATCGCCCACGGCATCGTCGACACCCGCCGCCCGGTACCAGGCGAGGAGATCGCGGGCGATGTCCGCTGCATCGAGTATCGGGTTTTCGTCGTCCATGTCGCGAGATTAGCCGACCCGCCCTACCCGGCATAGCCCGCCGCTCGTTGCCTGTTGTCCGTTACCTGAGTTCCTGCCGCCTGCTGCCTGCCCCTGTTGCCCGCCGCCCCATCTCACTTCCTGAAGAACGCATCCACCCGCATGCCGGTGAGCAGCGGCACCTTGCCGTCGAGATTGATCGTCACCTCGATCACCTCCACGTCCGTCGGCCGGCGGGGGCCGCGCTGACCGATCCGCGGCGGCGCCAGCGTCGGCGCGATCTTCGCCACGGTGCCCTCGAACTCACGGCCCGGATAGCTCTGCGAGCGCACGAACGCCTTTTGTCCGATCTTGATCTTCGCGACGTCGGCCTCGTCCACCTCCGCCTTCACCCGCATCGCATCGACGTCGCCGATGACGACCAGCGGCTGCTCCGGCGACGGCCCGACGACCTCGCCGAGCTTCGCATTCTGCTGCAGCACCGTACCTGCCGCCGGCGCACGAATTCTCGTCTTGTCGAGAATGGCCTCGGCGATCGCGACCTCTGCGCGCCCGGCACTGACCATCGATTCCGCACGGCTCGGCGACGGCAGACCGGGCTTGGCCTGAGCCGCCGCGAAAGCCAGACGCTCGCGCTGCAAACGATCGTTCGCCTCGGCGAGCCGCCGCCGCGCTTGCGTCACGTTCTGCGCACTGCCCGTGCCCTTGCGGCGTGCGGACTGTGCGAAATCGAGCTCGAAACGCGCGCCCGTGACGCCACGTTCAGCGCCGTAGACCGCGTCTTCCGCCCGGCGCACGTCCTCGCGCCCCGCGGTCGGTGGCAGCCGGTCACGCTCCTGGCGTCTGGCGCCCGCTTCGTATTCGGCGGCCGCCATGCGCGCCCGCGCCTCGTCGTCGTCGAGCCGCACCAGCAGCTCGTCGACCTCGACCACCGTGCCGACAGTGACCAGAACCTCGAACACCCGCCCCAGGATCGGCGTTCCGATCTTGATCTCGCCGTTGCGCGGCTCGACCCGGCCCGGCGCCGCCGCGATCCATCCGCCGGCACCCGTGTTGCCGGGCATCACCGGCCCAGTCGCCGCTTGTCCGGACGCCGTCTGGGCCGATGCCGGAACATCGACGAACGCGCAGCCGATCAGCAATGCCGTCGCGAATGTAACGCCCAGAGCCGACCCCGGCTTACGAAGTCTGCTTGACCCTGACGCGATAGCCGAAACCTGCCTGGCCCGCGTTTCCTTGGCTTTGAGTGACGACATGATCTGAGCTGTCCGCTTTCTTTGCTGCCTTCGGCCGCTCGTCACCGACGATATGGCCATCTTCGATCCGGATGATTCGGTCTGCGTAGGGTAGCATTCGGTGATCGTGCGTCACCGCCAGCACGGCGCGTGTCGGGTCCTGACCGACCTTCGACAGCAGCGCCATGACGGCCTTCCCGTTCTCGGTGTCGAGTGCTGCGGTGGGTTCATCCGCGAGCACGACGCTCGGCGATCCTGCCAGCGCCCGCGCGATCGCGACCCGCTGCTTCTCGCCGCCGCTGAGCTTGGACGGGAACGCCTTGATCCGATGAGCGAGCCCCACTTCGATCAGTGCTTTGCTCGCCATATCGACTGGATTGGCCGCTTTGGTCCGGCGCACGTCCATCGCCAGCAGCACGTTGTCGAGAACATTCATCGTCGGAAACAGATTGTACGACTGGAACACGAAGCCGATGTGCCGCCGCCGGATGTCCGCCAGCGCCTCCGCCGACAGCCCTACGCCCTTTTCGCCGGCCACCATCAGGTCGCCCTCGGTCGGCGTCATCAGGCAGCCCATGATCGACAGCAGCGTGGTCTTGCCGCTTCCCGAAGGTCCCATGAGCAGGGTCAGTTCCCCGGGCAGCAGCGACACGTCGATGCCCTTCAGCACCTTGTTGGCAAGGCTGCCGCTGCCGTGGATCTTCACGATGCCCTTGGCATCGAGCAGCGGCTTGCGCCCTGTCGCCTCGACCGTCATCTCACCTGCTCCTGGCATGGCCCCGGAAATCCGCACCCGCCTCGACACTTCCACGATATCAGAGCACTTTGCAGTCCCCCAGGGAACTGGGCGCCCGCTCGTAGCCTTACCTGCTGAACACGCCTGCCGGATCGATCCGCGTCACCTTCAGGATCGCCGACATCGCTGCGATCGCGCACATCCCGATCGTCACGGCGAACAGCGAAGCCGCCAGTCCCGGCGTCATCACGATGATCATCGTGTTGTCGAGGGACGTCCATAGATTGATGACGGCGAGGCTGAGCGCCATGCCCAGCACGTAGCCGACCACCGCGCTGATCATCGCCTGCATCAGGATCACCTGATGGATGTAGCTCGCCGAAGCACCGAGCGCACGCAGGGTCGCGAATTCGTTGAGATGGTCCTTCGTGCTGGCATAGAGCGTCTGCGCCACGATCACGATGCCGACGACGAGACCCAGCAGCGCTCCCGCGATCAGCGCGCCGCCCGCGCCCGTGCCGAACAACCACTGATTGAGGCTGCGCGTCCGGAATTCCTGATGCGTCAGCACTTCGTTGTCGGTGAGCCGGCTGGCGAGACGCTTACGCACCTCCTCGATGTTTTCGCCCTGCGCAACGCGAACGAGCGTGTACGACCCCTGATCCGGCGACGCCTCGAGCCAGGACTGCGCCCGGCGCAACGTCGTGAACACGTAAGGCAGCGTCGTGAACGAGCGGATGCCGTGTGTGACAGCCGTAACCGTCACCCGGTTGCCCATGATCTCGGCGTTCGCTCCGAGCTTGAAGCTGCACTCGCCGTCGAAACCGAGGTCCTTGAAATAGGTGTCGTCGACCGCAACCGAGTTCGGCGTCATCAGCGTCTGCAGGTTCCCCTGCACGATGTTCCACGGCTGGAACGATGCGTCTGGATTGTTCCAGTTCGCGCCGACCACCAGTACCGCGGTATTACCGCCGCACGGCTTGCGCCAGTTCGCGAAGTTCACGACCAGATCTTCCGCTGCAGCGACACCCGGTGTCGACAGCACGAGAAATTTCTCGCGGCCGTTCATGAACGCCGGATCGTCGAAGCTCTTGGTGCCATACGGTGTCACCCACAGGTCTGTCTTGATCTGATCGACCACGCCCGCGATCGTTCGCTCTGCGCCGATATAGAGACCGCATTGGACCGCCACCAGGACCACGGAGAACACGATGCCCGTCAGCGTGACGGCAAGGCTCAGGATGTCGTGGAACAAATTGCGGAACGCGAGCTTCGGCGCCATCCAGACGGACTTGAGAGGCCCGCTTGCCGAAGCTGTCGCCTCCTTTGCCGTCTCGCTACCCGCCGTCGACATCTGCGAACTCCGCTCTTGATCAAATCGCCCGCCGCAGCGCGGCGCTTCACGTCGACTGCTACCCGGCCAATCGGCGTCGCCGCCACCGGCAGCCGAATCGAACACCCCGGAAATCGATCGCCCTGGAACCGGTGCTTCGTTTCCGCGGCAGGATGCTTCGCTCTCCCATCTTCGCTCACCCGGGAAATCACTTTCCCTACACTGTACGTGAGAGCCGACCAAGTGTCCCGACGTCAGTGCGCAGTCGAATTGGGGTTTCGGTGAATTTTCCACATTGTATCGAAGACTTCAGGCATGATTCCGCGCGGCCGGCCTTGCCCGGGAGGACAGAGCCGGCCGCACGGGATTTTCACTGAGGATCACTCCGAGCAAGACACCTTGACCGTGACGCCGGCGCCCGGAATGAACCGCAGGCACTCGCCGGCAGTTGCTTCCTTGGCAGGCCCGACGCGGGGAGCCGGCGCAACGACCTTGACCGTTGACGGAGCGACCGGAGCCACCGCAGCACCGGTGTCGAACGGCGAAGCATCCGAACCCGACTGGCGGACAGCAGGAGCAGCCGCAGCCGTCGAAGATGCCGGCGGCGTACCCGGCTTGTTCAGCGTCTTCAGGATGTCGTCGGCCTTCGCCTTCTGGGCCTGCTGAGCAGCATCGATCTGGCGGTCGCCGGAAAGCGTGACGCCCGGATTGGCCGGAGCCGTGACGGGAACCGCGACCGGCGGCTTGGCGGCGACCTGAACGCTCTTCTTCTTGACGTTGGCCGTCTCGCTCTTTGCAGCAGCTGCAGCAGCAGCGATCCGCGCCTGGCGCTTGGCCTCGGCGGCCGCAGCCGCTTCCTGCCGCTTGGCTTCGCGGGCCTGCGCGGCTTGCGAGTGACGAATGCTGGGCTTGGGCGATACGACGACACGTCGGCCGGAAAGGACTTCGCGCTCACGGGCTTGCACCCGCTCGTTGGCCTCCTGGGCCCGACGCAGGATGCTGGGATCTGCTTTGCCGATACGCGCGCCGAACGGCACGCCGAAACCGAAACCGATCCGCAGTCCGCCGGCTTCGGCAGCCGGCGCCTTGGCGAAGGAGACCGCTGCAGCAATCGCGGCCAGTACGAGGATCGACTTCTTCATGGCTCTCTCCTAGCGTCTTTGTGTTTTTTCACTGGATGGCGGACGACGCTTCGTCCGACCTCATGAGCACAATCTAGGCTTCGGAGCTCACCTCCGCTGTTCCACGCGTGACACGGACGCTTTGATCTTCGGTCGGAAGCCAGAACAGCAACATTCGAATCCAAGGCCCTACCCGACGCAGTAGACAAAATAACATAAAAAAGATGATTAATAGTGTGTATTTTATAGATTTAATAAGGTTGCACAATCACATGAATCCGAATGACATCTGTCCCGACCCAATCTATCCCGCGTGTATCTACCCTCGACATCGGCCCTGCGGCGACTGCAGCATCATCCGGCGATGGCAGCGGCTGCCGCATCACACAGCCTCGACGGCCTGCACGAAGCTCACGTAGAGTGACCGCGCTTCGACCTGCAAAGGCTCGACCGGAGCGCTACGCGCCTGCGATTCAGCTGGCATGTACATCCGTCGGTCGCGGCACTGGATCTGCGCTTCCACTCGGATGATCGATGATGGGACCTCTCGCCGGCCACCGCGTGCTCGAATTCGGCAGCATCGGCCCCGGCCCGATGTGCGCGATGCTGCTGGCGGACCTCGGTGCCGACGTGCTCCACATCGAACGGCCCGGCGGCGACGAGTTGGGCCTCGGCACCCCACCGCGCTTCAACCTTCTGCTCCGCAACCGCCCGCGCCTCGCGCTCGACCTCAAGCGCCCCGCCGATGCTGCCTGTGCCCTCGAACTCGTCGACCGCGCCGACGTGCTGATCGAAGGCTACCGCCCCGGCGCGATGGAACGTCTCGGCCTCGGCCCCGACACCTGCCTCGCGCGCAATCCGCGGCTCGTCTACGGTCGTATGACCGGCTGGGGCCAGACCGGTCCCCTCGCCGACGTCGCCGGTCACGACCTGAATTACATCGCGCTCACCGGCGCACTCCATGCCATCGGCCGCAAGGACGGCCCGCCGACACCTCCCCTCAATCTGGTCGGCGACTTCGGCGGCGGCGCGCTTTACCTCGCCTTCGGCATCACCTGCGCGTTGATCGAAGCCGCTAAATCCGGCCGAGGCCAGGTCGTCGATGCCGCCATGACCGACGGCGCCGCCTCCCTCATGACCGCCTTCTACGGCCTCCAGGCTGCAGGACGGCTCGACAGCCGCCGCGGCTCGAACGTCCTCGATTCCGGCGCGCCGTTCTACGAGGTCTACCGCTGCAAGGACGGCAAATACCTGTCGATCGCGGCCATCGAGCCGAAGTTCCGCGCCGGCCTCTACCGCCGCCTCGGCTTCGATCCCGCCGACGCCAATGCCGCCGGCGATGCCGCACAATGGCCAGCCGAAAAGCAGCGCATCGCTGCGCGCATCGCCGAATTCACGCGAGACGAATGGGTCCGCTGGTTCGAAGGCTATGATGCGTGCGTCGCCCCGGTCCTGTCGTTGGACGAGGCCCCGCACCATCCCCACAACGAAGCGCGCGGCACCTTCGTCGAGATCGACGGTATCGTGCAGCCCGCCCCCGCCCCGCGCTTCAGCCGGACGGTCCCCGGCACGCCCACTCCACCCGCCACCGCCGCCATCGACCTGCGCGCCGCCCTCGCGTCTTGGGGCGTCTCCGCAACACGCATTGACGAACTTCTCGCCCCGTAGGCTGGGTCAACCCCGGACACTGATCCGGGGGCGACCCGACATCCTCGGCGTATCGGAAAATGCCGGGTCGCTGCCTCCTGCGTCGACCTTGACCCAGCCGACGGCTGTGCTCAGCCCAAAATGTTGCTCGGCACCTTCCCGGCCTGTAGCCTGCGAACCAGCCAGCCGACAGGAACAACGAGATGCCAAAGCTCGACCGTATCACTTTTGATCCAGCAGTCATGGGCGGCAAGCCGTGCATACGCGGCATGCGAGTTACCGCCGCGACGATCGTCGGCCTATTGGCCGCCGGGCGCGACCGCACCGAGATACTCAAGGCTTATCCATATCTCGAACCCGAAGACATCGACCAGTCGCTGGCATACGCAGCGTGGAGGCTGGAGGAGCGCGATGTACCACTGGTCGGCGCATGACGCTGAAGCTCGTCATCGACATGAACCTCTCACCCGATTGGGTAGATTCGCTTGAGAATGTCGGGCGGCACAGCGTTCATTGGAATTCGATCGGCGATCCAAAGGCACGCGACAGCGAAATCATGGCTTGGGCTCGAGCGAACGGGCATGTGGTTTTCACACATGATCTCGACTTCGGAACCATGCTTGCAATGACCCACGAAACCGGGCCGAGCGTTCTGCAGGTGCGAGCGCATGACGTATTGCCGGACCATCTTGGCCCATTGGTAATCGCCGCACTCGATCAGCACGAGGCCGATCTGGTCGCTGGCGCCCTGGTCGTAGTCGACGAGGCGAGGTCTCGCGTCAGACTGCTGCCGATCTGAACTCTTATTCCGTAGGCCGGGTCACCCCCGGACACTGATCCGGGGGCGACCCGACAATCCTCGGCCCCCCGGCAATTGCTGGGTCGCGGCCTCTTGCGTCGGCCTTGACCCAGCCGACGGCGCGAGCCCCCTACCCCTTCTTCTCTTGGCTCACCACGCGGATGTTCAGCTCGCGCAGTTGCTTCGGCGTCGCTTCGGCGGGCGCGCTCATCAGCAGGTCGTTGGCCTGCTGGTTCATCGGGAAGAGCGCGACCTCGCGCACCGTCTTGCAGTTGGTGAGCAGCATCACCATCCGCTCGATGCCGGCCGCCATGCCGCCGTGCGGCGGCGCGCCGTACTGGAACGCGCGGTAGAGACCGCCGAACTTACTCTCCACGTCCTCGCGCGTGAGCCCCGTGATCTCGAACGCCTTCACCATCGTCTCGGGAATGTGGTTACGCACCGAACCCGACGCGAGTTCGTAGCCGTTGCACACGAGATCGTACTGGTTCGCCTTCAGCGCGAGCAGCGCGTCGCGCCCCTCGGCTTGCGCCTTCTCGAGCCCTTCCCCGCCGCCCTTCGGCATCGAGAACGGGTTGTGCGAAAAGTCGATCTTCTTGTCCTCCTCGTTCCACTCGTAGAACGGGAAGTCGATGATCCATGCGAACGCGAAGCGGTTCTCGTCGACGAGCTTCAGCTCCGCGCCGACCTTGTCCCGCGCGAGCCCTGCGAACTTATAGAAATTGGCGGGATTGCCCGCGACGAAGAACGCTGCATCCCCGACCTTCAATCCGAGTTGCTTGAAGATCGCAGCACCTCGCTCCGCACCGATGTTCTTCGCGATCGGACCGGCACCTGCCGAACCTTCCTCCTCGCGCCACATGATGTAGCCGAGCCCCGGCTGCCCCTCGCCCTGCGCCCACGCGTTCATCCGGTCGCAGAACGCGCGGCTGCCGCCGGTCGGCGCAGGGATCGCCCAGATCCGCACCTTCGGGTCCTTCTCCAGCATGCCCGCGAACACCTTGAAGCCCGAGCCGCGGAAGTGCTCCGACACGTCGGACATCTCGATTGGATTGCGCAGATCCGGCTTGTCCGAGCCGTACTTCGCGATCGCCTCGTCGTAGGGAATGCGTGGGAACGTCTGCGTCACCGGCCGCCCGTTGGAAAACTCCACGAACAGGTCGCGCAGGATCGGTTCCATCGTCTGGAACACGTCCTCCTGCTCGATGAAGCTCATCTCGAGGTCGAGCTGATAGAATTCGCCCGGCAGGCGATCGGCGCGCGGATCCTCGTCGCGGAAGCACGGCGCGATCTGGAAATAGCGGTCGAAGCCCGACACCATCAGCAACTGCTTGTACTGCTGCGGCGCCTGCGGCAGCGCGTAGAACTTGCCCGCATGGATGCGTGACGGCACGAGGAAGTCGCGCGCACCTTCCGGCGACGACGCGGTCAGGATCGGCGTCGGGAACTCGTTGAACCCGGCCGCATGCATCCGCGCACGGATCGACTTCGTGATCTCCAACCGCTTCATGATGATGCCGTGCAGCGTCTGCCGGCGCAGATCGAGGAAGCGATAGGTCAGCCGCATGTCTTCCGGATACTCGGGCTCACCGAACACCGGAACGGGGAGCTCTTTCGCCTGCGAAAGCACCTCGATTTCGGTCGCGAACACCTCGACCTCGCCCGTCGGCAGCTCCTTGTTCTCGGTTCCCGCCGGCCGCTGCCGCACCTTGCCGTCGACGCGGATGACCCACTCCGAGCGCACCAGCTCAGCGGCCTTGAACGCGGGGCTGTCGGGATCGGCGACCACCTGCGTCAGCCCGTAGTGGTCGCGCAGATCGATGAACAGCACGCCGCCGTGGTCGCGTACGCGATGCACCCAGCCCGACAGGCGCGCCGTCCCCCCGATATCGGCAGCGCGCAGCGCCCCGCAGGTGTGCGAGCGATAACGATGCATTTTGGCGTCGGCCATGGCCGTCTACCTCATTGGAATGTCGAAACGGTCTAAGTGGACTGCCTTACCAAGGCGCCAACCCGCGCTTCTCCCTTCCCCTCGATGGGGAGGGGGATGCGATCAGCCGCATCGGGAGGGAATCCAGTTCCGGGCTACAGGGCATTGGAAGGCGTTGTTGTCAAGTTCGAGGCAGTTTCATTCCCAGGGCAACCTGCTGCGGCAGGCACCAGGCAAGAACAGCCTGCGCGTCAAACGCAAAGTCGCCGCCTGGGACGATGACTTCCTGGCCAGCCTGATCGCGAGGAAATAACGTTCACATGATTCCCCTCCATTCTCCCGCCTCGTCAATCACAGATTCACCCAATCGCCCTGGATTTCGAAGGAGCCATCCTTGACACCGAAGAGAATCTATCCGCCTTCGTTGTTGGCCAGTGACGAACAGCACGCGGCGCTGATCGATGTCGACGAACAGCGAGACGTAGTCGTCTCCGCGCTTGGCGGCGGTCTCGCCGATGGCGACGCGACGCACTTCGGCGAAGTCTGCTCGGTTGCGGGCGGTTTCGACCCAGTGGTGCAGTACGCGCCACATGCGGGTGTCGTGCTCGCCCATGAGACGCCCAGCGGCGGCGACAGGCATTGCCGTCATCAACGTCATGGCGAGCGCTTGGAACAAGAGCGTGAAGCCTGAGCCCGCACGCGCCCACGGCACGGCGATCTGCTTTACGCCGCAGTCGGGGCAAGTGACACGCGGCGTCCTGCCGTGCAGGAACGCCTGATGCTGAAAGACGTCGAGATGCCGCCACGTCTGCATCGCGGTGCCCGAACACGTCGGGGAAGAAGCGCGATAACGCCGCAAAGCCAACAGGTGCGCCGCCTGAGGATCGCGCCCCTTCTGCCGTCTCGATCGGCGGCCGCTTCCGCCCGGGATCGTCAGTAAACCGTGAAGCGGACAACTCACGCGCTATCAAAACCGGACAAGTCCAAAAGCTACTGGCAATAGGCTTCCAATGGATGGGCGTAAGTCATCGAATCGCCGCATACAAAGCATCGTCGATGAGGAAGATTGACATCTGAGGCCTGATCGGCAAAGCCAAACGGGAAGCGTCGGCGCCGCATGTTGACGCCGACGATGGCGGTCGTGCTCGCCAACCCATGCGCTGCTCAACTTCAATGCCGGGCAATCGGATCGGCCGGTTGGTCCCTGCGAACTGACGGTTTGCCTTTGTGATCGCCGGAACGAGTGGCTGCGCCTTTTCCACCGGTCGCCTCATCGAACCATAAATCGTGATGCTCTTTCGCCCAGTTGCGGTCGACGCGGCCAGACCACATGGCATCGATCGCGCCCTCCATACCCACCGTTCCTATGTAGATGTGGCCCATGATCAGGGCGATGAACGCCAATCCGATTGCGGCATGGAGGAGTTGTGCCCACTGCATCCCCTCATAACCGAACCACTCGAATGGGACCATGAGCGGTATGCCGGTGGCGAGTGCGGCGAGGCCGCCAAGCAACACGCCCCAGAATACCAGCTTCTGCCCCGCATTGAACCTCCGCGCTGAAGGCTTGTCCGGGCTGTCGTCGAGAAAGCCACCGAACTGCTTCAGCCACTCGATGTCGAGGCGCGTGACGAGATTTTCACGGAGCCAGAGGACTGCCATCAACACGATACCGATGACGAAGGGCACCGCTGTGGACATATGCAGCCACGCGCTCCACCATGCGACACTGCCGAGAGACGCTTCTCCGATCAACGGCAGCAGCAGCGGCTTTCCGTAGAGGATCACGAGACCGCTCAAGGCCATGATGATGAATGATGTGGCGGTCATCCAATGGTTGGCGCGCTCCATTTCATTGAAGCGCTCGATGGTTTGCCCGCTGCGGCCCTCCGCAATTCGGATGCGGCCACGCCCGAACAGGAACAGCGCCAGCGCGAGACCGGCACCGAAGATCAACCAACCTCCACCGAATCGAATCCAGACGTTGTGGCGTTCGCGCCAAGACCTCCCTTCAGGCTGCTCGAGAACCTCCGCGTTGGTGTATGGTAGCGATGAGACACCGGATAACGGCATCGATTGTCTCGCGATAGCCCCCCCGTCGCCGCGCTGCTGCCACTGCAGCACCAAGCCGTCGCCGGTGCGAACGGCGGGTTTGAAATCCAACTTCTCTTCACCGGTCAGAGGCGGAAAGGCGGTGGGCAGCCGGTTGACCTCGTCTGCCTGGATACGCGTTCGTGCTGTAAGAATCGCTGCAGTGACCGGGGATGGATTGGATGGTTCGCCGCGTGCAGGCACTGCGCTTTCCGGTACGACGGAAACCGATGGCCGCACGACGCCGGTGTACCGAGCCCAAGTGAACGTCACGATTGCAAGTAGAACGACAAGGACAGCCGATATAAAGGCTCCGACCCAACGATATCCAGACATGGCATAGCACCTTCCGTGGAGGCTGTTGCCGCCGCATAGTTCAACCCTCGCGAGACAGGGCTTTGTAAGCGGTTGCCCAACCCCAAGCCCCCGAGCCGTAGCCTCTCCGCGTTACGCGTTCCTTATAGATTTGAGCGATGATTTCTCCGTCACCCGCCAGCAGCGAGCGTGTCGAGCAGACTTCTGCACACAGTGGCAGCTTGCCACCTGCAATTCGGTTCTGGCCGTATTTCCGCAACTCTGCATCCGAGTGTGCGTCCTCCGGGCCGCCCGCGCAGTAGGTGCATTTGTCCATTTTTCCGCGCGATCCGAAGTTGGTCGCCTTGGGATACTGCGGAGCGCCGAAGGGACAGGCATAGAAGCAATATCCGCATCCGATGCACGTGTCTTTGTTGTGCAGCACGACCCCGATATCTGTCTGGTAGATGCAGTTCACGGGACAAACCGCAGCGCACGGCGCATCGTTGCAGTGCATGCAAGCGATGCTCACCGACGTCTCCGAAGGAATACCATCGTTGATGGTGACAACTCTGCGGCGCACGAGACCCCAGGGTACCTCGTGCTCGTTTTTGCAGGCGACCGAGCAGGCGTTGCACTCGATACACCTGTCGGCGTCACAAAGAAATTTCATCCGAGCCATGCGATCCTCCTGACCCGTGCTCACGCCCGCTCGATGCGGCATAGAGTTGTCTTGGTCTCCTGCATGTATGTGACGGGGTCGTAGCCGTACGTCGTTACCGTGTTGGCCGATTCCCCAACGACATACGGCACTGTTCCCAGCGGATAGCGCCCTGAGATGTCCTGGCCTTGCCACAACCCCGCGAAGTGAAACGGCATGAATACGGTACCGGGCCCAACGCGTGGGGTGAGCATTGCGGCCACTCGCACACGTGCTCCTTCCGGAGTCAGCACCCACACGCTGGAGCCGTTGTTCACGCCAATCCGGGCGGCATCCGCGGGATTGATCTCGGCAAACATCTCCTGCTGGAACTCGGCGAGCCAAGCGATGGCACGTGTTTCGTCGCCGCCGCCTTCGAACTCGACCAGTCGCCCCGATGTGAGAATCAGTGGGAACTGCTGTGAATGGTCTTCCTTCTGGATCGTCCAGTAAAGTGCTGGCAACCGCCAATGCGTGCGGTCGTCATAGGAACGGTACTGCGTGACGAGGTCACGACGAGGAGTGTAGAGCGGCTCGCGATGCTTCGGTACCGGATCAGGATAATTCCACACCCTGCAACGCGCCTTCCCGTTTCCGAAAGGAACAAGTCCATGCGCAATGGCGACGCGTTGGATACCGCCGGATAGATCCGTTTTCCAATTCACCTCGCGTAGCTTTTGAGCGAGTTCATCAGGATCAATGGCCGCCTTCTTGCCGGCCGTCCGCCCCGTCCCTGCATTCGTCTCGGAGTGGACCTGGCCCGTACCGGTGCCGGATCCTTTTCCATTCGCTGCGTCGGATATCACCCGTTTTCCGCCCGCAATGTCCTTACCGGTGTTTTTCGGGTCGCTGCGTTCGAACTCCTGGACCTGCTTCTTACCGGTCGGATCGAACTGGAGGAACGACAAAATCGCTTCACTCGCCAGACGATCTTGCGCTTTTGATGCCAAAGCGGCTTCAGGCGCGTCGCCGTTCGGGTTCATGACGTCGGTGCCCGATCGTTCACCGACGCGTGCGGTCAATTGCGAAAGATGCCGACGCGCTTCGTTTTCAGACAGATCGTTCAGTGACGGTTCGTACTCCTGTAGTGCGATCGACAGAATGATCGCCTGCTCCCGCGGCGACAGTTCGTTCAACCAGCCGAGTTTCTCCAGGATGGCGAACGTAATCTCGGGATACCCGTCTCGAATGGCAGAGCCCGGCGGACTGACCCCCTCCGCAAGCAGCCAGCGCCCTTCGTGTTGTACGCCCCAATTCGCGCGGAATGTCAGGCCGCCCTCGGCGACCGGCTTGTGCATGTCATAGAGCAGAGGCGTTCCGGGATGCTTCATCTCGGGCGTTCCCCAACACGGCCAAGGCAGGCCATAGTATTCGCCCTTTACCGGGGCAGACATTCCCACCGACGTCGTCGGGTGGAATTTTTCCTGATGCTGCATGTGCAGTTTCAAGCGCTCGGGACTTTGCCCCGTATAGCCGATCGTCCAAGCTCCGCGATTGACCTCGCGCAGGATTTCTTCGGCGACAGGTTCATCGTTCGTCACCTTGATATTGCGCACAAGTTGATCTGCGAAACCGAGCTTACGGGCGAGCCGATACATGATCTCGTAGTCAGACTTGGTCTCGAATATCGGCTCGATGACCTTCTCGCGCCATTGAATGGCGCGCTGAGAGTTCGTCACTGAACCAGCCATTTCCATGGTCGTACCTGCGGGTAACAGGTAAGTGCCGTCGCGACGCTCACCGATCACGGCGGTGGCTGTTGGAACCGGGTCGATGACGACGAGCATTTCGACCTTTTCCATCGCGCTCTTGAGACGCCGTCCGCGTGATTGCGAGTTCGGCGCATGGCCCCAATATGTCATGGCGCGAATGGGGTTCGGCTGATCCAATCGTCCGCCTTCGGGACCGAGCACGGCATCATGCCAGCGTGAAATCGTGATGCCTTCCGCTTCCATCAACTTCTGGCTTGCAAATCGCCCCTTCAGCCATTCGTAATCGACGTCCCAGACGTTTGCCCAATGGCGCCATGCACTTGCGGAAAGCCCGTAATAGCCGGGCAGCGTCTCTGCATTGGAACCGATGTCGGTTGCACCTTGGACGTTGTCGTGACCGCGGTAGATGTTTGCTCCGCCGCCCGATACACCGATGTTTCCGAGCGCCAACTGCAGGATGGACGCCGCCCGTACTTTATTGGTGCCGACCGTCGATTGCGTGAGACCCATGCACCAGATCAAAGTCCCCGGCCGGTTCAGGGCAAAGGTCTTGGCCACTGATTTGATCTGTGCAGCGGGAATGCCGGTGACGCGCTCGGTTTCTTCCGGCGTCCAAGGTTCGACCTCCTTGCGGACGTCCTCGAAAGCGTACACTCGCCTGGCAATATACTCCTTGTCCTCCCAACCGTTTGCCAAAATCTCGCGCAGGACACCCCACAAGAATGCGATGTCTGTACCCGAGCGTATGCGGACATACTCGTCGGCATGCCTTGCCGTTCGCGTCAGTCGCGGGTCGACCACGATGATTTTCGCGCCGTACTCCTTCGCACGCATGAAGTGCAGCATCGATACGGGATGCGCCTCGGCCGGGTTGCCGCCGATGACAAGCAGCACTTTGGCGTTGTGGATGTCGTTGAAGCTGTTCGTCATTGCCCCGTACCCGTAGGTGGAGGCAACACCGGCGACGGTCGTGGAATGACAAATGCGCGCTTGATGATCGACGTTGTTGGTTCCCCACATCGCAACGAACTTGCGATGCAGATAGGCGGCCTCGTTGGAGAATTTCGAGGAGCCACACCAGAAAACTGAATCGGGTCCGCTCTCGTGGCGAATCTGCAGGAGCTTGTCGCCGATCTCCGAAATCGCTTGATCCCAGGAAATGCGTTGCCAGGATCCGTTTACGAGCTTTGTCGGATATTTCAGGCGGCGGTCACCGTGCGCAAGCTCCCGCGTCGCCGCTCCCTTGGCACAATGCGTGCCCATGTTGATCGGGCTCTCGAAGACCGGCTCCTGACCGACCCATACTCCGCTTTTGACTTCCGCCCATATCGAGCAACCGACGGAGCAGAACGGACATATGGTCTTCTTGAGCTGCAAATCGCCGACGGGCTCGGCTGGAGGTCGGCCTCGAGCGGATACCCGAACCCCTTCGACACCGAGCCCCAATGCGCCTGCTCCTGCAAGGGTGAGACCAGATGCGCGAAGAAACGAGCGACGATCAGGCGCGAAAGAGCCTGCCTTCGAATGAGTAGCAGAGGCTGGGAGTGAAGACGATAGTGAGTGGGACAAGCGCCTGAGAGTTCTCCCTTCGCCGGTCTCGAGGATTTTCCTGCGCACGAGCATGAACGGCTCCTTTGCCAGCAAACCCGTGCAGGTCAGAAGCGTGCAGATTGATAAAATCGCTGCATATGCACGCTGATTTGCTGCTCGGGCTCGGCTCGGCTTTCCCCGGCGTCGGCGGATGCTTCAGCGGAAGGCACGATCGCAAAGAGACCCGCAGAGACAGCGCTCAGGAAGTTGCGGCGATTGGGTGCACCTTCGACCGGTAAAGCATTGATGGGCGCATTTTCCTTCTTCGGCTTCATCACGCCCTCTCCCAGCCTGTGGCGGGTTCGATGGTTTGACTGTCGGGATCAGACCCATCTACCTGTCCACAACGATAATCGCCGCAATAGACGTCAAGCCCGTCAGAGCGGCCGAACAGCGTGCTCGTGGCCCAAAGACGTCGAATTCCGCGGCGGTGATCGTCGTCACTGACACCATGCTCCAGGAAGCACTTGAAGTCCGAGCCAAAATCAAAGGTCGAAAGATGCTTGTCACCCGCCACCGGAAAGTCTTCGCCGGTTTTTACTAGCAATCGACGGTCGGTCATCGCAGCACCTCTGTGTAAATCGACAAACTCGTTCGTGAAAAATCAGTTCCTGTAGGGCTGTACGAATTCGACAGATGCGGCGAACCGATCGCAGGCACGGCGCACACCCGGCACGTCATTCTTAAGGAGTTTCCCGCATTGAACGGATTGGTCGTTCAAGCCGTTCCCGCCATCTGTTCTGGGGTTGCAACGATGATCGGCTTCTCGTCGCTGCACTTTCGCCCTTCATGCTTGCTTTTCTCTTGCGATTGGTTTCGTCGAGCGTCTGCCGCCGTTGAGCCCGCATATGGCCGAGTACATCATCATCATGAATGTAGCTGGCCCTGCGGCGAAGGGCTGGCGCGGTCGTCACCAGTGGGGATTGGCTGTTTTTGCGGTGCTCGGTCAGATCGCAGCTCTCTCGGATTGCATTCTCCTGTGACAATCGCAGTCACTCACGCGAGCGCGGTCTTGCACGCTGCAATGCTGGCGATCCTGCTCGTGGTTGCGCTCTGCTTCTGGACGAGCGTTCTGGCTGCCGTCGGCCGACGGCGCTGGCGCGCGATCATCACTTTTCCGAACGAGTGACCTGTTCTGCCTATAACATTACTCCGGCTATCGATCACCGGGCGCACCGGGACGGTCGAATGTCTGGACTGGTGTGGAGTGCGCAATTCCTGGCGATCTACGGCGTGCAGTCGATCGCCTGCGCTGATGCGCCACTGTCGGCATCGAACAACGGCCTCGACGTTGTGCAAATCGCAATCATTGCCGTCACCATACTTGGTTTGCTCATGATCGCGGGAGCGCCGCTCGTTCTCGATCAACCCGGCGCAACGTCTGCGAGCGGCGAGTTGGATAAGGTCCTTTCGGCGTCCATGGGTTTACTTATCGTGCTTTCGGCGTTTGCCGTGCTAGCCGCAGGCGCTACGGCGCTGGCCGTCATGCCCGACATTGCGCTGACACTGCGAATGGGAACTCGTTCACCCATCGGCACGTTCACGCACACTGTGGGCACTCGGCTTGCAGTCGTTGGTCATTCGGAGAATGAATATGCGCCGCGTACTGGCCGAGCGGGTCGAGGGAGGATTGATTTCCTTTTCTAAGGCACTCGCATCGATGGCCGTAGCCGGATCGCTGGCAGGTGCCGTGCTGATGTTCGGTCTTGGGCTGACCAACATCTACGAGGCTTATGCAGTATGGATCCCAAGCCTCGGCATTCATACGGGTGAAGACACAGTCGTGGTTCCTCGGAGCGCCTTCTCCATGATTCGTGTGATCGAGGCTCTCGATCGCTTTCTCATCGCGATCGTACTGCTGTACTTCGGCTTCGGCGTCTACTCGTTGTTCATTCGACCGCAAGTCGTCGACGAGGAGACGGAGGTGCCCAGCCTGCTCCACGTCGAACAAGTCGGTGAACTGAAGCAGGTCGTGGCCGAAGTCATCATCGTCATTCTGTTCGTCTTGTTCCTGCGCACGGCTCTACAGATCTTCCATAACGCGGCAGTGGAGCTGAGCTGGCAGCAAATCGGGATGCTCCTGGTGTTGCCGGTCTGCACAGCCCTGTTGTCGCTTTCGCTCAAACTGGTCGAACTTCACCCAAAGCCCGAACGCTTGCCTGCGGACGGCCGCTTACGGCCGGTGGCAAAGCCGGATACGCAGGTGAGCGCTGGACAGCGCGCAGCGGAGGATTCGAGTTAGACAAGGCCTCTCGGGCTAATTCGGCATCCCCCTGCCTCGCCTTTCAGTTGCCAGCAGATCAGACACCAATTTCGGCGTGCACGCATCGCCAATCCGGCTTCGTCGCATTCGCCGATAGCTCAGTACGGCACCGGACTCACATCGTCGGAACCAGGGGTGGCGCCAACCGTTGTGGTTGCAAATTGCATTTGAGTATCGGAGGCCGGCGCCTAGCTCGAGGATATGCCGCTCTTGGAACATTCGTCTGCCAAGCGGGTCGCTTGCAAATGCGGAAGTGTCAGACCGTAAAGCAAGACGGTTTCGGCCCCCGGGGCCGTGGCATTACGCGCATCGACCGCACGGCTTTCCGGAGGTGGTCGCGTAAAACGTTGACCTTCCGTGTTGACCTTTTTTATCAAGCCCCGGTGGGAGACGAGAAATGAAACCAATCCCGAGTGCTGCGTCCGTAGCAGTGGCCATCTCACTTTTTACCTTTCCGACAGTTGTCCGCGCACAGCAAGCGGCTCGTACTGACCAAAGTAACTCCGGCCAGGCTGCCGTTCGGCAAGCGCCGGCTGCTTCGAAGGATTTTTCCGTAATAGTCGAGCGCTTATCGCCAAGCGTTGTCGGCGTCACCACGCGAACGCAGGTTGAGTCGGTCCGCGAAAAGGGTGGGGTCGGTGACGGTTTGCTGGGCGGCTACTTCGACCGTTTTTTCAGTCAACGGGACGGCATGTCCGGCCAGCAGCATCGGCGAGAGCGCGGTGCGGTTGGCTCAGGCTTTCTCATCGATGACCAAGGACATGTGATTACGAATAACCACGTTGTCGACTCGGCAGACGAGATTCGCGTGGTGATGTCGGATCGCTCGACGCACGTCGCACAGCTTCTGGGCCGCGATCCGGCTACCGACATCGCAGTCCTCAAGTTGAAAAAAATGCCGGTCGGAATCGCCCCACTGCAGTGGGGCGATTCCGATGCCGTCAAACCGGGCATGTGGACCATTGCGATCGGAAGCCCATTTGGTCTCGGCGGTACGGTGACCGTCGGCGTCCTGTCAGCACGATCGCGGGACATCCGCTCAGGTCCTTACGACGATTTCCTGCAGACTGACGCATCGATCAATCGCGGCAATTCGGGCGGACCGCTATTCGACGCGAACGGACACGTCATCGGGGTCAATACGGCCATTGTGTCCCCGAGCGGTGGCAACATTGGAATCGGTTTCGCAATCCCTTCCAATCTCGCCCGCGGAGTGGTCTCAGAATTGATCGAGAAAGGGCATGTCGAGCGAGGCTTCATCGGAGCGACGCTTCAACCCGTGACGCCGGATATCTCGGCATCCTTGGGACTCGAGAAGCCGATGGGCGCGCTTGTAGCTGGTGTTACACGAGGGGGCCCGGCCCAACGGGCTGGACTACGCCCCGGCAACGTCGTCGTTACCTTCAACGGATCGGCTATCGCGGGTGTGCGCGAACTGTCGCGGGAAGTGGCGGCAACCGACGCCGGCAAGAGCGTGAGAGTTCAAGTCATACGCGACGGCAAGTCGATAGATCTCGATCTCGTGGCCGAACACAGGCCTGGCGATCGAACAGCCACTGGAAGTCTCGGCGGCCAGAAGAGCGCAGCCGGTAGACGCCTCGGCGTGACGCTGCAGCCGCTGGACGACATGACCCGCCGAGATTTCTCACTCGAAGGCGACGAGACGGGCGTCGTCGTTCGCGAAGTCGAGCCGAGCAGCCCTGCCTCGCGCAGTGGCATAAGACCTGGCGACGTCATCGTCTCTGCGGGGACTGACGCGGTCGATGATCCCGGCGATGTAGCACAATACTGGGATAAGCGTTTGGGCGGCAACAATGGACCAGCACTGTTCCGTATCCGGCGTGGATCGAGCTACCTGTTCGTTGTGGTGAAACCATCTTGAAAGTGGTCTAGCTTGTCCATCTCGGAAATCGATAGCTCCTACAGGATTGCTGCTGCCATCGGTCTAGTCGTTGCCGCCTGGATGGCAAGCGGACCGCTGTTCCGCGATGAGAAAGAAAAAGCGTCTCGGATAATCACCGAACCGATCGTGACACTCGTCTCAGCGCGTCATTCTATTGCGCAACCCGTAACTCGCACGATACACCTACAAGGGGATGTTCACCCAGCCCGCACGAGCGCTGTTCCTGCAGAAACCAGCGGACGCGTGAAGTCGATCGATGTACGCGAGGGCCAGCAGGTCGCTCTTGGCGATCGTTTGTTGCAATTGACGCTGGAAGCGCGCCTTGAACGGCAGCGCGAGGCGGAGGCTCAGCTCTCGCAGATCGTCACAGAACTGGAGGGCGCGAGAACCTTGTCCAAGGAGGGTTACGCCGCCCGGCAACGCGTACAGAAGCTCGAATCTGCGCAGGCGGCCGCATCCGCGCAGCTTGCGCGAATCAAAGAGGAGATCGCCGACACTGAGATCACGGCGCCGTACGATGGCGTAGTCAACCACATTGCCGTCGAGCGCAACCAGTTTGTCGCCGTCGGCAATGTATTGGCGACGATGATCGACAACAGCGTTCTGAGAGTAGGTGTAGACGTTGCGCAGCATAACATCGCTGACGTCGAGTTCGAGGGTGAAGTGAATGTCGATTTCGCCACCGGATTGAATGCACGCGGCAGGACATGTTTCATCTCCGCATCAGCCGATCCGCGAACGCGAACGTTTCTCGTTGAGATCTGGGTGCCCAATCGAGATCGCGTCACACCGTCGGGGATCAGCGCCGATGTGCGGATGCCTCTCGGGATCCGATACGCTCATCTCGTCTCTGCGGCAGTCCTTTCGCTCGACGACAAAGGCAGGGTCGGCATCAAGTCGGTCGACGAGGCCGGCATAGTGCAGTTCAATCCCGTGGAGATCGTGCAAGCCGCGGAACACGGCATCTGGGTCGCTGGCGCCCCGTCGAGCGTTTGGCTGATCACCATGGGTCAAGGGTTCGTCAAGGCGGGCGAACGTGTGCGCGTAAGCATGCAGAACGATGAGAAGCGCACTGGAGAGGTCCAGCGAAATAAAGTCGAGCCAGATCCAGCCAACTATCGCTCTGCGGCGGGGCGCCAGTCCGACAAGCAGCGCCGCATTACGCCTCCCGGTTGCAACGCCATGCGTTCGGCGTTCAGCGAGGCAGATAGTTCGACCGCATCGTCCACGGCGCATTCACCGCGACGGTCGCCGTGAATGCGCTCATTTCAGCGGCGTTCGGGCGCAGTCGGGCCATACTCGCCGCGCTGTTCCTCATTCTCGTGATAGGCATTTACGGCTACGTGCGGATTCCCAAGGAGGCCGCCCCCGACGTTCCCATACCTCTCATATTCGTGACGGTTACTTACCAGGGGATCTCTCCCGACGATTCCGAGCGTCTTCTCGTGCGCCCCCTCGAAACCGAGCTCCAGGCGATCGAGGGGCTCAAGGAGATGCGTGCAACGGCAGGAGAAAACTACGCAACAGTAGCCTTGGAGTTCACAGCGGGCTTCGCATCGGAAGAGGCGCTGGACGATGTACGCGAAGCGGTTGACCGTGCGCGTGCCGAACTTCCCAGGGGGGCCGACGAACCCATCGTTCGCGAGGTCAACGTCGCACTGTTCCCTGTGGTGACGGTTACACTTTCTGGACCGGTTCCCGAGCGAACTCTGAATGCTATCGCGGAAGGATTACAGGACAAGATCGAGGCGCTGCCCGGCGTGCTCGAAGTGGAAGTCGGCGGCAAACGCGAGCAACTGCTTGAGGTTCTCATCGATCCCAATGCACTGGCTAGCTACAGTATTTCCGTCGGCGAACTGTTGCAACAGGTGCAGCGCAACAATACGCTCATCGCAGCCGGCGCTATCGACACCGGTGCCGGCCGCATCACGCTGAAGGTTCCGGGCGTCATCGACGATCTCGCAGACGTGCGCAACGTGCCGGTTCAGGTTGCGAACAATCGCGTGGTGACATTGTCGGATGTCGCAGTCGTCCGACGTACGTTCCAGGACCCCAAGGGATATGCCCGGCTGGCTGGCGAGAACGCACTGGCGCTCGAGGTCAAAAAGCGTATCGGCGCGAATCTCATCGAGACAGTCGAGAACGTGCGCAGGGTCGTCGGCGCAGCGCGTACGTCCTGGCCCGAGAATGTCAAAGTCGCCTTCATTCAGGATCAGTCCAGCCAAGTGCGGACGCTTCTCGGCGATCTGGAGAACAATGCGGTGACCGCCGTCGTTCTGGTCATGATTCTGATCGTAGCGACGCTCGGCTGGCGCAATGCTGTGCTGGTCGCCGTTTCGATCCCGGCGTCGTTTCTGTCAGGTGTCGTGCTGCTATGGGCGCTCGGTTACACGCTCAACATCGTCGTGCTGTTCAGTCTTATCCTGGCGCTCGGAATGCTGGTCGACGGAGCGATCATCACGACGGAACTCGCAGACCGCCGCATGGCGGCCGGTGCGGCGCCACGAGAAGCCTACGCCGGCGCTGCGGTCCGGATGGCATGGCCGGTGATCACATCCGTACTGACGACGCTCGCTGTCTTCTTTCCGCTGCTGTTCTGGCCGGGCGTTGTCGGCGAGTTCATGAAATTCATGCCAATTACCGTGATCCTTGTACTGCTCGCATCGCTGGTGGTGGGGCTCGTCTTCGTTCCTGTCCTCGGCAATGCGATCTCGAAGCAGGGGAGCGGATCGATTGCACCGGAGGATGTGATCGAGAAGAGCGAAGATATCGGCGAAATAAAGGGTGTCACTCGTATCTACGCCGATCAGTTGCGTCGCCTCCTGGCACACCCGATGCTGACTTTGCTCGCCAGTCTCGCAATCCTCGCTGCGACGGTCGGCGCGTACGTCACGTTCGGTAAAGGCACGCAATTCTTTCCAGACATAGAGCCGGAGCTTGTGCAGATCCAAATCCGTTCCCGCGACAATCTTTCAGTAGACGAAAAGGATGCGCTCGTTCGCCGGATAGAGAACCTGATGCTGCGTGAACCGGGCATCGAGCATGTCTACGGCCTAACTATCGGGGTGGCAGGTCCCGGCCGGCTCGCCGAAGACGTGATCGGTATCATTCAACTCGATCTGATGGAGTGGGACCAGCGCGCACCCGCATCACAGATCGTCGCGTCACTGCGTGAGGCGACGGCAGAGGTGGCAGGCGTCAAGCTCGAGATCCGGGAGCAGCAGCAGGGTCCCGCTCAGGGCAAGCCCATCGACCTCCGATTGCGCGGCGGCACACAAGCCGCGCTCGATCAGGCAACCGAAACCGTGCGCGGCTTGATGGATAGGCTCGGCGGCTTCGTCGACCCGGAAGATTCCAGAGCGCCGCCGGGCGTCGAGATGCGCCTCGTCATCGCGCGTGAGAAAGCAGCGCTCTATGCAGCCGACCCTGCGCTGGTGGGTCAAGTCGCGCAGTTTCTCACCCAGGGCCTGCTTCTCGCCGAGTATCGTCCCGATGATGTCGAGGAAGAGGTCGACATTCGCGTGCGCTTCCCAGCTGACCACCGCAATCTCAGCCGGCTTGAACATTTGCGGATACCCACCACCGCAGGCAGCGTGCCAATCCAGAATTTCGTCGAACTGAGACCATCGCCAAAGACCGGGGCGATCCAGCGGATCGATGGGCTTCGGGTGAACACGATCCAGGCTGATGTCGCGAAGGGTATTCTTGTCAACGACAAGATCGCCGAGCTTCGCGAGCAGCTACAGCGTTTGGACCTGCCAGAGGGCGTGACTGCAACTTTCGCGGGGCAACCGGAAGATCAGGCGCAGGCTGCAGGCTTTCTCGCCACGGCGTTTGGCGGTGCACTGCTGTTGATGTTCATGACGATGCTGATTCAATTCAACAGCTTCTACCAGACGCTCCTGGTGATGAGCGCGATAGCACTGTCGACGATCGGAGTACTGCTCGCCTTGCTTGTCACAGGTCGACCGTTCGGGATTGTGATGACCGGAGTCGGGATCATCGCGGTCGGCGGCATCGTGGTGCACAACAACATAGTCCTGATCGATACCTTCAACGATTTGCGCAGCCGTGGGCAGAGCGCATTCGACGCGGCACTTCGCACGGGAGTGCTCCGCGCGCGCCCCGTGATCCTGACCTCCATCAACGACATTCTCGGACTCGCCCCGCTACTCTTCGCTCTCAACGTGGATCTCATAAACCGTGAAATAACGAGAGGCGCTCCTTCGACGCACTGGTGGCTCGACCTGTCGGTGGCGATCGCCGGAGGTCTCGGATTCGCGACTTTCCTGACGCTCGTGCTGACGCCGTCGATGCTGATACTCGGCGATCGCGCCTCCGCATACTGGCGGGCGCGGTGGCAGACATAGGCCAGGTGCGGCGAAGTCTCGAGTGGCTAGCGCGAAATCGCGCGATCGCGTACTTCGTAGAAGACCCAGTTGAAATGCTTCCAAACAAGGGAACAGGAACTTTTCCTGCGCGTCCGACTTCAGGTGTGACCTGCATGATCACTCGGCATACTGAGCTCATTCGCACTTGCAATTCGCAATATCAAATGCTTCGGGCAACGTGGAGCATCGGCACCCAGATGACGCGTGAGCTGCCAGGGCGGCCTTCTGTCTTGCCGTCATCACATATAGGGAGACCCAGTCATGAAGTGCGTGCGAGATGCCGTGGCCGTAGCCCGCTCGACATTCGTGATTTCCAGTGCAGCATTTTTGGCCCCAGCGGTGGCGCAGACTGTCGGAATAGGGACGTCGATGGCTGGCGCACTTATCCAGATTTCTACCGGCGATGCCTCGGTCGCATCGAGGCACGCCGGTGTGAACATGCGCACCCAACCGATGGCCGGCACACAGCAGTACATCCGGCGTGATCCGCGTGCGTATGGTCGGCCCTGCGGCTGACAAGCTTTCTGATGTGGAATTCGATCCTGCATGGGTTCGCGTCATCGAGGCTGCGGGGCCGCACGACGATATCCGGCTGATGCTTCGCCAGAGCGGGCGCTTCATCGCCATCGGCGAATTCCTCTCGCCGGAGGAACGGGTGAAGCTTGCCGAGGAACTGAGGACGCGAATCGCGAGACGCTACGTTCACGGCGATTGAAAAGCCATCGGCCGTGCCAGCTTGCTGTCCGACAGCGCTTCGGTCCTCTCACCCGAGAGGTCCGAGAAACACCTCGCCATCGCCTTCGTCCGACATCGCTTCGAGACTGTCCGGCCAAGGTGCCGACGCATCGAATTGGCGGCGCTCCGCGGCAGAACGGGGACGGCCGTCCCAGCCGACCTGCTCCATGTAGGCATAAAGCTGCACCGCGTGGCCCTGCGGATCGATGGCGAAGGCGGAGTAGTCCATGCCGGGCAGCACAGCCTGCGGCACGTAACGGATCTCGACATGGCGCTGCTTCAGAAAGGCGATGGCGTCGCGAAGCTGCTGATAGCTGCCGAGACGGAAGCCGATGGAGAAGCACGAGCTGACGGGTGCAACGCCCAGCTCGTCCCGGAGCCGCTCCGGATACAGCGCCAGCGAATGATGCTCCGTGTTGGCGCGGAGAAACACGCAACGTGAGCCCTTCCACTCGACATTCTCGGTGATCCGCAGGCCGAAAAGACGCGTGTAGCAATCGACTTCACGGTCGATGTCCTTCACCCAGAGTCGAACAGGCCCGATTTTGTCGATCTTAAACGGTCGGGCGAGAAGCACGCCGCCGACCTCGTAGTCGAGCGGCCACTGCTCGTGGATGCGATGGCCGCTCGCCAGATCTATGCCGTTGGATTCCCCGAGCCTGATCTCCTCGTACTCGGAAACCTGCGGAAGCTCTGGTCTCGTCTTGAAGCCGCGATCGTACATGGCCCGCGGCTTCGAGCGCAGGTTCCACCCGATCTGTTCCATCCCGTAATAGATCTCGTTGACGTGGCCCTCCGCATCGTAGGGATAGCTATGCCAGTTCGAGCCCGGCATATCGCGGCCGATGCGATGAATGGCGTTACCTTGAACTTTCAGCCAGTCCAATGCATCGCGTACCTCGCGCAGACTTCCGACCTGCCAACTGACCTGATTGACGCGCATGTCTGCGCGCGGGTTCTTACCGGCGAGCAACTCCAGCACAGGCTGGGGAAACAGCGCGAAGGAATGATGATCCGTACCGTGGTTCAGAAAGTATGCCTTCGTCTGCGTGCGCCCGCCGAGTTGTGCTGGATCGGTAAATCGCGGTGCGAGATCGAGCGTGTCGGTGACGCGCAGGCCGAGCAGACTGGAATAGAAGTTCAGGCAGGCATCGGTATCGTCGACGTTGAACCCGAAATGCCCGAGACGCTGAATCTTAAAGGGGCGATCCATCAACACGCCGCCGACATTGAACCGCTGCCGTGAAGTCGTCATGTCCTGCGGCATCTCTGTTCTCCTTCCCTGTATGCAGCCGAGTGCATGCTCAGAGTTGCTGCGGTCGGATTATTCGGCGGCGACCTGCATCTTGCGGCTCGCGACACAGCCCGGCAGATCCTTGATGTGCGGATAGACCTCGCGCGCGAACAGCTTGATGTTACGCACCGTCCGCTCGTGGTCGAGGAAGCCGGCCTGCATCATCATCAAGAGGTGATCGAAGCCGCCGATCCGTTCGTTTTGACGCCTGATCTGGGCCACGACCTGATCGGGCGTGCCGTACATCATCGTGCCCATCTCGCGCGCGTCCTCCATCTTGAGGCCGCGTACACTTTCGCTGCGTGCCACTTTCGTGACGTCGCCGCGCATGGCGCCGACGTTGAACTCGACCGGCACGTATCCCGGTGGATTGCGGAACTGCGGCTCGACCTTCGCGGCGAGATACCATGCGAGTTCGCGCGCGCCTGCTTCCGCTTCGGCTTCGGTGTCGCCGACGTACATCAGCGGCATGAAGGCGAGGCCGCCGCCGCCGGGCTGGCCGTTGTCGCGATAGGCATCGCGATAGGCGTCGAACAGTTTCGTCACCTGCGGGTACGGCTGCAGGAACGTCGCAAAGACATAGCCGGCGGCGGCGGCGCGGCGCACGGAGCCTACATCGCTCGAGCCCGTCACCCAAACCGGCGGATGCGGGTTCTGATAGGGTCTCGGCCAAACATTCACGGCGCGGCGGTGCGTGAACTGGCCTTCGAAATTCCAGGGGCCATCGGTCTTCGTCCACGCCTTGACGACGAGATCGACGCCTTCCCACAGGCGCTCCAGCGTTTCCGTCGGATTGGTGTTCGCAGCGAACGTCTCGTAAGGCACGCCGCGCACGAAGCCCGCATCGACACGGCCCCGGCTGATGCAATCGATCATCGCCATTTCCTCGGCGATGCGGATGGGATCGCCGCGATTGGCGATAGGATTGCCGAGGATGCATAGACGCGCGTTTTTCGTCTGGCGCGCGAGAATGGCGAGTGACAGCGGCGCTGCCGTGTCGATGCACGTCGCGGTCTGATGATGCTCGTTGACCATCAAGTCGAGGCCTTCCTCGGCGGCGTAGATGTATTCGTCGAGGTAGCGATTGTAGAGATCAGCGCCGATTTTCGGATCGTAGTGCTTGGAGGGAAGCGAGACGCGGATCGACGAAAGTTCGTCGAACGGCGGCAGGTGCGGGTAAGGCATCTCGGTGAAATACCAAGCGCGCATCGTTCTTCTCCTCCCTCGACATCGGTATCGTTCATTAAGCGTTCGGAGCACGGCGAGCGGCTTGACGGAGATCAAACGCAGCTATGCGAGTGAACGAGACCTGATGCGCACCGCATCGGGCCCTGCCGTAAAGAGGCGTTCCCATCCGCTGCGACAACAACTGCGACGGGACGTGCGAAACCTTCGCATCCAGAGTGATTGCCCCCGTCCGTTCACTCCGCCTTTGCGTGCTCAGTTGAACTCTTTCTCGTGCACCCACGACATCTGACGCGGCGGCTGCCTGGTCCGGCTCCATTCCTCGACCATCGCTGGGCCCGCCTTCTTCATCCGTTCGAGCTGCTCGACCGTTGCGGTCCAGGTCGCCACTTCGAGCCGGTGGCCGCTCGGATCGTGGAAGTAGATCGACTTGAACAAGGTGTGATCGATCGGGCCGGTGACTTGCTGGCCGTCCTTCTCGACGCGCGCCTTGGTCTCGTGCAGCGCGTCCATGTCGGCGACCTGCAATGCGATATGCTGCGTCCATTCCGGCGTGTTGCGATCACGATCCATCGGTGGGGAGTTCGGCAACTCGAAGAATGCGAGGATGCTGCCGTTTCCCGCGTCGAGAAAGATGTGCATGTACGGGTCCGGCTCCTTGGTCGAAGGAACGCGATCCTCCGCCATCGCGCCGACGAGATCCATTTCGAGCACGCGCTTGTAGAAGTCGACGGTTTCCTTCGCGTCCTTGCAGCGGAACGCGACGTGGTGAAATTTCTCGATGCGCATCGGCGCCTCCTCCTTCAACTCAGCTCGTATCGTTACGTCGCATAATTGAGTGGGTGGCGCCTGCAGCGTTTGACCCAAGTCAAGACCCTCTCGACGGTTTCGCGATGCCATTCCGCCAACAGCGGCCGAGCGTCCGCGTCAGCAACGATCGGGAGGAGCAATATGACGGCGCAAATGGGCTACATCGGAGCGCAGAGCCAACCTGATGCGCTGGGGGTTCATTCGGTCGACCATTTCGTTCTCGGTGTGCCGGACCTGAAAGTGGCGGAGGCCTACTTCACGAATTTCGGGTTGGACGTCCGGCAGCGAGGCAACGCGCTGCATCTGAAGGTCTATGGAAACGATCACACCTGGGGCGTGCTCCACGAAGGGCCACGCAAGAAGCTCAGCCACATATCGTTCGGGTGCTACGCAGATGATCTGTCGCGGTTCAAATCAAAGCTTGAGAAGAATGGAATTCAGCTGGTCGATGCGCCCCGCGGGTTCGAGAGCAATGGCATCTGGTTCCGCGACTACAACGGTCTCCTGCTCGAAATAAACGTGGCGGCGAAGTCGTCGAAAGACCACAAAATGGGCGGGGAATGGAGTTCGTCGCCTGAGGGGATCGCCGGTGCGCCGGTGCGGGCGAAGGCACCTGTCGTCAGGCCTCGGCGCATGTCGCACATGCTGTCGTTCACGACGGATGTCGATCGGGCGATCGGCTTCTACGCGGAGAACCTGGGTCTGCGCCTGTCCGATCGCGCGAGCGCCGTCGCCTTCATGCACGGCATCCACGGCAGCGATCACCACATTCTCGCATTCGCGAAGTCGGCAGCGCCCGGCATCCATCATTCGAGCTGGGACATGGCGCGTATCGACGATATCGGACTGGCCGCGATGCACATGGCCGACAAGGGGCACGTGAAGGGCTGGGGGCTCGGGCGGCACGTGCTGGGCTCGAACTACTTCCACTACATCCAGGATCCGTGGGGCAGCTTCACCGAGTACACGTGCGATATCGACTACATCGCGGCGGATCAGCGCTGGCCGACCGGGCATCACGACGACGAGAATTCGTTCTACCTCTGGGGGCCGACGCCGCCGGAGGATTTCGTGGTCAACCACGAGGCGGCGTGAATTGGCAGAACTGTACGCCATCCCGGGCGGACCCGGTGGGTCTCGTTCCGAAAACGCCGATTGAAGTTTCGTGCAGATTCATTCGGGAAATCGGTGAGCAACATCGCATCGACGGCGGCTTTGGTGAGGCCCGCACCGCGCCTCGGCCCCGCGACGTTCGATGCGTCTCCCATCGCCGTCACGCGGCCGAGGCGCGCTACTCGGCAGCGGAAGCGCTCTTGCGCGCTTTCGCGTAGCGGTTCTCGGGACGATCCAGCCCGAGGTTCTCGCGCAGCGTCGCGCCTTCGTACTCGGTCCGGAACAGGCCGCGCTTCTGCAGCTCGGGCACGACGAGACGGCAGAAGTCGTCGAGCGAGCCGGGGATGTAGGGCGGCATCACATTGAAACCGTCGCAGGCACCCTTGACGAACCATTCCTCCATGTAGTCGGCGACCTGCTTCGGATTGCCGACGAACACGTTCTTGCCGCGCGCGCCGGCCACCCGCTTGCCGAGCTCCAGGATCGACAGGTTTTCGCGACGCGCCATGGAGATGATGCTGTCATAGTGGCCATTGCTGCCGTTGGTCGGCGGCAGCTCGGCGGGTAGCGGCTGATCGATCGGAAACTTCGACAGGTCCATTTCGCCGAGCATGGTCGACAGAATTTCGCGCGCAACGACGGGATGGATCAGCGACTGCGTGAACTCGTAGTCACGCTGCGCCTCTTCTTCCGTCTCTGCGACGAACACGCTGAGGCCCGGCAGCACCTTGCAGTGCGCGGGATCGCGGCCATGCTGCACCATCTGGCTCTTCAGCTTGTCGTAGTAGGGCTTCGCCTCTTCGATGTTGAGGTGGGGACTGAAGATCGCCTCGGCATAGCGTGCAGCAAGACCGATACCGTCGTCGGAAGCGCCGGCCTGCACGATCACCGGCCATCCTTGCGGCGGACGCGGCACGTTGAGCGGCCCCCTGACCTGGTAGTTCTTGCCCTTGTGATCGAGCGTGTGCATCTTCTCGCGATCGAAGTAGATGCCGCTTTCCGCGTCGCGGACGAATGCATCGTCCTCCCAGCTGTCCCACAGGCCGGTGACCACATCGACGAATTCGTGCGCGCGGTTGTAGCGTTCGGCGTGAGGATAGGGGGCGGCCCGGTTGAAATTGAGCGCCTCCACGGATGATCCCGACGTGACGACGTTCCAGCCGGCGCGACCGCCGCTGATGCGATCGAGAGACGCGAACTTGCGGGCGACGTGATAGGGCTCGTTGTAGCTCGTCGATGCGGTAGCGATGAGACCGATGCGCTCGGTCGCCATGGATATCGCCGAAAGCAACGTGATCGGCTCGAAATTCGCGATGAACTGGATCGAGCGGCTCAGCGCTTCGATGTCGGCCTTGCGGGTCGCGGCGCTGTCGGCGAGGAACACCATGTCGAACTTGGCGCGCTCGGCTGTCCGGCAGATCTCGACGTAGTGCTTGATGTTGACGTGGGCGTCGCGCTGCGCGCGCGGGTGTCGCCACGACGCCACGTGATGGCCGGTCGGATTGAAGTAGGCGCCGAGCCTCATCATACCTTTGTCGCCCATCGCGCATCGTCCTCCGAATAGCCGTTCTTGTTCATCTGTTCATTGGCGGGCTGCCAAATACAGGGCAGGTCTTGGCGTTGAACTTTGATCTCGATCAAGGGGAAAAAGCAACGGAAAGGCATTGCATACGACGGATGCGGGGATGGGGGCTTGGCCGCTTCTTCGCGAGGGCCTTCTCGTCCGGCGGCCTCCGCCGATCCGCGAGGCCGTTCCGTGAGCAGGAGCAACGCATGGGCGATCATTTCTGGCCTTCCGCTTATCCGGGCATCATCGTCGGCCTGATGTACGGCATCTCAGCGGGCGGATTTGCCAACGCGCTGATCGGTGGCGCAGGCGGTCTCTTCGCCGCGGCGCTGGCGCTGCTGCTGCTCGGCGACATCGTCGCGGGCGAGGGAATTCTGCCGCTCGTGGGCCTACTCGGCCTGTCGCTCGCGGGGGCGTTCGTGCTGGTGAAGGGTGCGAGTTTCGTGCTGCCGCAACAGTCATCGGGCAAGAACGACGGGACGTCCTGACGCCTATCCGGGATCTATTCAGCGCGAAGCTTGAAACGCTGGATCTTACCGGTCGCGGTCTTCGGCAGCTCCGCTCGAAACTCGACCCAACGCGGATACTTCCATGCGCCGGCGTGCGCCTTCACGTGCTCCTTGAGTTCTTCGTAGAGGCCATCCTCCGGCTTCACGCCGGGCTTCAGGACGATGAACGCCTTGGGCTTGATGAGGCCATCCGTGTCCTCTTTGCCGACGACCGCGGCTTCCATCACGGCGCTGTGCGTGATGAGCGCGGACTCGACATCGAACGGCGAAACCCAGATGCCGGAGACCTTGAACATATCGTCGGTGCGGCCGCAGTAGAAATAATAGCCGTGCTCGTCGATCCGATACTTGTCGCCGGTGTGTGTCCACTCACCGCGGAACGTGCGGCGGGATTTCTCGCGCTGCAACCAATAGCCTTCGGCGGACGAGGGCCCACGCACGACGAGTTCGCCGATCTCGCCACGATCGACGACGGCGCCGTCGTCGTCGAGCAACTTGGCATCGTAACCGGGCACCGGTATTCCGGAAGATCCGTAACGCACGTGGCCCGGACGGTTCGAGACGAAGATGTGGAGCATCTCGGTCGAGCCGATGCCGTCGATCACCTCGGAGCCGACGATGCTCTGCCAGCGCTGGCCGATCTCCTCTGGCAGCGCTTCTCCCGCGGACGTAGAGAGGCGGAGCCTGCCCGAGCCCGCACCCGCGCCGAGTGCCGGGCTCGCCAGCATCGCGGCCAGCAATGTCGGTACGCCACAGAAGATCGTGGGATTGTGGGCGCGCATCGTCGCCAGCACGCTATCGGGCGTCGGGCGATCGGGGAGCAGCACCGCAGTCGCACCGACAGACATGGGGAAAGACATGCCGTTGCCGAGGCCGTAAGCGAAGAACAGCTTTGCCGCGGAGAACACCACGTCGTTCTCGTCGAACCCGAGCACGCCCTGCGCGAACAGCTTCGCGGTCGCCATCGGTGAGCCGTGCAGATGACGTGTGCCCTTCGGCATTCCGGTCGAGCCCGACGAATAGAGCCAGAAGGCGACGTCATCGGCGTGTGTATCGGCGGCTTCGGCGCTCGAAGGGCTCGACGCCATGATGTTCTCGAGACCGATGCGCCCGCCGACGGTGTTGTGGCCCGCAACGATCACATGCAGATGGCGCCTGGCGGCGATTTGATCGACAACCGGCCCAACGCGGTCGAGAAGCTCGGGCGAAACGACCACCGCATCGGCGCGGCTGTCCTCGATCATGAAGTGCCATTGATCGGGGGTGAGCAGCGTATTGAGCGGAATCGGGACGACGCCCGCCTTGATCGCGCCCCAGAACACGACGGGCAGATCGACGGTGTCGAGCATGATCATGATGATGCGGCGCTCGCGCGCGATCCCCAGGCGAGGAAGCGCATTGGCGAAGCGATTGCAGCGCTCCTGCAGGGCGCCATAGGTGAGTTTCGTCGAGGGATCGATGAACGCGACCTTGTCGCCACGACCTTCCGCGACGTTGCGATCGACCATATCCACGGCGGCGTTGTAGAGGCCCGTCGGCGCATTCCAGGCGGCGATGGTCATGGCTTTGTGTCCTCCCAGTTCGGAAGTCGGAAGTCAGAAACCAGAAGTCGCGAAAAGGTGCCGAACTTTCACGACCTGCCGGACCTTGTTCAGTTTCCGAATTCCGATTTCCGATTTCTGACTTCTTCTTTTTTTCAGTACGTCTCGACGTGGAACCGGCCCTGGCCGCGCATCTCGGGCTTGAGCTTGCCCCAGTCCATTCCATTCTTGCGGCAGATGTCGGCCAACGCTTCCTCGACGCCGGTTTCCATCCCCTTCAGGCCGCAGATGAACATATGCGTCTGAGGCGAAGCCAGCAGGCTGGCGAGCGTTCCGGATTCGACCCGCATGCGGTCCTGCACGTATTCCTTGTCGGCGCCGGGAATGCGCGAGAAGACCAGATGCTTTTCGAGCAGAGAATTCGGCACTTTCTGCAAAGGTCCGAAGTAGGGCAGTTCCTGCGGTGTGCGGGCGCCGAAGAACATGATCGCCTTGCCATTGGCGTTCTGCATCGCGCGGCGGCGGCGCTCGGTGAAGGCGCGGAACGGCGCCGATCCCGTGCCCGTGC
>CAZNMY010000013.1:0-87331 GCA_964574325.1 uncultured Devosia sp. | reverse complement strand
GGCATCGACATGTTCGATTGCGTGATGCCGACCCGCTCTGGCCGTCACGGACAAGCGTTCACATGGAACGGGCGCGTCAACATCAAGAACGCCAAGCACGCGGAAGATCTGCGCCCGCTCGACGAAAAGAGCGCGTGCCCTGCCTGCCGCGACTACAGCCGCGCGTATCTGCATCACCTCATCCGTTCCGGCGAATATCTCGGCGCGATGCTGATGTCGTGGGCCAACACGTGGTTCTACCAGGAGCTGATGGCGGCGATGCGCGCGGCCATCGCCGAGGGCCGTTTCGAAGCGTTCCGCCGTGAATACGCCGATCGCCTCAACCGGGCCGAGCCTTGAGCACGCAGCACCCCCTCTCCAGCGTTCGCGTCTGGGCCGCGCGGCTCGGACCGTGGTGGTATGCGATCCCCAGCATGCTCGTGGTCCTCGTCGGTGTCGCGACGTGCAGCCTCGTCGACACGCCGGATCATGATCGCTTCGTTGTGGTCAGCAGCGTCGGCAATCTCAACGGGACGCGGGCAGCGGTGTCGACGCGGCAGCGGCATGCCGACAGCGGAGCGACGGTTACCTGCGTGTTCCTTGTCGTCGGCACCGCGCCGGGTTCCGGCCCGACGCGACGTCTCACAGAGACGTGCGCACTGGTCGCAACGGACGCCGATACGATGCTCGCGATGCGATGGTTGCCGAACGGAAAACTCGGCGTGAAGTTGCCGGATGGCTCTGTGGCGCTGGCCACCGAGCCGCTCGGCGATACCTGCTATTTCGAGCGTGACGTCCGCCGCATCTGCTACCGGCCTCAGCTCGTCGAGATCGAGAAATAGGGCGCGTGCGCGGTTCGCTCGTCAGCTCTCGCCCGTGCCGGCGTTCTCTTTGTCGACGCTGCGGCGATCGTCGAAGACGTAGCATTTGCCGCGCCATAGGCTCTCGGATGCCGGGACCTTCGCGAGATAATTCAGGATGCCGCCTTTCAGGTGATAGACCTCGCCGAAACCATGCGCGAGCATGTAGGCGGACGCCTTCTCGCACCGGATACCGCCCGTGCAGAACATCGCGATTTTCTTCGTCTTGCTGTCGCCCAGCGTGGACGCCACGTATTCCGGCCACTGCGTGAAGTGATCGAGACGCGGATCGACGGCACCCTCGAACGTGCCTTCCGCGACCTCGTAGAAGTTGCGCGTATCGATTACGAGGACATCGGGATCGGCGATCAGCGCATTCCAGTCGCGCGGCTCGACATAGGTGCCGACCTGCTTCGTCGGATCGGCTTCGGGTGCTCGGATCGAGACGATCTCGCGCTTCAGCTTCACCTTCAGCCGCTGGAACGGATGATCGGGAGCCGTCGCGTCCTTGGTCACGAGATCGGCGAAGCGCGGATCGGCGCGCAGCAGCGCCAGGAACGAGGCCATGCGCGCAGGCTCGCCCGAAATCGTGCCGTTGATCCCTTCTTCGGCGACCAGGATCGTGCCCTTGATTCCCCGCGCAGACATCGCCGAGTGCAAATCGTCCCGCAATCCACAGGGATCGGCGACGGCGACGAATTTGTAGAAAGCTGAAACAGTGACGATCATGCCGCAGGAAATGCAGCGGCCCTGCGCGATTGGTCAAGCCCCTACGACCGCGGATCTGAGCCGATTGCCTCACGAGATGCTGTCATCGGGTTCGTCCCGCGGAAGCAGCATGATGCCGGTTCCCATCGACAGACTGCCGAATGTCAGGACGTTGACGAAGCCGATCATAAAAACGGCGAGCGCGGCACTGCCCGAGTTCGCGATCAAGTCCCGAAGGTTCGCTATATTGAGGGCCAACAGCAGCGCCGTAAAGGCGACCCCAACCATCGCTCCCAACGCCAGATTTATGCCGAGGTGGCGGAGCAGCCTCGGCACGCGTGCGCCCGGCGCCTCTAGCGGGGAACGTCCGGTCATTTTGCATCCCCATCGATGCCGATGACTGAGCGCGTGATTGCGCTGGATTACGTCGATAACGCGCCAGACGCGCAAAGGTTCGTAAGATCGTGGAAAATTGGGGACTACATCGCCGTGGCGACGAACTTCCATCGCTACGATTTGCATCGCGCAGCCGCGAGATCGGCGCCCTCGCGCAGCACCGCGAGCTTCTTCCAGCACACGTCGGGATCGATCTTGCCGTAACCCGCGAACGTGCCGAAGCCGCAGTCGGTGCTGGCGACGACGCGCTCAGGCCCGACGATCGAAATGTAGCGCTCGAGCCGCTGGGCGATCAACTCGGGATGCTCGACGTAGTTCGAGCAGGTGTCGATCATGCCGGGCGCGAGGATCTTGTCGCCGGGAAGCTTCGCATCGCGCCAGACGGTCCACTCGTGCTCGTGGCGCGGATTGGCCGCCTCGAACAGTATCATCGCCGGACGCGCCTTCAGCACCGCCGAAATGATCCGCTCCAGCGGGATGTCGTGATCGTGGGGGCCCTCGTAGTTGCCCCAGCAGATGTGCATGCGCATACGCTCAGCCGGGATATCCGCCGTCGCGGCGTTGAGCGCCTCCACATTGGCCTCGATCACGGCGAGGAAGCTCTTCTCGTCGAGGTCCTGATAGCCGGTGTGCCTGGACATCGCGAGATCCGGACAATCGAGCTGGAGATCGAACCCCGCATCGACGATGGCTTCGTATTCGGGGCGCATCGCCCGGACGAGATCGGAAAGATAGGCCTCGTGCGTCGGATAGAACTTGTTGGGCTGGAATGCCGTCACGAGACCGGGTGAGGCCGCGTTCATGAAAGCGCGCACACCCTTGCCGTGGCGGTCGAGCGCAGTACGGAACCGGCCCACGTCGGCCTTCGCGGGCTCGAGCGTCTTGAGACGGACGGGTGCGACGCAGGCGGCGCGGACGAACTCCTGCTTGCCCATGATGCCGGCGAGTTTCTTGACCAGCGCCGGGTGCGGCGCGAGATCGAGCGCGGGCTTCCTTTCGATATGGGCGCTGCCGAACCCTTCAAGGCGCTCGGTGATGTAGGTGGAATAGCCGACCTTGCCCAATTCGCCGTCGCTGACGATCGTGACGCCGGCCGCAACCTGCCGCTTCACCGCATCGTCGATCGCTGCCTGTACGAGCCGGTCGAAGTCCGCTGCGTCATAGGGCTTACCGTGATCTTTGGCGATCAGCAGCGGGGTCAACTCGTCGCCGCGCGGCAAGCTGCCCACGTGGCTCACGGGAATTGGGCGGGGAGGCATGCGGTGAACCCTCGAGCGGTTGAGAGCATGCTTTATCCGATCGGGAGGAAGCCGTCGATATTGCGGCCGCCCGCCTCGCGCAAGGCGGGCTTCGAAAGAGAGCAGCCACGCGATCGGTACGGTCGCTCGACAGACGACGGTGGCGGATCGCATAGCGCTGGAGCAGGGAGCACGATGGTGCTCGGCAGTCCTTGCCGTGGAAATGCAAACCATCAGCTTGCCGAGAAATGGCGCGCCGGGCAGGATGAAACTGCGAACTCGTATGTGATTGAGATTGCGATATAGTTTTAGGTGACCTGCGCAGGCCGTCGAGCCGATCCCTTCCGCCTCCTTCACCGTATCCTCAACTTGTGCCCGAACCTTATCCCCTACCCCTATTCCTGGCTCACACTGGCTCCGTCGCACAATCATCAAGGTTGGCAATGCTCAGGTCGGAAGACGCATCGAAGGCGGAACGAGAGCTTGACGCAAGCCTCACCTACTTCAGGTTCCTCGTAGCCGATGTGCGGGACGCTCTCGTCCGCAAGGGTGGCTTCAACCCGGACCAGCCTCGTGACGATCGCGGCCGGTGGACGCCAACTGGGGCAGGTGATGGCTCTGCCTACGATCCGGACAAGCCCGGATGGCACGACTACAAGGCGGGACCAAACATCGTCTGCACCGCTGAAGATAGCTGCTCCGCTCCAGAGATAGCCGACCACCTCTCCAGGTTCGCGGTGCCCGGACAGAACCCGGCTATTCCCGCTGAAGATAACAAGATTTATCCGGTCTATGATCCGATCACCGGCATTTACGCCGGGGACGTCCGGACAAGAATCAGTGCGGATGGTTTGTCCGTTCGAAACACGACGCAGGAGAACCACATCCTCCATGACGGACAGATCACGCGATCCGCGACGCAGAACCCCGACGGCTCATGGTCCGTCACTACGCGCGGCATTGGCAATAACGTGACGCCCGGCATGAACATCGCGAATCAGTACGGCGGTCCAGTGATCTTCGATATACTCGACAAGCGAATGCGCGAGAACATCAGGGTCCATCATGGGTCTCGGAAGTCGTTGGACGGTTGGGATCGCAGTCATGGTCATCGCGATGGGCATTGCAGCGACGCTGTCGCCCTCACGATGGGAGGTGCCTATGCCTACTGAGCTCTCTCCAGAAGCGATGCGAAGCCCGCTAAGGTCGCTCACAATCGTGTTTGGCTCGGGTGACAGAGATTTGCTCCTTGCCAAGCTTCGCGAGGTTGCAAACCGGAATAGGTTTGCGATCCGAGTAAGCAGCGACCCTGGCAAGCCGGGCGATGTCTTTGTTCAGATGTATCGTTCCGATATCAAAATGATCGGCCTAATACCCAACGAATTGGATCGATTGGACCTCACCGTCCTCAGAACGGTCCGTCGGGTGCCCGCCGAAGCCATTGAACATGGAGTGAGCGCAATCCGCGAGCTTGTCGGCAAATTGCCCAAAGCCCAGTTCGAGCAGTCGATCTTTGAGCGCGGCGATGATATGTCCCTCGAGCCCAGAACCGGCATTTCACCGGTGCGCTCGGCGCGCTTAACCCATGCCAACAACGCACAAGATCAAATCAAGCGACAGATCGCTCAGTTTGCCGATGAAAACTCGTACGCCATTCGTTTCACGCAGACTACACCGAACCCGCAGGACCTCGCAGCATATCTCTATAGCGAGAGCCTCAACATTGTGGTCGACAAGGCATTTTCCAACGAGGAGATGGGAATCGCAATCTACCGCGCTGGGGACCGAACCACGTCCGAGGCCGCGATCGACAGTACATTCGACGCACTCCGCAAGGCAATCGAGCAAGTTCCAGGCGTATCGTTCGTCCCGCGGACATAGAACCGAACGGTTCGCAGTTTCATCCTGTCCGGTAGGTAAACTGGCGCGCCCTACGGGAATCGAACCCGTCTTTACAACGTGAAAGGCTGTCGTCCTAACCGATAGACGAAGGGCGCCCGGAGGCTTCTATAGGTAGCTTCGTGCTCCTGTGCAAGCACCCGCAGTGAAGCTCAGCACCGATCAGACCCCACTGGCGCCGCCCGCGATGCCGTCGAGCAACGTCATCAGCCGCTCGGGCATGGTGATATGGGGATTGTGGCTCGCCTCCAGCTCCAGATAGCCCCAGCCGGCATCGGCGCGTGCACGTTCGGCGAATTGCCGGAAACTGTCGGCCGGTCCAACCCGCGTGCAGAAGATGTATGTGCGAGGCCCTTCGTACGGCTCGATGTCGGCCGAAAGTGGCGTCGTGAACGTCAGCAGCGGCTGCGGCGTCCGCCGCGGCAGCATCCACGCGAGATCCTCCGGGGACGTGTCGGTCGGCGGGGCCTGCGGCGGCACGCGCCAGCCCTTGCCCGCGGCGCCGGCGGCTGCGATGACGCGGGCGCGGTGCTCGGGCGTCTGGAGGTCGAGGAGGCTCTGGCCCGGGCGGGGAACGAACGCGTCGAGGTAGACGAGGTGGCGGATGCGGTCGCCGGCTGCGGCTGCCACGCCCGTCGCGACCATACCGCCGTAGCTGTGGCCGACGAGCACGACATCGCGCAGGTCCTCCATCTCGATCACGCCGAGTACGTCGGCCATATGGGTATCGAGGGTCACGGCGGGAGCAGCGGCGTGAGCCCGTTCGCCAAGGCCGGTATAGGCCGGGACGTAGAAGTCATGCCCTGCCGCGCGCATCAGCGGTCGCATCTTCTTCCATGCCCACGACGAGGCCCAGGCTCCGTGCGCGACGACGAACGTGGCCATGGGCGATGTCTCCGGATCAAGGGGATGGGGTGTCGAGAAATTCCCGCAGCGTCGCGTTGAATTCATCGGGCGCTTCGTAGGACACCCAATGCCCGGCATTGCGGATGAGCCGGAAGCGGGCGTCGGGGCGCGCCTTCAGCAGCGCTTCACCCTGGGCAGCAGGTGAGGGCACACCGAGCGGATCGAGCTCGCCTGCGATGCCGGCGACCTTGCATCCCAGGCGTTCGATCAGGGTGTAATCACGGTCGTTGATGAACTTCGCTGGGCGAATGCGGGCCCGCACGACATCGGTCGAATAGATGTACAACGCCAGCGGGTCCATCGTCGCTTCGTGCGCGAGCATGAGCGAGCCGAGGTTGCGCTTGAGAATGCGCACGCGCTCGGCCTCGTCCGTGATGTCGCGCCAGCGGTCGAGGAGGTGACCGGGCTGGGCGAGCATCGGCCCGAGCATGTGGCCCGTCACCAGCACGGCCGTTCCGACGCGATCGCCAAGCTCGGCGGCGACGTACTGGATGGTGTGGGAACCGAACGAGAAGCCGACGAGATCGAGAGGTTGGGAGGCCGGCATGATCTCGCGAATGCCGGCGGCTATGACGCCGGCGACGGCCGCGAAGTTCACGGGCTGGGGCGGTGCTGCCGATTCCGCGAAGCCCGGCAGGTCCGGCGCCCAGACGTCGCGGTCCCGTCGCAGCGGCTCGATGTTGCGGATCCAGTGCCGCCACGAGCCCGAGCCTCCGTGCAGGAACACGACGGGCCGCGCCGACGAGGGGTGCTGCGCCGCCCAGCGCCGCCAGACCATCACACCGTCGCCGCTCGGCGTGGTCAGCCGCTGGGCCTGGGATTCGACGGCGGCGATCCGACTTTCGGGAGTAGCGTGAGGCGAGATTTCGCTGGAGCTGGCGCTCATCGGCAGGGTCCGTTCCGGTGGGCTGCGTGTGGGTGATCCCGCCAGACTAAACGATCGGCCGTCATCTGCGCCACCGTCGATGCGCGCGGAGCGTTTCGGCGAAGGCGAGAGTGTCGGCAGCGAGGCGGCGCCGCGCTTCGTCGTCGGTCATGATGGTGTCGGTGACGTGGACGGAAAGGCCCAGGTCCTCGATCGCGGCGGCTGCCTCACGGTCGGAATCGTCGATCACGAGGCCGTCGACGAGGTCGCGATAGTGCCGCGCGACGCCCAAAGCGGAGACGTCATGGCCGAGCTCGGCCATCATCTTGGCCGCGGGGCCCTTGATCGCCTTGCCGCCGACGATGGGGCATACGGCGACGAGCGGCACCGTGCGGGCAGCGATAGCCTTCGCCATGCCAGCGATGGCGAATATCGGCGCGACGCTGACGAACGGATTGGACGGCGCGAGCACGATCGCCGCAAGCGCGGGATCGCTCAGCGCGGCAAGTGCCGACGGAGCGGCAGCCGCTTTGGCAGCGCCGTCGAACGCGATGCTGCGGATGCGCGGCGCACATTGGCGGCGGACGAAATAGTCCTGAAAAGGAAGCGTGCCATCAGCCGAGTCGACGATGGTGCGCACGCAATCATCCGACATCGGCACGATCCGCGCGGCTATTCCCAGCGCCGCGGAAAGGCGGGCCGTCACGTCGCTCAGCGTCTCGCCAGCCGCGAGCCTGCGTGTGCGCTCCACATGGGTTGCGAGATCGCGATCACCGAGCCGGAACCACGTCTCGCCGCCGAGCTTGCCCAGCGCGGCCATGAACGACCACGTCTCCCCCGCGAGCCCCCAGCCCTGGCTCGGGTTCTCGAGCCCGGCGAGCGTGTACATGACCGTGTCGAGATCGGGCGAGATCGCAAGGCCGAGATGCTCGAAATCATCGGCGGTGTTGACGATCACGGTCAGGTCCGCGGGCGGCACGGCGCGCAAGACGCCCCGCGCGAGACGGGCACCACCGACGCCGCCTGCCAATACGACGATCATGCGCGTGCGGGCTCCATACGTGGTATCGTCGCCGGAATGGCCACCTCCCGAGCGGTCACCTGAAGAGATCGCGGGACTTGTCGCGAACGAGATCGCGCGAGCTGCCGTCCTCGTCCGGCGGTTCGAGGCCGCGCACGATCACGACCGGCTGGCGTTCGGCAGCGGCTCCCATCACGAGCGAGGCGGCGGCAGCGATCTCGTCGGCGAAGCCGATCTGGGTGACGCGGAGTTCGCGACCGTACATGTCGTGCTCACCCCGGCGGTCCCACAGGGCGGGAATGCCGGCGACACCGACCGCGTGGCCGATCGTTCCGTTACGCCATGCACGGCCCCAACTGTCGTTGATGACGACGGCGAGGCGCAGTCCCGTAGCCGCCTCGAGCGCGGATCTCAACCGGCGGGCCGACAAGTCGGGATCGGCCGGGAGTTTCAGGACACGCTGGGGACCCGTGGGGGGGAGGTTCGAGGCATCGACCCCGGCGTTCGCCATGACATGACCAGCACGATTGGCGACGACGATGACGCCGCCGCGCGCGCGCAGGACCTCCGATGTGTCGGACAGGATCGCCTCGACGAGCCGGGCATCCTTGCCGGTGGCAGCGGCTATTTCCTGGGCGCGCGGGCTCGGCGAGAGATCGTCGAGGTCGACGTAAGCGCCTTCGCACTTCGAGACGACTTTCTGCGCGACGACAACGACGTCTCGTGCCGCCAGCGCGAGCTGCCGTCCCGCGAGAGCAGCGATGATCGCTCTGGCGAGGTCGTCGCCGGGCTCGAAATCCGGGAGCCCCGGGACCGCGATCAGCTCCAACCTGCACGAGGGCGTTGCTGGCGGACGGGTAGGCGGCGGCGGGAGTTGAGATGACATGATCAGCCGGGCGATGCGTCCTTCGGGAGATCGGACACCCTTAAACGACAACGGGGGGCACACAAGGCCCCCCGCCATCCTTGTTTTCATCCAAGTTCAACGGCGGCACCGACGGCGCTGCCGACTGCCGTCACTTCGACGAGAAGCAGTAGAACTGCCCGGCGCCGCCGGAGGCCTTCAGGTTGTCCTGGCTGCAGCCGCGCGAGCCGTGCGCGGAGTTCCACGACTTCATGTGGCGGAAATCGTTGAGGCCGACGCGATCGTGATGGCCGACGATGGCCGAGCCTTCGCCGCTCTTCGTCCAGTTGCCGCACGTGGTGTCGCCGCCGGCGGTGGAGTACATGCCGGCCGGGTCCGAACCCGTCAGAATGTCGTGCTGGTTCGGCGCGGTCTTGGCGATGCCCTCGACGCGGCCGGGAACGCGCTCGCCCTTTTCGGTCAGAGCGGTTTCCTGGTTGATCTTGGCGCGCTCGGAGTGGAGGTCGGCGACATTGCGCGCGACGACGACGCCCCGCGTGTTCAGCCAAGGACCATTTCCGATGCGGTCGCGGGCGTTCACGCCGGCAAAGTCCTTGTTGTCCTTGTCCTTGGTGGCGGTCGCGCTCAGGTAGGCGCGCCAGTTGCCGCGAACCATGCCGGCCTTCTTGGCGAGATCGGCGCAGTGCGCGTCGGCACCGGCGAGACCGCCGAGATCGGCGCCTTTGCCCTTACCGACGCTCGTCACGAAAAACGATGCCTTCGACGGCGTCTGTGCCTGGACTACGGCGGTGATCGCCAGTCCGCCAGCCGCCAGAACGGCGCAACCCACCAGTGTTTTCTTGAGATTCATCGCGTTTCCCCTATCGTGCCCGCCGGTCCGAAAATCGGACCGGGACGCTATCCGCCGCACGGCGGCCAGCGCGTGCTTAGCATGACGGGACTTCGGGATGTAAGAGCACGGTTGCTGCACAGTCTGTTCAATCACGGGAATGTCAGAAGCCCAACAGCCGGACGTGGCGGCCGATCCCGCGGTCGTGATTCGATCCCGGCCACGCAAGGAAAATCGGCGGGGGTTGTGGACTACGGGGACGGACAGGCTGGGGCTTGACGCACAGCGAACCGGGGTGGCGCGAATCGGCTATCGATCCGCTCATGACACAAGCCGCACCCAGCCTTTCCGATCAGCTTCGCGCCCAAGCGAGCTCCGAGCAGCCGATCGCATTCCGGCAGCCGCCCCACAACATCGACGCCGAGCAGGCCCTGCTCGGCGCCATCCTGGTCAACAACGAGGCGCTCGACCGTGTGTCCGGCTTCCTCAAGCCGGAGCACTTCTACGACCCGCTGCACGGGCAGATCTTCGAGACGATCGGGCAGCTCATCCATCTGGGCAAGCAGGCCACGCCGATCACGCTCAGGACGTTCTTCGAGAACGCCGAGCCGATCGAGCCGAACCTGACGGTGCCGCAGTATCTCGGCCGGCTCGCGGTCAATGCGACGACGATCATCAACTGCGCGGACTACGGCCGCACGATCTACGACCTTTCGGTGCGCCGGCAGCTCATCACCGTCGGCGAGGACGTGGTCAACGCCGCCTTCGATTCGCCGGTGGATTCCTCACCCGAGAAGCAGATCCAGGAGGCCGAGGGCCGGCTCTACGCCCTTGCCGAGAACGGCAAGTACGGCAAGGGTTTCGTCACGTTCAGCGAGGCGCTGCTGCAGTCGGTCGAAATGGCCGGCGCCGCCTATGAGCGCGACGGCGGCCTGTCGGGCATCTCGACCGGACTCGTCGATCTCGACCGGCAGATGGGCGGATTGCAGCGTTCGGACCTGATCGTACTCGCCGGACGCCCCTCGATGGGTAAAACGGCGCTCGCCACGAACATCGCGTGGAACATCGCCAAGGCGTACAAGGAAGAGAAGCTTTCCGACGGCACGACAAAAGTGCTGAATGGCGGCAAGGTCGGGTTCTTCTCGCTCGAAATGTCGGCCGAGCAGCTCGCCAGCCGCGTACTCTCCGAGCAGGCCGAGATCGCGTCGCAGAAGATCAGGCGCGGCATGATCAACGAGGAGGAGTTCCGCCGGCTCGTCGAGGTCAGCCAACGGATGTCCGTCTCGCCGCTGTTCATCGACCAGACTGGCGGTATCACGATCGCGCAACTCGCCGCCCGCTCGCGCAAGCTGAAGCGCCAGCACGGCCTCGACCTGCTGGTCGTCGACTACCTCCAGCTCCTCTCGGGCTCGTCGAAGAACGCTTCGGCCAGCCGCGTGCAGGAGATCACCGAAATCACGACGGGCCTGAAGGCGCTCGCCAAGGAGCTCGAGGTACCGATCATCGCGCTGTCGCAGCTCAGCCGTGCGGTCGAACAGCGTGAAGACAAGCGGCCCCAGCTTTCCGACCTTCGCGAATCCGGCTCGATCGAGCAGGACGCCGATATCGTGATGTTCGTGTTCCGCGAAGAATACTACGTCGAGCGCGCGAAGCCGCCGGAGGGCAGCGAGAAGTTCGCAGAATGGCAGGCGAACATGGAGCGCTGTGTCGGCACCGCCGAAGTGATCGTCGGCAAGCAGCGTCACGGTCCCGTGGGCACGGTCAAGCTGTCGTTCGAGAGCCAGTTCACCCGCTTCGGCAATCTCGCCGCAACCCACGCCAACTACAGCCACGAAGGCGGCGGCGGGGAGTAACGATTTAAGTTGCAGGAGGGATGATGTAAGCATCCGCCACGAGCTGGCCTCGTGGCGGGTGATAGCTATGAGTCGAAGACGTCGGGCCGGAGAGCCGAATGAGCGTGCCGCAGGATAACCACCACTCCGGCCAGCCGGGCGGAATGGGCGATCCGGTCGTCCCTTCCGACGCCCGCGCGGTCCTGCGGATCGATCTGTCCGCGCTGCGGGCCAACTGGGCGCGGATCAATGCGGAAACCGGCACTGCCGAGTGTGCCGGGGTGATCAAGGCCGACGCCTACGGTCTCGGTCTCGAGGAAGTGGCGCGCGCTCTCACCGAAGAGGGCTGCCGGACGTTCTTCGCGGCCACACTCGATGAGGGTCGGCGGATTCGTCATGTCCAACCGGGGGCTGCGATCTATGTGCTCGATGGGCTGTTGCCCGGGGCCGAGGACTACTACGCGGGATTCGATCTGAGGCCCGTTCTGTCAAGCCTCGACGAGGTGAAGGAGTGGGGCGCCTACTGCCGGGCGCGGCAACGCCACTTGCCGGCGGCGGTGCACGTCGATACCGGCATCAACCGGCTGGGAATGCCGCCGAGTGAGGTCGAGGCGCTGTCCAAGTCGCCTCATCTGTTCGACGACTTCCGCCTGGCGCTGGTGCTGAGCCATCTCGCCTGCGCCGACGATCCCGTCAGCCCGAAGAGCGAGATGCAACGGCAGGCGTTCGACCGGCTGCGGGCGATGCTGCCGCAAGCGAAGGCGAGCCTCGCCAACTCCGGCGGTATCTTTCTGGGAAAACAATTCCACTACGACCTCGTGCGGCCGGGCATTTCCCTTTACGGCGGTCGCGCACTCGATGGGCGGCCCAATCCGATGCGGCCGGTGGTCAATCTCTCCGCGCGCATTCTGCAGGTTCGGGACGTGCCCCCGGGCGAGACGGTCGGTTACGGCGCGATATGGCGTGTCGACCAGCCCGCGCGCATCGCGACGCTGGCATGCGGCTATGCCGACGGGTTTCTGCGGGCGTTGAGCAGCCCGACGGGAAAGCACGGCGCGGTGGGCTACATCGGGGATTATCCGGTTCCCGTCGTCGGCCGCGTCTCGATGGACCTCATCACGGTCGACGTTACCGGGGTACCACGCGAGATCGCGCATCGCGGCGCCTGGGTCGAAGTCATGGGCGACCGCGTTACCGTCGACGACCTCACCGACATGGCCGGCACGATCGGGTACGAATTGCTGTCGCGGCTGTCGCGGCGGGTCCACCGCGTCTATGTGTGAGCGTCCAAAGCGCCGAGGCTGTCGACATGGCTAAAGTCCAACGCAACGCCTTCGTCTGCCAGAACTGCGGCGCGGTCTCCACGAAGTGGTCGGGCAAGTGCGCGGGATGCGGCGAGTGGAACACGATCGTCGAAGAGGCGAGCAATGCGCCGCCGCCTGGATCGGGCCTCAGCAAAGGCTCGAAGGGGCGGGTGATCCCGCTCGAGGGCCTCAAGGGCGAGCACGATGAAGCCCCACGGCTGGCAACGGGCCTGTCGGAACTCGATCGTGTTACCGGCGGCGGCATCGTGCCGGGATCGGCCCTTTTGATCGGCGGCGAGCCAGGCATAGGGAAATCGACGCTGTTGCTGCAATTGTCCGCCGAAATCGCACGTCGAAAGGGAAAGGCGGTTTATTTCTCGGGCGAGGAGGCCGCAGCCCAGGTTAGGCTCCGGGCCGAGAGGCTCGGGCTGTCCGACGCCAAGGTCGGGTTTGCCGCCGAGACCAATCTCGCAGACATCCTGGCGACCTTGGCGGATGGTCCAGCGCCGGACCTCATCGTCATCGATTCGATCCAGACGCTGTGGGCGGATGCCCTCGATTCGGCGCCGGGGACGGTGTCGCAGGTGCGCGCGGCCACCCAGGCCCTGATCCGCTACGCGAAACTTGCAGGTAGCGCGCTGCTGCTCGTCGGGCACGTCACCAAGGACGGGCAGATCGCCGGTCCCAAAGTGATCGAGCACATGGTCGACACCGTGCTCTACTTCGAGGGCGACCAAGGCCACACGTTCAGAATTCTGCGTGCGGTGAAAAACAGATTTGGCCCCACCGACGAGATCGGCGTGTTCGAGATGGGCCAGAACGGGCTCGCCGAGGTGACGAACCCGTCGGAGCTGTTCCTCGGGGACCGCGACAGCAAGGCGCCGGGAGCGGCCGTCTTCGCCGGGATCGAGGGCACGCGCCCCCTGCTCGTGGAGATCCAAGCCCTTGTAGCGCCTTCATCTCTGGGAACCCCGCGGCGCGCGGTGGTGGGCTGGGACTCGAGCCGCCTGTCGATGCTGCTCGCGGTGCTCGACGCCCGCTGCGGCGTCAGTTTCGGGCAGGCGGACGTGTACCTCAACATCGCCGGCGGCATGCGGATCATCGAGCCCGCGGCCGATCTCGCTGCTGGCGCTGCCCTGCTGTCGTCACTTTCCAATGTTGCTCTGCCCAACGACGAAATCTACTTCGGCGAGATTAGTCTTTCGGGTGCGGTGCGACCCACGGCTCACATGGCGACGCGGCTCAAAGAGGCACAGAAACTCGGCTTCAAGCGGGCGGTTGTGCCGGCTGCCGGCGAGATCGAGACAAAATCCCTCGGCATCGAAATCCGCAGGATAAGTCATTTGAGGGAGCTTGCGGAGCGTATGGGTGCGTGCCAGGGAAGACCCGGACGTGCCGTTAAGGATGTTTGAGGTGGTGCGCGGGGCAGCCGCTGCCGTCTTCTCGGTGCGTGAGAGCGAGTTCCGACGTCATGCCGTCCAGAGTGCCAGTGCGGCGATCGTGTACGGCGATGCAACAGGCAAGGACTGACCCGCCATGCTCGGGCCGCTGACTTATCTCGACATCGTGCTTTTCGTGATCTGCTTCATATCGGGCATCCTCGCGATGTACCGGGGCTTGTCGCGCGAGGTCCTGTCGATCCTGTCCTGGATCGCGGCGGCCGGCGCTGCGGCCTACGTGGGGCTGTTCCAGGGCAAACTGGCCGAGGACATCGCCCAGCAGATCTCCGGTGGCCAGCAGATGATCGGCAACCAGAAGCTGATCGTGCAGATCGGCCTGGGCGGTCTCGTGTTCGTGGTGGTGCTGCTGATCGTTCACCTGCTCACGTCGCGCATTTCCGACGCCATCCTGGAAAGCCGGATCGGTCTTATCGACCGCCTCGGCGGCTTCGCGTTCGGCGTCGCGCGCGGGTTCGCGATCGTCCTCGTGGTGTTCCTGCTCTACCACAAGTTCTTCCCCGAGAAGGAGCAGCACCAGATCGTGACGCAGGCGAAGTCGCGCCCGTTGCTCATCAGCGCCGGCAAGGCGCTGGAGCCGCCGCTGCAGTACCTTTACGACCGCTACCTGAACAAGGCGCCGGCCGACCAGCGCCCGGGATGAGCGCGTCGCATCGGCTGTTCGTCATATGCGCCGGTGCAGCTCTGCATCGGCGCTTGTCAATTTTGTGCGAGGTGCAACGAAACTTTGGGGCTGGCAGCCGAAACCGGGTTGAAATGGGTGAGGCTTCGTTTAAGTGTCACACTGACGACAGGTGATATGTAAGCCACCCCAGATGCTTGCTGGGCTGTGGTCGATGTCATTTTCGGTTCGCTGGTACTGATCGCTGGCGCGGCTGCGGGAGACTGGCATGTCGAAGGACGGCTCGGGCGTAGCGGACCTGCTGCGGGAAAACTGGACGGGCGGCGACTGCAACGGCGACTCGGGCTTTCCGGGGCGCGAGGAGTCTCTGTCTTTCCCCAGCGCTACCGCCTTGCGCGATGAATCCGATGGCGACCGCCTGCACGAGGAATGCGGCGTGTTCGGCATCCTCGGCCATCCCGAAGCCGCAGCCTTCACCGCGCTCGGACTTCACGCACTTCAGCATCGCGGCCAGGAAGCCGCCGGCATCGTCACCTACGACGGCCAGCAGTTCCACACCGAGCGCCGCCTCGGTCTCGTCGGTGACAACTTCAACAAGCCGGAGGTTCTCGGACACCTGAAAGGCCCTCTCGCTGCGGGCCACGTGCGCTACTCGACGACAGGCGAGACCATCCTGCGCAATGCCCAGCCGCTGTTCGCCGATCTCGGCACGGGCGGCTTCGCGGTCGCCCACAACGGCAACCTGACCAACGCCAAGACGTTGCGCGGAACGCTCGTGAAGGATGGTTCGATCTTCCAGTCCACGACCGACACCGAAGTCGTGCTGCATCTGATCTCGCGTTCGCAGAAGCGCCGCATCGTCGAGCGCTTGGTCGAAGCGCTGCGGCAGCTCGAAGGCTCCTATGCCCTGGTGTGCCTCACCAACGACATGCTGATCGGCGCACGCGATCCGGTCGGCATACGCCCGCTCGTGATCGGCCGGCTGGGTGACGCTTATGTGCTGGCCTCCGAGACGTGCGCGCTCGATATCGTCGGCGCGACGTTTCTGCGGGAGGTCGAGAACGGCGAGGTCGTCACGATCACGCGTGAAGGCGGGCTCGAGAGCCACCGCCCCTTCCCGATCCGCCCGGCGCGGCCGTGCATCTTCGAATACATCTATTTCGCGCGGCCGGACTCGATCATGTCGGGCCGCAGCGTCTATGAAATCCGCAAGCGCATGGGGGCGGAGCTCGCTCGCGAAATGGCCTGCGACGCCGACGTCATCATTCCCATTCCGGACTCCGGGGTGCCGGCCGCGATCGGCTATTCACAAGCCTCCGGCGTTCCCTTCGAACTCGGCATCATCCGCAATCACTATGTCGGCCGCACGTTCATCGAGCCCTCACAGAAGATCCGCGCGCTCGGCGTGAAGTTGAAACACTCCGCAAATCAGTCCGTCGTGCGCGGGCGCAAGATCGTCCTGATCGACGACAGCGTGGTGCGCGGGACGACGTCGAAGAAGATCGTCGCGATGATGTACGAGGCCGGCGCTCGCGAGGTGCACATGCGCATCGCCTGCCCCGAGATCAAGTTCGGCGACTACTACGGCATCGACACGCCCGACCGGAAGCAGCTCATTTCTGCGCAGATGACACCCGATCAGGTGCGAGACGAGATCGGGGCGACGAGCCTCGCCTTCCTCTCGGTCGACGGGCTCTACCGCGCGCTGGGCGTCGAGCGCCGCGATGCCCTGGCCCCGCAGTTCTCCGATCACTGCTTCACCGGCGATTATCCGACCGAGTTGACGGACTTCAACGGCGGCTCGGCCGGGCCGCAACTATCTTTGCTGACCGAAGTCGGCTGAGCGCCGGCACGGGCGTCCTTGCAGCGTCGGCACCGCGTCGTGGGGCCGTGGCATATTGGGGCTGCCGATGGTCAGAGTTGCATTCACACCGAACCTCTCGCGCCACGTGAGCTGTCCTCCCACTGACGTGGAGGGCGCGACCGTGCGCGAGGTGTTGGATGCCCTGTTCGCTGCCAATCCGCAGCTTCGCGGCTACGTGCTCGACGACCAAGGCGCGCTGCGCCGGCACATGTCCATCTTCATCGACAGTTCGCAGGTCCGCGATCGCACATCGCTGACGGACCCGGTACGTCCGGATCAGTTGGTGTTCGTGGCGCAGGCCCTATCCGGCGGCTGAGCCGGCGATCATCGATACAACAGGGAGAATCCCATGAGTGACAGCGTCATCGTCGCCACCCGTAAGGGCCTGTTCACGGTCGAGCGTGCGAGTGCCACGCAATGGAAGATCGGGAAGGCCGACTTTCTCGGCGACAACGTCACGTATGCTCTCGCCGATCCGCGCGACGGCTGGCGCTACGCGGCGCTCGACCATGGCCACTTCGGCTGCAAGCTCCATCGCTCTGAAGGTGGACGAGCGTGGGAGGAATGCGCGGTCCCCGTCTACCCCAAGCAGCCCGATGGCGAGGTCGACAAGGACCCGATGGGCCGCACGATCGCGTGGGCGCTCTCGAAGATGTGGGTGATCGAGCCGGGCGCTCCCACAGAGGCCGGTGTTCTCTGGACGGGCACTCTGCCGGGTGGCCTCTTCCGCTCCACCGATCGCGGCCAATCCTGGGAGCTGTCACGCGCACTGTGGGACGAACCCTTGCGCAAATTCTGGATGGGCGGCGGCTACGAATTGCCTGGCATCCACTCCGTCGCGGTCGATCCGCGTGACGCTGCCGTCGTTCGCGTCGGCGTGTCGACGGGCGGCGTCTGGATCACCAAGGACAAAGGCAAATCCTGGGAAATCTGCGGCAAGGGTATGCGCGCGGACTGGGTGCCGCCGGAGGTCGAATACGAGCCCAATGCGCAGGACGTGCATCGCCTCGTGCAGTCGGCCGACCCGGACGAGTTCTGGGTGCAGCATCACAACGGCATCTTCCGCTCGACAGACGCCTGCGCGAGCTGGACCGCGGTCACGAACACCGGGCCGTCGCATTTCGGCTTTGCCGCCGCCGTCGATCCCAAGCGCGGCGGCGTCGCTTGGTTCGTGCCCGCGATCAAGGACGAGCGCCGCATCCCCGTCGACGGACGCATGGTCGTGACGCGCACTCAGGACGGCGGCACGTCGTTCGAGGTGCTGTCGCAGGGCCTGCCGCAGACGCACGCCTATCACCTCGTCTATCGCCACGGCCTCGCCATCGACGCCACTGGCAAGCGGCTGGCTTTGGGTTCGACGACCGGGGGACTGTGGATCTCGGAGGATGCCGGCGAGAGCTGGTCGACGGTCAGCCAGGACCTGCCACCGGTCCACAGCGTGCGTTTCGGCTGAGATTGCATGCCAGCTCCGCAAGGCCGGATGGAACGGCCGGGAATGCTTTGCGGCGCTTGCCAAGCATGTTAGCGACGGTTCCGGACAGGTTTTTTCAGGGTTTCCGGAACTCATGAGCGAGAAGCGTTTCGAGGGGCGGATTGCGCTGGTGACCGGCGCCACGCGCGGGATCGGCCGGGCTATCGCCTTGCTGCTCGCGCGCGAGGGCGCTCACGTCATCGCCGTGGGCCGGACGCAAGGCGCGCTCGAAGAGATCGACGACGAGATCAAGGCGGCTGGCGGTTCGGCCACGCTGGTGAAGATGGATCTGCGCAAGGGCGGGGAGGTCGATGCCCTCGGCCCCACGTTGTATCAACGCTGGGGCAAACTCGATCTGTTGGTCGGCAGTGCCGGCGTGCTCGGCTCGCTGACGCCGATCGGGCACACGTCCGACGCGGACTGGCACGAGGTGCTCGACGTCAATCTGTCGGCCAACATGCGGCTTATCCGGACGCTCGATCCGCTGCTGCGGCGCTCCGATGCGGCCCGCGCGGTGTTTCTAACTTCCGGTGTCGCCCAGCGCCCGCGCGCCTACTGGACCGCCTACGCGGTGTCGAAAGCGGGCCTCGAAGCGCTGGTGAAGTGCTATGCGGAGGAGGTCGAGAATACCGCCGTCCGCGTCAACATCGCCAACCCCGGCGCCACGCGGACGGGCATGCGGATGAAGGCGTTCCCCGGCGAAGACCCGATGACGCTGCCGACGCCGGAGGAACAGGCCGCGGCCATCATCGAGTTGCTGCTGCCGGGCGTGACCGCAACGGGCCAGGTGTTCGACTTCGCCAGGCGTCGCTGATGACACCGCTGTCGGAGATCGAGAGCTCGTCGCATCTTCGCAATCTCCGCACGCGCATGCGTGGCAACCGCGTGGCGCTCGGTATTTTCTTCATGGTCCTGGCGACCTCGATGTTCCCGTTCATGAACGGGGCCGTGCAGCTTCTGTCCGCGCGCTACGGTTCGGACCAGATCATCTGGGCGCGGGTCACATCGCATCTCGTCTTCATGCTGGCCTTGCTGCTGCCGAGCCAGGGGCTGGCGCTGTTCCACACCAACAAGCTCGGCTCCCAGTTCATGCGCTCGGCCTGCCAGCTCGGCTCGACCAGCTTCTATTTCACGTCCGTCAAGTATCTCGGGCTTGCGCAGGCGACGTCGATCAGTTTCACGACACCGTTCTTCGTGACGCTGTTCGCATGGCCGCTGCTGGGCGAGCGGATCAGCGCACACCGGGTGATGTCGATGGTTGCCGCGTTCACGGGCGTACTCATCATCATCCGTCCGGGCAGCGACGTGTTCCAGTGGGCTGCGGTCGGCATCCTGTGCTCGGCTACGTTCTACGCGCTCTATCAGGTGTTCACGCGTGGCGTCGCGGGTTACGACTCGCCTGATACGTCGGTGATCTACAGCGTACTGCTTGCCGCAATCGTGATGTCGATCCTGATGCTGTTTCGCTGGAAGACGCCGGAGACGTGGACCGATGTCGGACTGATGTGCTCGCTCGGCGTGTTCGGCGGGATCGGCCATTGGTGCCTCGCCAAGGCGATGACCTACGCGCCGGCGAATGTCGTATCGCCGTTCCAGTATTGGCAGCTGATCGGCGCGGTCGGCGTCGGCTACATGATCTCGGGCAACATGCCGGACGTGTTCACGTGGATCGGCGCGGCCTTCATCATCGGCGCGGGACTGTTCCTGGCCTGGAAGGACACGCGCGACAAGGCCCTGACGAGACCCGCTCTCACGAAGCCCATCGCAGCGCCCGCGGATCCCGCTCAGAAATCGACGACCATCCCGTCATAGGCCGGGATGATGTGCGCCGGCAGTTCGCGCCGCAGCTTCTCGTAATCGAGATCGATGTGGAGGTGCGTGAGCACGGCCCGCTTGGCCTTCACGCGCGCGATCCACTCCAGCGCCTGCCCTACCGACCAGTGGGATGGATGCGGTATGAAGCGGAGCGCGTCGACGATCCAGATATCGAGATCCTGGATGTGCGGCAGAGACTCGTCGGGAAGTCCGCTGATGTCGGGTGAATAGAGCAGATTGCCGACACGGAATCCGAGCGATTGGATATCGCCGTGGTGCTGCAGCACGGGCAGCAACTCGATCCGACCGCCCTCACCTTCGATGCCGACCGGTGTCGGCGCGGAAATGTCGTGCATCCGCAGGATCGGCGGATAGTTGCTCCCGGCGGGCATCTCGAAGCAGTAGGCGAAGCGGCTCAACAGGCTGTGCTTCGTGACCGGCTCCGCCCACACGGGAATGCGCTTCTTCATCGCGTAGGCGATCATGCGGAGATCGTCGATGCCGTGCGTATGGTCGGCGTGATCGTGCGTGTAGACGACGCCGTCGATGTGGCGGGTTCCTGCCGCGATGAGTTGCTCGCGCAGGTCCGGCCCTGTATCGACGAGGACCGTTGTCGTGCCGCCGCCCGAACGCTTCTCGATCAGTACGGAGGAACGGCGGCGGCGGTTCTTCGGGTTCTTCGGGTCGCAATCGCCCCACTCGCCGCCGACGCGCGGAACCCCCGTCGATGAGCCACAGCCCAGGAACGTGAGCCGGTAGCTCATGCCGGCATCCCCGCAGGAGCGAGTGCGCGCGGCACTTTTCCGAACAGCCGGAAGAAGTTCGCGGTTGTGGCGGCTTCGACGTCATCGAGCGTCACGCCGCGGGACTTGGCGAGCGCGGCGGCCGTGTGGCGGACGAAGGCGGGCTCATTGGTCCGGCCGCGATGGGGCTCGGGCGCGAGAAACGGCGCGTCGGTCTCGACAAGGAGGCGGTCGAGCGGCACCGCGTTGGCGACCTCGCGCAGCGCTTCCGACTTCTTGAACGAGACCACCCCGGAGAACGAAACGTAAAGACCGAGGCCCAGCGCGTGGCGGGCGAGGTCCATGCCGCCGGTGTAGCAGTGGAGGATCGCGGGAAACGGTCCGCCTGCCGCGTGCTCCTCAGACAGGATGCGCGCCGTGTCGGCCTCGGCGTCGCGGGTGTGGATCTCGAGCGGCAGGCCGGTGATCCGGGCGGCGCGGATGTGCCGGCGGAAGCCCTCGGCCTGGTTCTCGGGCGTGCTCTTCTTGTAGAAATAGTCGAGCCCGGCCTCGCCGATGGCGACGATCTTGGGGTGCGCGGCGAGGCGCACGAGATCGTCCGTCGTGACGTCGGTTTCCTCGTCGGCCTGATGGGGATGCGTGCCGACGGAGCAGAAGACGTTGTCGAACGCCGAGGCGATCGCCAGCAGCTCGGGCAACCGCTTCACCCGCGTCGAGATCGTCACGGCCACGCCGACGCCGGCCGCGGCCGCGCGCGCAATGACGCCTGCGCGGTCCTCCGCGAATTGCGGGAAGTCGAGGTGGCAGTGATGATCGACGAGCATGGGAACCGGATGCGGCATTTCCCTATTCCGGTCAAGCCGCGGATGAAGGAGGCCGGCGTTCACCCGAAATCCCGGCGCCACCGGGCTTCGAGCAACGCCAACACTTCCGGATCGAACGCGGGCGCATCTGTCGCCGCGACGATCTCCTCCATCTGCTCCACCGTCGAGAATCCGCCGAGCACGGTCGTAACGCCCTCGTGCATCAGGCAGAAGCGGATCGCGGCCTGCGCCAGCGTGAGACCTGTTCCCTCCAACGCAACTCTGAGCGCCCGCACCTGTCGCCGCGTCGCCTCGATGGCGGCTGCTTCGCCGCGCGCGGGTCGAGCGAGGGGATGCCGGGGGGCGCCGTCGGCGAACGCATCCGTGAGGAAGCCCCCCGCGAGCGGGCTGTAGATCGCCGCGCCGGTACCAGCCGCGCGCGCCGCCTCCAGGACGTTCCCGTAGTCCGGGGTCAGACCCGCAGGGTCTGACCCCAAAGACATCACTGCCCGCATCGCTTGCCCCGCTGTCGGGTTCAGCAACGTGTACGGCACGTTGATGAGGTGGAACACGCCGGTGGCGAGAACCCGCCGGACCTCGTCGCCATCGTCGCCCCGGCAGACGAAGCCGGCAAAGCGTGCCTTTCCCGCCCGCAACACGCGCTCGACACCTTCGATGGCCCCACCCTTCCCGAAGTAGTCGCCGATCCCGAGCCGCGCATAACCGCGTCCCGCCAAGTGCACGGCGCGGGCGCTCGGTCCATTGTGGATCTGGAGGACGTCGAGATGATCGAGCCCGAACCGCTTCAAGCTCGCGTCGACGGAGCGCTCGACATGGCCGGCGATGTCGCCGAGATCACCGGCGCGGATCTCGACCTTGGAGTTGACCAGCGGGCGTGCCTTCAAGGACTTCAACGCGCGCCCCAACGCTTCCTCTGCGCGACCGTCGCCGTAGTCGGGAGAATTGTCGAAGTAGGTGATGCCGAGATCCAACGCCCGGCCCACGGCGCGTTCCTGCTCGGGGGCTGAACCGCGCACCATCAGCCCGGCGTTGCCGCCGCAGCCGAAGCCGATCTCCGATAATTCCAATCCGGTGGCGCCGATACGCCGGGTGTGCATGACAGATCACCTCCCAAGCCGGTTGCAGCGCCCGGATCGACGATCCGGCTCAACGCGTCCATTGCACCGGAGGGCACCATGCTCATAAATACGCCCCATGACCACACCGACCACTCTCAAGATCGCCATCGCCCAGCTCAACGCGACCGTCGGCGACATCCAAGGCAACATCGCAAAGGCGAAACAGGCGCACGCGGATGCGGCACGCCTCGGCGCCGATCTCGTGGTGTTTCCCGAACTCTTCGTCGCGGGCTATCCGCCCGAAGATCTGGTGCTCAAGCGCGCCTTCGCCCGCGCCGTGCGAGCAGCCACCGAACAACTCGCAGCCGATCTTCCCGCCGATGGCCCGGGCATGCTGATCGGCACGCTGTGGCCCGAAGAAGCGACGTCGGACGCCGCCGCCGACGAGCGCAAACTCTACAACGCCGTCGCGCTGATCGACCGGGGCCGGATCGAAGCGGTACGCACCAAGGTCGACCTGCCCAACTACGGCGTGTTCGACGAGAAGCGCGTGTTCGATGCCGGCGCCCTGCCCTCGCCGGTCAACTTCCGTGGCATCCGGATCGGCGCGCCGATTTGCGAGGACATCTGGAAGGAAGAGGTCGTCGAGTGCCTGACAGAGTGCGGCGCGGAAATGCTGATCGTGCCGAACGGCTCGCCCTTCGATTGGACGAAGCCCGAAGTCCGCATGAACATCGCGGTCGCGCGCGTGACCGAAAGCGAGATGCCGCTGATCTACGTCAACCAGATCGGGGGACAGGACGAGTTGGTGTTCGACGGCGCATCGTTCGTCCTCAATGCCGACTGCTCGCTCGCCGCGCAACTTCCGGCCTGGCGCGAGGCCCTCGTCGTCACCGAATGGACCAAGGGCCCCTCCGGCTGGCGGTGCTCGCCCGGGGACCGCGCGATCATCGAGGAGGGCGATGCTTCCGCCTACGCGGCATGCGTCCTTGGTACACGTGACTACGTAAAGAAGAACGGCTTTCCCGGCGTCGTCCTCGGGCTGTCGGGCGGCATCGACAGCGCTCTGGTCGCCGCCATCGCGGTCGATGCGCTGGGGGCCGACAAGGTCCACTGCGTGATGCTGCCTTACCGCTATACGTCGGGCGACAGTCTCGAGGACGCCGCGCAATGTGCCCGCGCGCTGGGCGTCCGCTACGACACCGTCCCCATCGCCGCCCCCGTCGAAGGCTTCATGCAGACGCTGGCGCCGGTTTTCGCTGGCACCCAGCCCGGCATCACCGAGGAGAACCTGCAGAGCCGCGCACGCGGCGTGATCCTGATGGCGATGTCGAACAAGTTCGGGGGCATGGTGCTCACGACCGGCAACAAGAGCGAGATGTCGGTCGGCTACGCCACGCTCTACGGCGACATGAACGGCGGCTACAATCCGATCAAGGATCTCTACAAGATGGAGGTCTACCGTCTCGCGCGCTGGCGCAATTCGCATGTGCCCGCCGGCGCCGAGGGGCCGGGCGGCATCGTCATCCCCGAGCGGATCATCACCAAGGCGCCGACCGCGGAGTTGCGCGAGAACCAGACCGACCAGGACACGCTGCCGCCCTATGAGGTGTTGGACGACATTCTCCGTTGCCTCGTCGAGGAGGAGATGCCGCTGGCCGAGATCATCGCGCGGGGACATCCGACCGAGGTCGTCAGGAAAGTCGAGCGCCTGCTCACGATCGCGGAGTACAAGCGCCGGCAGGCAGCACCCGGGGTCAAGATCAGCGCCCGGAATTTCGGCCGCGACCGCCGCTATCCCATCACCAACCGGTTCCGCGAGGACGTGACGGCCGCACCCGGCGCGACCGGCTGCCCATCGGTGCCGAAAGTCATCGCGCCTCGTGCGGACGGCGGCGAGGTAAGCTGAGGCCGGCGGCTATTCATCGTGGCGGTGGCGGCGCGCTCACCGAGTTGATGATGCCCATCGCCTGGTGCGCGAGATCGCGCATCCGGGCACTCTCTTGCGGGCTCAATTCCTGCTGCAAGACGAGACGCGCGAGGTCCTCTGCGGCGACCAATAGAGCCTCTCCGGCAGAGGGACTGAGCGGACGGCAGCAACGGACTGCAACTCCGCAGACATCGGGTGAACTTTCCATTTTGCGCTCGTCGGGTTTCGAATCGCTCACGACTGCCTCTGCTTCGTTTGTCGATCCAATGAGAGGCAAATATCAGGCGAGCGCGAAAGACCTAAGCAACCTCTCGTTTCTCGCTTAGCCAAATCTTACTCGTTTACCCCATACGGCTTCGGCCCGGGCTCTGCGTTATCGCGCCGTTTACCAAGCCGCAGCACCTCCACGCTAAAATAGGCAAAATCCGTACGCGCCGTCTGGCCGAGCGGATCAGGTGGTGGGCCGCGAACGGCATACCGGTTGGCGGGGAGTTTTCATGCTGCAGGCTTCATCGATCACGGTTCCTGCCCGGGCGGGTATGAGTGACAGCCTCCATGCAGCCTCCGTGAGACCGGAGTGGATAGCCGTCGCCACGTTCATCGTGCTGTTCGTGACAATGCTCACTCAGGTTTTATCGAGAACGGGCGGCTTCCTCGTCTATTCCCTCGATGATCCCTATATCCACATCGCCATGGCCGAGCGGTTGCTCAGCGGCCACTACGGCATCAACGCGGGCGAAGTGACGTCCCCGTCCTCCAGCGTGATCTGGCCGTTCCTTCTCTTGCCGACGGCGGGGACCCCGTTGCGCCTCTACATGCCGATGGCGCTGAACGTCGTATTTGCGTCGACAACGGCTTATGTGCTTGGCCGGTTTGCAGCACAGATCGACTTGCCCGCAGGATGGAGGTATGCCCGCGCGGCCCGGTTGATGATCGCGGCTCTCCTGGTCTTCTCGACGAATCTCGTCGGACTGGCGTTCACCGGGCTCGAGCACAATTTGCAGGTCTTGATCGCCGTGGTCGTGGCGTGGTCGCTGCTTCTCCACACACGCGGCGGAGACCTCTCCCGTTGGGTGCTCGCGCTTGCGGCGTTGGGGCCGGCCGTCCGATACGAGTTGTTCGCGATCACCGCAGCGGTGTGTCTCGTGCTCGCGATGGATCGGCGCTGGCGCGAGATGCTCGCAGTCGGAGCCGGCTCGCTCGTACTGCCTGTGGCGCTGGCGACTTTCCTCGTCGCCAACGGCAACTTCCCCTTGCCCAATTCGGTGATGGCGAAGCTCGGCTCGGGCAGTGCCGTCGGGTCCGGAGGGATCATCCAGGCCCTGCTCGGTGGCAGCGGCGCGCTGGCTGCCTATTTCCAGAACAGCTTCGGCGCGAAGGTGGCGATGATCGCCTGTATCGCGATCGCGGGCTGGGGCGTGTCGCGGTCGACGGGGAGGGATCGTGCCGTCTTCGCCGCCGGGGTCCTCGTCGGCGTACTGCACATGACGGCCGGTCAGTTCGGCTGGTTCTTCCGCTACGAACTCTATGCGCTGGCGTTCTGCGGCATGATCGCGATCAGAGCGATCTCAGTCCGTGCGCCCTCGGTTCCGGTGCTCGGTCTGATGGCAACGGCATGGTGCTACCTGCCCGCACTCGTGATGACACCGGGCGGCGCCGCGAATATCTACGAGCAGCAGTATCAGATGCACCGCTTCGTCTCGGAGCACTATCCCAAGCCTTTCGCGGTGCTCGACATCGGTTGGGTGAGTGTCGGGCGCAAGCACGATGGATATGTGGTCGATCTGCTGGGGCTCGCCTCGAACGAGGCGGTGCGGCAACGCGATAAATCCGCAGAGTGGCTCGACGACGTGACCCGCCGCCATGACGCGGGACTCGCGATGATCTACGTGGAAGCCTTCAAGCGTGTCCCACAGTCCTGGACGAAGGTCGGCAGGCTCGAACTCTCCTCGCAGCGGATGACCGCTTCCTATTCTGCCGTGAACATCTATGCGACAGGGGTCGGAGACAAAGCCGACATCATGAGCCGCCTCTCCGCGTTCAAACCGAAGTTGCCTGCCGGCGTGAAGCTCGAAATTCATTGAGCGCGTGCGGCTTCCCCCTTCGCACGGCCGGCGTCACACGGCGCCTGCCCTCAACACGTTTTGCAAGCTCACGAATGAATGACGCGACCGTAGGCGTCGAGCACGCTCTCGTGCATCATTTCGGACAGCGTCGGGTGCGGGAAGACCGTATGCATCAGGTCCTCCTCGGTCGTCTCGAGCTGCATGGCGACGACGAAACCCTGGATCAGCTCGGTCACTTCCGTTCCGATCATGTGAGCCCCGAGAAGCTGGCCGGTCTTGGCATCGAACACGGTCTTGACGAGACCTTCCGGTTCCCCCAGCGCGATCGCCTTGCCGTTGCCGCGGAACGGGAAGCGCCCGACCTTCACCTCGCGGCCGCCTTCCTTGGCGCGGGCTTCGGTGAGGCCGACGCTGGCGATCTGCGGGTGGCAATAGGTGCAGCCGGGGATCTTCGCCTTGTCCATGGCGTGGACATCGAGGCCCTTGATCGCCTCGATACAGATGACGCCTTCGTGCTCGGCCTTGTGGGCGAGCATCGGAGGGCCGGCGACATCGCCGATGGCATAGACCCCGGCGACGTTGGTGCGGCCGAGGCCGTCGGTCGCGATGGTGCCGCGCTCGAAGCGGACGCCGAGCTTTTCCAGCCCGAGCCCCTCGACATTGCCGACGACACCGACTGCCGAAATGAGTTTCTCCGCCGCGATCTTCTCGATCTTGCCGCCGCCGACATCGACGCTGGCGACGACACCGGTCGCGGTCTTCTCGACCCCCATGACCTTGGCGCCGGTGTGGATCTTGATGCCCTCTTTCTCGAATGCCTTGCGCGCGAGTGCGGCGATCTCGGCATCCTCGACCGGCAGAATCTGCGGCAGCACTTCGATGACCGTCACGTCGACGCCGAACGTCCGATAGAACGAGGCGAATTCGATCCCGATGGCGCCCGAGCCCATCACGATGATCGACTTCGGCATGCCCTTCGGCACCATCGCCTCGAAGTAGGTCCAGATCCGCTCACCGTCCGGCTCGATGCCGGGCAGGACGCGGGGGCGCGCGCCGGTCGCGACGACGATGTGCTTGGCCGCATAGGTGCCGGCGCCCAGCGTGCCCTTCGGCACCGGATGCTGCGGCTCCATCGGCTTCTTCGCGGATGCAGCGACGACGACCTCGCCGGGTCTGGTGATCTGCGCCTCCCCCCAGATCACGTCGACCTTGTTCTTCTTCAGCAGAAAACCGACGCCGCCGTTGAGCTGGCCGGAGACACCGCGCGAGCGCTGAACGATCGCTGCGGCATCGAACCCGACCTTGCCCTCGACGACCACGCCATACGTCTTGCCGTGCGTGGCGTAACGATAGATCTCGGCGGAACGCAGCAGCGCCTTGGTGGGAATGCAGCCCCAGTTCAAGCAGATGCCGCCGAGGTGCTCGCGCTCGACGATGGCGGTCTTGAAACCGAGCTGAGCGGCCCGAATGGCCGTGACATAGCCGCCGGGACCGGCGCCGATGATGACGACGTCGTAGCTCTGAACGGCCATGTATCACTCCAGAAGGGCCAAGCGGATGGCGAGGGGGACGAGCGCCCCGCCGCACCTGATGTACACCACGATAACTCCGCGCGGGGCAATCCCCAACTGGCGAACCACCCGCGCTCCGGGTGCTTCACCTCGCTGCATGCGGTCATGACGCGCGACGGGCTCCGATCTGACGATCGGAGCCCGTGTCTATTGAAGCGCAGATGTGCTGGCCATGCCAGCCCGGCGACACCTAGACGTGGCAGCGTGCCCCCAGATACAGGTTGAGCAACTGGTTGTAGCGGTCCACTTCTGCTTGCTGAGCCGGCGGCAACTTGGCGCCACGGCTGGCAGCATCGACCCTGGCCGGAGTGCCCTTCGAATCGAGCCTGTTGAGTTCACCGCGCACCGATTGGCACGAGCTGCCCGACGGCATCGCAATTGCTCCGGGATCACCACCGTTGGCGGCATTGCCGGATGCGCAACCGGAGAGAGCGACGCCCGCCAGCACGACGACGGCCAACTTTGCTACTGAGTTCGTCAATCCCACAATAACCTCCACTGGCATCAAGCCTGACCGGAGAATAGCCACCGCAGAGCAGGAGCTGATCTGACCCCGTAAGGCGAGCTACGCGCCGACTGAAGCGGCAGACGTTTCGACAGGCGCCCAGCGCCGACCTCGCCACCTTATCTACGGATCGAGTTTGATCCGTAAAACGGGCGCTTGGATGGCGCTGGTGGATTTCTCTATCAGCGCGTAGCGGTTGTCGACGTTGCGCCCGCGGCCTTGGCGGCAGGTGCAGCCGCCTTCACGGCAGGTGCGGCTGCCTTTGCAGCCCCAGCGGCGGTAGCGTCCGCTGCCGAAGCCGTACGCGGAAGCGTCGAGCACTTCGCCTGGAACTCGCCGTTTGCCTTGTTCAACTGGCTGGCCTTGCCGAGATCGGCCGACGTCATCTTGTACTTTTTCGCGGCGGCGCGGTCGATCTTGTCGGCGACGCCCTCACGGCGCAGCGTGTCGATTTCGACGGCGAGGTTACCGCAGGCCGGATCGACCCGCTGAGCCTGAGTTTGGCCCACCGACGATGTCGTGACGTCGGATGATGCGCCGCCCCCGAACATATCCAGTCCGCCGCCGGCACAACCGGCGAGACCGACAGACCCGATGATGGCCAGCGCGCTGACGCGTAGCTTAGAGTACATGCTGGGCACTCCCAAAAATGATGAATTCCCCGAGGTTCCGACTCAAGAGAACATTCAGAACTGATCGTCGCTTACGGCGTGCGCCCAACCCCTAGCAAGCCGACATGCCGTGGGTAGCACCAAGCCGCGGTGGACAACTAGATCCCCTGCCGTGATTAAGCCGCGCGGTTGCGAATGGGCCACACTTCGGTTGAGGCATAACGCTTTGACTTGCCTATCAAACAATGTCCCACGCACACACGTGTCGCGCGCAGGTGCCGCGCCGAACGTCGAAAAGCCGGGCTGCGTTGCACCGCAGACCCGGCCGATAGAAAAGCATGCGCGATCAGAAAGCTGGCCGGGTTCCTCAGACCAGCATGCGCACGGGGTCTTCGAGGAACTGCTTGAAGGCGTTGAGGAGTTCGGCGCCCAGCGCGCCGTCGACGACGCGGTGGTCGCACGACAGCGTGCATGACATGATCGTGCCGACTTCGATCTGCCCATTCGCCGCGACCACCGGGCGCTTCTCACCGGCTCCCACGGCCAGGATCGTGGCATGGGGCGGGTTGATGACGGCGTCGAACGTCTTGATGCCGAACATGCCCAGATTGGAAATCGAGGTCGTGCCGCCCTGGTACTCGTGCGGAGCCAGCCGCCGCTTGCGGGCGCGCTCCGCGAGGTCCTTCATTTCGTTGGAGATCTCTCCGAGCGTCTTCAACTCCGCATGGCGGATGACCGGCGTGAACAGCCCGCCTTCGATCGCCACGGCGACGCCGACGTCCGAATGTCGATGGCGGAGCATGCCGCCCTCCGTCCAAGATGCATTGGCGGCAGGCACCTGCTGCAGCGCCAACGCCAGCCCCTTGATGATGAAGTCGTTGACCGAGAGCTTGAAGGCGCGCGGCCCGGTCTTCGGCGCGGCGGCGTTGATCCGCTCGCGAGCGCGAAGCAACTCGTCCAGCCGTATGTCCAGCGACAGATAGAAATGCGGCACGGTCGATTTCGACTGGGTGAGGCGCTGGGCGATGATGCGGCGCATCCCGTCGTGTGGGACGACCTCGTAGGAACCTTGCTCGTATAGCGCCAGGATCTTGTCGTCGGCCATCGGGGCGACAGCCGGCGCGGTTGCCGGCGAGTGCGTCATCGCCGTCGACGGCTGATTGGCTGAGGGCGATGCGGCCGGGGCGGGACGTCCACCCTTCGCCGCAGCTTCGATGTCCCGCTTCACGATGCGGCCGTGGGGACCGGAGCCCTTCAGTCCACTGAGTTGGATACCCGCCTCCTTGGCGAGACGACGCGCCAGCGGCGACACCGCGATACGGTCGGCGGCATGTCCGTTCATGACCGGAGCGGGGGCGGCTGTGGCTTGTGGCGATCCGGCCGCGGGCGCTGCCGGGGCGGGGGTGGGCGCGGCGGCTGGAGCAGGGGGCGGGGCTGATGCCGGCGGCGAGGTCTGTGCTGGCGCGACACCTGCGGCTTCGCCGTCGAGCAGCAGCACGGCGATGGGGGTGTTGACCCTCACCTTCTCGGTGCCCTCCGCGATCAGGATGCGCGCGACGATGCCTTCGTCGACGGCCTCGACCTCCATCGTCGCCTTGTCCGTCTCGATCTCGGCGATCACCCTGCCCGACTTGATGTGCTCGCCTTCCTTGACGAGCCACTTGGCGAGCTTGCCCTCCTCCATCGTGGGAGACAGCGCGGGCATCAGGATTTGCGTGGGCATGGGCTGGGTCTCGGTGAGTCGGATGAGGATGCGATCAAACGGACGGTGAGAGGGGCGGTGGCATCGGCCACAAGTCTGCGAGCCGGAATGCGACGGCTTCGAATGGAGGTGCGCGGAACTCCTCGGCATCGTCGAACGTGTCGATATGGACCCACGACCCATCGCGCAATGCCGATACCTCCAGGTATCGCACGACCGGATTCAGATACCAGAGATGACCGGTACCGTAAGTTGCATAGATCCGGCGCTTGGGACCTCGGTCGAAACCTTCCGTAGACGGCGATAGGACCTCGCAGATCCAATCGGGAGCGATGTCGACCCAGGCAGTGGTCGGCAGCGCCGGCATCCGCTCCTGCCGCCATCCCGCGATGTCCGGCTGCGCGACATGAGGCCCGAGATGAAGCTCCGGCTGGATCATGAACCACCAGCCCCCAGGGCCGCCGCGCCCCTTTTGAAATGGACCGTAGAGTTCTCCACCGATCGAGAACTGCGAGCTGCCGTGCGGCGGCGCCGGGCTCGGATGCACATAGAGCGAGCCGAATATTATCTCTCCCCGCACATTGTCTGGGAGCGCGAGCAGGTCATCGTAAGTAGCGTTGCGTTTTGCTGGTTCGGCCATGATGGCAGCCTATCACGGTTCCGCTTGTCACGGGGCCTCTAGTTGGACACGGAGCGGTTGATCTGAAGCCTCGGCGAGAGCCGACACACCAAATGCGCGGCCCATGCCACTGGCCAGATGAAGGCTGATAACAAACAGAACGGTACTGCCAGCGGATGCCAATAGTTCAGCCTCAATTTGCCCATAGGAGGCCGATTGTCGGCTTGGATGAAAAGCCCATTTATCGCCCAAGGTACGATCAGCTTTGCGATCCAAGTCACCGGTGCCAGCAGAACGACGAGTCCGAGCAGAGCGAAACAGCGCACGGCAATCCTGGGCGAACCGCGAAATTGCTGCACTGCAAAAGCTGTGAGGCCAGGCCGATGGTGTCGCCTGCACGTTTGCCAATCCGCCGCCTCACGCATAACAAACGCCCTTCGCCGCCTGCACCACTTGGTCGACCGTCGGAAGCGCCAGCTTTTCGAGGTTTGCCGCGTAAGGCATCGGTACGTCGGCGCCCGAGACCTTCGCGGGGGGCGCATCGAGGTGGTCGAAGCAGTCGATCGCGGCACGCGCGCAGATCTCGGAACCGATCGAGCACACCGGCCAGGATTCCTCCACCGTCACGATGCGGTTGGTCTTACGGATCGACTTGAAGATCGTTTCCATGTCCAGTGGACGGATCGTGCGCAGGTCGATCACCTCGGCCTCGATACCGTCCTTCGCGAGAGTTTCCGCCGCCGACAGCGCATAGTGCATCCCACGTGACCACGAGACGATCGTCACGTGCCGGCCTTCGCGAACGATACGCGCCTTGCCGATCGGCACGAGATAGTCGTCCATCTTCGGCACGGGACCGGCGATGCCATAGAGGATCTCGTTCTCGAGGCAGAGCACCGGATTGGCATCACGGATGGCGCTCTTCATCAGGCCCTTGGCGTCGGCCGGGTTGGACGGCGCGATGACCTTCAGGCCGGGAACGTGGGCGTACCAGGCCGAATACTCCTGACTGTGCTGGGCGCCCACCCGGGCGGCTGCGCCGTTGGGACCGCGGAACACGATGGGGCAGCCCATCTGACCGCCGGACATATAGAGCGTCTTGGCGGCCGAATTGATGATCTGGTCGATCGCCTGCATGGCGAAGTTCCACGTCATGAATTCGACGATCGGGCGCAGTCCGGCCATGGCCGCGCCGACGCCGATGCCTGCGAAGCCCTGCTCGGTGATCGGCGTGTCGATGACGCGCTTTTCACCGAACTCGTCCAGCAGACCCTGGCTGACCTTGTAGGCGCCCTGATACTGCGCGACCTCCTCACCCATCAGGAAGACGTTGGGATCACGACGCATCTCTTCTGCCATCGCGTCGCGAATTGCCTCGCGCATCGTGGTCGAAACCATCTCGGTGCCAACCGGGATCGCCTGATCCTGAGGGACGACCGCCATCGGAGCGGCGGGGGCTGCCGCCGCCGCTTGTGCCGGGACCGTCGCGGGTGCGGGTTGCGGCGCGGGAGCGGGCTGGGCCGCCGGCGCTGCCGACACCGCTTCGCCTTCGCTAGAGATGATGGCTATGGGGGTGTTCACTTTCACCCCTTCGGTGCCTGCAGCGACGAGGAGGCGATCCACCCTGCCCTCGTCGACGGCCTCGACTTCCATCGTCGCCTTGTCGGTCTCGATCTCGGCGATGACCATGCCCGATTTGACAATGTCGCCTTCTTTGATCAGCCACTTGGCAAGCTTGCCTTCCTCCATGGTGGGCGACAGGGCTGGCATCAGGATCTGGGTGGGCATCGGCCTGGCGTTCCTCGGCTTGGGCTACTTGGCTGATCTTGAATGGGCTGATTGCGAACAGGCTGTTCCGGAGCGGCTATTCGTTGACGGTGAAGATGACTGCGCGGCTGCTTTCCGCGGCCCGCTTGTAGAATTCGGCGAGGGCGTGAATTTCATCGACGACGGCCACCTGCAGATTGCCGGGCCGTGGTCCGTTGTAGTCCTTCCGTTCGACCAGACCGGCCCGCGCCCAGATCGCATCGTCCCTGATGCGGGAAAGGGCGCTGGCGATGTGCCGAACGAGCTCCTGGTCCTTGTAATCCATGCTGTAGAGATTTGGAACGCCGACGGGCAGTCCGCCCAGAACCGCCTTGGCTTCTGCGGACGATCCCTTGACTGGGGCGGCCCCCGACCCATGCAGGCAGAAGTGCACCGGAAACCACATCTCTCCCAGCTCGCACAGCCATTCCTCGTCCCAGCGCTCTTCGATGACGTTGGCCACCCAGGCGGCACGGGATCGCGCCTCGGGGATCGCCAGGAGATGGCGCTCCTCGGCGTTGTCCAGTGCGAAGAGGACCCCCGAGCCGGGCATGCAGTTCCGCCGTCTGATCGATCGGCTGCCGGGGTGATCTCCGGCAGCCCCCTTGGTTCGACACTTCGGTTCGTCAAAGTACGATGTCGGTCCACAACTCGCTCGGATCGGGCTCGGGATCCTGCTGCGCGAACTCGGCAGCCGATGTCACGATCTCACGGACCTGTGCGTCGATGCGCTTCAGGTCGTCCTCGGTCATCCAACCACGCTGCAGCATCCGGGCCCGCACCCGCTCGATCGGGTCGCGCTCTTCGCGGACCTTGTCGACCTCCTCGCGCGTCCGGTACTTCGCCGGATCCGACATGGAATGCCCGCGGTACCGATACGTGAGCATCTCGAGGATGTACGGCCCGTTCCCCGCCCGCACCCAATCGGAAACCCGCTTGCCCGCCGAGGCGACAGCACGCACGTCCATGCCGTCGACCTGCTCGCCGGGAATGTCGAAAGAGCGGCCGCGCTGGGAGAAATCCGTCGTCGCGGCCGAGCGCTCGATCGAGGTGCCCATGGCGTAGCGGTTGTTCTCGATGACGAAGATCAGCGGCAGATGCCAGAGCTTGGCCATGTTCATGGTCTCGTAGACCTGGCCCTGGTTCGCGGCGCCGTCACCGAAATAGCACCAGCAGACGTTGTCGTTGCCGCGATACTTGTTGGCGAATGCGAGACCTGCGCCCAGCGGCACCGATGCGCCGACGATGCCGTGGCCCCCGTAGAAATTCTTCTCCTTCGAGAACATATGCATCGAGCCGCCCTTGCCGCGCGAATATCCGCCGCGTCGACCGGTGAGCTCGGCCATCACCCCCTTGGCATCCATGCCGCACGCCAGCATGTGGCCGTGATCCCGATAGGTCGTGATGACCTGATCGCCCTGCTTCGACGCCATCTGCAAGCCGGTGACGACCGCTTCCTGACCGATGTAGAGATGGCAGAAGCCGCCGATGAAACCCATGCCGTAAAGCTGGCCGGCGCGCTCCTCGAAACGGCGGATGAGCAGCATCTCGCGGTAGGCCTGAATCTCCTTCTCCTTCGGCAGATCGGGAATCTGGGCCGGAGCGGGAGCTGGGCTCGTCGTCGCAACTTGAATGCCGCTGGGCGCAGTTGCCATAAGGGTCCTCCTGAGCGATCGCCGGTCGCGAGCACCGACAGGTCCACTGCCCCACATGGAAGAGGGGCGGCGGGCGGCACTCGTGCTGCCCATCCGTGTGAAGGCAAGCCCCCGCCAAGTCAAGTTCGACGGCGAGTGCTGCACGGGCATGGGAATATCAGCGAGGAATGGCCCCCGGGGCCGGGGCGCGGCCTGACGACGGGCCACGCAGAACGATCAGGTCTCCGGGGCGGATCATTCCGAGTGCGCCGCGGGCTACTTCCTCTACCGCATCAGGGGAGGGCGGATCACCGGCGAGCGCCTCGACGTCCTGGCGCAAGCTCGACCGCACTGCCTCCAGAACGGCCATCTCCCGCTCGAGGCTACCCGAGCGGGAGATCAGGCGGTCCTTGGCGATGAGGCCATGGGTACCGAACACACCGTGATGCACGAAGTATGTCGTCGCGAGCAGCGAGCCAAGCAACACGAGTGGCAGGCGCACGGGCATCTTCGGCAGACGGTTGTTTTTGTGACGCAGCACGGGGGTAGCCGGGTTACGCAGGAGAACTGAGAATGACCCTAGGCCCGAACACTTAATTGCAGGTAAAGCCGCGCGCGATTTCGGCGCACCGCGCGGACGACGTGCGTGATGATCGGGGCGAGGCCGGAGCGTCGCCGCACCCGGTCAGAAGTCCCGCATGTCGAGCGTCGGCGCCCGCTCGTATTCGTTGGGCCAGGGCAGATCGGTATAGTCCTGCTGATAGGCAGCATGGCGCGTGAAATAGGGGTCGAACAGGTGCCCCCGGGCGAGCGCGCACATATCCGCACGTCCCGATGCCAGCATCGCGTTGATGTCGCCGTGGCTCGCCATCGCGCCGACGTTCATCGTGGTGATCTTGAGCTCGTTGCGGACCTGATCGGAGAATGTCGCCTGATAGAGTCGTCCGGCCGTTGGACGGACGCCGACGACGCCCCCGGTCGAAACCGAAAGGATGTCGTTGCCCGTGTCGCGCAGCATGCGGCCGATCGCGATCGCGTCCTCGACCGTCGTTCCGCCCTCCATCCAGTCGTAGGCGGATATCCGCACGCAGGTCGGCTTGTCCTGCGGCCAGGCCGCACGCACCGCCTCGAACACCTCCATCGGAAAACGCAGGCGGTTGGCCAGCGAGCCGCCGTAATGGTCGGTACGCTGGTTGGCGAGCGGCGAGATGAACGTCGACAGCAGATATCCGTGTGCGAAATGGAGCTCTAGGAAATCGAAGCCGGCCTGGTCGGCCATCCGGGTGGCGTTGGCATAGGCTTCGACGAGGCGGTCCATGTCGCCGCGCGTCATCTCACGGGGCGGAACGCCATCCTTGACGAACGGGATCGGTGACGGCGCGAGCAGCGGCCAGTGCGGACCCTTCGGCGCAGCCCGATCCCAAGGCCGGGGCTCGCCTCCCTTGCGGCCGGCATGGCCGAGCTGGATTCCGATCTTGGATTCCGACTTCGTGTGGATGAAATCGGTGACACGCTTCCAGGCGGGAACGTGCTCGGGCTTGTACATGCCCGCACAGTAGGCGCTGATCCGGCCCTCGGGCGAGACGTCGGTCATTTCCGTGATGATGAGACCGGCGCCGCCGACGGCACGACTGCCGTAGTGGACGAGATGGAAGTCGCCGACGGTGCCGTCCTTGTCGATGGCGTTATACATGCACATCGGCGACATCGCGATGCGGTTGGGAATCGTGAGCCCCCGGAGCGTGATCGGCGTGAACATCGGCGGCGGCGGCCGGTTCGTCTTCGACCGCGCGCCACCCGCAATCCGGATCTCGACCGCTTCGGTGAGATCCGGGGCGAGGCCGCGCATGTTCTCGTGATTGAGGCGCAGGCTTCGCGTCAGCAGGGAATAGGCGAACTGCGGCAATTCCATCCCGGCGTATCTGTCGGCGTGCTCGTACCACGTGAGACTTCCGCTCGACGCGCGCTGCATGCTCTCGGCGCGCGGGCGGCGGGCCGCCTCGAACCTGGCCAGTCCCTCCGCGATATCGGCGCCGCCGACCAGAGTGGCGAGCGCCTCGGCATCTTCCAAACCGGAGCGAACGCCCAGACCGACGGAGTGATGCGCGTTGTAGGCGGCTGCGCCGAGCAGCACGCAGTTGCCGCTGGTCCAGGCGCCATTGCGAACACCGACGAAAGATTTCCAGGTGGCTTCGAGGCTCAGTTTGCGGCCCGCGAGTGTCGGAGCGAACATCTCGGCTGCAGCGGCGACGCTCTTGTCGTCGCTCACACCCTGGAGACCTGCGGCCGCGAGTGTCACCGCAGGGGCCTCGACGATCAGCGTCGAGGTGCTTGGGCTGTCGGGATAGAGAAACGCATGGATCAATCCGCCCGGCGTGCGCTTGAACAGCAGCGTCGCCTCAGTGGTCGCGCCGTCGACGCCGAGAACCATGAAACGCGTGCGTGCCGGGCTGAGCTGTGGGCGGAATTCGTTACCCAGGCGCGCGCGCGTGGCGCTTGCAGCGCCGTCCGCGATGACGACGAGGTCGCCGGCTCGATCGAGATCGGGCGCGCCGGCCGGGGCTGCCTCCAACTTGCACCCGAGCTCGGCTGCACGCGCGCGCAGCAGATCGACCAGCCGCTGTGCGCCGATCACCGTGTAGGAATGCCCCGGCGCGGTTATGCCTTCCCCGTCACGCATGACGAGCGCGCCGCTGGTTCGCGTTGCCGCCGCCAGGATCTCGGCGCCGATGCCTTCGTCCTGCAGCTTCAGCTCGGGCTTGACGGGGTTGGCGAGGATGTGCGGCGTCGCCCCGCGCCGGTCGGGGGCTCCCGTATCGAAGATCGTGATGGCGTGGCCGGCATCGCGGGACTTCATCAGACAGGCGAAGTAGAGACCGGCCGGATCGGTGCCGATGATCGAGATTTTCATGTGGGTTTCCACTGGTCGGCCCCGGCGACGACGACGAGGCGGAAAAAAGCAGCCGTCAGGTTAGCACGTGGTCCAGCCCGCCAAAACAGGTCCGCTCAGACCTGCGGGAGGGCGGCGGCGAGAGAGCGATGCCGGGCAATCGCGTGCTCGAGGCCGTCGCCCTCGGGATCGGCCAGGGCTGCTTCGCGCGCGGCGCGGACTGCCGCGGCGGCGCCCGCCGGCACGGTCGTCGGAACGAGGGCGGGCACGACGATTTCGCCGACGATGCGACCGAAGTTCTGCTGGCCGCGCAGATGCGTGTCGCCGTAGCCTTTGATGAGGCGCGCTAACTCGGCTATCTCGCGGGCGAGCAAGAAGTCGCCCTTCTGCGCGGCACTATCGACGAGCCGCAGCCACGCCTCGATGCCGGACTGCTCGGCCTCGTAGCGGAACGTCCGGCGGCGCCAGCCCTTCAGTCGCGCCAGCAGCCACACACGGAGATAGCCGGATACCGTCGTCGTCTTGACCTTCATCCCGATGTGGGCTGCGGCCAAACGCTTGCTCTTCTCTGCGCGCCGCAGAACGAAACGGGCGAGGCGCGGGGGCAGGATGTCCGCGACCTCGCGAACCCCCGGCTTGAAGAAATCCTGCACCTCGAACGGCTCGTTCGCGACGCCGACCTCGCTCTCGATCCGCTTGAAGCGCTCGGCCCTTGCCTTGTGCTGGGCGACGCGGATCACGTCCTCGTAGCTCATGCGAAGCGCGAGATGGCGAGCGACATCCGCCACGAGATCGGAATCGAACGCGCGAAAGGGCTCGAGACGCCGGAGGTAGAGCGCGGCGTATTCGGCGTCCTGGTAGTCGGTCAACCGATCGAGCCCGCGCGCGATGATGCGGCGCGCTGCCTGTGAGTAGGGTGCCAACTCCGGTGGGGTGTCGTCGATGCCTTCGATGATGAAGGCATCGGGCGTCAGCTTCGCCGTGGCGGCGGGTGCCTGGGTTACTACGAGCGCGGGCGGGCTCGGGTCAGCGACACGAGCGAACGCTGCCTCGAACGCCGCGAGGTTCTTCGCAACGGCGATGCCGCTGTCCCTGATCGCCGCCTCGAAGTGCCTGCGGTCGATCGGCATGGTGCCGCTGCCGGCCAGAGCGCCGAGCAGGACCGGGCTGATCGGAACGCCGGCCGCCTGCGCGAGCGCGTCCATATCGAGGAAGACCGCGTGACGCGACCGCGTCTCGACCGACTTCTGGAGGGCTGCGGGATCGATGCGGCCATCGCCCATCGCCATCTTCTCCTGAATCAGGAAGACGCGATGCGTCGACGATATCGAGGTCGTGCGGTCGGGTGTCGAGAAGCCCATCCGTGCCGCGCGGGCGCCTTCGCTGAGTTCGCTCGCCAGCACCACATCGACCTGTCCCGGAACCGGCGTCAACGCGAATATCGGCGCACGGCCGTTCGCTCCGCGCGCGGCCATCTCGATGTAATACGTCGTGCCGCCGGTACGCTGGGCGACGCCCGGCACCGAGGTCGCCTGCACCGCGAGGCCCTGCGCGCGAGCGGCTTCCACGATCCATCCCGTGAGCACGCCGCCCCCCTCGCCTCCCATCGCGCAGATGAGAAGCGACAGCGGGCGCGGCGCTGACAGTCTGCCGGTGTCGTTCATGGCGGCTACGTTAGCCAACGCGCGACCGGGTTGCAAAGCCCGCGGGCGGGCCGACGCATAGATAGAGTCAATCCGTGCCTCGCAGATGCACGGCCGACTGTGCCACCTCGTTGACGTTGAGCCTGAACACGTCGGGGCGGGCGTAGTGGCCGGCGACGTCGAAGTCGAACTTTCCGCGCGCGATGTCGCCGGGGTCTATCGAGGCGGTCAGGATGGTGTCGGCGTCATAGGTCCGTTCCGCCAGCACCTGTCCGAGCGGTCCGATGATGCAACTGCCGCCGCGCATGACGATGGCGTCGGGCGAGGGATTGCCCTCGATCGGATAGTCCGCGGGATAGTCGCTGCGGCGGGTGAACTGGCACGCCGAGAAAACGAAGCAGCGGCCTTCCAGCGCCACGTGCCGCATTGTCGAGAGCCAGGTGTCGCGGTCGTCCGCGGTCGGCGCGCAATAGAGTTGTATGCCCTTGGCGTACATCGTCATGCGCAGCATCGGCATGTAGTTCTCCCAGCAGATCACCGCCCCGAGCTTACCCAAAGGCGTATCGAGAACGGGCATCGTGGAGCCGTCCCCGAAGCCCCAGATCAACCGTTCAGCCGCCGTCGGCATGAGCTTGCGATGTTTTGCCAGGAGCCGGCCGGAGGGACCGAAGAAAAGTACGGTGCAATAGAGCGTGCCCGCGTCCCGCTCGATGATGCCGGTGACGAGGTGCACGTCGTTGGCCGCGGCGATCTCACCGATCCGCTGCACGTGTGGACCGGGCACGTCGATGGCGCCCTCGTAGTAGAGCCGGAACTGATCGCGCCCGTCGGCGGTACGCATGCCGACGCGGACGCCGAAATCGAGCCCCTTGGGATAACCGCCGACGAACGCCTCTGGGAACACCACGAGCTTTGCGCCGCGCAGCGCTGCGCGAACCGTGTAGTCGCCGAGCTTGTCGATGGTGCGGTCGGGGTCGAAGGCTATGGAGGCTGTCTGGACGACGGCGGCAGTGAAAGGCTGCATGCAGATGATCCCGTGCGAGTGGCGGTGAGCCCTCTTTACGCGGTCGTCCCGGGCTGACGCCAGCGCGACGTTTCCACCGGTGGGCTCAACGCCGCTCGGCAGCGTCGGTCGACAACCACGTTCGCCTCACGCGTGGCACCGAGGCCCTGACGCGGTCCTCCGCGATCTTTGCTTCACGCCGCGCGCCGAGATTGGCGACGAGATCGGCGACCGTCACGCAGTCCTCGATGTCTTCGTCATAACCCAGGTGGAGATCGAAGGCGTCTTCGATGTCGAGGACCACCATCGGCAGGTCCAGCCGGTCGATCTCGAGCGCTGCCAGAGTTGTGGCTTCATCGATGCGGGTCGCGGGATCGCGCATATAGGTGCGCAGGATATCGATCGTCTTGGGCGTCAACTCGGTCATGGCGCGCACTCCGCTGGATGGCTCGACTGTCGCCAATCTACGCGCGCCCTCCCCCGCGCGCTGTTCCCTGCGGGACGTCATGGCGTTGGGCAGACACAAACTCTCTTGCTTCCCCGGGCGAGCAAGCCGATCGTCGATCGGATTGCGCAGACCCGGGGCCTTGACGGATGCGTAGAGGCACACGGGCGATGCTCGACTTCTGGAGGAAACCCGCCCCAGCGAGGTGCATTCTGCAAGGCGTGCTCGACACGTTCTCATCAAGGCCCCGGCTCTCGGCTCTGCCTCGGCCGGGGAAGCAAAGATCGGATCGCGAACCTGCAATAGTCAATGGCAGCACGATTGGGCCACCAACACGGCCCACATTTGCACGGATGCCTTGGACGTCGGGTCGCTCCCGGCTCCGCTCGGCGCGTCCGGCCTTGACCCGACCTACAGGGTAATCGCTCTAGACCGACCGCGCCAGCCGGCCGATGACCGCGCGCCGGAACGCGTGCTTCTTGCGCTCGAACCATCCCGCGTTGATCGTGCGTTGAGCGCGGTAGAACGACGGGCACAGAATTGCGGCGTGCGCCATCTCTCCGCACAGCCCGCAGGCGACGCAGCCGTTGTTGACGTGCGCGACGGGATCGGTGCGCAACGGATCTGGGTTCGGCTTGATCGTCAGCGACGGACAGCCGGACATACGGATGCACGAGTGATCGCCGGTGCAGATGTTGTCGTCGACGCCGAAGCGCGCCTTCTCGACGCGACGGCCTTCCTTGATGCGCTTGGCGTCCTCGGCGTTCTCGCGGCGCTTTCTGGCGAGCATGCATTCCGATTCCGCGATGATGACCTTGAGGCCCTTCTTGGTGGTCGTCAGCGCGTTCTTCAATGCGCCGACCATCCGACCGACCGAGTAGGTGCGCACCGTCTCGACATCCTCGACACCCATGGCTTTCAGGTGGCGCTCGATGTCCATGCCGCGCTCGGCGGCCGGCGTGTAGCGACCGCTCGACGGCAGCCACTGCTGGCCCGTCGCCGAAGCGTAGCCGTTCTGCATGATGACGAGCACGCCGTCGGATTTGTTGTGCAGCGCTGTCGCGACGCCGGTCTGCACGCCGTTGTGCCAGAAGCCGCCGTCGCCCATCACGGCGATGGTGCGCTTCTCCTGGATCGGGCCGACCCCGGCATTCGACGCGAGCGACATGCCGTAGCCGAGGATCGAATTGCCGAACCCGAACGGCTGGAACGTCGCGAACGCGTGGCAACCGATATCTGCGGCGTAGTGAACCTTGCCGATGTCTTTCTCCACGAGCTTCATCGCGCCGAACACCGGCCGCTCCGGACAGCCCGTGCAGAACGTCGGCCCGCGCGGTGGCAACGCCGTCGCGTCGGCGGCTGCGCCATCGGCTTTCGCCTTCGTGATGCGCGCATTGACGGCTTCGAACGCGTTCGCCACGTCAGGCGACGTGCCATGCGCCTTCAGGAACGTCGCGATGCCCTGCGCGACGACTTCGCCGGTCAGTTCCCCCGATGTCGGGATGATCGACTTGCCGACGACCTTCGTGCCGGCATCGGATTGTGCGATCGCCTGCAGAACGAAGTGCTCGATGAACTCTGGCGCGCCCTCCTCCAATACGAGGACGGCACGCTTGCCGCGTGCGAACGCGACGATCTCGTCGGGCACGATCGGGTACGTGACGTTCAGCACGAGGAGGTCGATGCGCGAATTGCCGTAGGCATCGGAAAGACCGGCTTCGGCAAGTTGACGGATCACGGTGTTGTAGATTCCGCCCTGCAGGATGATGCCGACGCCGCCGATATCGCCCTTCACAAACTCGTTGAGGCGGTGCTCCGTGATGTAGCGGCGGGCAACGGGAATGCGGCGGGCGACCTTGTCGGCCTCCTGCGGGAACGTCACGGGCGGATGCGCGAGGCGGCCGTAATCGAACGACGCGGGCTCGGCGAGCGGCGCGCGCGAACTCACCTTGGCGGCGACGTTGTCCTTGGCGACGAACTCGCCCTGCACGTGGCAGGCGCGAATACGCAACTGCATCATCGCGGGCATGCTGGAGGCTTCCGAGATCGCGAACGCGTGCTCGACCATGTCGACGATGCAGCCGAGATCCGGCCTGGGGTCGAGCATCACGAGCGTCGATTTCAGCGCGAACGCGATGCTGCGCTCCTGGATGACGCTCGCGCCTTCGCCGTAGTCTTCGCCGACGATGATGAGCGCGCCGCCCTTCACGCCGACCGACGAGAGGTTCGACAGCGCATCCGAAGCGACGTTGGTGCCGACGATCGATTTCCACGTGACCGCGCCGCGCACGGGATAGTTGATCGACGCGGCCAGCATCGCGGCGGCCGAAGCCTCGTTCGAGCACGCCTCGACGTGGACGCCGAGTTCGCCCAGCAGATCCTTCGCCGACACGAGCACGTCGAGCAGCGCCGTCACGGGCGCGCCCTGGTATCCGCCGACGTAGGAGACGCCCGACTGCAGCAGCGCCTTGGTGACGGCGAGGATGCCTTCGCCATGGAAGACGGCGCCGTTACCGAGACGCAGCAGTTCGATCTCTTCTGCGTAGCTGCGTTCCATCGGGGGCTCCGGGCGAAAGGGCGATGCACGAATTCGGTAGCGGCACCAATATACTACAGCGCGCTTGAATGGAAACCATGGGTGTCGGCCGGGGTCAGACCCTGCGGGTCTGACCCCAATGGCATTCCGACTGCCCAAACACGCTCTCGTCATCCTCGTGCGAGCACGGCGCTGCCGCGTCGAAGCCCGGGGAACCGGCGCAAGAAGCAGCTGGGGGCTACAACCGGAACAACGCCTCCTGCGACGGTTGACGTAGAATTGGGGTCAGACCCGCAGGGTCTGACACCGGGTCGTCACTCCAGCGTGTCATCCTCGGGAACGCAGGCTACGGTCCTGAGGGACCTCACCCGCGCCCGAGGATGAAACGGAGTTTGGGGGCATTGACCTCGCCCGATGCCTCTCCGCTGCAAAATCCCTTCAGGGGTCCCTCAAGAGGAGCGCTTCACTTCCCCTTGTACGCTTTGCGGCGCAGATAATCGAAGTTGACGGCCATCTGGTCGAGGCGACCGAGCTTGTCGTAGAGCAGCGCGAGGTCCTCGGGCGGGAACTCCGGCGTGGGGTTGCCCGCCGACTCCACCAGGATCTGGATGCGGCAGGCGTTCTCCAGCATGATCGCGGTGATGACCGCGTCCTCGATCGACGCTCCGGCGACGGCGACGCCGTGGTTCTTCATGAAGCAGACCTTGTGCGGCCCCAGCGCCCTGGCGACGCCGGCGCCCTGGTCCTTGCGGCGGATCAGGTCGATGGTCTCGGTGAACCAGCCCGCGCGGCCCTCGGCGAACAATACCGAAGGCTGGCTCCATGCGCGGATCGGCCGGCCCAGCGCCGACACCGCGACGGCGTTGTCGGGGTGGGAGTGGATCACCGCGTTGATGTCGGGCCGCGCCTTGAAGATCTCGGAGTGGATGAAAACCTCGCTGTGGCGCGGTCCGCCGCCGCCGATCTTCTCGCCTTCGAGATTGCAGAGCACGATGTTCTCCATCGTGACCTCGTCGAAGCCGTGGCTGTGCGGCTTCATGTAGAACTGATCGGGATTGCCGGGGACGCGCACGGAGAGATGCCCGCGCGTCATGTCGTGATGGCCTTCGCGCTCCAGGATGAGACAGCCGTCGATCAGCTTCTGTTTCGCCTCGGTCGGCGTCATTTCGGGCGCGGTCATCTGGTGTCTCCTGCGGATCTCGTCGGACAATTGGGCTCCCCTGCTGGTTAGAGGACGCCGCGAACGGGCGCAAGTCCGGGCCCGCGACCAAACGCGAAACGGCGTTTCACATACGCGCGCGAAACTGATCCCGTGATGCGATCACGGCGCCGAGAGTGACGAGCAGCACCGCCAGCCAGAGCAGTGGCCCGGCCTGCCCCAAACCGAGCGCCGCCAGCAGCGCATTCGACAGCAGCGGAGTCGCATACGAGACGACACCGACGAGCCGGATGTCGCCGTGCTTCACCGCGCCGTCCCATAGCGCGAACGCCAGCCCGACGGGGCCGAGGCCCATCGCAACGAGGACGAGCCAGCCCCAGCCCGTCTGCGGCCAGACCGTCGTCTCGAAGGCAACGTGGATCGCGGCGGCCCCCACCGCCGTCAGCGCCGACGCCGCGATGACGCTCGCGCTGGGCACGTCGGCATAGAGCCGGGAGGCAACGGAATAGCCTGCCCACACGACTGCCGCGCCGAGCGCCGCGACATGGCCCCATCCCAATCCCGCCGTAGCGGCGAACGACGCCCGACCCGACACCGCCACCAACGCACCGGCAAACGCCATCAGAGCTCCCGCGATATGCCAGATCGTGAGCCTGCGCCCTCCCAGCCGCGCCGGCAGAAAGGCCGAGAACACCACGATCAGCAGCGGCCAGAGATAATTGATGACGTTCGCCTCGATCGTCGGCGCCGTCTGCAGCGCGAAGAAATAGAGTGCGTGATAGCCGAGTAGCCCCGTCACGCCGAGCGCAAGCGCACCCGCTGGCGCTGCCACGATCGGGGCCAATGATCGACCGGACACGACCATGGCCAGCGCACCCGCCGCTGCTCCGATCGCAAAGGTGACGGCGGCAAGCTGAAACGGCGGTATCGGTCCCGCCAAAGCCGTCAGGCTGGCGAGCGTCGACCACAGGGCGATGGCGGCGAGACCTTGAAGGAGGGGCATGGACGGGGACTTGGCCGAAGCGGATGGAGTTTGGGTGAACCGGCAATTCCTATTATAGAGATCGCTCCCCGATCCCCAGCCCTTCGTCCACAGAACCTCACTCGTGCCACGCTACCGCATCACGCTCGAATACGACGGCACCGGCTTCGTCGGCTGGCAGCGCCAGCCCGAAGGCCGCAGCATCCAGGGCGCGATCGAGGACGCGATCGCTTCGTTCGGCCAGGAGCGGGTGTCGGTGCGCGGCGCTGGCCGAACGGACGCAGGCGTGCACGCGACGGGACAGGTCGCGCATTTCGATCTGCAGCGGCAGTGGGACCCGTTCAAGCTGCGCGAGGCGCTCAATCACTTCCTCAGGCCCCACCATATCGCTGCGATCGACGCGGCCATTGCAGCGGCCGACTTCGACGCGCGCTTCTCGGCAACGGGCCGCGAATATCTCTATCGCATCCTCGCGCGCCGTGCGCCGCCCGCGCTCGACCGCCGCCGCGTCTGGTGGCTACCGGTCGAACTCGATGCCGCCGCGATGCACGACGCCGCACAAGCGCTCGTCGGCCATCATGATTTCACGACATTCCGTGCCGCCGCCTGTCAGGCCGCATCGCCGATCAAGACGCTCGAGCGGCTCGATGTCGAGCGCGTGGGCGACGAGATCCGCATTCATGCCGCCGCGCGCTCTTTCCTGCACAATCAGGTCCGCTCGATGGTCGGCAGCCTCAAACTCGCCGGCACCGGAAAATGGAACCGCGCCGACGTGGCGGCCGCCCTTGCCGCCTGTAATCGCGCCCAGTGCGGGCCCGTCGCGCCGCCGACCGGGTTGTATCTGACGCGCGTCACGTATGATCGCATCGACGCAGCGGGCGACAACGCAAGCGGCACGAACGAGGAGAACTAATCACTCCGCGGCTTCAGCAGATCCGGCCGCCGTTCCCGCGTGAGCTGCTCGGCCTGCGCCCGCCGCCATTCGGCGATGCGCTTGTGATCGCCCGACAGGAGCACGTCCGGGAGCGTCCGGCCCTCCCACTCGCGCGGACGGGTGTACTGCGGATACTCCAGCAGGCCATCCGAAAAGCTCTCCTCGGCGAGCGATGCCTGCGAACCGATCACGCCTGGCAGCAATCGCGCGCAGGCATCGAGCATGACGAAGGCGGCGAGCTCCCCACCCGACAGCACGTAGTCGCCGAGCGACACCTCCCGCAGTCCTCGCGCCTCGATGACTCGCTGGTCGACACCTTCGAAACGCCCGGCCAGCACGATCAATCCCGGTCCCGCCGCCCATTCGGCAACCATCCGCTGCGACATCGGCTCGCCGCGCGGGGACGCATATACCAACGGCAGTTCCGGCTGATCGGCCCGCGCGTGGTCGATCGCGGCGGCGACCACATCGCAGCGCAGCACCATGCCTGCACCGCCCCCGGCCGGATGATCGTCGACCGTCCGATGCCGGCCGGTGCCGAACGCGCGCAGATCGATCGCCTCCAGCGACCACAGCCCTGCCGACAGCGCAGCACCGACCACCGACACCGCCAGCGGCCCGGGAAACATCTCGGGATAGAGCGTCACCACGCGGGCACGCCACGGCGAACGACCGTCAGAAAGGGGGAAGTGGGCCAACTGTATTCGGGCTCCGCATGACGCCGTCTGAAAAATGCGCAGTGCGGCGTGAAGTTACACGTTCCCTCGTCATTCGGCCATCACAGGGTCGCTTGGGGCCTCCATCTCCTCGGCCATCCGACCTACGAGAGGGCTCGGATGTTGGAGCCCACTGACAAAGTTGCTAATAGTCCCCACTCAAGAACAAGGGTCGGCTGCGCTTCCGTCGCGCAGCACCGCCACGTGCCGAGCGAGGCTGGGGCGGAAGCAAGGGGGGAGAGTTCCGCGTGCAGATCAATCACAAGAACAAGGATTTCTGGTCCGGCATCATGCTGCTGGTGATCGGCGGCGGCGCCGGCTACATCTCCAGCGGCTATCCGATGGGCACCGTCCTGCGGATGGGCTCCGGCTACTTCCCGACGATCCTGAGCGGCATTCTCATTCTGTTCGGCGTGGCGCTGCTCGTGCGCGCTCTCAAATCGACAGAGAGCATCGAGGGTGGCTGGTCCGCGCGCGGCCTCATCATCCTGCCGATCGCCTTCGCCCTGTTCGGCTACCTGATGGACCGCGCGGGCTTCGCGCCCGCTATCCTGGTGCTGGTGATCGGCGCGGCGTCGGCGGGGCCCGAATTCAAGTGGGTGGAGGTTCTGGCGCTTGCCGCGTTCATGACCGTGCTCGGTGTGGCCGTGTTCATCTACGGGCTCGGCCTGCCCTACCAGCTCGTCGTCTGGCCCCCGAATTTCGGGCACTGATGCTCGCTCTCCCCTTTTCACAGACCTAGACGACGCACCCGCGCAGGCACACCGGCCATGGACATTCTCAACAACCTCATCATGGGCTTCGGCGTCGCCGTGACGCTGCAGAACCTGCTCTACTGTTTCATCGGCGTTCTCGTCGGAACGCTGATCGGCGTGTTGCCGGGCATCGGCCCGCTCGGCACCATTGCGATGCTGCTGCCGATCACCTTCAACGTGCCGCCGGTCGCTGCCCTGATCATGCTCGCCGGCATCTACTACGGCGCACAGTACGGCGGCTCGACCACGGCCATCCTGGTCAATCTTCCCGGTGAGACATCATCGGTCGTGACCTGCATCGACGGCTATCAGATGGCGCGCCGCGGTCGCGCCGGCCCGGCCCTCGCGATCGCTGCGATCGGCTCGTTCATCGCCGGTACCGTCGGCACGCTGATGATCGCGATCGCGGGGCCACCACTGGCGGAGTTCGCACTCAAGTTCGGCGCACCCGAATACTTCTCCCTGATGCTCATGAGCCTCGTGGCAGCCGCGGTCCTCAGCCAGGGCGACATGCTCAAGTCGATCGCGATGGTTGTGCTGGGTCTGCTGCTCGGCATCGTCGGCACCGACGTCAACACGGGCACGCAGCGCTTCTCGTTCGACATCGCCGAGCTGAGCGACGGCCTCGGATTCATCGTGCTCGCCGTCGGCATCTTCGCGATCGGCGAGATCATCTCGAACCTCGACGACAAGCAGGAGCGATCGGTCTTCACCGAGGAGATCAAGAACCTGTTCCCGTCGTGGACCGACCTCAAGGTGTCGTTCGGTCCGATCATGCGAGGCACGGCGCTCGGCTCGTTCTTCGGCGTTCTGCCGGGCACCGGTCCAGCCGTCGCCGCCTTCGCCGCCTACATGCTCGAAAAGAAGATCGCGAAGAATCCCGACGAGTTCGGCAAGGGTGCGATCCAGGGCGTCGCTGCGCCCGAAGCGGCCAACAACGCCGATGCGCAGTGCAAGTTCATCCCGATGCTCACGCTCGGCCTTCCCGCATCCGGCGTGATGGCACTGATGCTGGGTGCCCTGACCATGCAAGGCATTCAACCCGGTCCCGAGGTGATGACGCAGCGTCCGGAACTGTTCTGGGGCCTCATCGCCTCGATGTGGATCGGCAATGCGATGCTCGTCATCCTCAATCTGCCGCTGATCGGGGTCTGGGTGAAGCTGCTGACCGTGCCCTATCGCCTGCTGTTTCCCGCGATCATGGCCTTTTCAGCCATCGGCGTTTACAGCGTGAACAACTCTGGCTTCGAGATCTACCTGACCGCCCTTTTCGGCATCCTCGGCTTCATCTGGTCCAGGCTCGGCTTCAACATGACGCCGATGCTGCTGGGCTTCGTTCTCGGTCCGATGATGGAAGAGCACCTGCGCCGCGCGATGCTGATGTCGCGCGCCGATCCGACGGTCTTCGTAACGCGGCCGTTGAGCCTCCTGTTCATCGTCGCGACCGTGCTGATCCTGCTTGTTGTGCTGCTGCCCGCGTTCCGCAACAACCGCAAGGAGCTGACGGCCGGCTGAAGAACGCGCCGCTGCCCCCCAGACGACAGAAAGCCGGCCTCGAGGGCCGGCTTTCGTGTTCGTGGCCGGTGGCAGGTCGCACACCTCACCGGCTGCGCCGAGCTATGCCGTACATGGAGGTTGCTGGTGAGGTTTCAGGCGCCACAGAAATAAGAAAAGCCAGATACGTTCGATGAGAAATTTTCGAGCGTTCCGACGCTGCGGTCTCACCGCCAGACTACTCGAGAGGTGTGGAACTGACCGTGGACGTAGGCGCTTGTTCATGGGCCACTCCATCGTCTGCTCAGATTGCCGCTGCCCCGGCCCGTTCGGCCGACCTTTTGCCGCGCGAGAGACCCCGCGGCGCACCTGGGCGGTGGGCCGTCGAAATCGTCTGCGTAGCTCCAGGCGAGGGAAGCTGCGGTAGGGGCTGGGGTATTCGACGCACGACACGTGCGGCGTAGTCCGGCTCATTGGCCGAGGTGAGCGGAGGGGCGGTCCCGGCCATTGCCGCCGCTCTGCCGCAGGAAGGGGATCGCCCCGCCCTGCGAGGTTGCTTCATCCGGATGCTCGACATGCAGATGCCAGCCAAGGCGTCCTGCTTTCTTCGCTCCGACGCGCACCCTTCGCCGCACCGTTACGCCGGTCGGCCACAGGGAAGTCCCTGTTGAGCCAATAGCTAAGCGATTCTCTTGGCGGATCGATGACGATGTTTGCGGCAATGCGGTCGGGGAGTGCGAGCGAATCGGGCACGCGGTGCACGAAAACGACACCTTTGGCGGGGGACCTGGCGCAATCCGGAGGCGTGCGCGCGCGTCAGTCTTCCCGGAAGAACGCAACCTGATGCACGAGGCGGCCGAGCCAGGGGTGATCGAGGGTCAGCGTGAACGAGAACCGGTCGTCGGTCTCGTTGCGATGGGTGACGGTGCACCGGCCGGGTTCCAGCCACTTCGGCAAGCGGACCGAAAGTCCGCCGATCCTCAGCCCGTAACCGGCGCTCCTGAACACGAGTTGCCCCACCTCCTCGTGCAGCGTCAGATGCATCACGAGACCCAGACCGAGGTACTCCTCCAGCCCCGTCGGTCCCGCGAAGCGCTTCAGCGAATGGATGACCTGCGGAAATCTTCCGGAACGCGGATAGCTGCGGCTCCAGATCTGGCCACCCCGCTCCGCGACCTCGGTGACGACCACGACGGTTGCACCGAGCGCATCGCGGGTGAACGGAAGCGGGGCGCCGGCAAGCCTGGCCACTTGCGCCAGCAAGTACCCCGCGCGCGACAATTCCATCAGCGCGACTTCGCCGCGATAGATGGTCTGCTCGCCGTCGGCGAGAGCCTTGGAGAACCGCCGCTTGACCGCAGCCGGCAACCGCCGCCAACCGGCCTCACCGAGTCGTTGGCGATAACGGTTGTCCCGGCCGACGTCGTCGCAATCGAGCGGCGAGACGGGGCGGAGCGATACGACGGACATCAAAGCCTCCCAACCATTCATTTCTGTCACAACAGAAACCAATCTACAAATCGAGTAACGCTCACTGCCGCGGCTTCGCACCTCGAGATAGAGGGGCGGTTTCGGCGGGCTCGCTCGAAACGGCATCCGCAGGTTTGGCCGCAGCACGTCCTGGAATGTAGCGGACGATCGCTGCCCCCAGTCGCATGAGGATCGCGAGTTTCGATCTCGGCACACGCCGCATCTGGCCTGCCCATACGTCCACCGCCGACACGAAGTCGTGCATCTCGCAGATGCGCTGGCGCACGGTATCGCTCATGAATCGATCGGCATTGGCTTCCGCGACACACGACTTGAGAGTTTCGAGTGTCGGGTCGATTTCCCGCGATTTACGGCCCTCTGCGATGCGCGTCACCATCTCCCAGAGATCGGTCTCGGCGGCGAAATAGTCGCGCCGATCTCCCATCAGGTGCACGCGGCGGATGAGATTCCAGGACTGCAGCTCTTTCAGCGAATTCGATACGTTGGAGCGCGCGAGACCCAGCGTATCGGCCAATTCCTCGGCCGTCAGCGCCTTGTCCGAGAGGTACAGCAGCGCGTGGATCTGGCCCACCGACCGATTGGTGCCCCAGACCGCACCCATCTCACCCCAGTGCAGCACGAAGCGCTCGATCGCGGGGGGGAGCTTACTCATTCTGGCTGTTGTTTCTGTCATGACAGAAATTTCGCACAGAACCAGCCGCCGGTCAACATCTTCCGGTTTACAGATCGACTGCAGCGGCAGCCGATCTCGTCGTCTCAGGCGGAGATGCCCTGATAGGCTTCGATGACGCCGAGTTCCCGGCAGCAACGCACGAGGCGCCAGCGCTGACGCCCCGTCACCGTTTGCTGGCCCGATGCGCGCAGGCCAACGATGAAGTCCTGGTCCTCGTCGCTGTCGAGATCGGCGCGTTCGAGCCAGCACCGCTCGATCAGCGAGCGCACGCTCATGCCGTCGATCTGCGAATGCCGTTCAGCCGCGCTCTTCAACTCGGTCAGCACCTCGCGCTGGCGCATCGACAGCGGCTCGTCGCTCTCGCGCGTCGCCATGCCCTCGAGAAAATCGACCTCCCAGTCGGTCCACGCCTGGGTATCGTCACGACCGACGAGCAGCAGCAGATAGCGCGCAAGTGCCCGAACGGCAGAAGGATTCTCTGCCAGATCCTTCATGGTGCGATGGCTGGACATTCATGCCCCCTGCGGAATGCCCCCGCACAATCTGTGCACGGGCTGTGGACAACGTGGGGACGATAGCGCGAGTCGCGCGCCTGCCGATAAGCCCGCTGGTGGGCGTCAACAGGCGATCACCGGCGGGCTCAGTGTCCGCGGAAACCGCTCAGTGCATAGAACGTGACGCGGCGGCCGGGACCGCGCCCCGCCGGTAGTATGTCGCTGGTGAGACGCTGGACCTTCTCGAATCGACCGGTGATCGCCGCGCTGTTCTCGCGCAGGGCAACGAGCAGCACGGGCTCCGGCGCCCCCTTCGCGAAGGGGCGCTTCAACTCGTAGTGGTCCTGCGGCCTGGACCGGCCGAGCCAGGCCAGAACCGGGGTATCATCGGCCCGCATATAGTACAGCAGCTCCGCCGTCAGCGCGCGCTCATCGGTGATGACCGAGCCGAAGGGCCGGCGCAGGATGCGCGCAGCATCGAGTTTTGCGCGCGTGGCCTCCGCGACCGTCCTCCAGCCGAGCGTGCGCGAAAAAGGATCCGCACCGCCGGGGAGCGCGAACCGCCCCGCGAATCCGACCGCGACGATCATGACGGCCATGACCGCCCCATTGACCCAGAACGAGGCCTTGAGCCAGCGCTGCTCGGCTTCGCGCTCCAGCACCGCCACCACCAGCAGGGTCGCGGAAACGTAAGCCGGCGCCGCCCAGTTCGCATGTGCCCGCGAGATGAACGCCTGGGTGGTCACAATGACGACGATCGGCAACGAGAACGCGAGCAGCATCCGCTCACGGTCGCCGAGACCATGCTTCCACCAGCGCCATACCGCGACGAGCAGCGCGCCGAACAGCACCGGCCCGAAAACACCGAACTGCGCCCCCAGGAACTCCAGCGCCTTGCCCGGGTGGAACAGGGAGCCGCCCCACTTCGCATTGTCGGCCGTGTGCGAGAACGTCGCAAAACCGTTGGATGCATTCCAGATCAGGTTCGGCGCGATCAGCGCGATGCCGAGCGCCAGCGCCTGCCACAGGCGGCGGTCCCGCAGCAGCCAGCGGCGGTTCGGCGACATCGCGATATAGATCCCGCCGCACAGCACGAAATAGGCCATGGCGTACTTGGCGTTGAGCCCGAGCCCCAGCGCCGTCCCCAGCAACAGCCACGGCCACTGCGCCTCGCGGTCGTCGATCAAGGCCGCAAAGCCGACGAGCGCCAGCGCCCAGCACGCGAGCAGCGGGACGTCCGTCGAAATGATGCCGGCCGACAGCGAAACACCCGGCAGCGTCGCGAATGCGACGGCGGCGAGAAATCCGGTGCGCGCCGAATAGAGCCGGCTGCCGAGCATGAACAAAGCTGCGGCCGTAACTGTATGAATGAGCGGGGAGGGCAGCCTGATGCAATATTCTGCCGATCCGCAGACGCCCGTCGCCAGTGCGATCAGCCAGGCGATCAGCGGCGGCTTCGAATAGTAGCCGAACGCGGGCTCCAGGCTCCACGTCCAGTACTGCGCCTCGTCGAAGAACAGGTCCGTCGGGTTGACCGCCAGCGCCGCCAGCCTGACGACCAATATCGCGCCCAGCGCCAACCAGAGCCGTCGGCGCCAGATGTCGCGTTGCACGTTCGCCTCGGATGGGTTCGGCCTCTGCACGCTTTTCCCTTTTCGACTCGACCCGCAGCCGCATTTGGGCCCATTTACATGGTTGTGTGCGGTGCGAGAAGCCTATAGAGCCCGACCGGCCGACCCGCGACCGATCCGGTGGCGTTCTCCTGATCCGGAGGTTGCGTCGTCGGCGCTGCAAAACCATCGCTCCGGCACTTCGAATTGAACAGAACTGCGAATTGATCTGCACTGCGAAATTCGAGGGGAGCTCCCCGATGCGCGTATCCGTCGTCATTCCCGCTCTCAACGAAGCCGGCAACATCGGCCGCCTCGTCAAGGAGACCTACGAGCACGTGCCAGCCGACGTGCTCGGCGAGGTGATCGTGATCGACGACGGCAGCGACGACGCGACGCCCGACGAAATCAAAGCGATGATCGAGGCGGGCAGCTACCCCGGCTTGCGCTACCTCCGCCACGGCGCGCGCTCCGGCCAGAGCACGGCGATGCGCACCGGCATTCTCGCCGCCAGTTGCTCGGTCATCGCGACCATGGACGGCGACGGCCAGAACGATCCCCGCGACATTCCGAAGCTGCTGGCCCGTCTCGCCGCTCCGGGAATGAAGGGCCCCGCGCTCGTCGGCGGCGTTCGCATCAACCGGCAGGCCGACGGTTCCAAGCGTTGGGCTTCGCGATGGGCCAACTGGATCCGTGACACGGTTCTGAAGGACAACTGCCCGGACACCGGCTGCGGCATCAAAGTGTACTGGCGCGAGGCATTCCTGAGGCTGCCGTTCTTCACCTCGATGCACCGCTATCTGCCGGCCCTGTTCATCACCTACGGACACGAGGTCGCCTACGAACCCGTCAACGACCGCCAGCGCATCGCCGGGGTCTCCAAATACTCCAACTTCGTGCGCGCCATCGTCGGCCTCTACGATCTCTTCGGTGTGACATGGCTGCGTTACCGGACCCGTGTACCGACGATCGTCCAGGACCTGCCCGAGGGCCGTCAGGTCTCGGACCTCGCCAGCCGAATGAAGCCTCGGGGCGAGACGCCGCGTCGCTCGACGACAGAATAGCGGGCAGGCTTCTCAGTGGGCAGGCTCCGGCGCACGCTGCGATGAAAGATCTCAACGATACGAGTGCCGAGACCCGGCGCCTGCTGGTGCTCGCGCTGGGAGTTGCCGGCCTCGTGCTGGTCCTCCACTTCACACCGCTCAAGCAGTGGATCGGTGATCTGCAGGCGCTGAAGCAGCAGATCCGTTCCTATGGCTGGAGCGCCTATGCCGTATTCGCTGCCGGTACGATCGGCGCCATCGCGCTGGGCGTGCCGCGGCTGGCGCTGAGTGCGCTCGCCGGTGCGCTGTTCGGCTTCGTCGCAGGCGGCATCGTGGCACTCGTTTCCAGCATTGCGGGCTCGTGGGGTGCGTTCCAGTTCGCCCGTTGGAGCGGGCGCGGTTGGGCCGAGAGCCGCATGACCGGCGCCAGCGATGCCCTCCGCAAGGTGCTGGCGAACCCGACCGTCACCACCATCTTCGTCGCCCGGCAACTCCCGGTGCCCGGGATACTCGTCAATGTGATGCTCGGCGTGCTCCCGACCTCGCAGCGCACGTTCCTGATCGGAACCGCGGCCGGCTACCTGCCGAGCACGGCGATCGTGGCGCTCGCCGGCAGCAGCCTGGGCAAGGACAGCCTCGCCGTCGCCATGACGCAGATCACCCTCGCGATGGCCGGACTGGGCGTCCTCACGATGTTGCTCGTCTGGCTGCACGGACGCGTCCTGGGCAAGCCTTGAGTGAGAGGGCCTGCGCCGATCACGTCGATGCAAGTCCGTCTCGTCGCATCGTCGCGACGGTCTCGACCCGCTCCCGCATTTCGGGAAGGCGCTCGCACAGGCGGAGGAACTCCACGGCTTCGATGATCAGCAGGTCCGTGGTCACGGCGGCAGTGACGGTGGCGCTGCGGGCCTCGCGCGACAACAGCGCCATCTCGCCGAAGAAATCGCCCTGCACCAGCCTCCGTGTACCGCCTTCCGCGAGCGCGACATCGACCGAGCCCGCGGCGATCAGATACATCGCATCGCTCCGTTCTCCCCTCCGGATGATGACGGCATGCGGCGGCACCGTGCGAGCGCGGATGGTGCCGACGATTTCAGCGAGAGCAGCCGGATCGAGCCGGGCGAACAGCGGAATTCGCGCCACCATCGCGAACGTGACGACGAAATCACGGCGGCGGATCTCGTCGTAGAAGCCGCGCCCGAGAATGGCCACCGGTAGCGCGAAACAGAGAATGCCGAGCATCACGGTAACGGCGGCGACGATGCGGCCGAGTGCGGTGGCCGGCTCCAGCTCGCCCCCGCCGACTTTCGCCAGCATCGATGCCGACCACCACAGCGCCTTCGGCAGATCGCCGAGCCTGTCGGGCTGCTGGCGGCCTTCGACGGTCATCATGACGGCAGCGGCCCCCAGCAGAACGCCCGATATGATGATGAGACACGCGAGCAACGCGCGGCGCTCCGCCTTGATGACCCGGCCGATCGTGGCGAGCGCCGGCGAGTATCGCGCCAGCTTCAGGAACCGCACGAGGCGAGCGAGCCTCGCCGTGGCATCACCGGGATAGACCAATTCGATCAGCAGCGGCACCAGTGCCAGCGCATCGATCACCATCATCGGCGTGCCTGCAGAGCGCCACCGCGCGGACAGCGCCGTCGATCCCCGCGCAATCGGATGCTCGGGCGCCACCCACAGGCGCACGACGTACTCGATCGCGAAGACGGCGACGCACAGCCGGTCGAACCTCTGCAGGGCATCGCCATGCCGGGCCGCCACTTCCGGCACGCTTTGCGCGATCACAGCGAGGACATTGCCCACGATCAGGGCGATCAGTACACCATCGACGATGCGCGCCCCGAGGTCGCGACGCCGCCCATGCTCGATGATCTCGAACACGCGCCCGCGAAGCGTCTGGACCGGCGGCTCGACGTGACCTGCCTCGCCTTCCGACATCTGCATGCGCCGCCTCATCCCGAACGAGAGTGGAGACGCAGCAAAGCTGCCAGCGGCCCGCACCGACCGCAAGGGGAAACGCCGGGGAGATAAGGTGGGCTTTGCTGTCGCTGTCGAATTCACGCGAGCGGGCGACGGTCGGAAAGGGGTGGCGGCCGGAGCCGCCGCCCTCGGTGTTCGGGAGGCGCGTGAGCCTCAGTTCGAAATTCCGGCGGCTCGGATCGCCTTGCCCCAACGCTCGATCTCCTCGGGCGTGTACTTCGCGAGGTATGCCGGGGTGCGCCTGTCTTTGGCCGGGATGGACACGCCGATCTTGTCGTAGCTCGCCTTCAGGGCCGGATTGTCCAAAGCCTTGTCGATGGCGGCGGCAAGCTTCTGAACGATCGGGTCCGGCACACCCTTGGGATAGACGAGTGCCGCCCACGATCCGCAATCGAGGCCCTTGAACCCTTCTTCGGCGGCGGTCGGGATATCAGGCACGACGTTCGAGCGATCGAGACCCATCAACGAAATCGCACGGATGGAGCCGCCCTGCACGTGGCCGACGGCGGTCGAGATCTGCTCGGCGACGTAATCGAGGCGACCCGCAACGAGATCCTGCATCGCGAGCGCAGAGCCACGGTAGGGAACGTGAGGCACCTTGGTGCCGACGACAGCGTCGAGGAGCACGGCGCAGACGTGGCTGCCCGAGCCGATCCCGGCAGAGCCGTATTGCATCTTCGATACGTTCTGTTTCGCGTACGCCACGAACTCCTTCAGGTTGTTCGCCGGGAAATCCTTGCGCACGAGCAGCAGGCGCGCGCTGTCGGCAAACATCGAGACAAATGTGAAATCTTTGGCTCCGTCGACCAACGGCTTCTTGTAGATCGCCTGGTTGAGGGCCAGCACGGCGCTGCCACCGAGCAGGACGGTGTAGCCGTCGGGCTCGGCTTTCGCGACCCGGGCCGACCCGATCATTCCGCCGGCGCCGCCGGCATTCTCGATCACCATCTGATGGCCGAGGTTGTCTCCGACATACTGGCCGAGGAGCCGCCCGACCGTATCGACGGGACCGCCCGCGGCGAACGGAATGACCATCGTTATAGGCCGCGTGGGCCATTGCTGCGCTTGTGCGGCGTGCGCTGCGCACAGGACTAGAGCAGCCGCGGCCGCAATTGGAATTGGCATATTCATCAAGGCATCTCCCCCGTTTCGCCGCTCGGCTTCTTGACGCCGGTTCCGAGCGCCTCGCTGAGCATCCGCTCGGCAGCGCTGCGGAAACGGGCACGTGAGCCGTTCCGGCTGTAGAACATATGCCCTCCCGCGAAGACCTCCAAGGAGATACGGTTCTCCGGACCGTGCGAAGGAAGCTGGGCCAACTGCGCCACGCTCGCGAAATAGGGCGTGACCAGATCGGTGTATCCGTGGGCGACCAGGGTGCGCAGTTGCGGCTGATTCCGGTGCAAGTCCGTCAGCACGGCCATCACTTCCGGGGCATGCGGCGCGTTGGGCCACCGCCACCGCCGGTTCACAGCTCCTGAGAGCATCACGTAGGGCCGCGCGGGTTGCCATCCCAGACGCTCGTGCAGAACGTCCATGGCAGCGGTGAGGGGGGCGTTGAGACCCGTCGTGAAAGGATCCGAAAATCCGCCGCGGCCTCGCCGTGGTGGCGCTTTCAAACCGGTCATTCCGGCGTCGTAGAGAGATACGACCTGATTGGCCAGCTGCGGGCTGTTGTCGACGAAGCTGCCGAGAGACAGCCGCGCGCTCAGCTTCATGACGGTGTCGACGGGAATCCGGCTGAAGGCCGCAACGCGCTCCGACATCCGGCCGAGCGCTGCTGCATCTCGCGGGCCGCGCATCAGATCGACGAGGTACTCGCTCGCCGCATAAGTCTCCGCCTCGGCCAGGATCTGGCGCGACGGCTCGGCGCCTGCCCGCTCCCACGCCGTCGCGGCGATCGACGGCAACAGCGACACATAATGCTGCGGCGTCCGCCATCCCCGTCGTCCATCGAAGTCGAGCACCGGCGATACCAGAACCATCGCCGCGACGCGCCGGGAATGAACCGACGACAGATGCTCCGCGATGAGAGGCGCGCGAAATCCGCCGTAGCTTTCGCCGACTATCACGGTCGGGGCAGTCTTGCGGCCGTAGCGCTCGAGCCAGCCGTCGATGAACTCGGCGAACGTGACGACATCGCCTTCGACCGACCAGAACCATTCGGGGCCACCGATGTGGCGCGCGCCGGGGACGCGGGCGGCGGTTCTGGGCGGATCGCGTCGCTCGCGACGGGCGGCCGGCACCACGGGATCGCGGTAGAAGCCGGCGGCCGGCCCCGTTGCAGGCCCGCTCCCCTTCGACGGCGGCCAGACCGCACTGTAACCGGTGCCGGGAGGATCGATGAACACGAGGTCGGCGAAATCCAGCCACGTATCGCGGTTGGCACCGAGGACGGGCGTGCCCGCAGTGGACACGGTCTCACCCGTCATCGGCACGTGCCACGGGCCGATCGTACCGAGTTGCAACCAGACCGAGGCGGAGCCGGGTCCGCCGTTGAAAGCGAACACCACCGGCCTGTTGCCGCCGGCCGCGCCTTCCAGCGCATAGGAGATGAAAGCGACGTCGGCTTGAACATCGCGCTCCGCATTCGCGATCGCCAAAGCACCCGCCGTCGCCTTGAAGCGCAGCGTGCGATCGGCAAGCGTCAGCGTGTGCTGCGTCACCCGCGGTTCCGGCAGCGGAGCGAGCGCGGCCTCGGGAATTCTCTCCACCAGACGCGGCGGCGCGTCCTGAGCCGACAGCGGGCCGGCCGATCCGGCGAACAGAAAGAGCAACCAGAGCAATGCCGATGCTGCTCCCGAAGCAGCGAGCATGCTACCGTTGCGAGGGCGCGCCAGTGATCGCTGACGGGCATCAACTCGTCTGCTGTCGCGGTCGCGGTGCACTGTGATTGCTCCCTGGGGCCACGGGCGGGCCAGTGATCCAGCAAAATGGAGGCCTGTGGTGGTCGAATCAAGACATTCCCGTCAGGGCAGGAAATCGCTGACCACATGATCCTCTGGGTTTTCGCGCTGTGCTCGTTTGCGGCTTCGACGTCGGGCCGATCGATCGATCCCATGATCACGCTGATCGCGGGAGACTTCGCCGTCTCCGTGCCGACGGCAGCGTTGCTGTCCTCGGCCTATGCGTTGCCGTTCGCTCTGTTCCAGCCGATTCTGGGCCCGATCGGTGACATATGGGGCAAGTCGCGCCTGTTGCGGGCGGCGCTGTGGCTGTTGGCCCTGACCCTGCTCGCAGGGGCGTTCGCGCCGACCATCGGTGTACTGCTGCTGCTGCGGTTCTTCGGCGGGATCGGCGGCGGCGGCACGATCCCCTCGGGCATGGCGCTGCTCGGCGATCGATATACCGGGCCCGCACGCCAGATCGCCATCGGCCGCTTCGTCGGCGCGGGGCTCGCCGGCCAGATCGTGGGCGGCAGCGTTGCGGGTCTGCTCGCCGAAACGCTGGGCTGGCGGGGAACGATGCTGCTGGCGGGCTCCCTCGTTCTCGTCGCCGCGATCGCCGCCAGCGCGATGCTGCGGGAAGCACCGGAGCGGATCGAGCGAAGCTTCAGCGTGTCTGCCGCCATCGCCGGGTATCGGCTCGTTTTTGCCAATCCACGCGCCTACCTGTGTTTCCTCGCCCTGGTCGGCGAAGGCATCGCTCTGTGGGGCGTTACGCCCTACGTTGCCGATATTCTGACGCGTGCCGGCACCGGCGCGACGCGGGAGGCGGGCTTCGCGATCGGCGGGATCGGTATCGGCGGCCTTGTCTTCACGCTGGTGCTTCCGTGGTTGTTGCGCACCTTCGGCCGCACCACCCTGATGGCGACGGGTGGCGTGCTGGGCGCTGCGGGACTGCTGGCGCTTGCGGCGGGGCTTCCCGCGGCGGCTGTCGTCGCTGCCTTCGCTGTGACCGGATTTGGTTACATGATGCTGCACAGCGCGATACAGAACGAATCGGTCGAGCTGGCACCAAGCGCGCGTTCGTCTTCCTATTCGATGCATGCGTTCTTCTTCTTCACCGGGCAGTCGCTCGGCCCGATCCTCGTCGGCCTGATGATTGGATACTGGGGCTCGGCTGCTGCGATGTCGGCATGCGCGGCGCTGTTCGCGCTGACCGGAATCGTCGTTGCGCTTCTGTTTCAACGCCTCGACCGGCGGACGGCTCGGTGAGGGGCTGCACCTGAAGGATCGGAGCGAATCCGTATAAGGGTGGTGCTCACACACGCGGGGAGACTTCCATGCGCCGCCGTTCGCCTCATCTGCCGCTGGCTGCAGCCGCGTTGCTCGCCGGTCTCGCCGTCGCCGACGCTCAGATTCAACAGCCGACGCCAACCGTGCAGGGGCAGGCTCAGCCGGGTGGCCAATCCGGTGGCCAATCTCGCTCGAGGACGATGCACCAGGGCGAGTTGAAGCTCGAGCCCGATCCCGACGCGTTCAAGCGCCCCAAGCGCGATCTCCGGCTCAAGGACGGCGATCTCGTCCGCGGATCGATCAATATCGCGGCCGCCTGGTTCTCCGAGCCGACCGGCCGCTACCGCCATTTCCCGTTCGGAACCGATCAGCACCCGACCGCCGTGACGATCTCGACGACGTCGAAGCAAGTCATGCGCTACCGCCTGCCCAAGGACAGCGTGTTCGAGGATCGCACGCCCCGCCTCGTCGATATCGACGGCGACGGCCAGGAGGAAATCGTCACCGTGCGCAGCTACCAGCGCAGCGGTGCAGCGCTCGCCGTGCTCGGCATTCGCGGCAAGGACCTCGAGATCATCGCGGAGACGCCCCCCATCGGCACACCGAACCGATGGCTGAACCCGATCGGATTTGCTGATTTCAACGGAGACGGCCGGAACGACATCGCCATCGTCGTCACGCCTCATATCCGCGGCGAGTTGCAGATCTGGACGCTGCGCGACGGCAAGCTCGAGATGATCGCGGACACCGACGACGTGTCGAACCACGTGTTCGGGTCGCGCCATCTCAAACTGTCGGCAATCGCCGATTTCAACGGCGACGGCCGGCCGGACATCGTCGTGCCGAGCCAGGACCGTCGGCGGCTCCGGTTTCTGACGTTCAACCGCGGTCACATCGAGGAGCTTGCGGAAAAGCGGCTTCCCGCGCCGGCCGCGGAGGACTTCGACGTCGTCTCGATCGATGGGCGCCCCGCCGTCAAGATCGGAATTGCCGGCGGACGCACCCTCGTCATCTCCCCCTGCCGCGACATCCAGGACTGGGAGCACGCCGACGGCAGTTGCTGAACGTGCGTCACGCTTTGGGTTGCCCGTGGTGCAGATGGCGACCGGTCCAGCGGCCGTAGCGCCAGGGCGCGAGCGTGTGTCGGCACTGCGTGAGGTCGGGCGCTGGATCGTAACCGCAAGTGCCCCAGGGATGGCAGCGCGAGATCCGCGAGACCGTCAGCCAGAACCCGCGCCAGGCGCCGTTGCGGTCGATGGCATCCAGCGCGTACTCCGAGCAACTGGGCAGGTGGCGGCATTCCCAGCCGATCAGCGCCTTCAGCGAATACCGGTAGGCGTAGATCGGTAGTTTGAGCGCGAACGCCGCTAGCCTGCGCAAATGCCGGAGCATCAGTCGTATGGGTCCCCGTTCCGCCGGAAGAAGCTGTAACGGCCGCCGCGCTTCACCCCCTTCAGATCGTGATCGGGGTAATCGACATCGTCGTCGCTCGACCGCGTGCCGATCTCGAGATAGGTGGCCGGCGCCGTACCGTTGTTCACGAGGTGATGGCCGTTGCCTTCGCCGCAAGGAAACCCAGCGGCCATCGATGCGCGCAACTGGTGTTCACCTTCGTCGGTGATCAGCGTCAGCTCGCCGGAAAGGATGTAGACGAACTCGTCCTCCCGGGCGTGCGAATGACGCAGCGCCGAACGCGCGCCCGGCTCCAGTGTGGTGATGTTGACACCGAACTGCGAAAGCCCGAGCTTCTCCGTCATCGCGCGTTTGACGCGTCCCTCGAAGCCGCCCGCCAGCTCCGCAGGATAGACGACCGTTCCGCGGCGGCCTTGCAGGGCCAGGGGATCCTCGATCACGGTCATCGGCATCTCCTGATGGCAACGAAGTCGGTGGAAAGTTTCCGGCCGGGCCAATGGCAAAGGGTATTCCAGCAAAGGTCGTCAGGCCGTTGCGCTCGCCCTGGCGTCGATCTCGGCCAGCGCCCGCTCGACAGCTTCGAAGACGAGCAGCGTCGATGCGTGCCGCGCCTTGTGATCCTTGACCGGCTGCAGCACGGCCAGATCGGCCCACCGCCCGGTCGGCGGCTCGCCGCCTTCCTTGAGCATGCGGCGCATGGTGTCGGCAACCTGCCGAAGCTCGGCCGGCGTCGAGCCGACGGCTTCACGGCCCATCACGGATGCTGCCGCCTGACCGAGAAGACACGCCTTCACGAGCTGGCCGAATGCGGCGATCCGTCCAGACGCGAGCTTGATGTCGACCGATATCGTCGAGCCGCACAACTTGGAGTGCGCCGTTGCGCTCGCGTCGGGGGACGAAAGCCGTTCAGCACGCGGGATCGCTGCTGCCAGCTCGATAATCTTAGAGTTGTAGATCTCGCTGAGCGCCGTCATTCCTGCCTCATTCGAGCCGTCGGCTATAGCGCCGCGCCGGGGTTGCCCCCACATCTGCACCGAAGCCCCGCATGGTATTGCGGATCTGTTCTGCTCCCGGGACCTCTTACGCCCCCCGGCAGCATCCATGCTATAGATAGCTGTCGCCGGACGGAAAGGGGAGTCCTTCGTCCCGTCATTCCGTCGCGCCGCATGCCTGCCCTTCGCCAATTGTCGGGAACTACGTCCTTGAAGAAATTGCCGCTCGACTTACACGCCTCCCTCACGTCCACCCCCATGCGACCGGCAACGCCGGCGGGTATTGCACCGGTCTGGCCGGCGCGGCCGACGCAAGCGCAAGCGGAAGCCGCCGTGAGAACGCTGCTGGCCTGGGCCGGCGAAGACCCCGATCGCGAGGGGCTGCGGGAGACGCCTCAGCGCGTGGCCGAGGCCTACCTCGAATACTTCGCGGGATACGGCCAGGACCCCGTAGCGCTGCTGACCGAGTCGCTCGTCGACGACGTCTCGGGCTTCGACGACATCGTCATGCTCAAGGACATCCCCGTGCTCAGTCATTGCGAGCACCACATCGCCCCGTTCATGGGCCGGGCTTTCGTCGCCTACATTCCCGGCCGGCGCGTGACCGGGCTGTCGCGCCTCGCTCGCGCCGTGGATGCGCTCGCCCGGCGCCTGCAGACCCAGGAGGCGCTCACCGCCGAGATCGCCGCCGCCATCGAAAAGGGCCTCGAGCCCAAGGGGGTCGCCGTGATGATCGAGGCCGAGCACCAGTGCATCGCTGCTCGCGGTCTGCGCCAGCAGGGCATGCCCGCCGTCACCACCCGCTTCGCGGGCGTGTTCGCCGACAAGCCTACGATGCAGGACCGGTTCCTGCGGCTGACGGGCAGAAATTGAACCGACAGGGGCCGGACGGAACGTCCGCAGTCAGCCCCGGCCGATGAACGAGCGCATCTGGTTGGGCAGGATCGTCGCCTCGTAGAGATTGACCTCCGGCGGCAGCGTCGCCATCAGCAGCGCCACGCGCGCCACGTCCGCTGCCGTCATCACGTAGTCCTCCGGCGTCGCGCCCGGCCCCGCTACCGTTCGCCCGCGCCGCGACGTGAAGCTCGACAGCGTCGCGCCCGGATGGATGATCGACGCGACCACGCCGTACTTCCTCCCGTCCATCGTCAACTGGTGCGTCATGCCCTGGATCGCGTGCTTCGTCGCGGTGTAGGCGATCGAGTCCGGCCGCGGCGTCTTCGCGGACACGCTGCCCATGTTGATGATCCGCCCGCCCTGCGGCGTCTGCGCCTTCATCGCCTTGACGGCCTCGCGGCACATCAGAAACACCGCCGTCAGGTTGATCGACACCACGTCGTTCCAGGCATCGAGCGTCAGATCGTCGATCGCCGTTCCCGACGCAACCCCGGCGTTGTTCACGACGACGTCCACGCGGCCGAATTTATCGCGAACCTCGCCGAACAGGCGAGCGACATCGTTCTCGCGGGTCACGTCGCACGGCAAGGCCAGCGCCGTCGCGCCGGCGGCTTCGAGGCTGCGCTGGAGGGCTGCGAGTTTGTCGGGCGAACGAGCGACGAGCACCGTCTTCGCGCCCGCTTCGGCGTAAGCCTCGGCGATGCCTTTGCCGATGCCGTTGCTCGCGCCGGTGACGATCGCGACGCGATTGTGAAGGGGCTGGTGCATGTGTGTGTCTCCGGTTGGCGTTCGCCGGTGACTGTACGATATTTCGCGGCGATGCCGCGACGGGGACCCGTCCCCGACCCTGCCGGGGAAAGTATTCCCCGGACCCCATCTATTTTTACGGCTGGCCCCAGTGCCCACCTCGTCGCGATGGAGGGTCTCACATCGTGTGGCCGTCGGGCGCTACAGGATGATGCTCATGTTGCGCAGGCACTGGTCGGCGTCGATGAGGTTGATCTGCTTGGCTTCGATCAGCCAGCGGCCGTCGCGGTGCGTGATGCGATGACCGGCCCAGCCGGTCAGGATGCGGGTTTCGTCGCCCCAGAACTCCGAGATCAAGAAGTTGGAACGGACCATGCGCGTGCCGGGTTTCTCCGTTGCGAACACCTCGACGTTGGTGACGAGGCGAACCGTGCGGGACCGCGGCGCCTGGCTCCACGCATAGCCGGTGCGCAGACGGAAGATGCGATCCTCCATCCGGCGGCGGTCGTCGAACATCATCGAGATCTCACGCCGGGGATCGCCGCGCTCGGGCGTACCTGGAACCGTAGAGGGCACCCAGTAGATGCACTCCGGCGCGTACATCGCGAGCCAACGCTCGTGGTCGTGACCGTCGAGCAACCGCGCCTCGCGCTCGATGATCTGCCGTGCGTGATCGCGGATCGGAAGGTCGGCGATGATCGCTTCGTCGCGCTGCCAGTCGATGAACTCGGCGATCACGCGCGTATAGAATGCGTCGTTGACGTAGTGCGACGTGCGAGAGGGATCGGGTGCGGTTGCGTCGTTCATGCTGGCTCTCCGTAGCTCGAGGGCGGCTCCGCGGTCTTCACTGCCGCGATCGTGTGTTCGATTTGGGCTGGGGCTGCCGTACCACTTCATAGGTGCAGTCGAAGGCGGCCTTGGCGATGCGGTAGGTGTCGCTGGTGCGGTTCGGGTCCTGCACGATCATGTCGCCGGGCCGCGCGATCATCTGCTCGCCCCACGGCGCTTTGAACGTGAACGCGCCGTCACCCTCGGCGACGACGACGAACTTCATCGGGTTGCCGCGCGGGCGGTACGCGCGCCAGCCGCTCGCATCCGCGGCTGCGACAGGGCCATCGTAGCGTCGCACGAACGTCGCGGCCTTCACGAGGATCTCCTCGTTGCCGGTCGCGTCACAGCGATTGCGCACGACCTTGTCGCCGGCCTTGGCGGGAGCACTTTGCGTCTCCTTGCCTTCACCCTTGATGATCGTGACGACGACCTCGCCCGGCTCGGCGGGGCGCACATCGACGAGCTTGGTCTTCCTCGCGAGCCCTTCGCCGCGAGACAGTCCGGCCTTCTGGAAATAGGCGACAGCATCGATTTCCTGCGCGGTTGCGGCTTCGCTCCCAAAGGCTACGGCAATGCCGGTTGCGATTAAGCAAGCGAGCAGGTGCACGTTCGTCATCTCAAACCTCCCGCTTCACCTGCATGTTCGGGGTGGCTTTCAGCAGGCGTTTCCACTCCTTGAAGTGTTCGCGCATGAAGGCTTCGTCGGTGGATGGGGCATCGATGGTGCCGTCCGGGTTGGTCTTGACGCGGCCGGGAATGCCGGCGCCGCGGTTCATGTAGACCCACTCGTCCTCGATGCAGTCGAGGCCCTTCTGGATCTGCTCGAAGTTGGCGACGTCGTCGACCTCGCCGAAGTTGGGGAACTGCTCCTGCGTGCGCATGCGCAGCGCATTGATGTCGCGCACACCTTCCGCGCCGATCGTTCCGTCGTCGACGATCCGCGTGCCGTACCAGACGGCGTTGGTCTCGTTGACGCTGATGGGCTCGAAGACTTGTATGTGATTGCCGAGCAGCGAGAAGTTCGGGAACACGTTGATGTTGACCGGCACCGAGCCCGCGAGATCGAGCAGCGACGGCGCGCGATCGCCATAGCGCTCCTTGAACAGCGCCTCGTAGTGTTCCTGTCCGGGCGTCGCGGGCTCGAGCGCCCACAGCCCGCCCGGGCGGTTCTCGATGTTGGGGCGCTTGTCCTTGAAGTGGTTTCCGTGGCCGGTGTAGCGCATGTACATGGCGAGGCTGTCGGGCGAGTTCTTGTAATACGACATGCCCTTCGCCTGGCCGGGCATCAGCCGCGCTTCCATCTCGACCAGCGAGCGATGCGAGTAGATGACGTGATAGCCGTCGCATGAGTTGTCGTAGGCGAGCTTCCAGTTACCCTTGTACTTGATGCGGTTGGCCTCGCAGACTTCGAGCTTGCCGCCGGGATTGCGGAGCACCCAGTCGTCGATGGGCTGCGTGATGGGCCCGAGATGATCGACGAGCGGCAGTGCATCCATGTTGAGCGTGCAGAAGATGAAGCCGCGGTAGCTCTCCACACGCGGCACCTGCGCGACGTTGTACTTGGGATCGCGCATGTCGCCGGCATAGCCGTCCGGCCACGGCACGCCGCGGAGTTGGCCCGTGTTGGCGAAGTTCCAGCCGTGATAGGGGCATTGAAAGTGGCGCGCACTGCCCTTCTCGAGCCGACACAGCGTGGTGCCGCGATGCGTGCAGCGGTTGAACAGTACGCGGATCTTGCCGTCGCCGTCGCGCACCACGATCACGGGCCGCAGGCCGAGCTTGCGCGTGATGAAATCGTTCGGCTTGGCGATCTCGCTCTCGTGGCCGATGTAGGTCCACGTGCCGCCGAAGATGTTGGCCATCTCGAGCTGGAAGATGCCGGGATCGGTGTAGATCAGCCGGTGCGCGCGCTCTTCGTCGACAAGCGCGTCCCAGTCGTAGAGCGGCGCGCGATTGGGGCGTTCGATGAGGGTCATGTCGGTCTCCCGCAATCTCTCGTAGGTTGGGTCGAGCGCATGCGAGGCCCAACAATCCAAGGTACGTCGTTGAAGTTGGGCCTCGGCCAGTGGCCTCGACCCAACCTACATCAGAAGAAGTCGAAGTACTCGTTCTGCTCCCACTCGGTCGGTTCGTCGCCGGCGGGGATACCGCGGTCTTTCAGGAACTGATCGAAGCGGCCGGCCTCGGTGCCTTTGAGCTTGACGAAGTAGTCGACGAACAGGTCGCCCATTTCCTTGCGGTAGAGTGGCGCTGCATGCAGGAGATCGAGCGCGGATGTGAGGCTCTTGGGCAGCATCGGCCGATCGCTGACGTAGGATTCCAGATCCTGCGGGCCGGGATCGCGCCGGGCGTCGGTCCCGGCGAGGCCCGCCACGATCTGCTGGGCGATGAACAAGTAAGGGTTCGCCATCGGCTCGCCGATGCGGTTCTCCAGCCGGGTCGCCGGATCGCCCACGCCACCCAGCACGCGCACCATCACGCCGCGATGATCGACGGCCCACGACGCGCGATCGGGTGCCAGCGAATACGCGCGGAACCGCCGATAGCCGTTCACGGTCGGCGTGGAGAACGCCGCGCCGGCCACCGCGTGTTCGAGAAGGCCGCCGAGATAATGCCGCCCCATAAGCGACAGTGGCACACGGTGATCGTCCGACATCATGACGTTGTGGCCGCTCGCGGCATCGCACAGCGACTGATGCAAGTGCCAGCCGCTGGGATAATAGCCCTTGATCGCCGGCCACGTCATGAAGGTCGCGAGATGGCCGAGGCGGCGGCAGAGCTGGCGGGTCGCTGTGCGGAACAGCAGCATCGTGTCGGCCGCGGTGAGCGCGTCCTGCGGCGCGAACGTGACTTCGACCTGACCGGGTCCCCACTCGTTCTCGATCGAACGCAGCGGCAGGCCGAGTTTCTCATAGGCCGTCGCCAGTTCGAGCAGCACGGGCTGCATCAGGTCGAGGCCGGATTCGCCGTGGATCGCGAAGCCGGGTTCCACCGCCCTCGTTGCGATCGGGCGACCGCGCAACCCGGGGCCGCCGATGTTCTCCGGCTCGACCTGGCCGGTCGCTACTTTCAACAGATACCACTCGACCTCGAGTCCGACGTTCATCCGCCAGCCGCGCTCGGCGATACGCGCGAGCTGGCGTTTCAGAAGCTGGCGCGGGCAGAAAGGGAACGGCTTGCCGTTGGTGAAATACGTGTCGCAGAGGACCCAGGCGACATTCGCTCTGCCATCGTCGGTGTCCCAGGGCAGCATCCGGAAGGTCGCGGGATCGGGGACGACGATCAGGTTCGGCGAGCCGGTCAGCTCCTCGATCCCGAGACCGCCGCCCGGGGTGAACGAGGCGAACACGCGCGCGCCCGAGCTGTCGAGGGTGTAGGTGGCGACGAGGATGTTGTGGCCGCTCTTCAGCGCGCTCGCGAACGCTTCGAGCGTGACGAGCTTGGCGCGGCTGCAGCCGAAACTGTCGGCCCACGCGAGCCGCACGAAGCGGACGCCGTTGGCTTCCGCGCGATGCAGCACGTCGGCTGCCTGCCGACGCTGCTCGTCGCTCCAGATGTGGTGGCGTTCGATGAAGGGGGCATGGGCACTAACGGAAGACATGGGGCATGGGCTCGTTCGGGAAGAGGGCGTCGTTCGCCGCCGACAGTGCCACGACTGACCAGTATCTGGCCACCACCCGGCCGCCACCTCGCGACAACGGGGCCAGTCGGCGCGGGAAAGTGATCAGGAAACGGTTCGGCGGGTGGCTTTGGCTCGGCTCGCCAGCACCTTGTCGATGCGCCTGCCGTCGAGATCGACAACCTCGAACCGCCAGCCATTGGCGTCGATATGCTCGCCCACCTTGGGCAGATGCTGAAGCTGGTTGAGGACGAACCCCGCAACGGTCGTGTAGCTGCGCTGGTTCGGAAGGACGATGCCGATCCTATCGGCCATCTCGTCAGCTGGCATGGCGCCGGAGAGCAGCCAGGACCCGTCGTCCCGCTCCGTTGCGTGAGGTTCCACACCGAACGCATCCGACTTGAACGCACCGGCAATCGCTTCGAGTACGTCTGCGGGAGTGACCAGTCCCTCGAAGTCCCCGTGCTCGTCATGAATGAGGGCCATCGGCACCTCGGCTCCACGCAGAACTTCCAGAACGGCGAGCGCATCCATGTTGTCGGAGATGATCGGGGCATTGCGGATATGTGAGCGCACCTCGAACGAGGTTCCGGCCAGAATGCCCGCAAGCAACTCCCGCGTCTGGACGACACCGATCGAGTGATCGAGAGAGCCTTCACCGACGGGCAGGCGCGAGTGCGGGGTTGAGATCAGCCGCTGCCTGATCTCCTGCTCGCTGCCGTTGATGTCGATCCAATCGACGTCGATGCGCGGGGTCATCAAGCCGATCACCGCGCGATCAGCGAGACGCATCACGCCCGCGATCATCTCGCGCTCGCCCTTCTCGATCACCCCGGCGGATTCAGCCTCGCCGATCAGTGCGCGGATCTCCTCGTCCGTGACCCGGTTCTCGCTCGCGGTCGACTGGCCGAACAAGCGGAACACGAAGCGTGTCGACGTGTCGAGAATCCACACTGCGGGCGCCGCGATTTTCGAGAACACGACCATCGCCGGAGCGACGGCACACGCGATCCCCTCGGCGTTCCGCAAGGCGAGGCTCTTGGGCACGAGCTCACCGACGATCACGGACAGGTATGTGATGATCGCGATGACCAGACCATAGCCGACCGGCCCCGCGAACCTTTCAGATACCCCGACGTCCTTCAGTGCGTTGGCTGCATAACCGCCGAACGTCTCGCCGGAGTAGGCGCCGTTGATGATGCCGATCAGCGTGATACCGATCTGAACGGCAGACAGAAACCGTCCCGGATCGGCCGCCAGAGCGAGCGCGCTGACTGCCCCCTTCCGTCCGGATGCCGCAAGCGCCTTGAGACGAGGATGGCGGGCGGACACCACCGCCAGCTCAGAAAGCGCGAAAAGGCCGTTGAGAAGGATCAGTGCTGCGACGATGAACAGTTCGGTCAAGGGCTTTACGGCCGACGGCTGTCGTCACGGCCACTCCAAGTTGTTGGTCATCTCAAGCTAAGGCCCACCCGGGGCAGGGTCAATCAGGCACGGTCCGCATTAGCCTGGACCCGCCGACATGCGCGGGACCGTTTCGTAAGGTCGGTTGTTGCCGCCCGTTCTCGCCAGACCCGTCTTGCTGGGCGCTCGACGGGGCGAACGCGGCAATGGGAGGCAAGCTCACGCTCGCCCTGTCGGCGCTCACGTTTTCTTCAGCGCCGCCTCGATCTCTTCGAGCGCTGCGGGATCTTCGATCGTCGCAGGCATCTTCCAGGTCTCGCCGTCGGCGATCTGGCGCATGGTGCCGCGCAGAATCTTGCCCGAGCGCGTCTTCGGCAGCCGCTTGACGATGTGCACGTCCTTGAACGCTGCGACGGGGCCGATCACGTCTCGGACGAGCTTGACGATCTCGGGGCCGATTTCGGTCTGCCCGCGGTTCACGCCTGAATTGAGGACGACGAAGCCCGCGGGCAACTGGCCTTTCAGCGGATCGGCTACGCCGACCACGGCGCACTCCGCCACGTCCTTGTGCTGGGCGACGACCTCTTCCATCTGGCCCGTGGAGAGGCGATGGCCGGCAACGTTGATGACGTCGTCGGTGCGCGCCATCACGTAGGCGTAGCCGTCGGCGTCGCGAAAGCCGGCATCCGACGTCGTGTAGTAGCCGGGGAAGTCCGACAGGTAGCTCTTGCGGAAGCGCTCGGCGTTGTTCCACAGCGTCGGCAGGCACGACGGCGGCAGCGGCAGCTTGATGGCGAGCGTACCGGTCTCGCCCGCCGCGACCTGATTGCCCTTCTCGTCGAGCACCTGCAGGTCGTAGCCCGGCATCGGCACGGTCGGGGAGCCGTGCTTCACCGGCAACGCGCCGAGGCCGACGGGATTGCCGCAGATCGCCCAGCCGGTCTCGGTCTGCCACCAGTGATCGATGACGGGAACGCCGAGCTTGGCCTCGGCCCACTTGATGGTCTCGGGATCGGCCCGCTCGCCGGCGAGGAACAATGTGCGGAAACCGCGCATGTCGTAGTTCCCGACAAACCTGCCCTCGGGGTCTTCCTTCTTGATCGCGCGGAATGCCGTCGGCGCGGTGAACAGCGCCGACACGCGGTGCTCGGCGATGATGCGCCAGAACGCGCCGGCATCGGGGGTGCCGACGGGCTTGCCTTCGTAGACCAGCGTGGTCGCGCCATGAAGTAGCGGCGCATAGCAGATGTAGGAGTGGCCGACGACCCAGCCGACGTCGGAAGCGGCCCAGAACACCTCGCCGGGTTCGATGCCGTAGTGGTTCTTCATCGTCCACTTCAGCGCGACCATGTGGCCACCGTTGTCGCGCACGACGCCCTTGGGCGCGCCGGTAGTTCCGGACGTGTAGAGGATGTAGAGCGGATCGGTGGCGGCAACGGCAACGCATCCGGCTTTGCGGCCGCCCTTCCTGGCTTCGTCGACGAGTTGCTGCCAGTCGTGATCTCTGGTGCCGCCTCTGGTGCCCATCTGGGCCGTCGCCTGCGGGCGCTGCAGAAGGAGCGTGTGCTGCGGCTTGTGGCCCGCGAGTTCGATCGCCTTGTCGAGCAGCGGCTTGTAGGCGATGACGCGGCCGGGCTCGATGCCGCACGACGCGGTCATGATCAGGTGCGGCTTGCAATCGTCGATGCGGGTTGCCAGCTCGGGTGCGGCAAATCCGCCGAACACGACCGAGTGGATGGCGCCGATGCGCGCGCAGGCGAGCATCGCCATGACGGCTTCCGCGATCATCGGCATGTAGATGACGACGCGGTCGCCCTTCCTGACGCCGAGATCGTGCAGCACGCCGGCCAGCGTCGCGACCTCGTGGGTCAGCTCGGCATACGTGTAGGACTTGCTCGACTTGGAATAAGCGCTGTCGAAGATCAGCGCCTTCTGGCTGCCGCGGCCGCGTTCCACGTGGCGGTCGAGGCAGTTGTAGGCGGTGTTGCATTCCGCGCCGGCGAACCAGCGACCGTATTCGCCCATGTAGGGATCGAACACCTTGTCCCAGAGCTTGTACCAGGAGATGTCCTTGGCGGCCTCGGCCCAGAAAGCCTCGGGGTCCTGCTGCCAGCTCGTGTAGACTTCCGCGTATCGGCTCATCGTTTCCTCCTGGAGCAGTCCTTGCCGGCACTATGCGACAGTGCCCGCCCTCCAGCCAACTCGACGAAGGCCGTAATCCCAATGGCTGCGCCGGCCCAAGGCCGGCACTGGGGAGGGGCCGCCGAGACGACCCGGACTGCGACGCACAGGCCGGTCGCAACCGGGGACGGATTGGCCTAGATGTCGCAATCCGGTCTTGCGACCTTCAGAAACATCACGACAGCGCCGAGCGATGATAACCGACCCCTGGTTCTACGGCGCGGCCGTTCTCGGCACATTCCTGATCGGGATGTCCAAGAGCGGGTTCATGCCCGGCATCGGCGCACTCGGCGTGCCGCTGATGGCGCTCACCGTTTCGCCGGTGCAGGCGGCTGCCATCCAATTGCCGCTTCTCGTCGCAACCGACATCATCGGGATCTGGAACTACCGGCGCACCTACGACTGGGCCAACCTGCGGCTGCTGATACCGGCGGCTTTCCTCGGCGTGATCGGCGGATGGGCGACGGCGGCCTGGGTGACGGAAGCGCACGTGCGGATCATGGTCGGGCTGATCGGCGTCGTGTTCACCTTGAACTACTGGTTCGGCAGGCAGCCGACGGCCGGCGCGCAGCCGGTCGGCCCCGATGCCGTCCGCGCGACGTTCTGGGGCGGGCTCGCGTCTTATACGAGCTTCTTCGCGCACGCGGGGGGGCCGCCCTACTCTGTCTACATTCTGCCGCAGCGGTTGGAGAACTCGCTCTATGCCGGCACGACGATCATGTTCTTCTCGCTCGTCAATGCGCTGAAGATCCTGCCCTACTTCATGCTGGGGCAGCTCAGCACCGCGAACGTCGCGACATCGGCGATCCTGTTTCCGGTGGCGTGGATTTCGACGCTGATCGGGATCTGGCTCGTCCGCCACGTGCCGGCCAAGCCGTTCTACCGGCTGCTCTACGCCTGTCAGTTCGTGGTCTCGGTCAAGCTTTTGTGGGACGGCGTGTTCCAGGTCTGGCGCTAATTGCGAGTTTGCGCGCTCACTTCGCGGCTCAGGCGTCGGATGAGGTGGGGGAGCGAGGGACCGCCGCACGTGACCTCGGCGACCGGCAGCCGGAGCACGCGAGAACCGATACCGGCGCGAACGAGTACGGGGTGGTGGAGCAGCGCCGTCGACTGATCGCGCGACACCGGCAGATCCTCGAGCACGAGCACGTCGGGCTTGCTTTTCAGGATGGTCTCGAGGGGCGCCCGGTCGATGCTCGATATACCCAGAGCGGCCGACGCGTTCGCCAGTCCCGCCACCTCCATCGCGGCGGACAGCAGCGTTCGACGGCCGGACACGAAACCCCGCCTCTGGATGGCGAGTGCCGACACCGCTGGCCGTCCGGCTCTGGCCGCCGTCGCCTCGGTGACCGCCCGGTCGATCTCGGAGATCAGCGCCGCGCCCTGCCGGGGGCGGCCCAGAAGCGCGGCCATGCGTTCGATCTCGGATCGCGCGGCGGCGATCGTCTCGGGCGGCGCGAACGTCTCGACGCGCACCCCGTGGGCGACGAGCACGGCACGCGTCGCGCGGCCGGAGTACGCCCCGGCCAGGACGAGGTCGGGCTTGGATTTGAGCACTTCTTCGGCGCTGCCGCGGAGCGACGGATACGGTGCGGCAGCGGCCGCGAGAAACGACATCTCGGCGTGGCGCGAAAAGCGGCCGAGCCCCGCGATCTGACCGGGATCGGCCAGCGCCAGCAGGAGCTGATCCGTGCACAGGTTGATCGAGACGACGCGGATCGGGGATCGGGACAGCGCGCCCACAGCGGGCGGCACGGCCAGGAGAGCCGCCGCCACGGCGCACGGGATGCATGCCCAGCGGCGTACCCGCGCGCGGGAATGCGTCCCCTTTTCAGCGGCTGGTCGATCGGCGCACTTGATGTTCATGCCGCACCCTGACATCGATCGCGGCGGATGATGTCAACCGATTTCGGAGACACGGCTTGCCCGACCCCCGCGATATCAGACTGACCTCCGGTCTCGTCGCGCTCGGGCTCGTGCTTGCGGTGCTGTCGCTGGGCCTCGGGCCGGTGGGGCTTTCGTGGGGCCAGGCGATCGGTGGACTGTTCGGGTGGGGCGATCCAACGGACGTGCTGATCGTGCGCGAGTTGCGCCTGCCACGGACGCTGTTGGCGATCATGATCGGCGCGATTTTGGCGCTCGCGGGCGCGGCGTTGCAGGGCCTGATGCGCAATCCGCTGGCTGCCCCCGATGTGCTGGGGGCGCCGGGTGCGGCCGCGTTCGGCGCGGTGCTGGGGATCGCGACGGGGCTCGCCGATGCGTTGTCGTTCACGCTGCCGATCGCGGCGATCGGGATGGCGCTCGTATCGGTCGCCGCTTTGATGGCGCTGGCCGGGCGGCAGGCCAACATCGTGACGCTGCTGCTGGCGGGCCTTGCGCTTTCGAGCCTCGCCGGAGCGCTCATCTCGCTGACGCTGAACCTTGCGCCATCGCTTTATGCAACGCTCGAAATCACGTTCTGGCTGCTCGGATCGCTGGAAGACCGCAGCTTCCGGCACATCGCCATCGCGGCTCCGTTCATGGCGGTTGCCGCGTGGCTGCTGCTGGCGACACGGCGTCAGCTTTCGGCCCTCAGTCTGGGCGAGGATGTCGCCGCGTCGAGCGGTATCGATCTGCAGAGGCTGTCGCGGACGACGCTGATCGGCGTTGCGGCGGGTGTGGGGGCGTGCGTCGCGGTCGCGGGCGTGATCGGGTTCGTCGGGCTCGTCGTGCCGCATCTCATCAGGCCGCTGGTCGGGCACGATCCCGCGCGGGTCCACGTGCCGGCGATGATCGCGGGGGCGGACCTGCTGCTGGCGGCGGACTGCGCTGTACGGCTCGTGCCGGCCAACAGCGAGTTGCACATCGGCGTCGTCACTGCGCTGATCGGCGTCCCGTTCTTCATCGCGCTGGTCGTCGACCGGCGGCGGCAGGCCGACATCGCCGCTGGAAGCGGAGCCGCGGCGTGATCGAGATCGACGACGTCAGCGTGCGGCTCGGCGAGCGGCTTGTGCTCGACCGGATCGGCATGCGCTGCGAAAAGGGCGAGCTGATCGCAGTGCTCGGTCCCAACGGGGCGGGCAAGACGACGCTGCTGCGGGGAATCGCGGGGCTCGCGATCGCGGACGGGAGAATACGGCTGGCCGGCCGAGAGGCGCGGAAAATGTCGGGGGCCGAACGGGCGCGCACGGTCGCCTATCTGCCGCAAGGGAATATGGCGCACTGGCCGATCAGCGTTCGAGACGCGGTCGCTATCGGGCGGATACCACACGGCGGCGGACCGGGCCGGGAACGCGCCGCCGACACCGAGGTGATCGACACGGCGCTCGCAGCCGCGGACGCAGCGCACCTCGCAGGCCGCGCGGTGACGGAGCTTTCGAGCGGCGAGCGGGCCCGCGTGATGCTGGCCCGGGCGCTCGCCGTCGAGGCCCCCGTGCTGCTCGCCGACGAGCCGATCGCGGCGCTCGATCCCGCCCATCAACTCAGCGTTCTGGCGCTCCTCGGGCGCACCGCGGGGGCGGGAGCGACGGTGCTCGCCGTATTGCACGACCTGACGCTGGCGGCCCGGTTCGCGAGCCGGGTCGTCGTCCTCGACGGCGGCCGCATCGTGGCTGACGGGGCGCCACACGACGTGCTCGACGCGGCGCTGCTCGGCCGCGTTTTCGGTGTCCGGGCTCTGCATCTGGAGCATGACGGCAAGCCGGTGCTGGTGCCCTGGACAACGCAGGCGGATTTGCACAGGTGACAAGGCCATCCGTCCGTGGCAATTGGGCTTCAGCCCTACGTCTAAGGCCCTGTTCTCGCTAGTCCCCGACACCGGGGCCAGCCCTGGAATTCGGGGCGCGAGTTCCAGGCACGGCCAACTCCAAGGAGAACCGCTCGATGAAGCTCACCGGTGAGAACAAGATCAATGCGTCGCCCGAGGAAGTCTGGCGCGCGCTGAACGATCCGGAAATCCTCAAGAAGTGCATCCCCGGCTGCGACACGCTCGAGAAGCTCTCCGAGACCGCGTTCAAGGCGACGGTGACGACGAAGATCGGGCCGGTGCAGGCCAAGTTCAACGGCGAAGTCGAGTTGCAGGATCTCGATCCGCCGAACGGCTACACGATCTCGGGCAAAGGCTCGGGTGGCGTTGCCGGCAATGCGCGCGGCGCAGCCAAGGTGAAGCTCGAGAAGGAGGGAGACGGCACCAAGCTCAGCTACGACGTCGACGCGCAGGTGACGGGCAAGCTCGCGCAGCTGGGCTCGCGGCTGATCGACTCGACCGCGAAGATGCTGGCGGGCCAGTTCTTCAACAAGTTCGAGCAGCTCGTCAGCAAGCCGGCCGAGGCCGCGCCTGCGGCTGCCGTTGCAACCGCGGACGCTACGGTCGAGCCCGCAGCGCCATCTGCCGCGCATTCGCCGGCAGGCGGGGCTCAATCGGCATCGTCGAAGGGAATACCGGCGTGGGTCTGGGCCGTGGTCATCTCGGCGTGCATCGTGCTGTTCTCGTTCTACTTCAAGAAATAGGGCGCAACCGCCTTGCGCCCGCCGGGATCGAGCGCTATCGCGATTGGACAGCGCGGCAACAGTGCCGTCGCGCTGTGTCGACGCCGCCTCCTATGGCGACACTCGACGGCGTCGTTGACGGTGCCGGGATCGAACCCGGCAGCCCCGCCCGGGAGCTTCGAGGCCCATGCTCGTCCTGCGCTTCATAGGCAGCCTGTTCCTGCTCGGCGCTGTGATCGCGCTCACCAGCGATCTGTCGCGGTCCCATCGCGCGGATGCCCCGGCGTTCGCGTCGATCCACAAGCACTGGACCGATCTCGCCCCGCAGACGCTCGCCGCCACGCAGAAAACCGTTGCGACGCGAACGCATCCGGTGGTCTGGGATACGCTGATCGTCACGATGTTGAAGATCCCGGCGTTCCTGACATTCGGCGCGCTCGCCGTGCTGTTCCTCTACTTCGGCCGGCCACGACGCCGGGTGGAGATCTTCGTCAATTGAGCGCGCAGACGGTTACTCCCGCCCCTCTTCACTCCCGCCAGTAGTCGGCGATCCAGGGGGCGGGGCGATAACGGCGCTGGGTCGGGCGCCAGAAGCCCTTGCCGACGCGCTTCCTGACCTCGTGCTCGCCGCGCAAGGCCGAAGCGGGCGTAATCGAGCCGAAGAACACCAGGATCTTGCCGCCGGCCGGTTTCACCGGCGTCGAGAAGAACCTGACGACGCGATTGCGCGGCAGGCAGGCGAGCGAGAACGGCACGCACCATTCCGGCGGCCAGAACGTCGCCTCGTCGACGGCCTTGGTCAGGAAGTTCTGCTCTTTCGAGGCGTACTTGCCGATGATCTCGTCCTCAGGCGTCGCATAGAAGCGGTCGAGCACGGCCTTCTCCATGCCGACGAAGAAGCGCACGACGGAGCTGTTGCCGTAACCCAGATGCGGGTCTTTCCACTCGCGGACGATGAGGAAGCGGCCGGGCAGCTCGAAGAACGGATCGATGCTGTCGATCAGCACGAGATCGACGTCGAGGAACAGCGTCATCCCCTGGAGCCCGCCGAGCCCTTCCTGCATCAGGCCGAGCTTGGGCCAGTATTTGCCGATGCGGCCGGCATCGAAGCGGACCTCGGGCAGCGGCTGGCATTCGACCTCGGGCCGGATGCCCGTGGCGTCGTCGGTGAAGCAGACGAAGCGGATCTTCCACGTCGTATTGCGGGCGACCATTCCATAGAGGCGGTTGACCCACTCCGGGCCATAGCGCGTGCCCCATTTCATGCACACGACATTCGCCGTGCGGCTCGCCTGAGCGGCATCGAAGGCCGCCCGCCAGACGGCATCTGCGGCTGGATTCGGGGCAGTGCTGGTGGGTGATCGTGTCATATCGTTTTGGAATTTAGCACGGCTGCCTCGTCCCGGGCCGCGCGATCTCATGCGACCGACATTCGCAGCTCCCCGATGTGCTCGATCCAGGCGCGCATGGTCTGGCCGGGTTTCAAGAACCTGTCGCTCTCCGCGCCGGTACCTGCGGGTGTGCCGGTGAGGATCAGATCGCCCGGCAGCAATGTCGCGTACGTCGACAGATGCGCGATCTGCTCGGCTACCGAAAAAATCATCTGCGACGTCGACGAGCTCTGCTCGAGCTTGTCGTCGACCCACAGTTTCATGCCGAGGCGCTGCGGATCGGGGATCGCGCTGGCCGGGACGATCCAGGGACCGATGGGGCAACTGCGATCGAAGCCCTTCATGCCGAGAAAATCCGTCCGGAACAGCGAGCCGTCGGGCACGTTCGGGCGCTTCATGAAAGGCCGATCGCGCACGGAGATGTCGTTGCCGACGGTGTAGCCCGCGACGTAGTCGAGCGCCGTGCCGATGGAGACTTCGTGGGCGGGCTTGCCGATGACGGCAACCAGCTCCACTTCCCAGTCGATGCACGAAGCGTATCTGGGCAGTGCTACGACGGCGCCGGGATCGGCGACGGTCTGCCGCGTGGGCTTGAGGAAGTGATAAGGTTTGACGTCGAGCTGGCGCGGGTCGGGCTCGGGGGGGATGCCGAGTTTGGCGGCCATCGCCATCATGTGGTCCTTGAAGTTGGCCGCCGCGCAGTAGATGGCTGCTCCTTCCGCGACCGGCGCTGCGAGCGACACTTCGGCAAGCCCACCGACGCGGGAGGCGGAAGTTAATCCGGACACACGTTGCGCGAGATCGGTCTCGAGCGCGCTCCACCCGGCCAGCACCGCGCCTAGGCTCGCGTGGGCCGAGTCGCCGGTAACGGCCGAGAGGTCAAATACGTCGTCGCCCACCAACAGCCCAGTGCGGACCCCACCGCCCCCCACCCGATACGACAACAGCCGATAGCTCATCCGTTTCTGCCTCTCCGGTCGCGACCCTACACCAGCGGCCCGTCGCGCCTAAATCGCTGTCCTGGCCGGAACCGTTGACGATTTAGGCGCGACACAAGGGCCACTAGAGAAATCATGAGCTTAGTGTGGCGTTCATCGCGCTTCAATTGACTCCAACCGTGCCGCACGAACAGGTCAATTCAAGCGCGACGCCACACTAGCATATGCCGCAGAGCCCACCCAACGGGTGATGCAGAAGCGACACGGCCGGTCTCGGCACTGTTGCACACTGCTCAATATTAGGAAGTTGTTTACCAGCACTGCCTAGCGTCGGCATCCTCAGTTCAGCTCGAGGCTCTGCCATGACAACGCTCCGATTATTGGCGATCGATGCGATCTGCCAGCGCGGCAGCATTCGCGATTCCGACGTGGCCACACTGCGGCGCGCGTTCGCGCTCGAAACGCAGCTCGGCGCGGGCGACATCGAAGCGCTGTTTCGCGCGCAGAACCTCGCACGGGTCAAGGATCCCGCGTGGTCCGACTTCTTCATCGAGACTTTGACAGACTACGTCGTGCGGGAACTGGAGCCGTCCGGATACGTCACGGCCTCCCTTGCGGGCTGGCTGATCGCGCGCGTGACGAGCGCCGGACGCATTCGCTCCAAAATCGAGCACGATCTCATCTTGAACGTGATCGACAAGGCTCGCTGGGTGCCCGAGAGCCTGATGACGTTCGCACTCGGCCAGATCCGTGATGCGGTGATCTCGGGTGAAGGACCGCTGCGGGCCGCGTCAGGCATCGGCGCGGGTGCGATCACGCTGGCCGAGGTCGAGCAGATCCGACGCCTGCTGTTCGCCTACGGCAACGAAGGACCACGCGCGATCACGCAATCGGAGATCGAAATACTGCTCGACATCGAGGCTTCCGTCGCCGCGCAGCGCGGCTCCGGCAACGCTGAAATGGTCATGTCTCCGATCGACGCATGGCCGATGGAAGCGTGGCAGGATCTGATCGAGAAAACCACGGCCAGCGCGGCTCTGGCAGCCTCCGGTTATGCCGGGCCATCGCGTGAGGAGGCGTTGAACGAAGCGCGGTCGCTGTTCGGCGGGCCGATGCCGGGCGCATCGATCCACGGCGGGCTCGTCCAACACTACCGGCCACTGCCGGTCGAAGCGCGTGCTCTGCTCCGGCTCGAATTGCAGCGCGTCGAAATCATCACCGGCGAAGCCGTGGCGATTGCCGACGCCACACGGCTCGCAACGCGTCTCCTTGATAAGCGGTTGAACCGTGGACCGGCCGCCCAGGTCATCGAGGCTCTAGGGGCTGCCGACTTCGCCCTGGCCCCGGGGCTGGTGGCCGCACCGGATGCGACTCATCAAAGAGCGGCATTCCACGCTGCCTGAGACGTCAGGAGCGCAATTTCTCTCTGCGGGCAGCATAATAGCTCTCCCTTGATCGCACGCGTGTGCCCGAGATCCGATACAATCCGTTGATAATGCGCTCCGATGCCCACCAGCATTGGCATTGCGAGCGCCACTTTTATATTTTACCACCGGGAAAACAGGTTCCGCCGTGATCGGACGAATCCGAGGGAGCAGCGGGCGGGATCACCGGGGGAACACGCAAATGCTGAAGCCGATGCTCAACGACGTGAGCAGGAAGCGACGGGCTTTCGTCGCCAATCCTTCGATGGCGCTGGGCCGGGAGCTGCTGATCACGCTCGGGCCGGTCCTGGTGCTGATCGTCGCTGCGTTCTTCCTGGCGATGCATTTCATGCCGCCACCACCCCCCAAGCAAGTGACCATCGCTACGGGCGGCGAATCCGGCGGCTATTATGCCTTCGGCAAACGGTACTCCGAAGTTCTGGCGCGCTCCGGCGTGAAGCTCGACGTTCGGACTTCGGCGGGTTCGATCGAGAACCTGGAGCGGCTGCAGAATGCTTCTGGCGGCGTGTCTATCGCTCTGCTGCAAGGGGGCATCGGCAACAGCGAGATCGCGCCGGGGCTGATGTCGCTCGGGCGCGTCTTCCATGAACCGCTGTGGATCTTCTATCGCGGCCCCAAGATCGAGCGGCTCGCAGATCTCCGCGGGAAGCGGCTCGCCGTGGGCATCGAGGGCAGCGGCACGCGCGCACTGGTCAACGATATCCTGAAAGCAGGGCAGATCACCGCGAGTTCGGCGACCCTCGTTCCCGTCACCGGGCAGCCGGCCGTCGATGCGCTCAAGAAAGGCGAACTCGACGCGATCTTCCTCGCGCTGGCGCCTCAAGCGCCACTGATCCAAAGTCTTGTGCGCGACAAGGACGTCAAGCTGATGAGCCTGGTGCAGGCCGATGCGCTGACGAAGATTTTCCCCTATCTCGCCAAGCTGACGGTGCCGCAGGGCGTGTTCGATCTCGCTTCGAACATCCCCGATCAGGACATCACGCTGGTAGCGCCTCAGGCAGCACTCGTCGCACAGAATTCTCTGCACCCCGCGATCATCGCGCTGCTGGCCGAGGCGGCACAGGAAGTTCACGGCAAGGCCAGCCTGTTCGCCAAGGCCGGAGAATTCCCAACCCAGACCGATCCCGAATTCGAAATGGATCCGGACGCGCTGCGCTACTACAAATCCGGACCGACATTCTGGAAGCGTTTCCTGCCCTACTGGATCGCCAACCTCGTCGAGCGGGCGATCGTGTTCCTCGTGCCGCTGCTGACGGTGTTGATCCCGCTCGTGAAGATCCTTCCCGCGCTCTACAAGTGGCGCTTCCGGCAGCGTCTGCTGAAGTGGTACGCACGGCTCAAGGAGGTCGAAGAGGACGTGTCGGAAGTCGTGCCGGGTCCGGATGCCAGGAGTGCTGCGGCGACGCTGCACACCAAGCTCGACAACATCGATGACGCGGTCGGAAGGCTGGCCGTGCCGATACAGTTCGCCGAGCAGTTCTACAACCTTCGCAACCACCTCGATCTCGTGCGCGAACGGCTGAAGCAGAAGGTGGTTTGAGGATCGCTACTGAAAGGAACCCGGTCGCCGTGGCGGTCGCAGTTCACCGCTCAGCCGGTTTTCTTCGAACGTCATGGTCATGCGCGTGGCGACCTCGTCGCGTTGAACGAGCCGGATCGTGCTCTCGTCGTTGACCCAGGTCAGGGTTTCGCCGGGAAGGTCGCGTTTACCCTCCTGGCGGATCGTGACGGAGCCGATCGAGGTGGCTGGTCCATAGCGGCGGATGAATGCCGCGCGGGTTGCGGTCCAGTAGGCCGAGTTCGACCGGATGGCGATGCGATAGAGACGCCCGGTCTCCTCGACATCGGCGGTTCTGTCGTGCGGCACGAACCAGAAGAACGGCGTGGCTTCGATCGCGCCGACGTCGAGCCGGGCTGCGATCCACTCCGAGGGCAGGATTCGAGATGCGGCGCCGAGCACCTTGCCGAACGTGTAGGCGGTGCAAACAACGGCGCCGGCATGCGCTTCGTGGTCCGGCGCGACGTATTCGGAGGTGGGGCGGATGTCGGCCGCTTCGGCGTCATGCGAACACAGGATGCGGGCTTCGGGCTTCTCGGGAAACCGGATGCGCCTGAGATCTGCCAGGCTGGTGCCGAGTGCAATGCCGCGAAAGCTGAAGGGCTCGGCGCGGCTCGACGTGGGGGCAGTCGTCGCCATCGCTGTCGCCAAAGTGACGGCGAGGCCTTTTGCGGTGTGTCTCATGACGCGACGCCACACGAGCATCTCCAACGCTGCTGCCGGCCGCACCACGCGCGCACCTTGCATCGAGGAATTGTAAAGCTGCGTCGGCGGCTGCGCCAGGGCCGAGAGGACAGGGCCGAGAGGACAGGGCCGAGAGGGCTGGATCAGGGCAGTTCAATTCTCCAGTCATCCCGTGCGAAGAGAGCTTCGGCGGGCGAGACGCGGGACCCAGCGGAGAAAGCATGCGAGGCACACCCCTGGATTGCGGCATCTGTCTACGGCTTCTGGCGTGAGCCGGGGGTGTTGTCCCGATTTCCCATGTCCGCATTTTCCGCCGGCACTATCGGGGAACATCCTGTAGCTTCGGGCTCCTTGGTTGCGCCGGTGGAGAGTTTCGATGCCGATTATTCGTTTTGGACTTGTAGCTGTCGCTTCGTGTCTGCCGCTCGCTCCGGCGGCCGCTGAAACGCCCGATGCACTGCAAGGGAAATTCGCATTCAACTGGCATTCGAATCCCAGTCGACAGAAATGCGTCAAGGTCGAGGGCCAATTGCTGGCGGACTTCAAATCGACGAGGTTCCGATGCGAGATGAAGCCCATCTCGAATACGGCATCCGGTGAGACCGCTCGCGTGTGCTCCGAGGTCAAGGCTGGCAATCGGCAGAAGGAGTACCTGATATTCGACGCCCTGCGCGCCTGTGAAAGTGAGCGCAAGACCCAAGCATCGAATGGATGATCCGCGGTGGCGTACTTCTACCCCCGCATCCACGGCGGATCGCGCTTGAGGTCGCGTGCGATCTCGCGGGCGGCATTGTGACCGGGCGCGCCCGTCACGCCGCCGCCGGGATGCGCGCCCGAACCGCACAGATAGAGCCCGTGCACGGGCATCCGGTAATTGGCGTAGCCGAGCACGGGCCGCATCGAGAACAACTGGTCGAGTGACAACTGCCCGTGGAAGATGTCGCCGTCGATCATCCCGAACCGCTGTTCGAGATCGAGCGGCGACAGCACCTGCCGGCCGATGACTGATCCGCGGAAATTCGGTGCATACCGCGTCACGGTGTCGATCACGACCTCCGCAAAAGCAGCCTTCTCGGCCGGGTTCTCCCACGAGCGTGGGGCAGGCAGCCGCGGCGCCACGTGCTGCACGAACAGGCTCGCCACGTGCTGGCCAGCGGGCGCCAGCGAAGCATCCAGCGTCGACGGGATCAGCATCTCCACGACCGGCGATGCCGACCAGCCGTTGAGACGCGCGTCGATGTAGGCGCGATCGAGATAATCGATCGTCGGACCGATCACGATACCCGAGCCGTGATGCGAACCCGCACTCCCGTCGCTCGGGCTCGGCAGGCAACTGAAATTCGGCAACGCGTTCAGCGCCACGTTCATCCGGAACGTGCCCGATCCCGTTTTGATGCCCGTGAACCGCGCGTGCAGCTCCGTGCTGACTGCACCTGCCGGAATGAGCTTGCTGAACAAGAGCTTGGGTCCGACGTTCGAGGCCACGACCCGCGTCCGGATCGTCTCCCCGCCGGTGAGCCGAACTCCCGCCGCACGCTCGTTCTCGATCAGCACTTCCTCGACGCCCGCATCGAGCCGGATCACGACTCCCGCCGCTTCGGCCGCCCGCGCCATCACCTGCGTGATCGCCCCCATGCCGCCGATCGCGTGGCCCCACACGCCCGACTTGCCGTTGACCTCGCCGAAGCAGTGGTGGAGCAGCACGTACGCCGTCCCCGGCGTGTGCGGCGATGCAAAGGCCCCGACGATCCCGTCGAACGCGAACGACGCTTTCACGACATCGCTCTCGAACCAGGTGTCGAGATAGTCGCTGGCACTTTTCGTGAAGAGATCGAGCACCAGGCGCTGGTCCTCGATCGGCAATTTGGCGAGTCGCCGCGCCAGGGGGGCCGAGCGGATCAGTTCCAAGAGGCCCGCGCCGGCATTGGGCGGCGTCGTCAGAACGAGATCGCGCAGGACCAGTGCCGCCCGTTCCAGCGCCGCGTCGTAGGCCGGCAACCGCTCGGCGTCTCGAGTGGAGAATTGCGCGATCGCCCGCTGCCGGTTCGCGAGCCCATAGGGCATCAAGAGGTACTTCCCCCCTCCCCCTGGTGGGGAGTGGACGGGGGGGGTGGTAATCGATGGGGCCGGCTGGAGCCCCCCACCCCTAACCCCTCCCCACGAGGTGGAGGGGCACAAAGGCCAGAAGTTGGCCGCCGGCCGCTCGACGATCCGCAAGCCGTGGCGGGCGAGATCGAGGTCGTGGATCACCTTGGGGTTGAGCAGGCTCACCGTGTAGGCGGCGACCGAGTTGCGGAACCCCGGATGGAACTCCTCGGTGACGGCCGCGCCCCCCACGACGTTGTTCTTTTCGAGCACCACCACGCTCGCCCCAGTCTTCGCCAGATAGGCGGCGGTGACGAGGCCGTTGTGGCCGGCTCCGATGATGGCGACGTCGAAAGCGCGTGTTGGCATGGCCCGTATATGGCGCGCGGGCGCTTCGAGGGCAATCGGCAAGCCAGGGGGCAAGACCACAGAGACTCGCAGGCAATGGGAGAAAATCGCACGTATGTCGACCAGATCCGGCCGCTCGCCTCGAACGAGGGGCAGGCCCGGGACCGCGTTTGACGCGCAGGCCGCCCTTGCCCGCCGCCTGCCGCAGCAGGTTGCTCACCCCTCGGGAATCAAGAGGACACCCACAGGTCCAGCATTCTCCTGAAACGTCACTCACAGATTCACCCGATCGCCCCGGGTAATCCCCCGGGGAAGCTTTATTTCGGATCGCGCCCATGCTAACGCGCTCCTGAAATCGCAGACGTGTTCCGGCCGGATGCCGCCGTCTTCCCGTGATTTCAACCTCTGGAGTTACAGCCATGCCCAAGGGCGCCGTTGCCGACCTCGATCGGGTGGGGCTGACGTTCGACGACGTTCTGCTGCTGCCGCAGGCCTCGGAGGTGATGCCGGGCCAGGTGGACGTGAGTACACGGATCACCAAGACGGTCGAGCTCAAGATACCCATCGTGTCCTCCGCCATGGATACCGTGACCGAGGGCCGTCTCGCGATCGCCATGGCGCTCGCCGGCGGCATCGGTGTGATCCACCGCAATCTCGAGCCGGCCGTCCAGGCCGAGCACGTCGAGCGTGTGAAGCGCTTCGTCTCCGGAATGGTGGTGGACCCGCTCACGATATCACCCAGCGCCACGCTGAAAGACGCGCTCGACCTGATGAGCCGCAACCGCATCTCCGGCGTGCCCGTGGTCGAGCCCAAGACGAAGCGTCTCGTGGGCATCCTGACCAACCGCGACGTGCGTTTCGCGACCAACACGGCGACTCCGGTCGCCGAGCTCATGACGCGCGATAAGCTGATCACGGTCAAGGAAGGCGTACATCAGTCGGAGGCCAAGCGGCTCCTGCACGCGCATCGCATCGAGAAGCTCATCGTGGTCGACGACGACTATCGCTGCGTCGGCCTCATCACGGTGAAGGATATCGAGAAGGCCGAGAAGAACCCGAACGCCGCCGTCGACGAGCAGGGCAGGCTCCGGGTCGCCGCCGCCACCACCGTGGGCGAGGACGGTTTCGAGCGCACCGAGAGGCTGATCGCGGCGGGCTGTGACCTGATCGTGGTCGATACCGCACACGGTCACTCGATCCGGGTGCTGGAGGCCGTGACCCGCATCAAGAAGATGTCGAACCGCACGCAGGTGGTGGCGGGCAATGTCGCGACCGGCGACGGCACGAAGGCGCTGATCG
>CAZNMY010000012.1:0-91547 GCA_964574325.1 uncultured Devosia sp. | reverse complement strand
CCCTCCGGCCCTACGGGCCACCTCCCCCACGATGGGGGGAGGAGAACCGAGAGGCCGGTCTAAAGATCGAAGCAGCTATTGTTCGCAGATGCCTTAGACGGCAATCCCGATCGCTATCCCTGGGGGCTCCCGATGTCCGATTTCTCTCCGCCTTCCTTCCGGCTCGACGGCCGGCGTGCGCTCGTGACGGGGGCGGGGCGAGGGATAGGCGAGGCAGCGGCAAAAGCGATGGCGGCTTCGGGGGCGCACGTGACGCTGGCGGCGCGGACGAAGGACGAGATCGAAGCCGTGGCGGCGGCGATCGTGGCAGCGGGTGGCAAGGCCGACGCGATGGTGCTCGACGTGACGGATCTCGATGCCATGCGCGCGAAGATCGCGGCGTCGGAGCCGTTCGACGTGCTCATCAACAACGCAGGCACCAACCGGCCGGCGCCGTTCCTCGAGGTGAAGGTCGAGGACTTCGACCATGTGATGGGGCTCAACGTCAGGGCGGCGTACTTCGTGGCGCAGGCGGTGGCGCAGCGGCTCGTTGCCGCGAAGAAGGGTGGTTCGATCGTCAACGTCTCCTCGCAGATGGGGCACGTGGGCTCGCCGCGGCGCACGGTCTATTGCGCGACGAAGCACGCGATGGAGGGGTTCACCAAGGCGATGGGGATCGAACTCGCACCGCACGGCATTCGCGTCAATTCGATCGGGCCGACGTTCCTCGATACGCCGATGACGCGGCCGTTTTTCGAGAACCAGGCGTTCAAGGCGGATGTGCTCGGCCGCATCAAGCTCGGGCGGCTCGGCACGCTGGAAGAGGTGGCGGCCGGCATCGTGTTTCTCGCGTCGGACGCGTCGGCGCTGATGACTGGATCGGCGCTGGTGATGGACGGCGGCTGGACGGCGGAATAACGCTGCGCACATCCAGCGGCGTGTACGTAGCATGCTTGGTTAACGATCCGCTGGCACTATGGCGACTTCGCAAAGTGCGTCGATACCATCGTTTTCCAAGAGCAGATAATGAGTTCAATTCCGACGGGTGCCGAGCGCCGCCAATTCGGGCGCCGGAAAACCAATCTGCATGCCTGGATCAGCGTGCAGGGGCGGCCCAAGCTGTCGTGCACGGTGCTCGATCTGTCTGTCGGCGGCGCGCTGCTGCAACTCCAGAAGCCGTCGTGGTTGCCCTACAACTTCGTTCTGACGATCGAGGCGACGCGGTTCGTCACGTGGTGCGAGCTTCGCCATTCGCGGCCGGACGCGGTGGGGGTTCGGTTTCTCACCGCCGTCGAATCCGCGCAGCTCGGTCCCCGGGGCGCCCAGGAAAGCCGGTCGGTGCACGAAAACGACGCCTGGACCGGCAATTATCGCTGAGGCCCGTCACACGTCCCTGCTCGAAGGCGTGAAGCATGCCGCCAAAGCAGGCCTTGACTGGCGCGCGGGCACTTGCTGGGGTCGGTTGCGCCATGCATCCGCTGGCGCTTCGATCGAGCCTGCGGCACTGCCATGACCGACCACATCCTGCGCCAACTCGCGGCGACCATTTCCGCCCGGCGCACCGAAAGCGCCGATAAATCCTACACGCGCCAGCTTCTCGACGCGGGGCCGAAGCGCTGTGGCAAGAAGCTCGGCGAGGAGGCGGTCGAGACCGTGATCGCGGCGCTTGCCGAGGACGACGCGGCATTGCGCAACGAAGCCGCCGACCTGATCTATCATCTGCTGGTTCTGCTCGAGAGCCGCAGTATCGCGATCGACGACGTTCTCGGCATACTCGCGGGCCGGATGGGCGTTTCGGGGCTCGACGAGAAGGCGGCGCGCCAACCGGGCCACGGCGCATGAGGGTTTCCAGAGGAGACGCGTCGTGATCATCGGCGAAACCAAAGCGGTTGCGCCCGCGGTTGTCGACTACTCGCCTTACCGCGTGTTCTCGCGCGAGGCGTGGGCACGCTTGCGCGAAGATACGCCGATGACACTGGTGCCGCGCGACCTCGAGCAGATGTCGGGTCTGATCGAGGACCTGTCGATGGCGGAGGTGGAGCAGATCTATCTGCCGATCTCACGCCTCATCAATCTGCATGTGCTGGCGATCCAGGAACTGTTCGGCGCGACGGCGCGGTTCCTGGGGCAGCGGGACACGAAGGTGCCGTTCATCATCGGCATCGCGGGCTCGGTGGCGGTGGGCAAGAGCACCACGGCCCGCGTGTTGCGTGCGCTGCTGGCGCGGTGGCCGGATCATCCCCGCGTCGATCTCATCACGACCGACGGCTTCCTGTTTCCCAACGCGGAGCTCGAGCGGCGCGGCATCATGCACCGGAAGGGATTTCCGGAGAGCTTCGACACGGCGCGGCTGTTGAGCTTTCTCGCCCGGGTGAAGTCGGGCGAGGCGAGGGTGGAGGCGCCGGTCTATTCGCATTTCGCCTACGACATCCTGCCCGGCCAGCAGGCGGTGATCGAGGGGCCGGACATCCTCATCGTGGAAGGGCTGAACGTGCTGCAGTCGGCGAAGTTGCCGCGCAACGGCGATGCGATCCCGTTCGTGTCCGATTTCTTCGACTTTTCGATCTATCTGGATGCCGATACGGCCGTGCTGGAGCAGTGGTACATCACGCGTTTCATGAAGCTGCGCACCACGGCGTTCCGCGATCCGGCGGCCTATTTCCACCGCTATTCCAGCCTGACGCCAGACGAGGCGCAAGCGCGAGCGCTGGAGATCTGGCGCGAGATCAACCTGAAGAACCTGGAAGAGAACATCCTGCCGACCCGGCAGCGGGCGCGGCTCATCCTGCGCAAAGGCAACTCGCATCGCATCGAGAGCGTGGCGCTGCGGAAGCTGTGAGCTTTCACAATTCGGTTGTTGCGATCCGAGCCTGCACCTGGAGCCTTGCAATAGCCGATCGCTGTCCCAGCGGTCGACAACAACCGGGAAAGGCCCCGGTTCTCGCATATCGCTCGGCCGGGGACGCACGATGTTTTCCAGGTGTCTACTCGGCGTCGAGGGGCGCCTTGAACTTCATTCCGGGGACGATGACACCACCAGCGGGGCGCTTGCCGAGCATGGCCTTGCCGTAGCGGTTCATGAAGGCCGACGACAGCGGACGGCCGCCGGGTGTCGCGAGCCACAGGCGCAGCAGGTGGCGTTTCTTCTCGGGCTCGGGGAAATCGACGTACTCGGTGCGCGAGTGCACGGTGACGTGGTTGTGCAGCATCTGGATGTCGCCCTGGCGGAAGTCCATGCTGGTGCAATAGTCGCGCGCCATCTGTGAGAACATGTCGAGCGCTTCCAGCATTGCCGGGGAGTGCCGCGGCAATTCCTCGAAGCGCTGGGCGGAACGGATGTACCCGCCCTGCCAGTTGCAGGTGAAGTAGCCCTGCTCGAACGAGAACACGGGGATCTGATAGTAGGGCTCAGCGCCCTCGGGGATCTCGCCGCGGCGGTCGCGCCAGATCGGTTTCGTCAGCTCGGCGACGAGGTCGGGCCGGGCCTTCAGCATCTCGTTGTAGATCTTGACGGTGCTGACGACGGTGCTTTCACCACCCGATTGCGAATGATGCAGGCAGAGCAGGCCGACGACATCGCAGCTATCCGAGTGGAACGGCAGCTTGTCGTGGGTCTGGTAGCCGCGGTTTTTCGGATCGGCGAAGGACGTGTTGCCGAGATCCTTGACGTGGCCGAGCAGGTGGCCCTTGCCGTTCTGGGATACGGGCTCGCCGAACCACGTGCCGATGCCGAAATAGGCGATGCCGCTCTGCTCGCGCGTGTAGCGATGCACGGGCACGCCGCGGATCAGCGTGAGGCCGCGTCCCTCGATCACTTCCTCGCGCAGCTTGTCGAGCGTGGGGCCGAGCACGGGAAGCGCGAAATCGGCGCGCTTCAGGTCGAGCAGCGTCGTGCCCTTGCGCTCGACTTCGGCAACCGCGCGGTCGAGGTCGGCGATTTCGGCGGCCGTCAGTTCGTGGACCCAGCTCTTGTCGCGGGCGAGGTCGTCCTTGCTCCAGCCGGCGGGATCGACGACGGGCTGCAGAGCGACGGCGGGTTTGCGGGTGGGGTTCATCTCATTCCTCCGGGCAGGCTGGTTCGTTGCGCGGGAGATTGCGGGCTCTCGCCGCTGGTGTCCAGATGCCAGAGGGCAAGATGGTGATGCCCTCTGCTCATATGGGCAGCTATCTCGGCGCGGCGCCCCGGCGGAGGCGATCGTTGATCGCTTCCCCGATGCCGGCGTCGGGGATCGGCATGACGGCGATGGCAGTGGGGTGGGCGGCATCGAGGGTGCGCAGGGCGGCGAAAAGGTTGGCGCCGGCTTCGACGAGATCGCCCGACGGGCTGAGGTTGATCGTCGGGCCGTCATGGCGTGGCACGCCGGGGCCGAAGGCGAGGAGGGCTTCGCCGGGACGTACATCGCCTGCGTCGAGGCGAAGCGGTGCGCCCGGCGCGTAGTGGCTGGCGAGTTGGCCCGGCGCGATGGGGCGTTCGCCGGTGGCGGGATCGACGGCTTCGGCGGCGCGCCTGATCCTGGCGCCCAGGACGCGCTCGATCGCTTCGGCGTCCAGTGCGCCGGCGCGGAGCTGGACGACATCGGGCTCGCTGGCGTCGAGGATGGTGGACTCGAGGCCGTGCGCGGTCGGGCCGCCGTCGAGGATGAAGGCGGGGACGTCGCCGAGGTCGTCGATGACGTGGCTTGCGAGCGTCGGGCTGACGTGGCCGGATCGATTGGCAGAAGGAGCGGCGATGGGGATTTCCGCAGCGGCGAGGAGGGCCAGCGCCACCGGGTGCGCGGGCACACGGACAGCGATAGTCTCCAGCCCCACGGTGACGAAATCGGAGATCTTGGCTGTGGGGCGGCGGCGCAGGACGAGGGTCAACGGCCCCGGCCAGAACGCTTCGGCGAGCTTTCGTGCGTGGGGCGGGAAAAAGGCGATGCGCTCGGCGCTCGCGATGTCGGCGACATGGGCGATCAACGGGTTGAAGCGCGGCCGGCCCTTGGCCTCGAACACGCGGGCGACCGCGCGGGAGTTGGTGGCGTCTGCGCCGAGGCCATAGACGGTTTCGGTGGGGAACGCGACGAGGTCCCCGCGGCGCAACGACTCGGCGGCTGCGGCGATGTTGTCGGGTGTCGGCTTCACGAGGGGCATACGCAGGTTTGACCTTTGGACGGCTTTGCGCGGGCGTCGGGTTCGGCTTAGGTTGCCGTCATCCTCGACAAGTGAGGCGTTGCCGAGCGCAGTCGGGGATCCAGCACAAGTAGCGTCCGCAGGACTCGATATTTTTGAGCCTGCGGCACTCTTTTCGCTGGATCCCCGACGCTCGTTCGCCAAAGGCTCACTTCGATCGAGGATGACGACAGTCAATAGGGTGACCCGCCATGGCTTATACCGCTCCCGTAAACGACATGATGCTCGCGCTCAAGACCGCAGGCGATCTCGATGGCCTGATCGCGCGGGGCATCTACGGCGGGCTCGATGCCGATACGGTGAGGGCCGTCATCGAGGAGGCGGGCAAGTTCGGGGCGGAAGTGCTCGCGCCGCTGAACGCTTCGGGCGACAAGGCCGGCTCCAAGCTGGTCGACGGCAAGGTCGTGACGCCGCCGGGTTGGACCGAGGCCTACAAAGCGTTCGCTGATGGCGGGTGGGTGTCGCTGCCGGGAGACGAGAAGTGGGGTGGCCAGGGCCTGCCGGAAGTCGTCTCGATGACGGCGTGCGAGATCTGGAACGCGGCGAACCTCGGGTTCGGCTTGTGCCCGATGCTGAGCCAGGGTGCGGTGGACGCCATCGAATCGCATGGCACCGAAGCGATGAAGGCGACCTACATCCCGAAGCTCGTGTCGGGCGAGTGGACGGGCACGATGAACCTCACCGAGCCGCATGCGGGCTCGGACCTCGGCGCGTTGCGGACGAAGGCGGAGCGGCAGCCGGACGGCACGTACCGGATCTTCGGCACGAAGATCTTCATCACCTACGGCGATCACGAGATGACGCCCAACATCGTTCATCTCGTGCTCGCGCGCCTGCCCGATGCGCCGGCCGGCACGCGAGGCATCTCGTTGTTCCTGGTGCCGAAGTATCTCGTCAACGCGGACGGCTCGATAGGGGCGCGCAACGACGTCGTGTGCGCGAGCCTCGAGCACAAGCTCGGCATTCACGCGAGCCCGACGTGCGTGATGAAATACGGCGAGAAGGACGGCGCGATCGGCTGGCTCGTCGGTGAGGAGAACCGGGGCCTGAACGTCATGTTCATCATGATGAACGCGGCGCGTCTCGGTGTCGGCATGCAGGGCGTGGCTCTCGCCGACCGCGCGATGCAGCACGCGCTGGCTTACGCGAAAGAACGCCGCCAGGGCAGATCGGCGAATACGCGCGGCACCGACATGGCGCCGATCATCGAGCATGCGGACATCCGGCGGACGCTGCTGACGATGCAGTCGATGACGCAGGCGGCACGCATGATCTGCGTGGCGACGGCAGCGGCGCTCGACGTGGCGGATCGCGCGACCAGCGAGGCCGAGCGGGCGACGGCTGCGGCACGCGCGGCGCTGCTGACGCCGATCGCAAAGGCGTTCTCGACGGACGTCGGCGTGGAGGTCGCGTCGATGGGCGTGCAGATCCACGGCGGCATGGGCTTCATCGAGGAGACGGGGGCGGCCCAGTTCTATCGCGATGCGCGCATTCTGCCGATCTACGAGGGCACCAACGGCATCCAGTCGATCGATCTCGTGACGCGCAAGCTGCCGCTGGAAGGCGGCAAGGTGGCTGCCGCCTACATCGCGGAACTCGAGCAGACCGTCGCCGATGTGAAGGCGTCGAACCAGCCGGCGTTCGGGCGGATGGCGGAGCGGCTCGGCGAGGCGGTGGCGGCGCTGAAGCAGGCGAGCCTGTGGATGGGCGGCGCGCTCGCGAAGAACCCCGAGGCCGCGATGGCCGGCGCGACGCCGTACCTGCGCCTGTTCGGTTTGACGGCCGGCGGCGCGTATCTGGCGCGTGGCGCGCTCGCGGCTGCGCGCGAGGGGCATTCCGCGTCGGCGATCGCGCAGGCGCGGTTCTTCGCGGAGAACCTGCTGCCGGCGACGGGTGGTCTGGCAACCACCGTTACGAGCGGTGGCGACATTGTGGTCGAGACGACGGCTGAGATGTTCGGGGCTTGAGTGCGCCGGTCACTTCTCCCCTCCCCTTGATGGGGAGGGGGCGGGGGTGGGGTGTGATACAGACTTAATCGCATGTTGCTTCCCCCACCCCTAACCCCTCCCCACAAGGGGGAGGGGGATCACTTCGCCATTGATGGTTGCATCTGGGGCACGCGAATCAGATGTGTGAATGCCGAAGCCCCACGAGGGGGAGGGGGACCGGTCGTGCTGTTCGGCAGGGCGTATTTCGCCAGCTTGCGCATCGTGGCGGAATACGCTTCGCTATTCCGCCCTACGGAAAGTTTTGGAGAAATAGAATGCGCGGACTTAGCCTGAAGGAAGCGGTGGGGATCATCGAGGCGACGTTCGCCAGGGCGGAGGAGATGAAGCTGCGGCCCTTAGCGGCAATGGTGCTCGATGCCGGTGGGCGGCCGAAGGTTTTCATGAAGCAGGATGGCGCGTCGCTGATGCGCTATGAGATTTCCTACGGCAAGGCATTCGCGGCGCTGGCGATGGGGCGTTCCTCGAAGATGGTGCTGCAGAAGTCGCGCGAGAAGCCGATGTTCATGCAGAACCTGCTCGAGCTCGCCGATGGCCCGATGTTCCTGGAAGGCGGTGGGCAGTTGATCCGCGACGGGGAGACCGGCGAAGTCATCGGCGCGATCGGCGTTACCGGCGATGTCAACGAAACCGACGACGAGGCGGCGATCGCCGGCATCCATGCGCTGGGCTTCAAGACGGATGAGGATTTCGAGGACCGGAAGGCGAACGTGAAGCGGTGACGGGAAGGTGCTCGGAGCGCTTTCGCTGGCAGAGCCATGGACCTGAAGAAGCTACGCATCCTGCTTGCCGTCGCACGGACCGGATCGTTCACCGGTGCGGCCGAGCGCGTAAATCTCACGCAATCGGCCGTTTCCCAGCAGATGGCCTTGCTCGAGCAGGACGTCCGCGAACAGCTTTTCGAGCGCAGCCGGCGTGGCGTGAAGCTCACTCCGTTCGCGCTGGAATTGTGCCAGCGCGCTGAGCCGCTGGTTGTCGAACTGGAGCAACTCGCGAGCGCCTTCAGGCGGCGCAAGGAGAGAGAGCAGGTCGTTCGAGTCGGCGCATTCCCGACCGCGGGCATCGAGCTTCTTCCCAAGGCGATCAAGCTGTTCAGGGAAGGCAATCCCGACATCCAGGTGATGATGAGCAACATCAACCTGGAGTCGCCGCAGGTTTCATTGAACACCTGTGAAGTCGATCTCATCTTGAGCTTCGACTACGGGTTGGAATCGAAGGTCTCCCACCCGGCGGTCCGCACGATCGAGCTTTTCGACGATCCGTTTCTCGCGGTGCTGCCGGCGAAGCACCCGCTGGTGGGCAACACGACGATCGATCTCATCGAACTCGCCGGGGAGCGCTGGATTTTCCATCGCCACGCGAACTACTACCGGAACATCTATCCACTTATCTGCAGCAGGGCCGGCTTCAATCCGGAAGTCTTCTTCTACGTCGACGATTTCCAAACCCTGCAAGGTCTCGTTGCCGAGGAGATCGGGGTCAGCATAGCGCCGCGCTTGTCGGTCACGCCCCGTCGGGACGATGTGGCGATCATCCCCATCCATCCGCCTGTCACCCGGAGCATCTCGGTTCTCACGCGGGAGACGCCGCGCGAAACCGATTGCGTGGACGAATTCGTCGCCGCGCTGAAAGAGGCGTCGAAAGCCATGCATTCGGCGGACACGATGCATCGCCACGATGACGGGGCGAGCACCTGACCTCCTCGCTGGGTTATGGCCCGAGGCACGATGACTGCATAAAAATATATCAAAATCAATGTTCTGTGGACAAGGGTGCGTGACTGGAGGTTGTGCCAGAAGCATTTCTTATGGATGATCTTAGGAGATCGGGCTTCTGCATGTCGCTACCGCCCTATATCGATCGCGGCAGAAAACTTCGACGCACCGGAGGATCGCAATGGCTCAGATGATTTTGTCGGCGGCGCTCATGCATGGCCTGGGACATCAACCCGGCGCCTGGCGCGTTCGCAAAGGTCCTTCCTCGGACTACGTCTCGCCGGATATGTACGCGGCGATCGCGCGCAAGGCGGAGGAAGGCAAGCTGCACGTCGTGTTCCTCGCCGAGCAGATCACCAACCAGGAAGTCGGCGCGACACGCCCGTGCGGCGCGATGGATACCGCGTCGGTGCTGTCCTACATGGCGGCCGTCACGAGCCGCATCGGTCTCGTCGGTACGGCCTCGACGACCTACAACCAGCCCTATGATCTGGCGCGCCGCTTCGCCACGGTCGATCATCTGTCGAAGGGGCGCGTGGGCTGGAACTGCGTGACCACGGCGCACGCTGTCGCCGCCGAGATGTTCGGCACCGGCACTCACCCGGAAGCCTTGCAGCGCTACAGCCGCGCCGATGAATTCCTCGATGTCGTCATCAAGCTCTGGGAAAGCTGGGATCGGGACGCACTCGTCGACGACAAGGCGAACAACGTGTTCGCCGATCCCAAGAAGATCCATGCGATCAACCACAAAGGCGAGAACTTCTCGGTTCGCGGGCCGCTTCCGTTCCCGCGCTCGCGCCAGGGCCGGCCGGTGATCTTCCATGCCGGTTCGTCGCCTGCGGGACGCAATCAGTCCGCGCGGTTCGCCGACGTGATCTTCACCGCCCAGCACACCATCGAGGGCGCGAAAGAGTTCCGGACGGACATGCGTCGGCGGGCGGAAGGGCATGGCCGGCATCCCGACTCGATCAAGATCCTGCCGGGAATGAATGTCATCCTGGGCGAGACCCTGGACGAGGCCAAGCGCAAGAAGGCGGCGCTCGATAACGCGTTGCCGCTCGACTATCAGCTCGAGGTGATGGCGAGAATCTGCGGCGTAACTGCCGCGCTGCTTCGCGACCATCTGGACCGGCCGTTTCCGATCGGAGAGTTTCCGCCGGACGATCAGCTCAAGAACGGCGTCGGCTGGCGCCGGAGCATCATCGATCTGGCCGCCGCCGAGAACCTCACGGTGCGCGAGGTTCTATCGCGCGCGCCGAGTTCCCATCACCACATCGTGGGCACCGCTGCGATGGTGGCCGACGCGATGGAGGAACGGCTTGCAGCCCAGGCTGCCGACGGCTTCACGATGATGGTCGACATGCTTCCCGAAGGCGTGAACGATATCGTCAACCTGCTGGTGCCGGAGTTGCAGCGGCGCGGGCTGTTCCACAAAGAGTACAGCCATCAGTACCTGAGAGACGCGCTGGGTCTCGAGGGACGAGCCTCGCAGATCGCGGCCGAGTGAGAGCGACCGCGATGTCGGGCGTGGGGTGATGGCCTCGCGGCCATGCGAGGGATTTGATCCCTCGCGCTCCCTTCCCTTCGCATGGCGCACTTGGGTCTGCCGTTTCCAAGTCCTTGCTCGCATGAACCGGAGATATGGCAAGGCCCTCCGCTCGCAGTGTCCTCGGCTATTTGCGACATGACTGGATCATTGCCAGACAGCAGCACGAACAAGTGCTTTCCGACTTATGAATTCCGCCTTGGGTCTTGGTCGTGTGAAAATTCTAGCTTGCTGCGGCGCCGCAGAACGCGATTCTCCACGCCGCTTGTCATCGCCTCCTCGCGCGAGCCTCACTCCACGATGAGCGACTAAGGCGTGCCGCCAGACCAGCGAGAACTCGGCCATTCCTGCGTTTTCTCGTGTTCCCCCATCATATCATCATGTGCCATCGTTGTCGGCGATCAGATGAGGGCGCAGAAAATTGATTCTACTCATATTGATCCGCCCACGTTTTCACACAGCCAGGGGCAACTTCGACCATCACGCCCCTCACTGACTGTCGGTTTCAGTATCCAGCAGCGGTCGAAGCGCAGGGTGAAGACCGCCCGATCTCGAAGCGACGCGATTGACCCCTTGCCGAAGTCGAACGGACGGTCGGTATCGGAGGGCGCGGGTGCGCCGACTGTGGCGGGCGGTCGTCTGGTCTTCGGTTGGAGGGGGTATCGGAGAGGTGGGGTTGGCTTACGGCCTTGGGTGGGCGTAGTTGCTTGCGAAAAATCGAGCGATTTCCATCGGTTCGCTGAATTTCGCATGGACCGCGGGGCGCGAATGCGTTAATTCCGTGACATGCAGATCACCCGTCTCAGGCTGCTCGGGTTCAAGTCGTTCGTCGAACCTACGGAGCTCGTCATCGAGAAAGGTTTGACCGGTGTCGTCGGCCCCAACGGCTGCGGCAAGTCGAACCTGCTCGAAGCGTTGCGCTGGACGATGGGCGAGACGTCCTACAAATCCATGCGCGCCGCCGCGATGGAAGACGTGATCTTCTCGGGCACGACGACCCGGCCGGCCCGCAACATGGCGGAAGTGACCGTGTTCCTCGACAACTCCGAGCGGACCGCGCCGGCCGAATTCAACGACAGTGACGTGCTCGAGATCACGCGGCGGATCGAGCGGGATGTGGGCTCGGCCTATCGGGTCAACGGCCGCGATGTCCGTGCGCGCGACGTGCGTATCCTGTTCGAGGATGCAGCGACAGGCGCGCGCTCGCCCGCGCTGGTGCGACAGGGGCAGATCGGCGAGATCGTCAACGCCAAGCCGGAGCAGCGCCGTCGCATTCTGGAAGACGCGGCGGGCGTTGCTGGTCTGCACAGCCGGCGGCACGACGCGGAGCTGCGGCTGAAGGCGGCGGAAGGCAACCTGGCCCGGCTCGCGGATATCGTTGGGCAGCTCTCGACGCAGATGGAAGGTCTCAAGCGGCAGGCGCGGCAGGCGCGGCGCTATCGCGAGCTTTCGGTCGAGATCCGCAAGGCGGAGGCGGTCGCGGCGCATGTCGGGTGGGTGGAGGCCGAACGGCAGGCCAGCACGTCGGAGGTGGCGCTGCGGGAGGCGCTGGTCACGCTCGGTGCCGCAGCGGAGCTGGAATCGCGGTTGATGCGCGAGGAGGCCGAGTTCGCCGACAGTCTGCAGCCGCTGCGCGAGGCGGAAGCGACGCGCGGTGCCGTGCTGGCCCGTCTCAGGATCGAGCAGGCCAATTCCGAGCGGGAGGCGGAACGGGCGGCGTTGCGGCGCAAGGAACTCGCGGGCCGGATCGCGCAACTCGAAGGCGATGTGGAGCGCGAGAGCGAGGCGGCGAGCGAGGCTTCCGAGCAGCTCGAACGGATCGAAGCGGAGCTGGCCGAGCTTATCGAGACGACGGACGGCGCGAGCGAGGCAGAGGATGCCGCGAAGGCCGCGTTGCTGTTGGCGCGGGAGGCCGAGACCGCGGCAGCGGCGCAACAGGCAGAGATTGCGCGGCGCGATTTCGAGATCCGCTCGCGGCGGCGCATTCTCGAGACGACGTTCGCGGAGCGGCGTGAGCAGGCGTTGAAGATCGAGCGGCAGCTGGCCGGGCTTCGGGCCCAGCTTTCGGATTTCGCGCAGAAGGTGCCGGAAACGGCGCGGCTGGAGGAATTGCGGGAGACCTGCGCCTCGCTTGCCGAGACGATCGAGGACGCCGAGATGAAGGCGCTCGACAGCGAGGAGCGCGTGGCGGCGCTTTCCAGCGCGCTCAAGCGGTGTGTCGAGGCGGCACAAAAGGCGAGCCTGGAGCTGCGTGCGCTCGAGACGGAGCGGGCGACGCTGGAGCGTCTGTTGCGGCCGCGTTCGGGCAGCGGGCATACGCCGGTGCTCGACGAGATCACGGTGGCGCCGGGCTACGAGGCGGCGCTCGGTGCGGCGCTGGGGGATGATCTCGATGCGCCGGCGCTCGATGACGAGAGCGGCGATGCCGGGGATTCCGCGGCGCTGATGCACTGGCGGCGGGTTGCCAGGCACGATTCCGATCCGCCGCTGCCCGATGGCGCGGAACCGCTGATCGCCAAGGTGAAGGCGCCGCGCGAGTTGACGCGGCGGCTGGCGCAGGTGGGCGTGGTCGATCGCACTGAAGGTGCGAAGTTGCAGCGCGCCTTGCAATCGGGCCAGCGGCTCGTATCCCGGCAAGGCGATCTGTGGCGGTGGGACGGGTTCGTGGTGACGGCGGAAGCGCCGACCGCTGCGGCCGAGCGCCTGTCGCAGCGCAACCGGCTGGGCGAGATCGACGACAGGCTGGCGGTACTGGCCGAGGACGTCGATGGTGCGCTCGCGGCACAATGTTTGGCACAAGCGGAACTGTCCGGGGCAGAGGAGTTGGGACGGCGCGCGCGGCAGATGGCGCGGGATGCGCAGGCTCAGCTCAACCGGACGCGAGAGAATTTTGCGCAACTGGAGCGTGCAGCTCGGGAAGCGGAGAGCCGGCGCGCTGCGCTCGACGAACAGGTGGCGCAGACGGCCGAGGCGCTGGCGGAGGCGCGCGAGCGGATGGTTCTCGCCGAGACCGCGTTGGCGGAGGCTGGCAGCGAGGCGGGGCTCGAAGCCGACGTGGCGGAAGCGGCCGAGGCGCTGCAAGCTGCACGAGCGAAAGTGATGACGGCAGCGACCGAGCTTTCAGGCATCGAGCGGGAGCGCAAGCTGCGCGTCGATCGGATGGCGACGACGCGGGCGGATCGCCAGCGCTGGGCATCGCGGGCAGAGAGTGCGGGGCGTCAGATCGCTGCTTTGAAGTCGCGAGTCGAAGAGGCGCGCGCCGAGCTCTCCGAGCTCGAGGCACTGCCGGAGGAGATCGAGGCACAGCGGCAGCGTCTGCTGAATGAAATTGCGGTCAGCGAGAAAGAGCGTTCGACGGCGGCCGATCAACTCGCGCGCGCTGAGACCGGATTGCGCGAAGCTCAAACGGGGCTGCGAGCGGCGCAGGCCGCGGTGACGACGGAGCGCGAGAACCGTGCGCGCATCGAGGCGCGACTGGAAGGTGCGAAACAGCGTCTGGCGGACGAGGTGCACAAGATCCGCGAGGCGTTGGGTTGCGAGCCGGAAGGTTGTCTCGCGCTCGCCGAGTTTCCAGAAGGCGGCTCGCTGCCGGCGCTCGACGAGATCGAGCGACATCTGCAGCGTTTGAAGGCCGATCGGGAGCGTCTCGGTGCGGTCAATCTCGCGGCCGATCAGGAACTCGAAACGCTCAATCAGCAGTTCGACAGCATGGAGGCGGAGCGCCGCGACGTCGAGGAGGCGATCGCGAAGTTGCGGGGTGCGATCGGGCAGCTCAATCGCGAGGGCAAGCGGCGGATCGACGAAGCGTTCGAGGCTGTCAACGTGCACTTCCAGTCGCTGTTCACGACGCTGTTCGGCGGTGGCGAGGCACGTCTGCAGATGATCGAGGGGGAGGATCCGTTGGAAGGCGGGCTCGAGATCATCGCGAAACCGCCGGGCAAGAAGCCGGCGACGCTGTCGCTGCTTTCGGGCGGCGAGCAGACGCTGACGGCGCTGTCGCTGATCTTCGCGGTGTTCCTGACCAACCCGTCGCCGATCTGCGTCCTCGACGAAGTCGATGCGCCGCTCGACGACAGCAACGTCGACCGGTTCTCGACGCTGATGGAGCGGATGGCCGCCGACACCGATACGCGGTTCCTCGTGATCACCCACCATCCCATGACGATGTCGCGGATGAGCCGGCTGTTCGGCGTGACGATGGGCGAGCGCGGCGTGTCGCAGCTCGTGTCCGTCGATCTGGCGACGGCGGAACAGATCGTCGAGCAGGAGCCGCAGCGCGCGGCGGGATGAAACCGATCCGTGGTGTCGGGCGTAATGCCCGACACCAAACAGGTTCGAGCGGCGACCACTCGATCTCTATGCAATCTTAAGTAGAAATGATTGTGGCAAGCTGTTGACAATAATGTCGCAGTCAAGTAGTTATTTATTCGGGTGTGGAACAAGTACGCAGTGACGCAGTTGAGCCGGTCGGGTTCGTTTCGCGTGAAGCCGGGGTAATCCACATGACTGTCGATTCATTCAAATCAATTGTTTCGTCGAATGTCGAAGCGGCCGGGGTTAGCGATTTGGCTACCGGCAAGCCCTATGACTGGCAACTCCCCATACGGGAGAATCCGGAGATCGTCGCGTTGCCGCCGCAAGCGCTCGCTCAGCGGGTGTTCGAGAAATCGGCGGCGTTCTCCAAGGTGCTGGAGCGTACCGCTGCGTTCTTCGTCGTTGTCTCGCGTAACAACGGCTATGAGGGGCGTGATCCGCTGATCGTGACCGACGATGTAAGTTGCGGAACGGTGTCCGATTTCCTGGGCGTCGACCTCGACGTGCTCGGCCGCGCCCTGCTCGAAATGCAGCGTCGCGGTCTGGTCTCGCCCTGCGAGGACGGCAATCTGCGGCTCGACGATCTCGCTGCGATCGACCGCCTTTCGTGTGGTAGGCACGCGTCGGTTTGAGCGTCAGCCCTTCAGGGATGCCGGTATCGGCCTGTGCCAGCCCAGTGCCTTCATCAGCGGCTCGTCGCTGGCTGTGAGCACGTAGGCTTCCTCCTGCGCACGCACTTCGTAGTCCCGACCCGCGGGCAGCGCGATGGCGTCCCCGCGCGTGCCTGAGAATTTCTCCGCTCCCGCATCGACCTCGCAACGCCCGGCCATCACGGCCACGATGGTGCTCGACGTCATCGCCGGTAGCTTCAAAGTGGCGCCTGGCGCTATGCGAGCGACGTGGAGCGCGATCGTCACCATGGCAGCGCCGCCGGCCGGGCCTTCCAATTCGATGCGGCGCAGGCCGGGCTCGATCTCGGCGGCGGCTTCGAGGCGGGCCTTGGTCTCGGAGAACGGGAACCGGAACGGCGAGGCCGGGTTCGTGCCGGTGACTTCTTCCAGGCCCTCCTCGTGGTGCTCGAAGAACATCGGGTTCAGGAGGTGGACCGTGGGTACGTCGAGAATGTCCATCCAATAAGCGTCGGCGGTGCTCTCGTTGGCGTGCGCGTGCCAGCACCAGTTCGGCGTCAGGAGCACGTCGCCCGGCTCCATCGGGACTTTCACGCCATCGACGATCGTGAACGTGCCGGGTCTGGTGTCTAGGACGATGCGCAGCGCATTCGCCGAGTGGCGATGCGAGCGTGCGGTCTCGCCGGCTTTGACCATCTGATAGGCTGCGACCAGGGTGCGGACGGTCGGATAGGCGTTGCCGGGAATGGGATTGACGAGGATGAGGTTGCGGCGTTCGGCGAGCTCGGTGTTGACGTAGCGGCCTGCGGCATTGAGCGCTGCCTTGGCCGGTGCATAGGCCCAGTGCGCGGGCGCGAAGCTCTGTTTCGGCAATGCCCACATCGAAGGCTCACGCTTCGCCCAGCCGTTCTCGATGTCGAGCGTCGCGAGCAGCTTGTAGATGTCGTCGAGGCCCGAGACGTCGTCGAAGCTCTCTGCGGTCGCACGCTGCATGGCGGGTCTCTGTGCTGGTTCCATGCCGCCAGTATGAGGGGCGTCGAGCGAGGAGGGAAGTCCTTCATGGTCGCGTCGTTTCAATCCGACTTGCGCAGCGAGGGGAAGATCGCGGGGAGCATGAACATCATCCCCGCGAAGCTCAGTGCTGCGAGAAGAAGCCAACTGCTCACGCGCTGCTCATCCAGCTCCCGGTCGGATTTGATCGAGCTGATCGCGGGGTTGGACGGGGAATACCGAACGACGACGCGCTTGCCGGGGGGGAGCAGGATCAATGCGCGGCCCGTCAACTCCTCCTCCTTCGTGTGCTTCGTGCCGCTGGCATCGAAGAATCCAAAGCGGACGTACTCCACGGTGCGGCGTCCGTTGCGCTGCGTGCGGGTGTCGATGATCCAGCCGTCGGCCCTTGCGGCGTCCTTGTCGAGTGTGGCGACGACATACGCACTCGTTGCGCCGGAGCCGAGAGATGCCAGCAGCATCAGTATGGCGCAGGCGGTCATGAAGGTCAGGCCGACTGCCTGCAAAATGGTCTTGCTGGACATCGGGGTCGACCGGCTCCAGTGATCGCGGGACGCCTCATCGTAGCATTCGATCGTTAACGGCTGGCTCTCAGCGATGAGGGGGTGCATGTTCGCTTCGCGAGAAGGGCTGCCGCCCTTCTACCCGCTCGGGGGATGGCTCCCCATAGGCGCTGACACAGCCGGACGGTACGCAAAACCCTCTCCTTGCGTCCCCGGACGAGCGTTCCGACCGCGAGGTCGGAATGTGAAGAGCCGGTGTCTTTACACATTTCAGAAGTGTAAAGGTCCCGGATAGCCTCGCTTCACTCGGCTTCCGGGAACGCAGAAACTTCTATGTTAGCGCCTATGGGATGGCTCCCCCGAACTCCCTCCTTTTTGTCTCTTAGAATAAGGGGCTGCGCCTTTACTGCATCTGCGCGCGGATGGCGGCGGCGGCGGCGAGGGGGGCGAGGACGATCGTGGCGAGCGAGATCGCGGCCAGGATCGCCATCGAGGCCCAGAAGCTGCCCGGCGGTGTCAGGATCGCGGACATCGCGGATATGCCGAAGATCAGCGAGGGGATGTAGAACGGCAGCACGAGCAGCGAGAGCAGCAGGCCGCCGCGTTTCGTTCGCAGCGTAAGGGCGGCACCGATGGAGCCGAGGAAGCTGATCGCGGGCGTGCCGGCAAGCAGCGTCAAGGCGAGGGCCGGATAAGCGGATACGTCGAGGTTCAACAGCAGGCCGAGTGGCAATGCCATCAGGGCGAGCGGTACGCCGGTCGTCAGCCAGTGCGCGAACGCCTTGATCGCGACGACGGCTTCGAGCGGGAGTGGACCGGTCGCGAGCACTTCGAGCGAACCGTCCTCCTCGTCGGCTTCGAGCATGCGCGGCAGCGACAGCAGCGCCGACAGCATGAGGCCGATCCAGAGAATGCCCGGCGCGATGCGGGAGAGCAGCGCGAGGTCCGGGCCGAGGCCGAGCGGCATCAGCGCGACGATCACGACGTAGAAGCCCAGCACCGTGCCGAGCGTGCCGCCCTGGCGCAGGCTGAGTTTCAATTCGCGGGTGAGTAGCGTGACGGGACGGCTCATGCGGGTCCCTCGACTGCGTGGCCGCCGCCGAGGCGAAGCTCGCGCGCTTTCGTGAGGCCGAGGGGAATGTGGGTGGCGGCGATCGCCATGCCGCCGGCCGCAAGGTGGTCCGAGATCATGCCTGCGAGCGTTTCCACGGCGGCGGCGTCGAGCGACACGGTCGGCTCGTCGAGAAGCCAGAGCGGCCGTTTCGCGAGCAGGAGACGGGACAGGCCGAGGCGGCGGCGCTGGCCCGCGGACAGCCAGGCGGCGGGGACGTCGGCGAGCGCTGCGAGGCCGAGGCGTTCGAGGGTGGTTTGCACTGATAGTTCCCCTCCCCCTCGTGGGGAGGGGGTAGGGGTGGGGGGAGGGTGTTGGGATGTCGCTTCGTTGCCCTGTCCCTCCGCCCCCCGGATTCTCCCCACCCCGCTGGGGAGGAGGGGGAACAAGTGGGAGGAGAAACCGAGGTATTTCGCAAAGAACGTCGCGTTCTCCTCGACGGTGAGGGCGCCCTTGATGCCGTCGCGATGGCCGACGAAGTGGCTCTGCTCGCCGATATCGTGGTCCTCGGCGCCGCCTTCGAGGGTGACGGAGCCTGAAGTCAGGGGCAGGAAGCCCGCGATGGCGCGGATCAAGGTCGTCTTGCCCGCGCCGTTGGGACCGGTCAGCACGAGGGCTTCGCCGGAAGAGAGCGTGAATGAAAGTGCCTCTAAGATGCGTCGGCTGCCGCGTTCGAGCGAGAGGTTTGAGGCTTGAAGATGCATTCTACCAGCTCGGATCCAGGCTATTCGGGAAGCTGAGTCAGCGACTTGATGCGAGAGGCATGGATCACGCGGGCGATCTCGACCAGACCAGCGGCCTCATTGATGCGAAAGAATATCGTATAGGAAAGCGAACCAGCGGTACACGCCTGATGCCGGGCAGGTCGGTGGCGGCGCTGGCATAGGGAAAATCAGCGACACCCTCGCACGTCGCGCGAATCATGTCTTCCACGCGCTGAGCGGCGGCTGGATTGGCGGCGGCGATATGGTCATGGATATTGGTGATATCGGAGATGGCCCGCTCCGAGAGTATGACCTTCATGTCCGCCTGTTACGGTTCCAGAAGGCCTCGAGTTCGGCACCCGCGACGATGCGGCCCGCATCGAGATCGGCAATGCCTTCAGCGATGAGCGCGCGCTCCTCGTCGGTCAGCCGATATGTGGATTCGGCCAGTTCCATCTCGCTTGCAAAGCGCTCGAGCCATTGCTCGCGCTCTGCCTCGGGAAGCCTGGCCAGTCGTTCGGCAAGTTGCGCAATTCCATTGTTCATGTCGTCTCATACCACAATCGGTGCGACCAGACGAGGTTATCGAAGGTGGCGATGGCGCGGATCAAGGTCGTATTGCCCGCGCCGTTGGGGCCGGTCGGGACAAGGGCTTCGTTGGCCGCAAGAGTGTAAAAAACATCTATCTTTCAGCTAGCTGATGCGACGAGGGCTCATTTTCGGCGACCGGTTGCATGTCGATGGATGGGGTGTCCGGTTGGCGGGTAGGCTCGCTCGCGGACACGATGGTTCGTGGGGCGATCGATGCCCGGAGGGAGCCTTCGCGCCGACCCAGGCAGGTGGAAGTTCAACACTTCTCCCTTCGTCCCCGGACGAGAGTTCCGACCACAAGGTCGGGGCCTAAAGAGCCGGGGTATGCACCCCTCTCAGAAGGGTAAAGGTCCCGGATAGCCTCGCTTCACTCGGCTTCCGGGAACGCAGAAACTCCTTTGTCAACGCGATTGGGGATGAGAGCAGACTCGACTAAATCTGCGGTGGTCCTTGCGCGGTTCAGCCCTTATAAGGGGGCCGCAGATTTCAACGCTAGCGCAATCGAAGGTGTGGCGGCATCGCTCCCAAAGCGGTGCAGGCCGAACCTTCGGGCGGTCCGATCCCGTGCCGGCGCACCGGCAGCGCAGCGTTCCACGCACACTCCACGCTCAAAAGGAGGTTCATCGTGACCGCTCAGCCCGTATCCAAAGACAGTTTCAAGTGCCGCAAGACGCTGACCGTCGACGGCAAGGCCTACGTCTATTTCTCTCTGCCCGACGCCGAGAAGAACGGCCTCACCGGCATCTCGAAGCTGCCGTTTTCGATGAAGGTGCTGCTCGAGAACCTGCTGCGCGCCGAGGACGGCAAGTCCGTCACCAAGGCCGACATCCAGGCGATGGCCGATTGGCTGAAGACGGGCGGCAAGTCGGACAAGGAAATCGGCTTCCGGCCCGCGCGCGTGCTGATGCAGGACTTCACCGGCGTTCCCGCGGTCGTCGATCTCGCGGCGATGCGTGACGGCATGGTGGCGCTGGGCGGCGATCCCAAGAAGATCAATCCGCTGGTCCCCGTCGATCTCGTGATCGATCACTCCGTCATCATCGACAACTACGGCTCCAACGCCGCGTTCGGCAAGAACGTCGAGCTCGAGTACAGCCGCAACGGCGAGCGCTACAACTTCCTCAAGTGGGGCCAGGGCGCGTTCCAGGACTTCCGCGTCGTTCCCCCGGGCACCGGCATCTGCCATCAGGTGAACCTCGAGTATCTTTCCAAGACCGTGTTCACGGGCACGCTGACCGACGGCTCCATCGTCGCCTATCCCGACTCGTGCGTGGGCACCGACAGTCACACCACGATGGTCAACGGCCTCGCGGTTCTCGCCTGGGGCGTCGGCGGCATCGAGGCCGAGGCTGCGATGCTCGGCCAGCCGCAGTCCATGCTGATCCCCGAAGTCGTCGGCTTCCGCCTCACGGGCAAGCCGAAGGAGGGCATCACCGCGACCGACATCGTGCTGACGGTCACGCAGATGCTGCGCAAGAAGGGCGTGGTCAACAAGTTCGTGGAGTTCTTCGGCCCGGGCCTCGATGCGATGGCGCTGGCCGACCGCGCGACCATCGGCAACATGGCGCCGGAATACGGCGCGACGTGCGGCTTCTTCCCGGTCGACATCGAGACGATGGCCTATCTCAAGATGTCCGGCCGTGACGATCACCAGCTCGCGCTGGTCGAGGCCTACTCCAAGGCGCAGGGCCTGTTCCGCACCTCGGCCACGCCCGATCCGGTTTGCACCGATCTGCTCGAACTCGACCTCGGGGATGTCGTTCCCTCGATGGCTGGCCCGAAGCGTCCGGAAGGTCGCGTCGCGCTCGAAAAGGTCAAGGCCGGTTTCGCAGAGGCGCTCGAGAAAGAATACAAGAAGCCGGGCGAACTCAACAAGCGCGTCAAGGTCGAGGGCAAGGATTGGGACCTCGGCCACGGCGACGTCGTGATCGCGGCGATCACGTCATGCACCAACACGTCCAACCCGTCGGTGCTGATCGGAGCTGGCCTGCTCGCGCGAAACGCGGTCGAAAAGGGCCTCACGCAGAAGCCGTGGGTTAAGACATCGCTGGCGCCAGGAAGCCAGGTTGTCGGCGCCTACCTCGAGAAAGCCGATCTGCAGAAGTACCTCGACCAGATCGGGTTCAACCTCGTCGCGGTGGGTTGCACCACCTGCATCGGTAACTCCGGCCCGCTCAACGAGGAGATCTCGAAGGCGATCCACGACAACGGCCTGATCGCCGGCGCGGTGATCTCGGGCAATCGGAACTTCGAAGGCCGCGTCAGCCCCGATGTGCAAGCGAACTATCTGGCATCGCCGATGCTGGTCGTCGCCTACGCGCTCGCCGGCACGATCAACATCGACATGACCACGCAGCCGATCGGCAAGGGCAAGGATGGTCAGGACGTGTTCCTGAAGGACATCTGGCCGTCCAACAAGGAGATTGCGGACTTCATCGTCAAGAACGTCACCCGGGAGCTGTTCCGCGAGAAGTACGCGGACGTGTTCAAGGGCGATTCCGAGTGGGCCAAGATCAAGACCTCGACGGGTCTCACCTACGGGTGGAACTCCGGTTCCACGTATGTGCAGAACCCGCCCTACTTCGAGGGTATGACCAAGGCGCCGCAACCGGTGAAGGATATCGAAGGCGCGCGCATTCTGGCGCTGCTCGGCGACAAGATCACCACGGACCACATCTCGCCGGCCGGCAACATCACGCGGGCCGGCCCGGCCGGCAGCTATCTGATGGAGCGGCAGGTGCGTCCGGCTGATTTCAACCAGTACGGCACGCGCCGCGGCAATCACGAGGTGATGATGCGCGGTACGTTCGCGAATATCCGCATCAAGAACTTCACCACGCAGGATGCAGCCGGCGCGGTGAAGGAAGGCGGCTGGACCAAGCACCAGCCCTCCGGCGACACGATGTACATCTTCGACGCGGCAGAGCGGTACAAGAGCGAAGGCGTGCCGCTCGTGGTGTTCGGCGGCATCGAGTACGGCAACGGCTCGTCACGCGACTGGGCGGCGAAGGGCACGCTGCTGCTCGGCGTGCGCGCCGTCGTCGCGCAGTCGTTCGAGCGTATCCACCGCAACAATCTCGTGGGCATGGGCGTCGCGCCCTTCGTCTACGAGCAGGAAGGGACGAGCTGGCAGTCGCTCGGCCTCAAGGGTGACGAGACGATCAACATCCGTGGTCTCGCGGACGTGAAGCCGCGCCAGAAGATGATCCTCGAGATCACGTCGAAGGACGGCAGCAAGCGTGAGGTTCCGGTGATCTGCCGGATCGATACCGCCGAAGAGCTCGAGTACTACCGGAACGGCGGCATCCTGCCCTACGTTCTGCGCAATCTCGCCGCCGCCTGATCGCGGATCGGCATCGAGGGGCCCGGCACATCGCCGGGCCCTTTCGCCATCAGAGCAGTATCCGATGACGATCGGATAGAATGGCCCTAATTCTATGAATCCAAGGCATTTTCATCCGACCCGCGGATCGCTGAAGCGGTTCCGTCTGGTCGGATGATGCTGTAGAGGCCGGCTGTTCAGTGTAAATTATGCATCGCGCAATCGGCACAACTGCATCACCCATTCGTGACTGGCTGTTTATTTCGCATGGGATCATATCAAAGCTGTAATCATCCATTCGCATTCTCAGGGTTTCAGGACGGCTCATGCGACTTCGGGCACGGCTGCTGACGGTTCTTGCGCTTGCATGTGCGTCGACGGCGCCGGGGGCTCTTGCGCAGGATTCCGCTCGCTTGACGGTGCTGGAGCTGTTCACCAGCCAGGGCTGCTCGTCTTGTCCGCCCGCCGATGCGCTGCTCAAGACCTTCGCCAATCGGCCCGAGTTGATGCCGCTGTCGCTTTCGGTCGACTACTGGGACCATCTCGGCTGGAAGGACACGCTGGCGAGCCCGAAGAATTCGGCGCGGCAGAAACTCTATGCAAAGTCCCTGGGGACCGGAAACGTCTACACGCCGCAGGTCGTCGTCAACGGCGCGTGGCAGGCCATCGGCAGCAACAAGGCCCAAATCGACAGGGCGATTTCGAAGGCTTCTTCGGCGGCTACCGCACCGCCTGTCGTGCTCACGGCTGTGACCGACACGAAGCGCATCATCATCGAAGTGGGTACGGCGAAGGACGCGATGCCCGCGACTGTCTGGCTCGCGATCGTTGCGCCGCAGGTCGACGTCGAGATCAAGCGCGGCGAGAACCGCGGGAAGATGCTCGCCTATCACAATGTCGTCCGGGACATCACACCGGTCGGGATGTGGGCCGGCAAGCCGATGAAGATCGAGCTGCCGCTGAGTACGATGATGAAAACTGGCGACCGCTGTGCGGTCCTGCTGCAGTCCGATGAGGGCGGACGGATCATCGCGGCGGCGTGGATGAAGCCCTGAGAGGCAAGGGTCTGCTGTTCGAGATAAAAAAACGGCGGCCCGTATCGCTACGGCCCGCCGTCGAACAAGTTGGGGCATCGTCTCAGACGGCCCGGAAACCTGCTACGCTCCAGGGGGCTGGGGGCTGGGATCCGGAGTTTCGCTTTCGTCTCCGGGCCGCGAGACAGTTATCTTATGATAGGTATTTCGGGCGGCTTCACGGCTGCGGCAAGGTGAAGTGGCGGCATTCGCAGGGAACGGGTTCGCCGCAGTGGGCAGCGCCGTGTCCCGCGGAAGTCTGGACACGCGGGGTTTGGGCACGTAGCACGCAGGTCTTGCAATCGGCCTCGCCTCACGCGAGACTGTGATGGTCTCATGACAGGAGGCGCGCGCTTGAGCGACAGCGATCCGATACCCTTGCGCCCGCGCATTGCGGGCGAGTTGCCGGCTGGAGCCCGTGGATCGGGAGCGAGTGGAAACCCGCGTGTCGGCCTGCAAACCGCACTCCAACAACCCGCCGCAAAGCAGGTCGTTTTCAGCAGGGTGGAGCTGATGGAGATCCTGTCGCTGTACGGCCGCATGGTGGCGGCCGGCGAGTGGCGGGACTATGCGATGGATTTCGGGGCGCAGAAGGCAGTGTTCTCCGTGTTCCGCCGGACGACGGAATATCCCCTGTACACGATCGAGAAGAACCCTCAGCTCGCCCGCAAGCAAGGTGCGTTCTCCGTGGTGGCGCCCAACGGTCTCATTCTCAAGCGCGGGCCCGAACTGAAGCGGGTGCTCGAAGTGCTGGACAAGAGGCTGCGCCCGGTCGGGTGATGGTCCTATACGGCGATCAGGCCGGTGTGGCGTCGCCGGGGCCTAGAGGACGCTGCATCAGGACGCTGTCGATCCACCGCCCGAATTTGAAGCCCACGGAATGCAGGGTGCCGGAGAACGCGAAGCCGGCGGAGCGGTGCAGCGCGATCGAGCCGAATTGGCGTGAGTCTCCGATCACGGCGATCATCTGGCGAAAGCCGCGGTCGGCCGACGCCTGGACCAGCGCATCGAGCAGGGCGCGGCCGATGCCCTGGCCTTGGGCTTCCGGCGCAACGTAGATCGAATCCTCCACGACGAACCGGTAGGCCGGCCGCGTGCGGTAGTGGTTGGCGTAGGCATAGCCGACGACTTGATTGTGACGCTCGGCGGCGAGATAGGGGAAGCCGGCGTTCACGATGTCGTGCATGCGCTGCTGCAACTCGGCGTCGGCCGGCGGGTCGAGCTCGAACGTGGCGGTGCCATGCAGCACCGCCGGGGTATAGATCGCGGATATGGCGGGGATGTCGGCGGGAGTGGCCGGGCGGATGACGAGGTCGTTCATGGCGGCATGGTGATATTTCGATCCGTGCAAATCAAGCGGTCTATTCGACACCGATCGAGTTGACAGTCGGGGGCCGGGACGTATCTCATCGCGGATAAATTCAACACGGAGGGTTCGTCGGATGAAGTGTCTCAGGGATTGGCGTGGTGTTGCGACGACTGTTTCGACGTTGGCGATCGTTGCGTCGTTGTCGAGTTCGCCGGTGCTCGCGCAGCAGCCGGCGGCCGGCGGGCAGTTGACGATGATCGTTGGCTTCGGTGCGGGCGGATCGGCAGACAGCATCGCGCGCATCGTCGGCAACAAGCTCGGCGAGAAGCTCGGCCAGAAGGTGGTGATCGAGAATCGACCGGGCGCCGGCGCCAACCTCGCTGCGCGCGCCGTGATCGCAGCGCCGACCGATGGAAATACGCTGCTGGTGACGACGGCAGCGCTGCCGATCAACAACACGCTCTACAAGAACAAGGGCTTCAATATCGGCGATCTGCAGGCCGTTTCGATCTGCGCGACGACGCCCGAAACGATCGCGGTCAACAAGGCCAATCCGGCGAAGGACCTGAAGCAGTTCATCTCGCTCAACAAGGGCAAGCGCGTCACCTACAGCACGGCCGGTGTCGGCACGGGCTCGCACATCTTCGCGGACTACTTCTTCAAGACGATCGCGAAGATGGATGTCGCGCACGTGCCGCACAAGAGCGGCCCGGACGCCACCAATGCGGCGCTGGGCGGACACGTGGACTTCATCTCGTCGTCGCTGTCGGGGTTCACGGCGCAGATCAACTCGGGCGCGCTGACTGGCCTTGCGATCGCGACCGAGAAGCGCTTCCCGGCGGTGCCGTCGGTTCCCACCTATGCCGAACTGGGCTTTCCCGGGATGGTGAAGTCGTCGTGGGCGGGCTTCTTCGCGTCGTCCAAGGCGCCCGCTGCGGTGATCGATCGGCACGCCGCGGCAATCGCTGCGATCCTCCAGGAGAAGGACGTCAACGACCGTCTCGTGAAGATCGGTTTCGCGCCGATGGCGGGCACGAAGGCGGAGGCAACGGCCTTCTTCAAGAAAGAACTCGAAGAGTGGGGCACGATGGTGAAGACGCTGGGGCTCTCGATCGAGTGATGCGACATGGCGGGAGCGAGGCCGGTTCAGCTGGCCTTGCTCGCGCACTCACCGGGAGCTGATCGGCGGCGCGACTGTGCGATCAGCCACGCGTGCAGCGTCTCGGGATCGTAGGGCTTGGCGAGCACGTCGGTGTAGCCATGGGCGCGGGCGAGCGCCGGTTCATTGGTCGTGACGATCCGGGGCAGTGCGGAGCCGAGAGCTTCACTGATCGCTTCGGCGCTCCGGCGGCCGGTGAAAGCATCGTTGCGCGAGACGTCGACGACGATCGCAACGGCGTCGGACAGCAGCGCATCGAGGTCGGCGATGGCGGCTCGAGGGGTGCGGACCGCGCGGCACTGGAAGCCCCAATCCTCGATCAGCATCGCCAACGCAGGCGCCACGCGATCGTCGTCCTCGATCAGGATGACGAGCGGGCGGCTGGCCGAAGATGAAGGTGCATCGTTCATGCGGTGGTTCGCAGGCCGTTCGAGCTCGATCGAGTTCGAGTATTCCTATATCGGCGCAGGGATTCCATAGGCCAGTTTGCCTACGACTATGGCCGCGAATTGCCATTTTCGTATGCGTCACCGCAGCATCGGGCGTGCGCAGGCCGGGCGGCCGCGAGACCGTTCGTTCGTCCGGTGAGGACTTCGTATTGCGAATGTTCCGATCAGGCGACGTTCTTTTTCTCGATCTCGCGACCCAGGCGCCAGATTTCTTCCTCGATGCGGATGTCGGCGAGCATGCGGTCGATGAGCAGGCAGGTGCGCCGCCAGAGCTCGCTGTCGCGGCGATAGTCGGCGGCGGCGAAGAAATCGCAGCGGCCGGCCTTGAACAGGTCCATGCCTTTAATTTTGGTTTTGCCCTGTGGGTGGACGGCGATCGCGTGGCCACCGCTCTTCTTCATCACGGCCATCGAGGGCACATCGGTGTCGCCGTCGCCGAAGTAGATCATGTGCGAGAAAGGCACCGGCCTGACGTTCTCGGGCATGTGCTGGTTGATGCTGTGGGCGAGATCCTCGACACCCTTGTTGATTCGGAACAGATACTGGGTCTTGCCGGTGTCGGTGATGACGCGCTTCGGGTACGGCAGGTCGTAGGCGTCGAACCAGTATTCGGACGCAAAGACGTTGTGGAAGCGCTTGTAGATCGGCGTGCCCTCGATGATTTCGGCGAGGCCAGACGAGATCAGGTAGTGGCGCACCTGCACGTGATTGCCCTGTGCATGCTCCTCGACGTAGGCCGTGATCTCGTCGAACCACTCCATGACACCGGGGAACAGCTCGACCTGGCGGCCTTGGGCGACGAGGTCGGCGCGGTCGATGCGGACGCCGGCCGCCTTCGCCTTCTTGTAGAGCAGGTGCATGTAGGTGATGAGCGGATCAGCGCCCTGCTCGAGCGCGACCTTGTTGGATTCGGCCCAGAACGCGGCCGCATCGACGCCGATCTTGGGCAGGAACGCATATTCCTGCATCGGGCGCGGGCAAAGCGTGCCGTCGAAATCGTAGACGAGCGCGATCGTCTTCTTTTCGTAAGCCTGCTTCTTGTCGTGAGAAGGCTTTCTGTCGGCGGTCTTCGTGGGTGACGAAGTAGGTGGCGTGGTGTGAGGCTGGGCATGTGACTCGGCGCGCGACGGGCGGGGCTTTGCAGCCGCCCCCTCCTTGCGCGCCTCGGCGCTGCGCCCGGCAATCCTCACGGAGCTGCGCTCAGGCGCTGCTTCGCTCCCACGCGCTCTCTTGGCCACCACGCGTTCCATGACGACATCCCCACTCGAGTTGCGTGCCCAAGTCCAATCTGATTCGGCCGACGGAAAGAAGGCGGCTCGGCGGATGGGGACGAGGATGCTGTGGGGAGATCTGCGTTTGGCCGGACCCCGCCGAACGTTTCGGTTTCGGGACGCTTCGGGGGCGGATGCCCGGCGAACTCGAGCGCCGGGCAAGGGCTGGGTCTATTGCCCGCTGGCAGCCTTCGCGAGACCTTGGAGGGCGCCCGCCATGGTCTTCAGGGGCTCATCCTGTCCGCTGATCTTGTACCGCTCTTTCAGGGCAGCCGGCGGCGAGTAGCCGATCCAGACCTTGCCCCCCTTGTCCTGCCAGATCAGCATCTTCATCGGCAGCTCGATCGCGACCGAAGGCTGAGCGAGCATCAACGGCGTTCCGAGCTTCGGATTGCCGAACATGATGACTTCGGTCGGCGGCATTTCGAGACCGGCCGCCTTCGCGCCTGCGGCGTGATCGACGCGCGCGGCGACCTTGATACTGCGTTTGCCCAATTCCGCTGCGAGACGGTCGCCCGTCTCTTTGACGCCGAACTTGCTCTCCATCACGGTCAGTGCCTGAGAAGAAGCCGCTGTCGTCATCAGTGCCAAAGCAGTCAGGCCGGTAGCAAGGGTGCGCATCATATCAGTTTCTCCATGTCGGTCCGCAGACGATCCGTGTTCGTTTCCGGGACGCATTTCGTTACACGGTCACGTTACTTCGAGCCGGTACGATACGGGAAAAGTATCCGGTCACCATCAGCCGAATGGGGCAGCACCGATCACGAACTGCCAGCGCCTCGTAACGATCCCGTGAACGACGTAACATCGCTTGGTTCGAGGCCGAACCTCACGACATCAGACGCAGCGAAACGAGGCCTGCTACATGAGCCGATCAGCACGCAGCTTTTGCTGCACACGTCGAGGCGCCATTGCGCTTCTGACGATCGCCCTGACTACCGCTCCGGCTTTCGCGCAGCAGCAGCAGGGGGATCCCGAGGCGGGCTATGATGCGTTGCTCGGCCGCTACGTCCGGGTCAGTCCCGATGGCGTCAATCGGGTCGACTACGCGCGCTGGCACGGCAACAGCGCGGACCGAAAGGCGCTCGACACATACATCGCCGAAATGTCATCGCGGCGACCTTCGGCGATGTCTCGCGACGATGCCTTCGCCTACTGGGGCAACCTTTACAATGCCGTGACATTGAAAGTCATTCTCGATCGCTTTCCCGTTGCCTCCATCCGCGATATCAAGAGCAGTGGAAGCCTGTTCGACTTCAAGTCCTACACCGGCCCTTGGCGGGAGCCGCGCGTGACAGTCGAGGGCAAGAAGCTCTCGTTGGACAACATCGAGCACGATATCATGCGACCGACATTCAAGGACCCGCGCGTCCACTATGTCGTGAACTGTGCGTCGTTCGGCTGTCCCAATCTCATGGCGCGGGCCTGGCGTGCGCGCACGCTTTCGGCAGATCTCGATGCAGCGGCCCGTGATTTCATCAATCATCCTCGCGGCGTCGAAGTGCTCGCAGGCAACAAGCTGCGGGTTTCGAGCATCTACAAATGGTTCCGCGACGATTTCGGGCCAGACAATGCAGCCGTGATCGCGCACTTCAAGAAGTACGCCAAGCCGGATCTCGCAGCCAAGCTCGACAAGGTGGCGACGATTGCCGAGGACCAGTATGACTGGACCCTCAACGTCACGAAGTCCTGAGCGGCGGGCCTCAGTGCTGCCTATTGTCACCGAAAGGGGAGATGTGGTTCTCAAGACCCGGGATGGCATGATCTTCGCTGCGGCCGGGATCGGATTGCTGGCCTGCCAGGCGTGGCTGGTCGTGGCGACACGTGGTTTGTCACACGGCAATGCCGAGGAACTGTCCGCGGTGCTGCCGTTGATCCTGGGACTTGCGGTGCCGACGGGGCTCATGCTGGCAGCGGCTCCCCGGCTCGCGTCGATCCCGCCGAGCAGAGCGCTCATGCTCGTGCTGCTCGTGGTCGGCGTGCTGATGCGCCTCGTATGGTTCGGCACGCCGCCGCCGCTCGAAGACGACTATTTCCGCTACCTTTGGGACGGCGCAGTCGTCGCCCGGGGGCTCGATCCCTATGCGTATCCGCCAGAAGCGTTCATCGGCCAGAACCAGGTACCGGCTGCCTACGCGCGGATCGCGGCAGGCGGGCAGGAGACGCTTCAGGGGATCAATTTCCCGGATTTGCGGACGATCTATCCGAGCGTGGCGCAGGCCGCGTTCGCGGTGGCGCATCTGATCGCGCCCTTCAAGGTCGATGGGCTGCGGCTGGTTTTTCTCGCGGGCGAACTCGTCACGCTGTGGCTGCTGATCGTCATGCTCGGTCGCCTCGGGCAGTCGCCGATGTGGTCGCTGCTCTACTGGTGGAACCCGCTGGTTGCGTTCATGCTGGTCGGCATCGTGCACATCGATGCATTGATTCCGCCCTTCGTGCTGGGGGCGCTGCTCGCCCTATCCGTTGGCCGGCCGTTTCCGGCGCTGGCGCTGATCGGTCTCGGCGCCGGGGTCAAGGTGTGGCCGGTCCTGCTGTCGGCCCTGGTGCTGTGGCCGCTGTTGCGGACGCCGGTGCGATTGGTGCAGGCGTCGGTGTGGTTCGCTGCCGTGCTGGCGGTTGCGCTCGGACCCGTGCTGATTTCGGCGTTGCATCCGGGCTCTGGTCTCAGCGCCTATGCGGCGGGATGGAGCAACAACAACGCGCCTTATGCCTGGATGCATCATGCGATCAATTCCGCGTTCGGCTCATGGGTGACGGCCGAGCGCGTGCTCCGGCCGATGCTCGCGCTTTCCACAGGCGTCCTCGCTCTCGTCGTATCCACCCGTGGCGACGCTACGTTGCGCTCGCTGTCATCGCGCGCGCTGGTCGTGGCCGCGGGGATGTTCTACCTCTCGCCCGCGCAGTTCCCCTGGTATGCGGTGTGGTTTCTGCCGCTAGCCGTGCTCTGCCGGAACTGGCCGTTGCTCGCGGCTTCGGCGTTGCTGCCGACCTACTACCTGTTCTATCCGCTGTGGCCGGTGCAGAATGGCGTGTGGTTCTTCTATGGTACTGCCTTCCTGCATTCCTTGCCCGTACTGGGCTGGCTTCTCTACCTCTGGTACACTGACCGGCAGCCTGCACACGCCACAGAGAAAGCCGCGCCGCGTTGACAGATGTCATGACCACTCCTGTAGGCACGGCACGCGTCGCCGTGATCATCCCAGTTCTCAACGAAGCCGAGGCGTTACCCGAGGTTCTGGCCGCCATTCCATCGTGGGTCGCGCACGTGATCGTCGCCGACAACGGTTCGACGGACGGTTCGGGGAACATCGCCCGCGCGGCCGGCGCGATCGTGGTGGTGGAGCCGCGCCGCGGTTATGGCAGCGCTTGCCTGAAAGCGATCGCGGCGTTGCCCGAGGACGTCGGCATCGTCGTTTTCATGGATGGGGACGCGAGCGACGATACCTCCGAGATGGCGGCACTCGTGCGGCCGATCGCCCAAGGCGAGGCGGATTTCGTCCTGGGTTCCCGCGTGATGGGACAGCGGGAGCGGGGCGCGCTGACGCCTCAGCAGATCTTCGGCAACGCACTCGCCTGCACGTTGATCCGCATGATCTGGCGTGAACGGTTCACCGATCTCGGACCGTTCCGTGCGATCAGCCGCCAAGCGCTCGCCCGGTTGCGCATGGCCGATCCCGACTACGGCTGGACCGTCGAGATGCAGGTTCGCGCCGCAAAGCTCGGTCTCGCATGCCGTGAGATACCCGCGCGCTACCGTCGTCGCATCGGCACATCGAAGGTTTCCGGCACCATCCGCGGGGTGATCGGGGCCGGGACGAAGATCCTCTACGTGATCGGCCGCGAGGCCTTGAGCACCAAGCGCGCGACGAACACGGCAAGTTGAAGCAGGAGGGGGCGTCGAGAGGGGACGTTTGCGTTAATCTGGCCGCATTCTTTCATTTGGAAAAGGATGGGACCCGTGTTGCGCGCGCTCATCGCATCAATCTGGATGGTGGCTTTTAGTCTGGCCGGGTCGCTCGCACATGCGCAAGATCCGCGGATCGGCGTGACCATCGATCCGGATAAGCTGCCGTCGAGTTATCGCGTCGAAAGCGGATTGCACCTCACCGCGCGAGAGGCCCACCGTGCCGTGACGGCGCTCTCGGGAATCGTGCTGATCGACGTGCGCACGCACGAGGAGACGCTGTTCAACGGCGTTGCAACGGCGATGCATCGGCACATCCCCTATGTGGTCCCGGACCTGGACCACAGCTACGATGCGGTGAACCGGCGCTACAAGCTCGAGCCCAATCCCGATTTCGTGAAGGCGGTCGACAACTTGCTGGCGGAGATGAAGCTCGACCGCAAGGCGCCGGTGATCGTCTATTGCTCGGTCGGGGAGAGAAGCGCGCGGGCAGCCAACCTGCTGCTTCGCAGCGGCTTTACGAGCGTCTACTCGATTGCGGAGGGTTTCGAGGGCGATCCGAAGTCCGAACTCGGGCCCGGTTGGAAAGCGTCGGGCCTGCCTTGGACGCATCAGTTGCGTCCCGAACAGGCTTACAAAAGCCCGGCCATGTAGGTCGGCGATGTAGGTTCCTGATAGCCCTATTCCGGGAGACCGAGCAGGCGTGCGGCGTTGGCGTACGCGACGTCGGCACGGAGGTCGTCGGCGAGCGGCGTCGTATCCATGAAGCGGCCGGCATTCTCGGAATCCTCGAAGGGATAGTCGGCGGAGAACATCACGCGGTCGCGGCCGAGGGCGTCGATCGCGCAACGCATCGGCTCGGCGGAGTACATGCCCGACAGCGTCACCCAGATGTTCTCGCGGATGTACTCCGACGGCTGCTTCTTCAGTTTGACGCCGTAGAGCTTGGCACGGCTGTCGAAGCGCCACAGCAGATAGGGCAGGGTTTCGCCGAGGTGGCCGAGGATCAGCTTGGCCTTGGGGAAGCGGTCGAAGGTGCCTGAGAAGACGAGGCGCAATGCGTGACTGCCGGTCTCGAAGCCCCATTCCCAGGTGGCGCGGCGGACGCCATGCACGCCGTCGAGAACGGGGGCGGGTGCGACGGGATCGGTCGGGTGGATATAGATCGGTGCGCCGAGGGCTTCGGCACGCTCCCACAGCGGATAGACCGACGGGTGGTCCAGATACATGCCGCGGGTGTGGCCGTTGATCATCGCGCCCTTGAAGCCGAGCTGCTTGACGCAGCGCTCGAGTTCGTCGGCGGCGGCGTTGGCGTCCTGCACCGCGAGGTGAGCGAGGCCGCCGAGGCGTTTGGGGTTCTTCGCGACGTGCTCGGCGAGCTGGTCGTTCGATTCCCGTGCGCGGCGGGTGGCGAGGGCTGCGTCCGGCTCGGCCTGCACACCGGGGCCGGCGATGGCGAGGATCGAGCGGGAGATGCCGCTGCGGTCCATGATCTCGATGCGCTCTCCGGCATAGTCGTTCAAGCGGCCCAGCACCATGTCGCGAACCGTGGCAGGGACGTCCGTCATCGTCGGCAGCCAGTAGTCGGCGAGGCCCGGCGTCATGCAGTGTTCTTCGAGCGCGATCTTGGGCGTCATGACGTAACCTTCGGTCGGAAGTGACTATGGGTGTTCTTTCACACACCGCTGCCGGGAGTCCAGACAGCAGGCGCGCCGCGTATCGTTATCCCGAAGGATCGGGCCGAGACGGAGCAACGGATTTCGTCCGACGTCGTTTAGCCACCGCTGGGCAACCTGGCTGACGAATAAAGCGCGGGCTTCATAATCAAGGAGATGCAGATGGATCGAGGGTTGATGGGGCCGGTATTGATCGGCAGCGCTCTGATCGCGGCAGCTTACATTGTGACCCCGGTGGCGCGGCAGATGTTCCTCGCTGGGGACACGCCGCGGCCGGTGCAGCTGCGTGGCGACCTCGCCGATATCGAGCGGACGACCGTCACTTTGTTCGAACGGGCATCGCCGTCCGTGGTGCAGGTCGTCGCGACACATCTCGATGCGGGCTTTCCGGCAGATGGAAACGGTGGTTCGTCTGGTGGAGTGGGTACCGGCACGGGGTTTCTCTGGGATGCAGCGGGGCATGTCGTGACGAACGACCATGTAGTGAACGGTGCGCAACGGGTCGCCGTCCGCACGGCTTCCGGGCAGATCCTGGCGGCCTCCGTCGTGGGCAAGGGGCCGAACTACGATCTCGCCGTGGTCAGGATTTCGAGCTTCAGATCGCTTCCGCCGCCCCTGCCAGTCGGCGCTTCAGCCAATCTCAGGGTTGGCCAGTCGGTGTTTGCGATAGGCAATCCGTTCGGGCTCGACCAGACGTTGACGACCGGCATCATCAGCGCCGTAAAACGACGCCTGCCGACAGCTGGTGGCCGTGAGATCGCCGACGTCATTCAAACCGACGCGGCCATCAATCCGGGAAATTCCGGGGGGCCGCTGCTGGATTCCGCGGGGCGGCTGATCGGCGTCAACACCGCCATCATCTCGCCGTCGGGTACGAACGCCGGGATCGGCTTTGCCATCCCGGTCGATGTCGTGAACCGTGTCGTTCCCGAGATCATCAGGACTGGTCGTGTACCAACTCCCGGCCTCGGCATACTGGCTGCCAGCGAGGCCCTTGCCACGCGGGTCGGAATTCAAGGTGTCGTCATCATCAGGACCATTCCCGGATCGCCCGCAGCGAGCGCCGGCCTCGAGGGACTGGACAGTACGTCCGGCGTCGCCGGCGACGTCATCGTCGCCATCGATGGCAAGCCTGTGCGGAAACTCGCCGACCTCACAGACGCGATGGAACGCATCAAGCTGCCGGGGCAAGTCACCCTCACGGTGGTACGGCACGGAACGACCCGCAAAGTCACGGTGGATGTCGTGGATATGGGATGACCTTGGCCTCGGTTTTGGGGATGATCGTTGAAGACAGCCTCCCGGGATGCCAACATCAGCATCGACGTCTGGGGCGCCGAGCTCGGGAAGTGGGGTGTAACCCGAAGGCGCCTGGACATGGATGGCCGGCGATGAATTTCAGGAAATCGATCGCCGTCATCGGCGCCGGGGCGGCGGGCATCTGTGCGGCCAAGCACATGGTGGAGGCGGGCTTCGACGTGACGGTCTACGAGATCGGCTCCTGCGTCGGGGGCATGTGGGTGTTCCAGAACGACAACGGAAGATCGTCGGCGTATTCGACGCTGCACATCAACACCGCGCGGAATCTGACGCGTTTTTCCGACTTCGCGTTCGAAGCGAACGTGCCGCCTTTTCCGTCGCATCGCGACATGGCCCGGTATCTCTCGCGCTATGCCGCGCACTTCGGCGTGACGCCGCATATCCGTTTCAACACCAAGGTCGAGCGCGTCGCGCCGGCAGGTGACTACAGTGAAGAGAAGCCCGTCTGGGAGGTTGAAATCGCGGGCGGCGAAGTCGCGCGTTTCGATGCCGTGCTGGTGGCGACGGGCCATCTTACGAAGCCGCTGGAGGTGCCTGCATTGCGAGATGCATTTGCGGGCGAGTATCTGCATTCGCATCACTACAAGGAGCCGGCGCCGTTCGTGGGCAAGCGCGTCTGTGTCGTCGGTGTCGGTAACAGCGCGCTCGACATCGCGAGCGATCTTGCGACCGTGACGCCGCGGCTCGCACTGGTCGCGCGATCGAATGCTTTCATTTTCCCAAAGCTCGTTTTCGGACGGCCTTTCTGGGATGTCGTGAAGGGGCTCTACAAACCGTGGGTGCCGACGGCGTTGCGCAATCGCATCGTGCGCACGCTCGTTTGGATCGTGCAAGGCGAGATGTCGGCGCTCGGATTTCCGGCGACGGCGAAGAAGGTGCACGCGACGTCGAACGCCAACATCGTCAATCATATCCGCTACCAGCGCGTGATCGTGAAGCAGGGCATCGAGCGCATCGAGGGGCAGTGCATCGCGTTCACCGAAGGGACGAGTGAAGAGTTCGATACGCTGATCGCGGCGACGGGATATCTCATCGATATCGATTTCGTCGATAGCCGTGTGATCGAGCCGAAGGACAACGGCCTCGATCTCTACATGCGGATGGTGCCGCCGGAATGGCGCGGCATCTACTTCGTCGGCTTTCTCAACTCCGACAGCGCGCTGAACTGGATCGCGGAGGGGCAGTGCCGGTGGATCCGCGAGCACGAGGCGGGGCGCGCGATGCTGCCGTCACGGCCGGAGATGCTCGACGAGATCGATGCGCGCGCGGCATGGGTGCGCGCGACCTACAAAGATACCCCGCGGCACGGCATCGAAGTCGAGCACATGCCGTATTTTGCCGATCTCAAGCGGACGTTGCGGGAGGCGCAGAAGCGAGCGGGCGGACCTGTCCGCGACGTCGGGATCGGGGCGGTGAACCGGATGCCGGCGGATGCGGCAGGTGGCAGCGGAATAGTTACTCGGCTTCGATGATGTGGGGAACGAAGCGCGAGGTGTTCCTGGTGATCGGGCTCGCGTCCTCGCGAATGCCGACGCCGCAGGACTTGCCGGCGATGATCCAAGCGCCGATCACGGGATAGTTTCCGTCGAAGTTCGGCAGCGGCGCGAGGCCCTGCACGATGTGGCCTTCCTTGCCGTAGGCGCCGTCGGCTGCATCGACGGTTTGACCACCGACGACGAGGGTGACGTTGGCGCCTTCGCGGGAATAGAGCGGCTTCACCGCGCAATTGCCGTCGAGCTGGCGGGCGGCTGGGTCGTCGGCGAAGTAAGCGGGCAGAAGGTTGCGGTGGTTGGGCGCCATTTCCCACAGCACCGGAAGCAGGCCCTTGTTCGACAACAACGCACGCCAGGGCGGCTCGAGCATGGCGGTGTAGCTCGTGGAGAGGCCCGCAGCGAACGTCTCGTTGAACATCCACTCCCAGGGATAGAGCTTGAACAGCCGCTCGATACGCTTGTTCTCGAGGTCGTAGAACTGGCCGTCCTGGCCCAGCCCGATGTCGCCGATGGCGATGAAGCGCGTTTCGAAGCCGCCCTGCTGTGCGCAGTCGGCGATGTAGTCGACGGTGCCGCGGTCCTCGGTGTTGTCGGCGACGGTGGTCAGATAGAGCGCGCCCTGGCCGGACAGCTCGGCGAAGCGGGCGACGAGCTTGTCGTGGATCGAGTTGAACTGGTCCGTACCTCCGGGGAGCTTGCCGGCGGCGACCTGGTCCTCGAGCCAGAACCACTGGAAGGCGGCGGCTTCATAAAGCGCGGTCGGGGTGTCGGCGTTGTATTCGAGGAGTTTGGCGGGGCCGTTGCCCGAATAGGAGAAGTCGAACCGGCCATAGATCGAGGGATCGTTGCGGCGCCAGCTCTGGCGGATGAGCTCCCATGCCGAGCGGGGCACGGCCATGCGCTGCAACAAGCGGTCGTCGCCAGTGATGCGCGCCACGGCCGAGGTGCAGAGGGCTTCGAGGTCCTGTGCGGGGTCTTCGATCTCGGATTCGATTTCGGGCAAAGAGAACGCATAGCACGCGCTTTCGTCCCAATAGACCTCGCCCGAGGGCGAGTGGAACGAGAAGCCGAGATCCTTGGCGCGCTGACGCCAGAAGGCGCGCTCCGTCATTGCGATGCGACGCATGGTTCAACTACCTGTCGAGAAGCCGCTCGAAGACGCCGTCGAACCGAAGCCGCCGCGCTGGACCGAGGTGGTGGCCGCGGCGGCGGCGGCGGCAGCAGGGGCCGTGCGCGGCGCTGCGGCAGTCGTGGAAGGTGCTCTCGCCTTGTTGGCCAAGTGGTGGCCGAGCAGGCCGCCGAGAAGACCGCCCAACAGACCACCACCGCCGCCGCCGGTTCCCGCAAAAACCATCAGGAACAAGAGCGTCGCCGCGATGCCGCCGGCCGCCCACTTGAAGAGATCCTTGCCGCCTGGAGCCGGATCACTTTCGGGCTGTTCCGGGGGCGGCTGGTAGCCGGATGGGCGGACCGTCACGCGGCCGCGCTTGCCGAAGCCAGAATTCTGAGAAGCGTTCTTGTCACTCATACAACTCACCGCGACTATGCTGGCTGTCGGACCGGAAAACCGACTTAGGCAGAGTATAGTGGTTTGATGAAGATAGGGTTTGTTCCCGCGGGGACACGTTGCGATATGCAACCCATCCCGGAGTATGTGCACGGCTTTCATCGTCATTGACTTGTGCGATGCAGCATGACATAAGCCCGCCTATCGCCCGTGAAGGTGCGATGTTCGGCGCTCCAGCCGCGTGAAGGGACATGTCTCGGGCCGTTAGGCCCCATTGGTCCTCCTGTTGAGCGCTCAGCGACTTCCCCGAAAGACAGCCCAGGCCACGCGGGGCGCGTCACAACGCAACGGGCTTGTGCCCGCTCCCCGCCACTCCCCGGCACCACGTGCCGGCGCTCGGTCGTGCGCGCACCCCCAGACTCCAAGAAAGCTATCCCTTTGGAAAACTTCCAATCGCTCGGCCTGTCCGAGCCCCTCCTGCAGGCGATCACGGAAACCGGCTATGTCACGCCGACTCCGATCCAGCTGCAGGCAATTCCTGCCGTGCTCACCGGCGGCGACGTGCTCGGCATCGCGCAGACCGGCACCGGCAAGACGGCGGCGTTCGCGCTGCCGATCCTTCATCGTCTGGCCGCCGACCGTAAGCCGACGCCGCGGCGCGGCGTGCGTGCGCTGATCCTGTCGCCGACGCGCGAGCTGGCGAGCCAGATCGCCGACAGCTTCAAGGTCTACGGCAAGCACCTCGGCTTCTCGGTCGCGGTGGTGTTCGGCGGTGTCAGCGAGCGGCCCCAGGCCGAAAAGCTGAACCGCGGCATCGACATCCTCGTCGCGACGCCGGGCCGTCTGCTCGATCACATGGGGCAGCGCAACGTGTCGCTCGGCCAGACCGAGATCTTCGTTCTGGACGAAGCCGACCAGATGCTCGATCTCGGCTTCTTCAAGCCGATCCGCAAGGTCGTCGCCGACCTGCCGAAGGTCCGGCAGAACCTGTTCTTCTCCGCGACGATGCCCAAGGAGATCGAGGAGCTGACGCGCGAACTCCTCACCAATCCGACGAAGGTGGCGGTGGCGCCGGCCGCGACGACGGTCGAGCGCGTGACGCAGCGGGTCATCCGCGTCGAGCAGAGCAAGAAGAAGGCGCTGCTGGCCGAGCTGCTTTCGGGCGACGGCATGCACCGCACGCTGGTATTCACCAGGACGAAGCGCGGCGCAGATCGGGTCGCCAAGCATCTGACGGGGGCGAAGATCTCGGCTGCCGCGATCCACGGCAACAAGAGCCAGAATCAGCGCGAGGCTGCGCTGCACGCCTTCAAGAAGGGCGACACGCAAGTACTCGTCGCCACCGACATCGCGGCACGCGGTATCGACATCGACGAGGTCACGCATGTCGTGAACTACGAGCTGCCGGAGGTTCCGGAGGCCTACGTTCACCGCATCGGGCGTACCGCACGTGCCGGCGCTTCGGGCTCGGCAATCAGTTTCTGCGACGAAGGCGAGCGTCATCTGCTGCGCGACATCGAGCGGGTGACCCGTCAGGTGATCGACAGCGAGGATCGCCGCAACGATCCGAGCCTCGTTTCCGACAAGCAGACGGGCAAGGGCGCACGCGAGACGGGCGAGCCGCAGGACGGTGAAAGCCCGTCGGTGGCGCGCCGCGAGTTCAAGCGGCAGGCAGGGCGCAGCGAAGGCCGGTTCGACCGCGCCGGGCGTCGTGCCGGTGGCGGCGGTGCTGGCGGCGGCGATCGTCCGAAGCGTGCACCGAGCGGCGATCGTTCGGCTCGTCCGGAGCGGGGAGAGCGTCCCGAGCGTCGTGAGGGCGATCGTGCTCCTTGGCAATCGCGTAACCGCGAAGGCGGCGCGCCACGGGGCGAGCGTCCCGCTGGCGAGCGTTCGTCTGGGCCGCGCCCCGAGCGTTCGCCGAGCGAGCGGTCTTTCGGCAGTCCGCGCCGTGAGCGCGACGGCGACGAGGGCGTGTGGACCAACGACGGCAGCCGTCCGAACCGCGAGCATCGCAATGCGAACGGCCGATCCGACAGTGGCCGTCCTGAATCTGGGCGTCCCGCACATCGCGAAGGCCGTCCGCATGGTGGTGGCGAGCGCAGCTTCGGCGGCGGCGACCGTCCGTCGTTCCGCGGCGGCGACCGGCGTCCGGATCGTGAGGGCCGCGAAGGCCGTCCCGAGCGGCCCGCTCGGGACGCGCGTCCGGAAGGGCGTCGCGAGGATCGGCCGCATGCACCGCGTGGGGATCGGCCCGGCGTCGACGGCGAGCGCCGTCCGCGTTCGTTCGACGGGCCGCGTGGCGGCGACCGTCCGTACGCTCAGCGCGGCGGCGATCGTTCGCCGGCACCGCGGGGCGAGGGCGGCGGCCGTCCGTATCAGGCACGCTCGGAACGTCCCGATGGCGAGCGCCGCGAGTGGAAGCCGCGTCCTCCGCGTGACGACAATCGCGGCGAAGGTCGCGGTCCGCGTCCCGAGGGGCAGCGTTTCGAGGGGCGTCGTCCCGAGGGCGCTGGAGATCGTAGCGGCCCTGCGCGCAGCCATTCGGGTCCGCGTCGTGACGACCAGCGCCGCGAGGGGCGTCCGGGCGGCGACAAGCCGCGGTTCGGCGGCGGTCGCAGTGAGGGCAGCGGTTTCGGTGGAGCCAAGCGTCCGTCGGGTCCGCCGCGTGAAGGCGGTCGGCCGGCCTTCCGCAAACCGGCAGGTGGCGGTGGTGCATTTCGTGGCCGCGATGGCGGTGGTCGTCCGCCGCGCCGCGACGCAGAATAACCGCGTGGCTTCTCACTGAAGCATCGAGCACGCCGAAGCAGCGAACAAGCCGGCCGGGTCCTTCAGCGGATCCGGCCGTCATCGTATTGAAATCCGATCTTCTCAGCGCCGCCGGGGGGCGTCGCCATCGGCGGCTTCGTTCAGGATCGCGACGATATCCTTCAGGCGCGGATGTGCGTAGTCCGTGCGCGTGGCGCTGTCGCGACCTTGAACCAGGGCCACGATCAGCGCTGCGCGATCGGTCTGCGCCTTGTCGGGGGATGCGCCGAAATAGTCCTCGACGCTGGTTTTGGGCTTGTCTGCGGGCATGGCGAACTCCGTTCTGGAAGCGTCTTCGGATGTATCTTCGGATGCGTCCAAGTCGAGATGGCGCGGCGCGTCATCCCACGTCCAGACGTCAGTGGGCGTATCAATAGAGCGTCTGGAACCCTATTTGAACCCGTATAGTCGCGCCGGATTATCGACGAGAATGCGGCGATGAACCGTCGGGTCGGGTGCAATCTCGGCCAGAAGATCGAGTAATGCGCCGTCGTTGGGCACGGTTCCCGGCTCGAACGTATTGCCGTGCGGCCAGTCGCTGCCCCAGAGCACGCGATCGGGAGCGGCGGCGACGACCGCGCGGCCGAACGGGATCGTGTCCTTGAAGGGAATTCCGTCCGGTACGTTGGCGACCGGCATTTCCGTGAGCTTGTCGAGCGCGCTGACCTTGATCCAGAAGCGCGGATCAGCGGCGAGTTCCAGCACCAGTCGGAACGCTGCCTGATCGAGGCCGTGGGAGGGCTCGGGCCGGCCCATGTGATCGATCACGGTCGGGAGCGGAATCGATCTGATGAAATCCGCGTTGGCGACGAGGTGCTCGGCTTCGATGTGAAGGTCGATCGACCAGCCCAGACGCGCAAGGCGCGGGATCGCCTGTTCGATCGCGATGCGATCGCCGGGGCGATCCGACATCAAGGAGAATCGTGCGCCGACGACGTTGAGCGATCGTAAGCGTTCGAGCTCGGTGTCCGGCGTCGACGCGCTCATGTTGACGACGCCCTTGAGGCTGCCGTTCGAGCTGGCGATGGCGTCGAGGATGGCCGCGTGGTCGAGCCCGTGCGCGCTCGGCTGCACGACGACGCCGCGCTGGAGGCCGGTCGCGCGCTGCATCGCGCGGTAGTATTCGATCGGCGCTGCCGGTGGCTCGTAGCGGCGCGAAGCGGCAAAAGGGAATTTGTTGGGCGGGCCGAACACGTGGAAGTGGGTGTCACATGCGCCCGGCGGCAATGCCACGCGGGGTGCACGCGGGTTGGGATCGAACGGCAAAGAGACTGGCAGTGGGTTCTTCATCGTCGTGTTCCCAACGCGTTTCGGTGCCGCAGCGATGGCTGTTGCCGGCTCAGGCGTTCGACACCAGTACCGAGACCTCGCCGATGCCGTCGAGCGCCCAGGTCACGCCGGTGTCGGTCGGATCGAGGAATATCGGAGGGACGACCGATCCGCAGATGATGACGTCGCCGCGCGTCAGCTTCTCGCCACAGGCGGCTAGTGTGGACGCGATGTGGGCGACGATGTCGAGCAGGCGGCCGGTGTTGGCTTCGAGCGCATCGCCCGTCACCGACGGCGATCCATTGCCGCTGCGGATGACATGGCCGACGAGCGCGTCGAGGCGTGCGCCTGCGCGTGATGTGTCGACGCGGCCGAGAATGACGCGGCGGTGATAGATGTTGCCGGCGAGGATCGCCGTCACGTCCTCGGGGGGCGGATTGAGATCGGCGAGCTCGATCGCGGGGCCGATGCCGGAAATCGCGGCAGCGACCTTCGCTGGGTCGCCGCCGTCGGCGAGATCGCCGCCGAGCCAGACGGCGATCTCAGGTTCGGCGACGGGCTTCGTCCAGCCTGATATCGAGACGGTGTCGCCGGAGGCAACGCGCGCGTCGGCGAGCATACAGCCGACGAGAGGGCCCGCCAGGCCGAACTTCTGCAACGCGGCCGGTGCGCCGAAACCGGCCTTCCAGCCGAGGTGTGCGGCACCCGCGGCAATCCGCGTGGCGCGCGTGCCGAGCTGCGCCTTCATGCCGGCGAGGACGCGCGGGTCTGTGATCGGGGCGTTGGTCATCGGCTTGGTGTGTCCGTGGCGAAGTGGCTGCTCATTTCGGAGCGAGGGGAGCGAAAGGCCCGGTCGCGTGGCTGACTTTGCCACCGACGATGGTGAGGAGCGCCTTGATCGTGGAGATGCGATCCTCGGGCACCTTGAAGTAGTCCTGATCGACGACGACGAGATCGGCCCATTTGCCGGCTTCGAGCGCGCCGCGCTGGCCTTCGTCGGCGGCGAACCAGGCCGAGCCTTGCGTGTGCATGCGCAGCGCCTGCTCGCGAGAGGGCGAGTTTTCTTTCGTGCGCACGACGGTTCCCTTGACGGACTTGCCCGTGACGAGCCACTGCAAGGTGACGAAGGGATTGTAGGTCGACGTGCGCGTGCCGTCGGTGCCTGCGCCGACGACGAGGCCGGCGGCCATCGCGTCCTTGATCGGCGGCGCCTTTGCGGCGATCACGGGCGTTACGGTTTTCGGCCAGCTGTCGCCTTCGAAGTACAGCCTGTTCTGGACCATGTAGCCCATGCCGAGCGCTTTCATGCGCGTGAGCGTCTGAGGTGTCGCGTCCTCGATGTGTGCGATGGTCCAGCGCAGATCCTTGACCGACGATTTCCTGTCGGTCTCCTCGATGATGTCGAGGATCTGGCTTGCTGCGTTGTTGCTTGTCGCGTGGATCTGCATGCGCTGGCCGCGGGCGGCGAGCCATTGCGTGATTTCGCGCAGCGTCTCCGGTGCGCCGGGCCGCGGCTTGAAGTTGGCGGTGCGGCCGAGGGGGCCGTCATGCATGCCCCAGACGACAACCTCGCCGAAGCCGAGCGCCTTCATCCAGGCGTCGCCGAAATCGCGAGGAAGCATGGTCTGATACGCCTTGAGATCCTCGAGTTCCCGGCCGGGGCGGCCATTGGTGTAGAACGACACGCGGATCGGCAGATCCTTGCGCTGCCACAGATGGAAGAGCGGCTGATAGGCTTCGGGCGACATGCCGCCGCCAGCCGCATCGATGACGCCGGTGAGGCCGGTGGACGCCAGCAATTGCAGGAAGGCGCGCGTGCCGGCGATCTGCTCCTCCAAGTTCGGCGATGCGGTGCGCGCGAACAGGTTGGACAACGTCGGCAGGTTGGCCTCGATGACGCCGGTGGGCTCACCCTTGTCGTCGAGCACGAGCTTGCCGTTGGGCGGGATCTTGCTGTCCTTGGTGATGCCCAGCCGTTCGAGAGCTTTGCGGTTGAGAACGGCGTAGTCGTAGAGGTGTTGCACGTAGACGGGATTGTCGCCGCCGGCTTTCGCCAGCTCATCGGGTGTCGGCGCGCGGCCTTCCTTCAACTGGTTGACGTGCCAGCCGCCGGGCACGAGCACCCACGCGCCGGGTTTCGCCTTCGCGGCGGCGGCGATCCTGGCAAGGCCCTCATCGAGCGATTTCACGGCCGACCAGTCGACTTCGCTGCGGTGGGTGACGCCGGCGCGGATCGCGTGAATGTGGCTGTCGACGAGGCCGGGAATGACCATGCGGCCGCCCAGATCGACGGAACGCGTGGCGCGGGTCGCCATGTTGCGAATGGTGCGATCGGCGCCGACGGCGGTGATGGTGCCGCCTCTGACGGCGATGGCGCTGGAGATGCTCGACTTCGCGTCGAGCGTCACGATCCGGCCGTTGTAGAGGACGAGGTCGGGCGACTGGGCGTATGCCGCGCTCGTGCTCAGCGACATTACGATGGCAGTAGCGGCGAGAAGCCGGTGCGATGTCATGTGTTCCTCCCTCGATTGAACAAGATCGAGGGACGTTGCCCCTCGAGCACCCCACCAGGGCTCGCCCTGGACCCGCTTCTTCAGGTGTGATGCGAGCCGGGAAGAACTTCGTAGCCGCTGTCTTCGATCGAGCCGGCGTCCATCCAGCCCCAGACGAGAACGACGTCCTCCGTCGAGGTGTTGGCGAAGCCGTGGTAGACGCCGCGGGGGGAATAGACGACGTCGCCTTCGCCGGAGGGTTCGTCGCCATGCTCGGTTCGGATGACGCCCTGGCCCTTCAGCACGATGAAGAACTCGTCGCAGTTGCGATGAAGATGCGCCTCGTGGCTCGCGCCGGGTTTGAGGACAGTCCAGCCGACGACGTGATTGGCGCCGGCGGTCTTCTTGTCGATCAGGAACTGCACCTGCATGTCGATCCAGCCGTCCTTGCGGGACAAGCCTTCGACCTTGGGTACGTCCTTTATGTTGGTGCGGTACATCCGGGTGGTCATTGATTGCTCCAGTGTAGGGCGGGTTAGCGAAGCGTAACCCGCCGAGTTGCGTAAAGTAGTGGCGGGTTACGCGCTATGCGCTAACCCGCCCTACGGTCTGTCATTTCGCGCCGCCGAGCTTGCGATACGCCTCGAAGGCGACGACGAAGTCGTTGTGGTCGATGCCGAGACCGCGGCAGGCGTTCATCATCTCGTTGGCGGCGGCGGCGAGCGGGGTCGGCTGGCCGAGCTTGCGCGCGAGATCGAGCGCCAGCACCATGTCCTTCTGCTGCAGCGTCACGTCGGCGAGCGGCTTTGCGGGCATGTTGCCTTCGAGAATGAAGGGGCCGCGATAGCCGATCACGGGCGAAGCCGCGACAGACTTCAGGATCGCATCGACGGCGGCGCTGCGATCGACGCCGCCTTTTTCGGCGAGCGCAACGGCTTCGCCGAAGCAGATGATCTCGACCATCAGCAGCAGGTTGACGGAGATCTTCATCGTCGTCGCCATGCCGGATGGCCCGATGTAGGAGACCTTCGGGCCGATCGCCGTCAGCATGTCCTTGACGCGTTCGAACGCGGCCTTGTCGCCGCCGATCATGATCGAAGCCTGTCCGGCCTTGACCGTGACGGGGCTGCCGGAGATCGGGCCGTCGAGAAAAATACGTCCAGCCTTGGCGAATGCAGCCGAGCACTCGCGCGTGACGTCCGGGCTGATCGTCGACATGTCGATGTGGATGCTGCCTGCCGCGAGGCTCTCGAGTACGCCGTCCTTGCCGGTCGTGCAGGCCTTTACAGCGTCGCCGTTGGTCAGGCACGAGAACACGACCTCGCTCGCGGCGGCGACCTTCGCGGGCGTATCGGCCCAGGCCATGCCGGCGGTCGTGAGTTCAGCGACTTCCGGCTTCGACTTGGTGCGGTTCCAGCCGGTGACCTTGTGGCCGGCCGCCATCAGGCGCGGCACGATCAGCGAGCCCATGTCGCCCAAGCCGATGAAACCGAGGTTCATGTCCGTGCTCCCGCAGGTGGTGGTCAGCGCGATGCGCGACCGGTCGAAGAATGACGATGCAATCGTTTGCCATCCGTACAAGTCGATAGCAAGCGTCGAAGGCGACACCGCGCTGTGGACGCTGGACAAGACCGTAGCTTTCCGTGAAGCTGCCCGCATCTACAGGGGCGGCCTCGAGACCGCGCCGGCGCAATGGAGGAGAACGTGCCCATGGCCACGAGGTTCACGCTCAACGGCAAACGTGTCACGTCAAATGCCCCGGCAGCCACGCCGCTGCTCTGGGTCATCCGCGAAGAGCTGAAGCTCACCGGCACGAAGTTCGGTTGCGGAGCGGGCTTGTGTGGCGCCTGCATGGTGCACGTGAACGGCAGCCGCGCCTATTCCTGCCAGACTGAAGTCGGCAGCGTCTCGGGCAAGCGCATCGTCACCATCGAGGGGATCTCCGCCAACTCCAATCATCCGGTTCAGAAGGCGTGGCTCGCCGAGAACGTTCCGCAGTGCGGCTACTGCCAGTCCGGGCAGATCATGAGCGCGGTCGATCTGCTCAAGAAGAACAAGAACCCGACGCGCGAACAGATCGTCGAGCATATGTCGACCAACATCTGCCGGTGTGGCACGTATCAGCGCATCGTGAAGGCGGTGCAGCGCGCGGCGAAGGAGGTTTGACCATGACGACCACCGGAAAAGTCCGCGCCACTCGCCGAGACGTCCACTCACGCCGCACGTTCATGTTTGGCGCGGGTGGTTTCACGTTCGCATTCGCGCTCGAAGGCCCGGCGGCGATTGCCGCCACGCTGGGCAAGGCGCGCGTCGGCAAGGCGTTCAGCCCGTGGGTATCGATCGCTTCGGACGGCACCATCACGATCATGGCGGCCGCCACAGAGATGGGCCAGGGCTCGATGACGTCGCTGCCGCTCGTCATCGCGGAGGAACTCGACGCGGACTGGAAGAAAGTTCGCATCATTCCCGCGCCCGTCGACGACAAGATCTATCTCAACCCCGCGTATCAGATGATGTACACGGCCGGCTCGAACGCCGTGCGCGTGCACTTCCCGCGACATCGCGTGTTCGGCGCGCAGGTGCGTCGCGTGCTGCTCGACAACGCGGCGAGAAAGCTCGGCGTGCCGGTCGAGGAATTGACGACAAGTCCCAGCGTCGTGATCCACGGGAAGTCCAAGCGCCGCCTGACCTACGGCCAGATCGCGGCGTTCGCGGAAGTGCCGGACAAGGCGCCCGAGATCAAGCCGGAAGAGCTCAAGAAGCCGGAGAACTTTCGTCTCGTCGGCAAAGATGTGATGCGCATCGAGCTTCCCGGCAAGGTCGACGGAAGCGTGAAGTATTCGATCGACATGCATTTGCCCGGCATGCTGTACGGCGTCGTACTGCGCGAGCCGATCGAGGGTGCCGGCGTCGAGCGCATCGACGAAGGTAAGATCGCAGCGATGCAGGGTGTGTTGATGGTCGTCCGGCTGCCCTATGGCGTCGGCGCCGTGGCGGCAACCGCTTGGGATGCCATGGCTGCGCGCAAAGCGCTCGACAGCATCGTCACCTGGGGCAAGAAGGGCGACGCCCAAGGCTTCGACAGCGAGAAGGGTCTCGACCAGTTCGCCGCCGATGTGCGCAACCTTTCGACCAAGGTCTCGGAGTGGACCAAAGGCGGAAATTTTCCCGGCGAGTTCGCGAAGTCCGCCACGACGATGGAAGCGGAGTTCCGCAACGATCTCGCCTATCACGCGCAGATGGAACCGCTGAATGCCGTGGCTTCGGTCGCGCCGGACGGCTCAAGCGCGGAGCTGTGGTGCGGCACGCAAAGCCAGACCACCGCGCAACAGGCGTCTGCCAAGGCGCTCGGGCTTCCCCGCGACAAGGTCAAGGTGAACGACATGCTGATGGGCGGCGGCTTCGGCCGCCGGGGCCATCGCGATACCGAGTTCATCGTCGACGCGGTGCTGCTGTCGAAGGAAGCGAAGCGGCCGGTCAAGGTGATGTGGACGCGCGAGGACGACATCAAGAACGGTCGGTTCAGGCCGATGTCGGTCAACTGGCTGCGCGCCGGGTTCGATGCGTCCGGCAAGATCGTCGCCTGGAGCCATCGTGTCGCCGGCGACCGCGTGACGCCGTACATGGATCCCGTGCGCTACGAGCAGAGCAAGGGCCGCGACGGCATCCTGATGGGCGGCGCCGACATGAACGGCTACGACGTCGCCAACCACTCGACGGAGCTGATCTACAAGGATACGGGTGTCAGAACCTCGCCATTGCGCGGCACCGGCAACATCGCAAATCGGTTCGCTTCGGAAGGCTTCCTCGACGACATCGCACGGCGCCAGGGCAAGGACCCGATCGAGGTCCGGCTGGCGTTGCTCGGCAAACTTCCGCGGGCACGCACGGTGCTCGAGAAGGTCGCGCAGATGGCCGAGTGGAAACGCAAGCGGGGCGATGGCCGCGGCCTCGGCGTCGCCTACATCGACTACACCGGCACTTATCTCGCGGGGATCGCGGAGATCTCGCTCGACCGGCGGCAGGGCATCATCAAGGTGCACGACTTCTGGTGCGCGATCGACGTCGGCATCGCGGTGCAGCCGGACAATGTCGTCGCGCAGACGGAGAGCAGCATCGTCTACGGCATCGGGCTTGCGCTGATGGAGACGGTGACGGTGAAGGGCGGGGTCGTGCAACAGAACAATTTCTACGACTACCCCGTGCCGCGCATGAGCGACGTGCCGCGGATGCACATCGAGCTGGTTCGGACGAGCAATGCGCCGTCGGGTGCGGGACAGATGGCGACGCCGCTGGTGCAGCCGGCCGTCGCTGCCGCGTTCGCCCAGATCACCGGCAAATACCTGCGCCATGCGCCGTTCACGCCGGAGCGCGTGAAGAAGGCGTTGGCGTAGCGATGGTGTCAGGCCCTCCAGGTCTGACACCAAGACGAACGAAGCCAGCACTGGACGGACAAGCGCAACGTTGTAAAAAGTGTCAGACCCGGAGGGCCTGACACCTGAGCCTCGACATCAAGCCCATCCCAGCCGGGCAAGTATGCCCTTGCCCATCACCCAGTCCTTGTCATCTTCGGACATGAAATCCAACGTCTCGGTGAAGTGCGTGATGCGCTGCTTGTAGGTCGCTTTCGGGAAGGAATTGGTGAGGTCGGTGCCCCAGTAGCTACGCCGCGGTCCGAACGCCTCGAACACGGCGCGCAGGTGGGATTTCATGTCGGCGAAGGGGTAGGCTTCCTTCGACATGAGCGGCGCTGCGGACATCTTGACCGAGACATTCGGGTACTTGGCGAGCGACAAGGTGTGCTTGATCGCTTCGCCGACGCGGCCCTTTTCGACCACAGCTGAAATCACGCCCATGTGGTCGACGATCATGGTCAGGTTCGGGTGACGTTCGGCGATCCTGGCGAACTGCGGCCCTTTCTCGCTCGCCAGGAACATGACCGGCAGCTTCGCTTTTTCGCAGGCGGGCCAGAACCAATCGGCGGTGCCGTCGTCGAGCCACTTCTCTGCAGGTCCGAGGAACGTGACCCGCACACCGAGCATTCCCGGCTGGTCTTTCCAGCGCGGCAGTAGCTCGGCGGATTTCGGATCGCGCAGCGGGATGCGGCCCATGACGGCGAACCGCTTCGGATAGCGCTTGGCTGCTTCGAGGCCGTAGTCGTTGCGGTCGCCGGGCCATGACGGCGGCACGATGACGGCGCGATCGATGCCGGCCTCGTCCATCAGCGGTACGAGCTTTTCGATGGTGAACGGCTCAGGCATCTGGGGCTTCATGCCCGGCACCCACTTCCAGTCGTCGCTCTCGGCTTTCCAGAGATGGACCTGTGCGTCAACGATCAGGCGCTTGGCCGGGGATTGGGCTAACGCTGATCCGCCGATGGCGAGTGCCGTACCGGCGCCAGCGGCACCTTCGATGAAGCGACGACGTGAGATCATGGGTGTTCCTCCTTCGTGGAGGTGTCAAACCGTTCTGGTCCGACACCATGGGAGCGCGCTCGTTCGTCGGCGCGCTTTGGCAGGCAGGCGAAGTGGGAGTCGGGCAGGTGAGCATTTGGTGAGAGACCCGGAGGGCCCGACGCCATTTCGAGGGAAGATAAATCAGGAGGGCACAATCGTGTGTGTCCCTATTTTGCGGCTTCGCCCAACTTCTTCAACCGGTCACGGGCTTCGCCCTGAGCCCAAACCTGGATGCGCTTCTGTATCGCGAGCTTACGGTTCTCCGGCGGCACCAGCGCTGCCCGATAGCTCTCGCGAGCCTGCTCCAGGTGGCCCTGCTTCTCGTAGACCTGACCACGGCTGTAATAGGCAGCGGCATATGTCGGATCGATCCGGATCGACTGGTTGTAGTTGTCGATTGCTGCCTGCAGTTCGCCTTTTTGGAACAGCACATCGCCTTTGTAGTCGTACAACTCCACGTTGGCGGGATCGATCTCCAGGGCTCGATTGAAATCGGCCAACGCCTCGTCGAGCCTTTTCTTCTTGGTGTACCAATAGCCGCGACTGGCATATCCCTCTGACTTCGGCTTGCCCTTGACCTTCGCGATGTAGCGGGTGCACGCTGCCAACCGCCGGTCTTCCAGCTTCTGGTCGTCCCAATTGTCATTGCCGACCACGAAGCATTCGCGGCGATCAGCTTCCTGGGCCGCCGACGGCGAAGCGAGGGCCATCGAAAATAATGCTGGAATGATCAACAGAAAGCGCATGGTGTTGCTCCAAAATCGGAATGTGAAGAAAACGGGAAAGAACGAGAATGAAAATAGGGCAGGAAAATAGGGGCACACATAGTTTCCAGCACGCGAGCGTTCAATTGGCTCATCCGTCGCGAAAATTGTGTGTGTCCCTATTTTCCGATCTCGAGGCCGTAGAGCTTGGCGGCGTTGCCGGAGAAGATCATGCGGCGACGTTCTTCGCCGAAGCTCGGGGGGATCGCGACATGCGGATCGTCGAAATCCCAGTGGGGGTAGTCGGAGGCGAACAGGACGCGGTCCCAGCCGATCCAGTCCATCACGTCCATCAGGTGTTGTGGACGCTCCGGTTCTTCCATCGGCTGCGTGGTGATCCAGAAGTGCTCGCGGATGTATTCGGACGGGGCTTTCTTCAGATGTGGCACTTCCGCCTTCAATCGCTTCCAGTTGCGATCGAGTCGCCAGCCGAGCGCTGCGAGCCAGGCGAAGCCCGCTTCGATCAGCACGACCTTCAAGGTGGGGAAGCGCTCGAACACGCCTTCCATGATCATCGAGGTAACGAGGGCCGAGCAGGATGTCTCGTGCTCGGTCATTTCCTCGATGTAGTACGAGCACCAGCCGGTGTTGGTGGCGGCGTAGCCGGAATAGCCGAACACGTGCACGCCGATCGGAAGGCCCGCTTCGCAAGCTGCTTCGTAGATCGGCCAGTAGCGGCGGCGGCCGTGGGCCTCGGCGGGCCTGCTCATCATGAGGACGTGGACGTAGGTGCGATCACCCGCGCGGCGGCGGATCTCGGCGGCGGAGGCGATCGCGTCCTCGTAGGGGATCACGACAGATGCCTTGAGGCGCGGGTCCCTGGCCGCGAACATATCGATCTGCCATTCGTTGGCGGCGGTGGCCATCGCGGCTGAGAACTCGGGGTTCTGCTCGCCCTGCCCGGTCGGCGAAAGCGGATTCATGATGCCGTAGTCGATGCCGTAGTGGTCGAGGTGCTGGGCCTGCATGAAAGCGAGGTCGGAACCGGGCATGCTGCCGTCGGGCGGAAAGGAGTCGCGGCGCGCGCCGTTGGCGGGCTGCGACTTCGGATAGGGATGGCCCTTGGCGAAGCCGTGGCGATGGCGCGTGCCATAGGTCATCAGATGGTCGTACCAGCGTTGCGACAGGTACGGCTTCAATTCGGTCAGTGTCTTGGGGCGGGCGTGGATATCGCAGTCGATCAGGCCGAGCCGGTTGGGCTGCAGGCGCGAGGACTTCGATGGCAGGCTCAGCGTCTCGGCGTTGGTTGGGGCGGTCATGGGGCGTCCCTCGTGTCGATTTTCCTGACGATACCGCCTTACAGGACGTTTTCAAAATGCCGTTCCAATTGCCGTGCCGCAATGCCGGACTCGCAAGGCTGCTCCCCTTGCACAGCATTGAAATCAGAGGGCGAAGAATCTAGGCTCGGGCTCTCGGATCAACGGCTGCGGCCCTGGTGCCGCGCGAAACGCCGAATTGGGAGGCAACATGGCCCAGGACGCCGCACCACCGAGGGGGGCACCGGCTTCGGATCTCGATCCCTTCACGCCGGGGCACATCCTCGATCCCTATACGTGGCAACACGAGATGCGCGAGATGGGCGCGCTCGTCTGGCTCACCAAGTACCAGTGCTTCTTTGCGCCGCGCTATGCCGAAGTGCATCGAGTCATCAGCGAGTACCAGACGTTTTCGTCGGCGGCCGGTGTCGGCTACACCAACTTCAACAAGGAGAAGCCGTGGCGGCAGCCTTCCATGCTGCTCGAGGCCGATCCGCCGGATCACACGAAGCGGCGCGCGGTGGTCGGGCGCATTCTCTCTGCGCCGAATCTGCGCGGGTTCCGCGCGGGCTTCGAGGTCGAGGCGAACAAGCTGATCGACCGCCTGCTCGATGTCGGCGAAGTCGACGCCGTGCCGGACGTGGCGCAAGCGTTCGTGCTGAAGGTGTTCCCCGATGCGGTCGGGATCGCGGACGGGGATCGCACCAATCTGATCAAGTACGGCACGATGGTGTTCAACGCGTTCGGGCCGAAGAACGCGATCTTCGAGGAATGCATGCAGGACGCGGCCGAGGTCGCACCCTGGATCATGGAACGCTGCCTGCACAAGAACCTGAAGCCGGGAAAGCTCGGGGATCAGGTTTATCAGGCGGTGGCGGGCGGGCAGATCACGGCAGAGGAAGCGCCGATCCTGGTGCGGTCGTTCCTGTCGGCCGGCGTCGACACGACGATCTACGGGGCTGGCAACGCGCTGTGGTCGCTCGCGACCAACCCGGCCGAGTGGGCCAAGGTGAAGGCCAATCCGGCGCTGGTGAAACCGGCGTTCGAGGAGGTGCTGCGCTACGAGTCGCCGTTCCAGACGTTCTTCCGGACGACGACGCAGGACGTGGAACTCGCCGGCATCACGATACCTGGGAACGAGAAGGTTATGGTCAACATGGGCTCGGCCAATCGCGATCCGCGCAAGTGGGACCGGCCGGACGTGTTCGACATCTCGCGCGACGTGCGCGGCCACCTCGGTCTCGGCTACGGTATCCACGCGTGTATCGGGCAGATGATATCGCGGCTCGAGGTCGATGTGCTGCTGTCGGAGCTCGCACGGCGCAAGGTCGATTTCGAGGTGAGCGGTCCGACCCAGCATATCGTGCACAACACGCTGCGGGGCTTCTCGAAGCTGCCGATGCGGTTCAAACAAGGCTCGTGAATCAAAGCCCGAATAAGCAAGGCCGAGGAGACGCGCGATACAATGCCGAAAGTCACATTCGTCGCTCATGACGGCGTCACGAAGACGGTCGAGGAACCCGACGGCGCGTCGATCATGCAGGCGGCGCAGAATGCCGGCATCGGCGGTATCGTCGCGGAGTGCGGCGGCTCGATGATGTGCGCGACCTGCCACGTGTACGTGCGCGATCCCTGGCTCGCGAAGCTTCCCGATATGACGGCGACCGAGAGCGAGATGCTGACGATGACGGTGTCGGAGCGGCGCGCTTCGAGCCGGCTGTCGTGCCAGATCGTGCTCGGCGCAGCGCTCGACGGGATCACCGTGGACCTGCCTGAGAAACAGATTTGACCTTGTGCTATACTGAAAGCTCGGGTCAGCAGGTGGAACCATGACCGATATGATCGATACAGACCCAGAAATGGGCCGCGCGTTACGGCGGTTGGCTGGCTCCCGTCATGTGTGGAACGAGCGGCTTTCCAGGCGAATTCTGCAGCTTTGTGATGTGTTCGCAGAGGACTATCCGGGGAGGAGATTATCTTCTCGGTCGGTTCACGCCTTGATCGATTTCCTCGAACTGCTCTCGTTATCGCCAGAATATCCCGATGTCACAGTGACGCCTGCTGGCGATCTCTATGCCGAATGGCGGCGGCAAGACGGCCGGCACGTTACGATCGAGTTGCTGGATAGCGGCGAGGCACGCTGGTTGGTCTTGGGGCCAAATCCGCGGCACCCGGAGCGCCTCGACAGGCTTACCGGCACGACGACATCAGACGCACTCGGCGAAACCATCGGTCCGTTCGCTCATCTCACGGGGATGGCAGCATGAGGGGTGATGTCGTCCCGGACGGGCATCACGTAAGCCGATTGTGCGGAGGCTCGCATGTGCGGGAGGATGGAACGATTTCTGGGACTGCCTTCAGGCTGCGACCGGGCGAAACTTATCTTTCCGTGAATTGGCTGGAGCATCTGGGTTTGCAGGACCGACTGGCCGTAGTGGGCGAAGTTTGGCGGGTACTGAGCACGAAGAGAAATATCGGAGCGACTGCGAAGTTGGCCGTACTCAACGTGGGGATAGCAAGGGCGAGCGTCGTCCAATACAGCCATGACCTCAGGGATCTTGCGTTTCGTCATGAGCCGGAGCTCGAGCAGGGCATGCCGCCCGATCCGTCTCATTCCGATATTCAAGGGCTTCTAGAGGACGACAATCTCATTGCGGAGCTTCTCGCGAAGGCCGTCGCTGAGGTTCACAGGTCACGACAGGGCGAAGTCTGATTTCGCAGTTGAGGGGAAGTCATGGCCGGAAGACTGGCAGGCAAGGTTGCGATCGTGACGGGGGCGGCGCAAGGGATCGGGGCTACATACGCCGAGGCGTTGGGCAAGGAAGGCGCGCGCGTCTGCGTGTCGGATGTGCTCGATACGGCGGCATCGGTCGCGGCGGTGAAGGCGGCCGGCGGCGATGCCTTCGGCACGACATGCGACGTGACGGATGCGGCGAGCGTGAAGGCGATGGTCGATGCGACCGTAGCGAAGTGGGGCCGCGTCGACATCCTCGTCAACAACGCCGGGCTGTTCGGCAATCTGGCGCTGAAGCCGCTGACGGAAATCACCTCGGCGGAGTTCGACAAGGTGATGTCGGTGAACGTGCGCGGCAGCTTCGAGTGCGTCAAAGCGGTGGTGCCGCAGATGCGCAGCCAAGGCTACGGCAAGATCATGAACGTGGCGTCGGGCACCGTGTTCAAGGGACCGCCGATGCTGCTGCACTACGTGACATCCAAGGGCGCCATCGTCGCGATGACACGCAGTCTCGCGCGTGAACTCGGCGACAGCGGCATTCGTGTGAACGCGATCGCGCCGGGGCTCGTCATGAGCGAGAACGTCGTCGCCAATCCCGCGTGGAAGGGCGCGGTCGTCGACAACAACACCGCGAGTCGCTGCATCAAGCGCGAGGCCGAGCCCGACGACATGATCGGCACGCTCGTGTTCCTGTGCTCGCCCGACAGCGATTTCATCACCGGCCAGACCATCGTCGTGGACGGCGGCTCGGTGATGCACTGAGAGTGATGCACCGAGCGCCTGGTGACGATTTCAGTGGGCGTCGCTCTTGTAGCTCGTCAGGTTGATGAACTCGAGAACGGTGCCGTCGGGATCGCGGAAGTAGACGCGCGGGCCATTGACGACGCCGCCCTGGCGATCCTCTTCGCCGATCACTTGCACGCCGTTCCTCGTCAAGCGCTCGACGGCGGCGGCGAACTTACCCTCCTCGATGGCGAAGGAGTGATGCACGCCTTCCGAGTCGTGCAGCACCGGGTTCACGGGGTGGTCCTGCTTGACCAGGATCAGGCAGACGCCGCCGGCATCGATGAACGACATATGCCCCTTGGGCGTGGAGAACAGGTGCGTGCAGCCGACGACGTCGCAATAGAACGCCCGGCTTTTCGGGATGTCGGTGACGGGGATGCTGAAATGGGCGATGCCCTTGATGTCCGACATCGGGTTCCTCCTCGTGTGCACCGCCTTGTTGCGGCGTTCGTAAGCTGGCCTTACGATGAGGTTACCAATAAGAAAGTGCAAGGGCGGATACCATGGTCAGGTTCGGGCGTGCAGCCTCGGTTGCGCTTGCATTGATGCCTATCGGCTCGCCACTGGCCGTCCAGGCCGAGACAGTCGAGGAATTCTACAAAGGCAAGACGATCACTGCGATCGTGCCGTTCGGGCCGGGCGGCGGGTACTCCATCTACACGCAGATCACCGCTCGCCATCTGCCGCAGTTCGTGCCGGGCAACCCGACCGTGGTGCCGCAGCACATGCCAGGCGCAGGCGGCATCCTCGCCAGCAATCACATCTTCAACGTCGCCAAACGGGACGGAAGCGTGATCGCGATGGTGTCGGACTCCGTTGCGCTTGCATCGGTGATCGACGCCGACAAGATCAAGTACAAGGTCAACGAGTTCGTCTGGATCGGCGCGATCGAGCGCGTGAACAACGTGTTGGCGGTGCGTGCCGACACCGGCGTCAAGACGTTCGACGACCTCAGATCGACCGAGGGCTCGGCGTGCCCTCCGTGTGGAAGTACGTGACGGGCGATGCGCGCAAGGCGGTCGAGCTGGTGCTCGCCCAGCAGGAGTTCCACCGTCCGTTCATCGCGCCGCCGGGCACGGCGCCCGCGCAGCTCGCGGCCCTGCGCAAGGCGTTCGAGGCGACGATGAAGGACCCCGAGTTCCTCGCCGACGCCGCCAAGCAGAACCTGGATATCGCGCCGAAGTCGGCCGAGGTGGTCGAGCGTCTGGTGCAGCAGATGTATGCGACGCCGCCGCATCTCGTCGAGATGGTGACGAAGGCGATACGCCCGAAGCCATAGATTGCGGGACGAGTCGGGCAGGGCGAGGCCACCAGGGAGCACAGGGATGGCGAAGATCGTCACCAATATCGCGACGGCGGACGCGACGAGCGTCACCGTGCGAGGGCGCGATCTCGTCAACGAGTTGATCGGCCGGCACACGTACACGGAGATGATCTATTTCCTGACCGTCGGGCGAATGCCGAGCGTAGGCGAGACGCGCGTGCTCGATGCGTGCCTGGTGACGCTGATGGAGCACGGGTTCACGCCGGCGGCGCTGGTGTCGCGGCTGATGGCGGAGAGCGTGCCGGGCGAGATCCAGGTGTCGATCGCGGCGGGGCTGCTGGCGGTCGGCAGTGTTCACGCAGGCACGATGGAGGGATGCGCGGCGCTGCTCGCGGCAGGCGTCGAGGAGGCGGACAAGCAAGGGTGGTGCCGGCGCGTGGTGGAGGATCACCGTGCGCGCAAGGAATTCGTGCCGGGCTTCGGCCATCGCCTGCACAAGCCCGACGATCCGCGGACGGTGCCGCTGTTGCGTGTCGCGAAGGAAACCGGGCTCGATCAGCGGCACGTCACGCTGCTGCTGCAGTTGTCGCGCGAGATCGACGAGAGTGCGGGCCGGCACGTGACGATCAACGCGACGGGCGCGATCGCGGCGCTGCTGCTGGAGATCGGGATGCCGGCGGAGGTGGTGCGCGCGATCGCGGTCGTATCGCGTGCGGGTGGGCTCGTCGGTCACATCCTCGAAGAGCAGCGCACCGACAGCGCGCGGCATCTGACGCGGCTCGCGAAAGAAACGATCCCGTACGAGGATCCCGCGTAGGGGGCAAGTGCGGATGCCATGTGTCGCCGCAGAGCCTTGCATCCGGACCACTCACTGTGTGTCATCCTCGGACAAGGGCGCGGGCAGTGCCCGCGACCGCTGATCCGAGGACCCATGGTGAGGCAATCGAAGGCCTCGAGGTTGGAGCTAGACGATGCACGATGAGCACGTCTATTCCGTCTACATTCTTGCGAGCCAGCCCCATGGAACGCTGTACATCGGTGTGACCAACGATCTCTACCGCCGCATGCTGGAACACCGCGAACGACGCGGAAGCGCGTTCACGCGTAGATACTCGGTTACGAAGCTCGTATGGTTCCAGGACTTCACTTACGTCGAAGATGCGATCCAGCGTGAGAAGAACCTCAAGCGCTGGCTGCGCGAATGGAAGATCGACTTGATCGAGAAGTCGAATCCCGACTGGCACGATCTGTTCCCAGCGATGCAGAAGTACGAGCCGAAAGGACCGCTGTCCGGGCCCTGCCCGACGATGGGTCCTCGGGTCGGCGCCGTCGGGCTCACGCCCTCCGGCTTGCCCGAGGATGACACCTGAAATCGGGCAATGGGCGAAGTCTCTTGTGGGGTAACGCGATCTGGTGCGGTCGCGCGGTTTTCGGCGGTGGAACCACGCTAGATATCCAGGTCCTTCGCGAAGGCGGCGCGTTCCTGGATGAAGCGGAAGCGGGCCTCGGGTTTGGAGCCCATCAGGGCGTTGACGGTCTCGGCGATCGTGCTCTTGTCGCCTTCGCCGACCTCGACACGCAGCAGCAGGCGCTTGGCTGGGTCCATCGTCGTCTCCTTGAGCTGGGACGCGTTCATCTCGCCCAGGCCCTTGAAACGATTGGTCTCGATCTTCTGGTTCGGCTTGAATTCCTTGGCGATGATGGCTTCGCGCTCCTTGTCGTCGCGAGCGTAGAACGACTTCGCGCCCTGCGTGATCTTGAACAGCGGCGGCACGGCCAGATAGAGGTGGCCGTTGTCGATCAGCGCCGGCATTTCCTGGAAGAAGAACGTGATCAGCAGCGATGCGATGTGAGCGCCGTCGACGTCGGCATCGGTCATCACGATGACGCGCTCATAACGCAGGTCGTCGTCGTTGTAGCGCGAGCCGAGCCCCGCGCCGAGAGATTGAATCAGATCGGACAGCATCTGATTCTGGGCGAGCTTGGCCGAGGTGGCATTGGCGACGTTGAGGATCTTGCCGCGCAACGGCAGCACGGCCTGCGTCTTCGGGTTGCGCGCCTGCTTCGCGGAGCCGCCGGCCGAGTCGCCTTCGACGATGAAGATCTCGGTGCCTTCCGCGGTCTGGATCGCGCAGTCGACGAGCTTGCCCGGCAGGCGCAACCGGCGCGTCGCGGACTGGCGGCCGATCTCTTTTTCACGCTTGCGCTTGAGGCGGTCTTCGGCCTGCTCGATGCACCATTCGAGGAGGCGCGTCGCCTGTTGCGGGCTATCGGCGAGCCAGTGATCGAACGCGTCCTTGACGGTGTTCTCGACGATGCGGGTCGCTTCGACGGTGGCGAGGCGGTCCTTGGTCTGGCCCTGGAACTCGGGCTCGCGGATGAAGACGGAGAGCATACCGGCGGCGGTGCCCATCACGTCCTCGGCGGTGATCTGCGCGGCTTTCTTGTTGTTGGTCAGCTCGCCGTAGGTGCGCAGCGACTTCGACAGCGCGGAGCGGAAGCCGTTCTCGTGGCTGCCGCCGTCGCCGGTCGGAACCGTGTTGCAGTAGGAGCGGAGGAAGCCGTCTTCGTTGGCGACCCAGGCGACGGCCCATTCGACCGAACCGTGCTTGCCTTCCTTCTGGACGTTGCCGGCGAAGACTTCTTTCGTCACCAGCACCGCGTCACTGATCGAGGCGAGCAGGTAGTCCTTGAGGCCGCCGGGGAAATGGAATACGGCCTCGGCCGGCGTGTCGTCCTTGACGAGGGAGGGATCGCACGACCAGCGGATCTCGACGCCGCCGAACAGGTAGGCCTTGGCGCGCGCCATCTGCATGATACGGGACGGCTTGAACGCGCAGCCCTTGCCGAAGATCTTCTCGTCGGGCTTGAAGCGGATCTTGGTGCCGCGGCGGTTGTTGATCGACCCGAGCTTCTCGAGCTTGGTCTGCGGCTCGCCGCGGGCGAAAACCATGCGGTAGAGCTGCTGGCCGCGGGCGACCTCCACCTCCAGGCGTTCGGACAGGGCGCTGACGACGGAGACGCCGACGCCGTGCAGGCCGCCGGAGGTCTGGTAGGCCTTGCCGTCGAACTTGCCGCCGGAGTGCAAGGTGCACATGATGACTTCGAGGGCGGATTTGTTCTTGAATTTCGGGTGGGGGTCGATGGGAATGCCGCGGCCGTTGTCGAAGACGGACAGATAGCCGTCCGCGTCCATGCGCACCTCGATGAACGTGGCGTGGCCAGCGACGGCTTCGTCCATCGCGTTGTCGATCACCTCGGCGAAGAGGTGGTGCATCGCCTTTTCGTCGGTGCCGCCGATGTACATGCCGGGGCGGCGGCGGACGGGCTCCAGGCCCTCCAGGACTTCGATGTCGGCTGCGGTATAGCTGTCGGACGCGTCGACCGTGGTCTTACGGGCGCGGGCGGCGGCGGTCTTGTCTGTCATTTCGGCTTCCAACCTTGCAATCAGGTCGCGTTGAGAGGCCATGGTGCACCCTCGCTCGGGGTCCGGTACTCGGGTCTTGGTACTCGGGTCTCGGTACTCGGGGCACTGCAGCAAACTCGACGCCAGAGCGCGTTCCACGTAGGTTGGGTCAGTCCCGGACGCGCGGAGCGCGAGACGGGAGCGACCCAACATCCAGGGCATGCCCAGAAAACGTTGGGTCGCGGCCAGTGGCCTCGACCCAACCTACGACTGTGCCCCTGAGCCGAATCTTCGAGACCGACGTACGTTGCGTCAGTCGCACGGCGTGTTGTGGATTGGCAAGGGCCGGCGGGGTGGGGTGTGGCCGGATAGCCATGGAAAACGAAGGCGACCAACATGCGCTCAGCGCACGGCGATCAGCGCGTCGAGGGGGAGTGCTCCCTCGCCTTCTGCGAACACCATCAACGGGTTGATGTCGATCTCGGCGATTTCCGGATGAGCCAGCACGAACCCGCTCAGGCGCGCCACGATCGCGGCGACGGCTGCAACGTCACGGGCCGGCGCACCGCGGAAGGGGCCCAGCAGGCGGGCGGACCTGAGCTTATGCAACTCGGCGGCGATCTCGGTCTCGTCGAGGTCGGGGGGGAGCAGGCGCACGTCGCCGAGGGCTTCGGCCTGTACACCGCCGAGGCCGATCGCGATGACGGGTCCCCATGCCGGATCGTTGCGGACGCCCAGGATCAGCTCGAGACCGCCGCGGGGGGCCATGCGCTCGACGAGGACGCCGTCGAGAACGAGGGCGGGGGCTGCCTCGGCGATGTTGGCTTCGAGCCGGCGCCAGCCATCGGCGAGCGCGTCGGGGCCATCGAGGCCGAGGATGACGCCGCCAGCGTCGCTCTTGTGGGACAGGGCGGATGCTTGCGCCTTGAGCGCGACGGGGTAGCCGAGGTTTCGGGCGGTTGCTTCCGCTTCGGCCAGGGTGCGGGCGAGATGGCCCGCCGGCATCGTCAAGCCGGCTTCGGCGAGAAGGGCCTTGGCGCGGTATTCGGGGATGACGCCTGCGGGGAGGCGTTTCGCCGAGGTCGAGGCTGCGGGCTTCTTCGTGCGGGCCGATTTCTCGAGACGCGAGCCGAGCTTCGTCACGGTCGCAAGTGCACGCAGCACGCGGTCGGGCGAGCGGATGAACGGGATGCCGAGATCGCGGAACTGGCCGACGTAGTTCTCGGGCACGGGGGCCTCGTCGCCGAGCATCGCGTAGACCATCGGCTTGCGGTGCTCAATGCTCCGGATCGCTTTCAGCACGGGCTCGGTCTTGCGGGCCGCCATCGTCGGGCTCGACAGGATCATGCCGAGCACGACGCTGCCGTAGCGGTCGTCGGCGGCGAGCGGGGGCAGCGCGCGGGTATAGAGGTCGGGATCGACGAGCGGCTGCGCCGTCAGATCGACGGGGTTGGTCGGGAGGATCAGGCCCGGCGCGAGCTTGTTCAGCACGTCGTAGGACGCGCCTTCGGGCTGCGGCAGGTCGATGCCGGCATCATCGCCGAGATCGAGCATCAGCGCCTTGAAGCAACCGGATTCGCCGAACACCAGCGGCGGGCGGCTCGGCAGGCGGTCGAAGCGGGCCATCATCTCGGCGACGTCGATCAGCTCGTCCATGGTGGTGACGAGCCCGACGCAGGCATGTTCGACGAGGGTTTTCATCACATCCCAGTCGCCGGTCATCGCGCCGGTGTGAGTGACGGCGCTCTCGCGGGCTGCCGCGCTGCGGCCGGGATGCAGCATGACGATGGGCTTGGATTTTTCGCGGGCCCGGGCGGCAAGTGCCAGGAATTCGCGCGGGCGGCGGATCTGCTCGGCGACGATGGCCAGGACGGAAATAGCGGGATCGTCGATGGCGTTGGCCATGAAGTCTTCGATGCCGTTGACCGCTTCGTTTCCGGTCGAGACGGTCAGCGCGACGCCGAGGCCGCGCGCGTGGAGGGCTGCACGGATCACCGAGGCCATCGCGCCGGATTGGGAAAGGATTGCGGGGCTCGGACGGTCGGGCTTCAGCGGATCGGCGCCACCGAAGGTGCAGCAGATGCCGTCGACGTAGTTGACGTAGCCGAGGCAGTTGGGGCCGACGACGACCATGCCGGTGCGGGCGGCGATTTCAGCCAGCTCGCGTTGCTTGGCGATCCCTTCCTCGCCGGCCTCCGCGAAACCGGCCGAGTAGATGATGACGCCGGCGACGCCGCGCTCGGCGCAGGCGGTCACGGCGTCGAGCACCGCGTGGCCCGGAATCGCGAGCACGACGCAATCGACGCCGTCGGGCAGGTCGCGCGGCGAGGGCACGCAGCGGCGGCCCATCAGCTCGGCCTGCTTGGGATGGATGATGTGGATGTCACCCTCGAAGCCGAAGCGGTCGAGGTTCGCCACCACCTGCCCGCCGAGCGATCCCGGTGTCGACGAGACGCCGGCCACCGCGACGGCGCGCGGCTTCAACATGCGGGCGATGGAGGTGGCGGTGGTTCGCGCGTGCATTTGCGTAGTCATCTTTGCCCTGTGTCAGGTCCAAGGGTTGATGATCTCGGTACCTGTGTTTGCGAAGTCCGCGACATTTCTGGTGACGATTCTCATGCCATGAACGAGTGCCGTGGCGGCGATAATGGCATCCCGTTCGCTGATCGGATCGGGGACATGAAGCCGCGCACATCGCAAAGCTACGGCTGTGTCGTAGGCAAGTATACGGCCTTCGAATCGCGGGAGCACCTGATGGTCGAGCCAACTGCGCAACATCCGTCCTTGTTTCTCGTCCTTTCGGATTTTCAAAAGCACACCGAGTTCGAGTTCCATGATCGTCATTGCCGACAGGTACATGCCGGACAACGGAACTGCGCCAGCCCAGCGAGTGACGCGCTTATCTGCTTTGTCGGGCAGTCGAAGCTCGGAGACGACGTTCGTATCGAGGATGTACATCAGTCGAGTTCAGCTGGACGGGGGCGCCACTTGAGGCGCGGGGGCTCAAAGTCGATGTCGCCGCCCTCCGTCTGAGCCAGAGCTTGGGCCAACGACATCTCGCCCACCGCAAGCTTTTCACCTGCCGTCAGCTTTCGGTATTCCTCGATGCTCAAGAGGACATGCGAAGGCCTGCCGCGATCGGTGATCATCACCGGACCGCGTTCGGCAGCTTTCTTCGCTTTGCCGGAGTCCTGGTTGAACTCGCGGCTCGACATTGTCGTAACTGGCATCCGAACCTCCAATGTAGTTACGTTACTACATTTGATGATCTACAGCAACCCGCTACCCTCTTGCCGGCACTGAGGTTTTGTTACCGCTCGTGCCTCAATCAACATCCCGCTTCATGGTTTGCAGCCCGGGCTTGAAGCTCTTGTCGTCGAGGAACTGCTTGAGGCCCTGCTGGCGGCCGGACTCGGTGTCGAGGAAACGGGCGGCCTGATTTTTGGTCAGCAGGTATTCGTCGGACTGCTCCCAGCTCATACCCTGAACGAAGCGCACGGCCTGCTTGCAGGCGCGGAGCGTGGCGGGGTTCTTGCCCTTGAGGTCCACGGCCAAGGCGCGAGTGCGCTCGCGCAGCTTCGACTTCGGTACGCTTTCGTTGACGAGGCCCATCTCGGCGGCTTTCTTTCCGTCGAACGGGTTGCCGGTCATGATGTAGTACATGGCGTCGCGGTGGCGCATGGTCTGGACGACCGCGCGGGTGACGTTACCGCCTGGGACGATGCCCCAGTTGATCTCCGACAGGCCGAACTGCGCATCGTCGGCGGCGATGGCGAGGTCGCAGGCGACGAGCGGCGTGAACGCACCGCCGAAACACCAGCCGTTGACCATCGCGATGGTCGGCTTCGAATAGTTCATCAGCATGCGCCATTGCCAGTTCCAGGCAGAGCGGCGGCGCTGCATCTGCTCGTCGTAGGGGAGATGATCGAGGGCTCGGAAATACTCGCGCAAGTCCATGCCGGCGGAGAAACTGTCGCCGGCGCCGGTGAGCACGAGGACCTTGACGCGATGATCGATCTCGAGGGTATCGAGGATACGGACCATCTCGTCGTTGAGATCCGGGTTCATCGCATTGCGCTTTTCTGGACGGCTCAGCGTCACCCAGGCGATACCGTCGTCGAGTTGCACGTCGACGCACTTCCAGTCGCCGATCTTCTCGAGCTTCTCTGTTGCCTTCTTGGCCATGGCCGTCTCCCGGTTACCGCTTGTTCGGGCGGGAACTTAGACCATGCGTTCCGGGGCTGCCAGCGGGTCGAGTGCTGGTCGAGTGCCGGTCTGGTTCTGGGAGCCATGTCGAAGCGGCGGGGCTGCCGGGATCAGTGCGAGGTCGACAAGATGGAAGCGGGTGCTGCTGCGTTCGCGGGTTGCCGCACGGCTTCGGCGAGCGAAAATCCAAGGATCACGCAGACGACGACGGTGCCGGTGCTCATAAGGGGATTCCACTCGAGTGTTCCGCCGTCGTGTTCGATTTGCGGCGTGCCGAGGACGTTACTGCAATCACTCTAATGGGCAGCCAAGATCCGAGTTAAACTTGAAACCAAACGCGGCACCTGCCACATCCGATGGCAGATTCCGGTTCCAATCCGACCAGCGACCAGCTTCACACGGCAGGCAACAGATGATTCACCACGCTTTCGATATGCCCCTTCTTGCTCCTGTTGCGGCGACCGCTGGCGCGACCGACCTCGGCCAGATGCCGGAATGGAATCTCGCCGATCTCTATGCGGCGCCCGACGCGCCGGAGATCGCGCGCGATATCGCGCTGGCCACGGCGGAAGCGGCTCGGATGAAGGCTGCCTATCAGGGCAAGCTCGTCGGCATGGCGGCGGACGGCGCGAAGATTGCGGAAGCCGTGATCGCGTACGAGAAGCTGTCCGATCTGATGGGCCGGCTCGGCTCCTACGCCGGCTTGCTCTACTCCGGCAACCAGGCCGACCCGGCGCGGGCGAAGTTCTACGGCGACATCTCGGAGAAGCTGACGGCGATCTCGTCCGACCTGATCTTCTTCGAACTCGAACTCAATCAGATTCCCGACGACGTGCTGGCGAAGGCGCTGCAAGTGCCGGCGCTCGCCAAGTACAAGCCGTGGTTCGACGACCTGACGAAGGAAAAGCCCTATCAACTCGATGAGCGGATCGAGCAGCTTTTCCACGAGAAGAGCCAGACGGGGCGCGGCGCGTTCAACCGGCTTTTCAACGAGACGATGACGGCCCTGCGCTTCGATGTCGAAGGCGAGGCGGAGCCGCTGGCGCTGGAGCCGACGCTGAACCGTCTTTCCGACCCGGCAGAGCCCAAGCGGCGCGCGGCGGCCGAAGCGCTCGCCAAGGTCTTCGGCGAGAATGCGCGCCTGTTCACGCTGATCACCAACACACTCGCCAAGGACAAGGAGATCTCCGACCGCTGGCGCGGATTCAAGGATGTGGCGGACAGCCGCCATCTCGGCAACAAGGTCGAGGCGCCGGTCGTCAACGCGCTCGTCGAAGCCGTCCGCGAGAGCTACCCGAGATTGTCGCATCGCTACTACCGCATGAAGGCGAAGTGGCTCGGTATGGAGCGCCTGTCGCACTGGGACCGCAACGCGCCGCTGCCGGAGAAGCCCGAGCGCGTGATCGCGTGGCCTGAAGCGCGCGAGATGGTGCTGTCGGCCTATGGTGGGTTCGCGCCGGAAATGGCGGGGATCGCGACGAAATTCTTCGACAACGGGTGGATCGATGCGCCGGTTCGTCCGGGTAAATCGCCCGGTGCATTCGCGCATCCGACGGTGCCATCGGCGCATCCGTATGTGCTGCTCAACTATCAGGGCAAGTCGCGGGATGTGATGACGCTCGCGCACGAGCTCGGCCACGGCGTACATCAGGTACTGGCGGCCGGGCAGGGGCCGTTGCTGTCGCAGACGCCGCTGACTCTGGCCGAGACTGCATCGGTGTTCGGCGAGATGCTGACCTTCCAGGCGCTGCTGAAGGGCGCGACCGACAAGCGCGAGCGCAAGGCGCTGATTGCGGGCAAGGTCGAGGACATGCTGAACACGGTGGTGCGGCAGATCGCGTTCTATTCGTTCGAGCGCAAGGTGCACGAGGCGCGGCGCCAGGGCGAGTTGACGACGGAAGACCTCAACCGGTTCTGGATGGAGGTGCAGTACGAGAGCCTGGGGGACGGCATCGATTTCAAGCCGGGCTACGAGGTGTTCTGGACGTACATCCCGCACTTCATCCACTCGCCGTTCTACGTTTACGCGTATGCGTTCGGCGACTGCCTCGTGAACTCGCTCTACGCGCTCTACGAGGAGGCGCATCCGGGCTTCGTGCAGAAGTATTTTTCCATGCTGATGGCGGGTGGATCGAAGCACCATTCGGAGCTGCTGGCGCCGTTCGGGTTGGATGCGTCGAAGCCCGAATTCTGGAAGAAGGGATTGGGGATGCTGTCGCGCCTGATCGACGAGTTGGAGGCGATGGAGGCGGCAGCGTAGGTCGGGTCAAGGGCCACTGGCCCGCGACCCGACGATCGGCGGTATGCCGTTGATGTCGGGTCGCGCTCCGCTTGACCCGACCTACGGGCTGGACCCGCGATTGGGGCGTAGCAGATAGGATCGCCTATGAGGTGGTTGGGAGGTTTGGCGGTCTCCGTTGGGCTCATATTTGCTTTGCAGGTCGCGTATTGGGGCGGTGTAGAGAAGCCGTCGGATCCCAACTGGCAATTCATCAAGCGGTTCGAGCTACCGGATCGGTCTGGGCGAGCGCAACTGAACTCTGAGCAGTTTGCCTCGTTCAATGGTGGGAACTGGATGATCCTCTGCCTTTTCGGTGGCTACATGAACCCTGTCACGGAGTACGAAAAGAGGTTCGGGCCATCCAAGATCGAAGAGCACGTTCGCCGTTGGTACCAGTCGGGGAGCTTCTCGCCGAACGATGGTGTTGGGGAGTTCGACTTTGCGGCCCTGTTCGAGGACAAGGGAGGCACTGTGCGGTCGCTCTACATCCGAGGGAAAAACGCGCAGAATTACAGCGCTTGCGTCCAGAAGTAAGCCATCCATGGATGAGAAGGAGGCTGGGTCGAAGGACTCACGACCCAGAATTTTTTGTCGTGCCGTGAATTGGTGGTGTGCGACCAGTGGCCTTGCCCTAGCCGACTGGCGACGAACGACTGTTGAGCGGATCGGTCTTGCCGAGCTATAATTCGATTATGACCATCACACTCACTCCCACGCAGATCCGCTGGCTCGAGGCCGAGGTGGCCGCCGGGCGCTTCGCCAGTGTGGACGAGGCGGCGCAGGCGATCATCGATCAGCGCATGGCCGACGAGGGGATCGCCGGCGAGATCGACCTCGATGATCTAGATTGGGTGAAGCCCCTGCTCGACGAGGCGCGAGCCGGAGTGGCGCGTGGAGAGGTGATCTCTCATCAGGAGTTCAAGGCGCACGTTGCCGGCATCGTTTCCAGGCTGCGCAAGTAGGTGGCACTGGTACTATTTTCCGAGCAGATCAGACGTGATCTCGATGGCATCGTGCAGTATCTTGAGCGGGTCGCAGGCGCTCAGGTTGCCCTCGATTATGCGCTCGAATTCGAGCGGAGCACGAATCAGCTAGTCGACAATCCTGGGTTGGGTGCACCGAGGTCTAAGTACGGCCGCAACATTCGCATGCTCATCGTCGAGCCGTACCTGATCTTCTACGATGGCGGCCCGAAGGCCAAAGAAGTCATCGTGTTGCGCATGCTCGATGGCCGCAGGCGCATATCGCGGCGGATGATCGTAGAGGGGCGCGACAAGTCGAGTTGAGTGTTCGCCGGCTTGTGTCGAGCCTCGAGTTCGCTCGGCCGAGACAGAGTGCCCCTTATCCTTCCGGACACAACTCGAAGTGGGATCGGGCCGGGTACCCGGGCGGGGGCAAGGCTTCGCCACGTCGTGCTGGCCAAGCTCGGGCGTTCGTGTATAAGGGCGGCCGGCCCCTGCTCTCGGAAGGGCAAGCGGGTGCCTTCATGCGACCCGGCTGGACGACATCCCGGCCGTGGCCGAAACGGGGTCAACACGCCCCCAACAATCTGAACCAGAAAGGAATATCGATGTCGCTGGAGCCCGAGCGCAAAGCGCGCCTGATCAAAGAGAATGCCACCAAGGCCAACGATACCGGCTCGCCGGAGGTGCAGGTCGCCATCCTGACCGAGCGGATCAATGGTCTGACCGACCATTTCAAGATGCACAAGAAAGACAACCATTCGCGTCGTGGCCTGCTCAAGATGGTCAGCCAGCGCCGCAGCCTGCTCGACTACGTCAAGAGCAAGGATCCGAAGCGCTATCAGGCGATCATCGAGAAGCACGGCATCCGCCGCTGATCGATCGCGCAAGACCGAATTTCCGAGCGGCGCTCCTGTTTTACTCGCAGGCGCGCCGTTCGCATTTCGAGGGTCGATGCAGAGTTCTCTCCGCGACGAAACAATGACTGGCCAAGCCGGGGTGAAATCGTGCTAGAGAGCACGCGCACAAAAGCGACAAGCACAAGACGAGACACGAGACGAAAGACGAGACATGTTCGACATCCATCGAGTTGAAATCGAATGGGGCGGCCGCAAGCTGAAGCTGGAGACGGGGCACATGGCCCGCCAGGCAGACGGCTCCGTGCTCGCTCAATACGGCGACACCAGCGTGCTCGCTACCGTGGTCTACGCGCGCAATCCCAAGCCCGGCGTGGACTTCTTCCCACTCACCGTGAACTATCAGGAGAAGACATACGCCGCCGGTAAGTTCCCGGGCGGCTACTTCAAGCGTGAAGGCCGGCCCACCGAGAAGGAGACGCTCGTCTCCCGCCTGATCGATCGGCCGATCCGGCCGCTGTTCGTGGAAGGCTTCCGCAACGAGGTCCAGGTGGTCGTCACCGTGATCTCGTTCGACAACGAGAACGACCCCGACATGGTCGGCATGATCGCGGCCTCGGCGGCGCTCACGATCTCGGGCGTGCCGTTCCTGGGGCCGATCGGTGCCGCGCGCGTCGGTATGATCGACGGGCAGATGGTGCTCAATCCGCTCTGCGACGAGATGGCCAAGACCAAGCTCGATCTCGTCGTCGCCGGTACGCAAGACGCCGTGATGATGGTGGAGAGCGAGGCACACGAGCTTCCAGAGATGCAGATGCTCGAGGCCGTGATGTTCGGCCACAAGCACTTCCAGCCGGTGATCAACGCGATCTGCAAGCTCGCGGATGCGGCGGCCAAGGAGCCGTTCGATTTCAAGCCGCCTGAGAAGGACAAGTTCTACGCTCAGGCCAAGGCGCTGATCGAGGAAGACCTGCGGGCTGCGTTCTCGATCGCGGAGAAGCAGAAGCGCAACGACATGGTCGGCGCGGCCAAGGCCAAGCTGATGTCGTCGGTCCAGATCCCCGAGGGCGATACGGCGGCGGCCGACAAGCAATTGCTCGGCGGTGCGTTCAAGCAGCTCGAGATGGACGTGATGCGCGGCACGGTCGTGAAGACCGGACGTCGTATCGACGGCCGCGATCTGAAGACGGTGCGTCCGATCCTGTCGGAAGTCGGCATTCTGCCGCGTACCCACGGCTCGGCGCTGTTCACGCGCGGCGAGACGCAGGCGCTGGTCGTCGCGACGCTCGGCACGGGCGACGACGAGCAGTACATCGACGGGTTGGAAGGCACCCGCAAGGAGCGCTTCCTGCTGCACTACAACTTCCCTCCCTACTCCGTCGGTGAGACCGGCCGCATGGGCTCGCCGGGCCGCCGCGAAATCGGTCACGGCAAGCTCGCGTGGCGCGCGGTGCACCCGCTGCTGCCGAGCGCCGAAGAGTTCCCTTACTCCATCCGCGTCGTGTCGGAGATCACCGAGTCCAACGGCTCGTCGTCGATGGCGTCGGTCTGCGGCGCTTCGCTTGCCATGATGGACGCGGGCGTTCCGATGAAGCGGCCGGTGGCGGGTATCGCCATGGGTCTCATCAAGGAAGGCAACGACTTCGCGGTGCTGTCCGACATCCTCGGCGACGAGGATCATCTCGGCGACATGGACTTCAAGGTGGCCGGTACGTCTGCGGGCGTCACGTCGCTGCAGATGGACATCAAGATCACCGGCATCACCGAGGAGATCATGCGGGTCGCGCTCAACCAGGCGCACGACGGCCGGCTGCACATCCTGGGCGAGATGAGCAAGGCGCTCACCGGCGCCCGCGAGTCGGTCGGCGAATACGCGCCGCGCATCGAGACGATCAAAATCCCGGTCGACAAGATCCGTGAAGTGATCGGCTCGGGTGGCTCGGTCATCCGCGATATCGTCGCGCAGTCCGGCGCCAAGGTCGACATCGAGGACGACGGCACGGTGCAGGTCGCATCCGCCAACAAGGAGTCCATCGAGAAGGCGCTGTCCATGATCCGCGCCATCACCTCGGAGCCCGAGGTCGGCACGATCTACAAGGGCAAGGTCGTCAAGCTGATGGAGTTCGGCGCGTTCGTGAACTTCTTCGGCGCCAAGGACGGTCTCGTCCACGTGTCGCAGCTGTCGTCCACGATCCGCCCGAACCATCCCAACGAGGTGGTCAAGGAAGGCCAGGAAGTCTGGGTCAAGCTGCTCGGCTTCGATGATCGCGGCAAGGTCCGCCTGTCGATGAAGATCGTCGATCAGGCGACCGGGAAGGAAATCCCGCGAGCCGAAGGCGATCCGCCGGAAGACGAGGGTATGCGCCGCGACCGGCCGCCGCGCCGCGAAGGTGGTGGCGGAGACCGTCCGCGCCGCCGGGATCGCTGATCCGGCATCGTTTCGTGAAAATGGAAGGGCCTGCGCTGACCGTGCGGGCCCTTTTTCTGTAGCTTTGCCGTATCACGGGCCAACCGATCGGCTTCACAATCGCCTGATCTCGTGATGACAATGGGTGACGGCGGTTCCATATCGGTGACATCATCAGTCACCTCGATACCGGGAGAGAAGCCATGTTCTTCAAGAAGTCCCTCGGCATGCCCACGCAAGACGTCGCGCTGAAGGGGCGGGAGAGCGCGATACCGACGGCGAAGTCGCACTATCTCTACAAGCGGGATCTGAAGGGACCATACCCTGCCGGGCTCGAGACCGCGATGTTCGGACTTGGATGCTTCTGGGGTGCGGAGCGAAAATTCTGGGAACTCGGTGAGGGTATCCACATCACCGCCGTCGGATATGCCGCGGGGCTGACGCCGAACCCGACTTACGACGAGGTCTGCTCGGGAATGACGGGCCACAACGAAGTGGTGCTGGTGGTCTTCGATCCAAAGGTCGTCAGCTACGAGAAGCTGCTGAAGACGTTCTGGGAAAGTCACAACCCGACGCAGGGTATGCGGCAGGGAAACGACGTCGGCACGCAATACCGCTCCGGGATCTACGCCACGTCCGACAGCCAGCGCGTTGCAGCTGAGGCTTCGAAGTCGGCATATGGCAAGGCGATCTCGGCCAAGGGGTATGGGGCGATCACGACGGAGATCCTCGACGCGCCGGAATTCTATTTCGCCGAGGACTACCATCAGCAGTACCTGGCCAAGAATCCGAGCGGCTATTGCGGTCTCGGGGGCACGGGCGTTGCCTGTCAGATCGGGACGGGCGTCGCGGGCTGACGCGAGGATCTGCCGGCGGGGATGCAGAGGATGCCTGTAATTCGGGCATGGACGTGGTCGCGGACACCGGGTTCGCGACGGGAGACTTCTCGATTGCAATCAATTTCACATTGTTGAAACTGCGGTCATCTGAAGATGCTTACAATGAGCATAATGGATGATTTGGCAACAGTGAGATCATTCGTCGTTATTCGCTGAAAGTCCTGTTCCTTGGTGTCTCAACAACAGCTATTCTCGCATGGCTTCCGTCGTGTTAGCCTTGATTTTATCAAGTGACAATTGTCTCTTGGGATCAGTGGGTTGAGCTACTTTCAATCAAGCAGACGTCCGCGACGTCCTGATCCGGATTGGTATCGCGTGTTCACCGGATGAAGACGTTCGCCGATTTTCATCGGCGATCGTCAGCGGCAAATAGAAAGCAATATGCAAGCACTTCAAAAAGAACAATCGCACACGGAAGAGGTTTTCGGCCGGGGGGCGCCTTTGGAAATGTTCATTACCTCGAGGGTGCTTCCCATCGAGAAAGTCTACTCGATGGGCTGCCAGCTCCAACTGCCGTGGTTCCAGCGGGCCTATGCGTGGGGCGAAATGCATGTCGGGCGGCTCGTGCACGACCTGATCGAGGCGGTTTCCGGGCCGCGTCAGCGGTATTCGCTCGGTCACATGACGCTGGCGCGGCCTCGGGGCGCGGCGGAAGCCAGCATCATCGACGGGTATCAGCGGTCGATCTCGCTCACGATGCTGTTCGCGCTGCTGCGCGATCTGATCGAGGAGGGGCCGGTCGCCGACCGCCTCCACCGCCTGATTGAAAGCGACGGTGGGGAAGTGCGCCTGCTGCCGCAACCTGGAATTGCGGTCTTCTTTCGGACATTCGTGCAGGACCGCGGCGGCTCTCTGGTAGAGCCGGAGGGCGATCTCATGGACTACTCGCCCAGCGAGCGGAACATTCTCGCCAATCGCGACCACATGCGGAACAAGCTGCGGGACGCCGTGGCCGGCGCCGACCAGATGGATGCACTCGCGCTGTTTCTGGTCGAGAAATGCGTGCTCATTCTCGATGAGGTCGAGGACGAGGAGGAGGCGCGCGACCTGCTTCGCCGCGAGGAAGAGACCGGCCTCAGCCCGCATTCGAGCGAGCTTGCCAAGGTGACGCTGCTGACCACGATCCCGAGCCACGAGCAGGAAGAGGCGGCGGGGCTGTTCGAGGGTGTCCAGACGCAGCTTCCTGCAGACGACGTCAGCGATCTGCTCGGTCATATCCGACTGCTCAAGATGCGGAAGCGCTCGTCCCGCGCGGTCGAGAGCGAGCTCATCCAGCGGTTCCAACTGCAACGATCGGGGTTGCCGTTCCTGCGCAACGAGCTTCTGCCGCGGGCGGCTGCGATGGTGCAGCTCAACCGCCGCGAAGTCGGCAGCGGGGAAGCGCGCGAGCAGATCAAGCGCTCGCTCGACATGCTGTACTGGATCGATCATCACATGTGGGTGCCGGCAGCGCTGCACTGGCTCGATGTGATGGGTGCCGATCATGCGGAAACACCGCTGTTCTTCGCTCGGCTCGACCGGCTGACCTACGTCATGAAGATCGCGAGCGTCGATCCGACGGATCAGGAGACGCGCTACATCAAGGTGCTGGAGGCGATCGACGCGAAGGGTGCTGTCGACCAGATGGTGCCGATGCAGATCGAGAAGCGGCTGCTTGCGGTCGCGCTCGAGAACTTGCGCAGCCGCACGTTCTACGCCAAGCGATTTCATTCGCTGGTCTTGCGCCGGATCAGCGTCCACATCGATCCCGAGCTGGACCCGGGGCCGGTCGACGGCGATCGTGTGACCGTCGAGCACGTGTTGCCGCGCAAGCCCGACGGCAGCATGCAATGGCGCCGCGACTTCCCCGGCGAGGATGTCGCTCAGTTCTGCAACAGGATCGGAAACCTGGCGTTCCTCTCGCTCGAAGAGAACAACATCGCCGGCAACTCCGATTTCATCATCAAGAGCCTGCTGCTGGCGAATGCCGGGGGCCGTTTCGTGCTGTCGGCTCGTGCAGGCCACGAGAAGGAGTGGACGCGCGATACGATCATGCGGCGCGGGGAGGACCTGATTGCAATTCTGCTGGAGCCTTGGCATCTGAAGGCGTGATAGTGCTCAATCAGGTCGTCTGGGCGGATCGATTTGTCCAAATGGTTCGGCCGAGACGTTTCCGCCGAGACGTTTCCGCCGAGACGTTTCCGCCGAGACGGTTCGGCTGAGACGGTTGCGGGGCTTGCCCGGATGTCGGGCACGCCATCTGGTCGTCGCTTGCACGGTCGTCACTCGCGAGACGTCCCAAACGGGCCATCAGTAGCATTCGATCTCCGCGGGCCGGACGATCGAGGATCGAGGTTGCTTTTCCATGCGCCAACGTCTGACCTCGACGGACCTTTCCATCGAGGAGCTGCTTTCGGGGAAGTTCGTCTTCACGATCCCTGCTTATCAGCGTGACTATACCTGGACGCGCGAAGAAGCGGTGCAGCTCGTCGACGATCTGGCGGCCGTGATCGAGGACGTCGAGCGGGATGGGGCGCGAACGCCGTATTTTCTCGGCACGATGCTGTTCGTCGAGACACCGGCGTCAGACGACAGGCCGGGCGCAGTGGAGATGGTGGAGGTCGTCGATGGTCAGCAGCGGCTGATTACGCTCGCCATCCTGTTTTCGGTCATACGTGATCTGGCGACCAGCGAGGCGGAAGCAGCGACGATCGATGCTCTGGTGTCGCGCGCAGGTGCGGCAGGGGAAGCGGGGCGGCATCACCTGCGGCTACGGATAGCCGACGAGGATTATTTCGCTGCCTCGATCCAGACCTATGGCGCCACCCGGCGTGGGCAGACGGTGGATCTCATCGGCGACAGCATCGCGCGGCGGAACATCGAGGACGTGCGCCGCGCACTTCGCTCCAAGTTGCAGCGTGAGTTCTCGGTCGCGGCCCGGCGCGAGCTGACGGCGTTCCTGCGTGCGAACGCCCGCGTGCTGGTCGTCAGCTCGAACGACTTCGACTATGCCTACCAGATCTTTCTGACGATCAACGACCGCGGCAAGCGGTTGTCGGTAGAGGATATCTTCCGCGGCGAGATCCTGGGGCCGCTCGATCGCGATCAGCGGCGGCGCTACGAGGCGATCATCGACGAGATGGAGAAGTATCGGCAGGATGCCGAGCTCACTCGGACCAAGGGCAAGACGTTCTTTTCACACCTTGCGGCGATCGACGGGTGGCCGAGGCGCGGGATCATCGAGGGGCTGAAGAAGGCCGTCGAGAACCGCGGCGGGCCACGCCGTTTCGTCACGGAGGTGTTCGCGCCGATGGCGGAGAGCTACCTGCAGATCAGGGGCGGTGAAGGCGCGGTGGCGCCGGCGCCCTCGACGCAGCGCTGGCTGATGGGATTGAGGTGGCTCGAGCTGCATGGTGACGACGATTGGGTGCCGGTGGCAATGGTCGGGCTGACGCGGTTCGCCGGCGACGTGGCCAGGCTCGACGAGTTCCTGCGTCATCTCGATCGCTTCGCGCATGCGCTGATGATGCTGGGCTGCGGGCGGAAGGCGCGTAGCGATCACTATGCGCCGATCCTGAAGCAGCTCATCGCTCCTGTGGCGTTGCCGCCGCCGGAGACGCTGTTTGCGATGACCGCGGGCAATCAGAAGACGGTTCTGCGCAATCTGGCGACGCGTCTTCATCTGGTCGACGCGCCGACGGCGAAGCTCGTTCTGATCCGCGCAGATCAGGTGATTTCGGGGCGTCCGCTGGAGAGCTACCGGAGCCTTGTCGAGCGTGATCGTCGCGACGTCGAGCGGTTCACGGTCGAGCACGTCTGTCCGAAGGGCGGCGAGGTCATGGAAGAATACTGGCTGAAGCTGTTTCCGCGGAAGCCGGCGCGGCAGCGCTTGGCGCAGTGCATCGGAAATCTCGTGCTGATCACGGAGATGCAGAACCGCCGGGGGAGCCAGAAGGGCTTTCCGGAGAAAAAGAAGCTGATCTTCGCCGACGATACGCCCAGCCCGTTCGTGCTGACGGAGATGTTGCGCGCGGAAGAGGATTGGGACGGCGTCGCCATCACGCGGCGCTACAACCTGATCATGAGTGCGGTGAAGCAGATGTGGATGCTGCAGGGCGCGGTGCCAGCGTGTCCGGCGATGGGCAACGTGCCGGCTCCCCCGAAGCAGCCGGAGCCGCTGTCGGCCGAGGTGTGAGTGTGTGAGTGGGTGAGAAGGGCGTGCGGCTACTTCCGTAGCGAGGCACGTCGGGCGACCTCTTTCTTCGAGACCTCTCCGGCTTCGATCAATGCACCGACGCAGCCCGGCGAAAGTTTCGCGCCGTTGGTGCGCATGCACTTGCGGGCGCCTTTGCTGGCGGGGTCGTGACCGCTGCAGTAGGCAAAGAAGTCGTCGGCGCAGGCGAGCTGTACTTTCTGGCTGGCGGCGTTCGAGGCGCTCGGAGTGGCGGCGCACGCGCATCCGATGATCCCGGCCATCAGCACCAGCCGACGCGTCCCTGCCAACGACTGGGCGAGCGACTGGGCGAGCCGAGGGGGCAGGGATCGGGTCATGTTGTCTTGCACCATGAGATGCCGCTCTCCATCGAGGTTCGGTCTGGGGCTCTCAGATAGATTGGTCGGTGACTTCGTTCAAGGATGCTGATGCATCCTCGGCGCGAACGTCACGGGCGGTCTGCGGTGCCATATGCGACGAGCCCCGGCGCGAGGGCACCGGGGCGTCGAATGACACGATCGTGTTGCGGTTTCACCGGTACGCTCTACCGGTCTGCGTCACCGGTTCTGCGCGGTGCGGCCATTGGCGGCCTTCTGGCGCTCGACCTCGGCCTTGGAGACTTCGCCCGCGCCGATCAGCGCGTTGACGCAGCGGTTGGAGAGCTTCGGACCCGCGGCGCGCATGCAGGCGCGGACGCCCGGGCCGTCGGGATCGTGCTTGGAGCAGTAGGCGTAGTAGTCGGTGGCGCAGGCGAGCTGGACCGAGAGGCTGACGGCCGAGGCCTGGCTCGAGAAAGCGACGGTGCCCAATGCGATGGCGGCGGCGAGGATGCGGAGGCTGCTGGGGGCGGTGGTGAACATTGGGTCTCTCCCGAGGGGTTTGGTCTGCTGCGTTGTCGCTGCTGTTGTGAGACCAAGATGCCTCAGGCCGCCCGTTCGCGCTGTCCCGCGGGTGACAGTGAAAAGGAAAATGGCGACACACACAATTTCCCGGAACCGACCTCGTCAACGAGCTGTCCGGTCACGGAAATCGTGTGTGTCTCCGTTTTGGCCGGGATCAGAGGTTGCGCGCGGGGGGCGGGACGGGTCCGGGCAGCATCTGTCCGGGTTGTTGCCCCCGTCCACCGCCTTGTTCGCCGCCGCGGAACCCGCCACGTGATTCCCGGACGGGCGGTACGAACACGCGCGGTGAGGCGCAGAGACGGCGCTGGTTCTCATTGCTGCCGCAAGAGCGGAATTGGCCGTCCTGGCTGAAGCAGACGCGGACCTCGCGCAGGCGGTTGCCCGGGCCGCCGCAGGAGATCGCGAGCATGTCCGGCTTCAGGCCCGGGTTGGCGGCGACGAACTCGTCGATGACGGCGGATGTGTCGACCATCTGGTTCTGGTCGGGAGCATGGAAGCGCTTGGGCACGCGGATCTTCTCGAACAGCTTGCGCGACAGGGCGAAATAGCCGTGTGGTTCGAGGCCGCTGCATGTTCCGTGCTTGCGGTATTCGTGGATCATCAGGCCTTTGCTCGGCATGATGTCGGCCATGGCGTCGATCGTTCGCTGTTCGACGAACGGGCGGGTGTTGGTCGGGCAGCTCTCGGGATAGCCGCGCTCGTACTGCGGCCACAGGCCATGCAGGATGAAGGCGAAGCGGCGGCCGTCGCGCGGGCGGCACTGCTGGACGTCGGGGCGGTCGGTGGTCTCGCAGTGAGTCGGGCTCCACGACATCACCAGCGCGTAGTAGTCGAACCGGCCCTGCATGCCGCCGCGAATCCGGGGCTGGCTGCCTTCGCGCGGCGCGAACTGCACCCGTTCGACACCGGGTAAGATTCCGGGGGCGCTCGTCGATTGGGCGAGGCCCGCGCCGGCGAAACCAAACGCTGCGGCAGCCGCCAGGCCGAGCCGCGCGATCCGTCGTGCATTCATGTCGTATCGATCCTCGTTGATCCGTGCCCGCACCCATACACCGCCGCCTATACCATAGCATCTCGGGACGGGCGATCATTCGGCGCGGGGGCATCCGTTTGGCTTGTGTGACCGAGCGCGTATAGTGGCCGCGACCGGCGTGATCCGACACTCGATCTCTTCAAGGGAATGCCGCCATGACCCAGGCCACCAGCTCTTCTTCACCATCCGCCAGCGGCGCCACGGGGGCGCGCACCAATCCGTTCTGGGATTTCTCCTTGAAGCTCTATTCGAGCGCCGCCGTGCAGAAGGCCTGCCTCGACCTGCAGGACGGCTCGGGCGTCGACGTCAACGTGCTGCTCTACATGCTGTGGCACGGCAGCGAGCGGCGGCAGCTCACGCCGGGCGATGCCCGGGCCGTGCTCGAAGCGCTCGAAGGCTGGCGGGTCGATGTCGTGGTGCCGCTGCGCACTGCGCGGCGCAATCTCAAGACGCCGCCGCCTGCGCTCGATGCCGTCGCCGCCGAGGCGCTTCGTGCGATCGTCAAGAAGGCCGAACTCGAGGCGGAGCGTCTACAACAATCCGCGCTCCATATGCTCGAGCTGCCTTCCGGCGGTACAGCGCAGGCAGCCTCCGTGCGGGCCGCCGCGGAGGCCAACGTCGGGTCTTACGCGGGGGCGCTCGGAAGGCCATTGGCGGCGGCGCCGCTCGGTGTCATGCTGGACGCCCTGGATGCCATGACGAGCCGTGGTTGATGTGGGCGGGCCCGAACGATCCGAACGCCGCCGCCGCGCGTAGCATCCTCTCAATTCTTGCCAGAAGGACACGTCCGTCCCCGTGAGCCGAACACAACACAAGCAGCGCATCATCGTCGGTATTTCAGGCGCGTCCGGCATCATCTACGGCATCCGCGCGCTCGAGCTTCTCAAGAAGCTCGGCATCGAGAGCCATCTCGTGATGAGCAAGGCCGCCGAGATGACGCTCGCCTACGAGACCGACTACAAAGCCAAGGACATCAAGGAGCTCGCCACCGAGTTCCATCCCATCGGCGACATCGGCGCGTCGATCTCGTCGGGCTCGTTCCACACGCTGGGCATGCTGATCGCGCCGTGCTCGATCCGCACGATGAGCGAAATCGCGACCGGCATCACCGGCACGCTTCTGTCCCGCGCCGCCGACGTGGTTCTGAAAGAGCGCCGCCGCCTCGTGCTCGGCATCCGCGAGACGCCGCTGCACACCGGCCACTTACGCACGCTCACGCAACTCTCCGAAATGGGCGCCGTCATCTGCCCCGTCGTGCCCGCCTTCTACAACCGCCCGAAGTCGCTCGACGACATCGTCAACCACTCCGTCGGCCGCATGCTCGACCTGTTCGACATCGACACCGGCGTCGTGAAACGGTGGAAGGAAGAGGAGTAGGGCGGTGGCTTGTCGTGCGTGAGTGAGCGTTGCGTCACGCCGTCCAGCATGGCGATGATCGCTGACGCGATGCGAGAGGTTTCACCTCTCGCGCTCTTCGACCAGGGACGCGTCCCTGGACCCGCAATTGTCAGGGGACTTTTTGGTGCGGGCGGGGGCGATCTGTACAGATGTTCATATACAGAAGCGGTCATAGAACGCCTCTTTGCAAAGGGCTCGGCTTCTATAGACACGGAGTCTGCTCTTCTTCACATTGCGACGAGACACCTCTGTGCAGGTTCTCGAAGTGCATCTTCGCGATTCCGATGCCTTACCCCCGCCAGTTTGTCTTAAAGTCGAGTTCAATATTGAGCTGAAAGGGAGTGATCCAACGCACGCCGAGATCGTTACAAACGTCAGGGATCTTGCGATTTTTGCGTTGAGCTTTCGGCTTTGATTTCTCGCTCGTGACAACTACCCTGTCCTTCCCCATCAACGCATAAGCGATAAGGAACGGGTCTTTACCTATCGTAATCAACTCATCGTCAGTCAAATTCTTTCCATAACCGATATCTAGCACGCGTTGAAGAATATCCATGTCTGCATCTTCACCCAATACTAGCGCGTTAGCGGTCGTCGCCTCCTTTCGCCATATGTAAAATGGGTCTTTCTTATCGTTACCTGGGCTGATTTCGTCGAAGTTTTCCGCTGGAATCTTAAGCACACCCCCCTCACCCTTATGTAACAACCATTCCCAAAACTCAGGCACACGATCGATGACGTAGTATAGGTCTTTGGCGTCAATGATAGAGTTCGCGTCAATCAGATAAAGCATTAGCGCGACCCCTCTGGATTTAAGAAGGTTCGAACGGCGCTAGGCTTTACTCCCAACAGACTGGACGCTTTGGTCGGCGAAAGGTTACCTGTTTCGAGATACTGACGTGCAAGACCCACCAGGGCTGGCCCAAGCCGATGCCTTAAGATAACATACCTATTTGGGCCCCTACCTTCTTTTTCCTTGTCCTTTTTTCTTTCCTTGGACTTGACCCAGGCGCCGTAGAAGTGTTCGTCGAGTTCTCGATAGCGCGCACTTGAAATCCTGCCCTCACGCAGAAGCATGTACGCTACCATGCCACGACTGACTCGCCTTTCCTCGGCGAATGTGCTGATGACCCGAATACTGGCCTCGAAGTCTCCAAGGCCATTAATTTCAATCGCGCGAATTTCCGAAGCAGGTAGGAGCAGAGTACCTGCCACATCATTGCAGAACCTCTCGACCGCAGCCTCATGCGAGGCACCGCTAACACCTGTTTGACCTAACCAAATATGCGCCGCTTCATGAAAAGCTGTAAATGACCACGCCGCGCGGGCATCATTGTCATTAATCACAATGAATGGTGCAATTGGATCGGCTATTGCATAACCTCGAAATGTCCTGGATTCGATCTTTGAATGATGGGAACCGAGATCGCCCAAGAGCAGAACGAATAAACCAGCGGCCTCCAGGCGGCCGCGCAGATAGGCGAATGCTTTATCAAAATCTCCCGCACGCCTGAATTCGGCGAGATCAAATTTCGTAGTCTCTTTGATACTTAGCGCAATCCGGTCAGCCCCATCCGAAATCCGCGATGACCCAACAAAATCCAAAGGACCGCTTTCATCATCCTCCATTAAAAAGCGCACTACATCCTGCCGGGCCCTCACATTGCGGATAAGAGCATCTAGACGTGGATTGAACTCAAGCTCCTGAGCCCTCGGCGCACGCCGAAAGTCTTCACCTCGCTCCCCCACTTGCGGCGGTTTGGAAAGGTAGAATGACACCAGGGGGCGTCGATACTTCTCTGCCATTCGATCCAGCAGTTGCCGCGAGAGGTCACCGTCCCCGGCCTCAAGCTCCGCAAGACGCTCAGCTCCAGATTGCCCACGTGCAGCGTTGAGGCCAACCGCCTTTGCCGCCTCTTCCAGGCTCAGACCCGCCGTCTCGCGAGCCCAACTCAGTGTTGCGGGATTGATCTTGGGCATTAGGCGGATCGCGCCCTTCTGCCCGCTGGGCGCGCCGTTTTCGCTTTAGTCTCACATGCGCCAGTGAGTTCAGCATATCGTTCAGCTGAAAGCATAACTAGGTGATCCCTGCCATGCTTGGTGATTATCACTGGCTCAACCACAGCACTATCGATCGTGGCCCCTAAACGAGCATGAAGTTCGACCGATGTGATTCGTTTGCAGTTCATCTCGCTACCAGCAACACATTAAGGTGCCGGTGGCAATTCTATCCATAATGGTGACTATTGCAAGCTTTTGCGCTTATTGTTTGACTTCCCTCAGCCGGCCGCTGACAGTCGTTCACCAGACAATTATGCTTCAACTCCCACGAAGACCGTTACCAAGCAGACGTTGCCGCCCTCGGCACTCTTCTGTCCGATGGTGGTGCACCGAAGTCCGCTCCCTCCGCAAAGCTGACCTATCGACATCGCGGCAAGGCTCCGCCTCTCGGCTCGCGCTTCGGCCCTCGGCGCAGGTCGTTCCGGTGAGTTATCCCCGGCGCCATCTTCGCGGTCTATTGTCCTCGCATCCCGGTCCACTCAGGGGGCGCGCTCGCGAGGCGTCGCTATCGTGCGGATCGGGGTGCAGGTCGCGCCCTGGGTTCGCAGCCCTCAGCGTGAGGCTCGTCCCGCCCGCCACGTGTGACTCGTGGTCGGAGAAGCCGTTAATCGCCGGGAGTATGCCAAAAATCCTGCGCGGGGCGGCTGGACGCCGCTACTTGACTACCATTTGATGCGGTGCCCAGTCGCCCCGTGCCCCTGAACTCTTTGAACCTTGGCGTGCCCGCGCAGGGACGCTGGTGCGATCAGTGGACGATCGGGCCTTTGAGGAGGCGGGCGCGGTCGGCGGATTTCACGCGCATGTTGAGCGTGCGGCCGTTGCGGTTCAGCATCATCGGGATCTCGACGCCGGCTTCGCCCTGCGCCCAGATCGCCTTGAAGAAGGAGGCGAGTGAGTTCACCTCGGCGTCGCCGACGCTCAGCACGATGTCGCCGGGGCGGATGTCGGACTTGCGCGCGGGGCCTCGTCCGGAAATGCCGGCGATGACGATGCGCTCGCCGACCTCGGTCGCGAACACGCCGAGCCACGGGCGTGCGGGGGCCTGTCGCTTGCCGAGGGTCTGCAGGTCTTCGAGGATCGGTTTCAAGAGGTCGATCGGCACGGCCATGTTGACGTCGACCGCCTGCGGGGAGCGCGGGGCGCTCGCGGAGATGTCGGTGCTGCTGCCCGGCTTGCCCTGCTGCTGGAGCTGGAGCGAGCCGATGCCGACGAGGTCGCCTTTCGCGTCGATCACGGCGGTGCCGCTCCATGTCGGATGGGCGGGCGTGGTGAAGATCGCTTCGTCGAGGACGTATTCCCAGTAGCCGGAGAACTCGCGCTTGTCGCGGATCTTGGCGACGATCGCGCGCTGGCGTCCACCGGCGGCTGCGACCACCACGGGATCGCCGACACGAACGGAAGCGGAGCTGCCGAGTTCGAGATACGGCGTGTCGATCCGCGCCAGCGCCTGGATCAAGCCGAAGCCCGTTTCCTGGTCGTAGCCGAGCACGTGGCCTTCCACAGCGCGGCCGCCAGCGAGCGTGATCCAGACCTTTTCGGCTTCGGTGATGAGATAGCCGATCGTTAGCACGAGGCCGCGCGCGCCGATGAGGACGCCGCTGCCGGTGCGCTCGGTGCCCAGCGTTTCCGCCGTGAAGGCGTCGGGCGGGACGATCGCCCTGATGCCGACGACAGCGGTCAGCGCCCGTTCGAGGTCGTACGCAAAATCCTCGCGCTGTGGTTGCACGATAGCCTCGCTTGCCGAAATTGTGCTTCCTCCTGTCCGTCTCAGACGGCGGGATCGGGGATCGATATACCATGCGAATGGATCGGCCGCACAGGTGTCCGGCTGCTGCTTCTACCAGGCGAGGGCGGACATGGCGGCGATCGGCCGGCCGGGCAAGGGGGCGACCGCGTGTGCGAGGCTCGCTTCCGTCAGCTCGGGTAGATGCACGGGGCTCGCTACCAGTACGGACCTGATCCCGGCCGTGATGGCGCCGCGGATGTCGGTGTTGATGCCGTCGCCGATGCCGAGCGTGGCTGCCTTGGCGACAGGTGCGCCGCGAGCAGCCGCGATCATCTCGAAGGCGCGATCGTAGACCGGCAGATAGGGTTTGCCGGCATAGATGACGGGGCCGCCGATGCTCTCGTACAGGGCCGCGATCGCGCCTGCACAGGGGATCACGCGGTCGCCGCGGGCGACGGTGACATCGGGGTTGGCGCAGATCAGCGGCACGCCGCGGCCGGCGGGTCCTGCGAGGCGCTCGCGATAGTCCTCGGCCGTCTCGCGCTCGTCGTCGAACAGGCCGGAGCAGACGATGGCGCGGGCGTCTTGCAGGCCCACCATGTTCAATCGCTGGCCGTCGAACAGGCCGCGATCACGGTCCGGGCCGAGATGGGCCAACGGTTGGTCGCCGTGCTGGGCGATGAGGCTCAGCGTGAGGTCGCCGGAGGTCAGGATCGCGTCCCAGGCGCCGCTGGGTACTTTCAGCTTGGCGAGCTGCTCCTCGATCGCCGGGGTGGGCCGGGGGGCGTTGGTCAGCAGGACGACGGTGCCGCCGCGCTCACGGAAGTGCATGCAGGCATCGACGGCCGACGGGAACGCCGCCAAGCCGTTGTGGACGACGCCCCAGATGTCGCAGATCCAGGCTTCGACGCCGCCGAGAAACGGCTCGATCGAGCTGACGATGGGGACGGGCGGGTAGGCAGATGGCTGGGTCATGGGACCAGCGTCTTAAGCGGGAAACCCGGGATTGCCAACCATCAGGGAGATTGCGGCCCCGGAGTTCAGACCAGCTTTCGCAGCTCGGCTTTCAGCGCGGGGGCAAGGTCCTCGCGGGCCAGCGCGTAGGCGAGGTTGGCCGTCAGGAACCCGATCTTGGATCCGCAGTCGTAGATCTGGCCGTCGAAGCGGACGGCGTGGAACGGCTGGCTGGCCGTATCGGCGAGCGTGATCATCGAATCGGTGAGCTGGATCTCGCCGCCGGCGCCCTTTGTCTGCTTGCCCAGCAGATCGAAGATCTCGGGTTGCAGGATATAGCGGCCGGTGATGTGGAGGTTCGACGGTGCGGTGCCGTGCGGCGGCTTCTCGACCATCTTCGTAATCCGCGACACCTTCGCTTTTACGTCCTCGACGCCGACGATGCCGTACTGGTGGGTCTGGTCGTCGGGAACCGGGGCGACGGCAATGTGATTGCCGCCGTGGGCCTCGTAGGCCTCGATCATGTCGGCGAGGCAAGGCTTGGCGGCGGCATGCAGCATGTCCGGAAGCAGCAGGGCGAACGGCTCGTCGCCGACGATCTCGCGGGCGCACCAGACGGCGTGGCCGAGGCCCAGCGGGGCCTGCTGGCGGGTAAAGCTCGTCTGGCCGGCGCCGGGCAGGTCACGCGCCAACAGGTCCAACTCGCTCTTCTTGCCGCGCTGCAGCAGGGTCTGCTCCAGCTCGAACATGCTGTCGAAGTGGTCTTCGATGACGCCTTTGTTGCGGCCGGTGATGAAAATGAAGTGCTCGATGCCGGCGGCGCGGGCCTCGTCGACGACGTGCTGGATCACAGGGCGGTCGACGACGGTCAGCATTTCCTTGGGCATCGCCTTGGTGGCCGGCAGAAAGCGGGTGCCGAGGCCGGCGACGGGGAACACTGCCTTGCGGATCCGGCGCTTGGTCGTGGTCATGGGGGTTCAGTCTCCGGAAGTGGGCGTAGGGGATGATGATCGCGCACGAAACATAGGCTGGCCGAGCGGCCAACTTGCTACCGCATTCGCAAATCACTCTCTCTGCGGGTGTTGTATCGGGCACTTTTGAAAGTTGATACTGGTCACATTAACCCCGCCTACATTCACGTTTCATGAACGATGGCAGGGACATTGTGCAGATGCGCATGCTTCGCTAATCACGAGGCGCAATGAGTGTCCGGGTGCCGCCCGTCTGTGGGGATAGTTCTCGAACGGCTGCCTGGATGAGAATAAGGGACTGACTTCATGAGCATTCTGGTCACCGGCGGCTGCGGCTACATCGGCAGCCACATGGTGTATGAGCTGGTCGACGCGGGCGAAAGCGTCGTCGTGCTCGACAACCTGACGACAGGCTTCCACTGGGCGATCCCCGGCGAGGCGCGGCTGGTGGTGGGCGACATCGGCGACGAAGGGCTCGTGCAGGAGCTGGTGGCAAAGCACGAGGTCGAAGCGATCATCCACTTCGCCGGCTCGATCGTGGTGCCGGAATCGGTCGCCGATCCGCTCGGCTATTATTTCAACAATACCGTGAAATCGCGCTCGCTGATCGCGGCTGCCGTGGCCAGCGGCGTGAAGAACTTCATCTTCTCCTCGACCGCGGCGGTCTATGGTGCGCCGCGCGAAATGCCGGTCCGGGAGACGACGCATCTCGAGCCGATGTCGCCGTACGGTTCGTCGAAGCTGATGACCGAGATCATGTTGCGCGACACCTCGTTCGCGCACGATTTCCGGCACGTGGCCCTGCGGTATTTCAATGTGGCCGGCGCCGATCCGCGTGGCCGCACGGGGCAGTCGACGAAGGGGGCCACGCATCTCATCAAGGTCGCCTGCGAGACGGCGCTCGGCAAGCGGCCGGCGATGGACGTCTTCGGCACGGACTATCCGACGCGCGACGGCACCTGCATCCGCGACTACATCCACGTCAAGGATCTGGCGCGGGCGCACATGTCGGCGCTCACGCATCTGCGCTCGGGCGCGAAGTCCGACGTGTTCAACTGCGGCTACAGCCACGGCTTCACGGTGTTCGAGGTGATCGAGGCGGTGATGCGGGTCTCGGGCGTGAACTTCAACGTGCGGACATCGCCGCGCCGGCCCGGCGATCCGCCCGAGATCGTCGCCGACAGCACGAAGATCCGGACGCAACTGGGGTGGCAGCCCCAGCACGACGATCTCGAGCGGATCGTTCGGCATGCGCTCGAGTGGGAAGACCGCCTGTCGCGCTCGAAGCGCAACGCGCCGGCGATGGCTGCGGGGGCGTGAGGCGGGCGGCGCGCCGCCGCCAGAGTTTGCCTCTTCCCGATTGCAACTGCCCCAAAACGGCCGCACTGATGCCGATCGGTGAGGCGTTGGGATTCGGTCGTATAGGCCGGAAGGGCGGAGCGCATGTGGATGCGGGCAACAACGATCGTAGTGGCCGTGGCGATGTTGGGGCTCGCCCTGGGGGACGCCGGGGCAGTTCGCGCGCAATCGGCGTCCGAGTTCGCCAAGTTCGTCGAGGGCGTGTGGCCCGAGGCGCAGCAGGCTGGCGTTTCTCGGCTGACGTTCGACCGCGCCTTCAAGGGTGTGACGCCCGATCTGAAAATCCCTGACCTCGTGCTGCCCGGGCGCAAGCCGACCGAGGTTCTCGGTCAGGCCGAGTTCGTCAAGCCGCCGCAGGATTATCTCGATCGAGGGCTGCTCGGCCGCCTCGCGCTCGGCGGCAAGACCTTCATGGCCAGGCACCAGCCGTGGGTGGAGAAGATCGAGCGGGAACTCGGCGTCGACGGCCACATCCTGATGGGCATCTGGGGCCGGGAGACAGCCTACGGCGGGGGCAAGCTGCCGCATTACGGCATTCGCGTGCTGGCGACACAGGCGTGGATCGGCCGGCGCAAGGAGATGTTCAGGGCCGAGCTCGTGATGGGCCTGAAGATGCTCGAGGACCGGATCGTGACGGTCGAGACGATGCGTTCCTCGTGGGCCGGCGCGCAGGGGCTGCCGCAGTTCATGCCGAGCGACTTCTACAAGCACGCCTATGACATCGACGGCGACGGGCGCAAGGACATCTGGAACTCGGTGCCCGATGCGTTGGCGTCGGCGGCGCACCAGCTCAAGTCGAAGGGCTGGCGGATCGGTGTTCCATGGGGCTTCGAGGTTTCGCTGCCGGCGAAGGTCGATTGCGCACTCGAGGGGCCGGACGACGAACGGCCGTTGGCGGAGTGGATCAAGCTCGGCGTGGTCAGGGTCGGCGGTCAGCCTTGGCCCGAGAAGCTATTGGCCGAGACGGCCTACCTGATGTCACCGGGTGGAACGCACGGCCCGATATTCCTCGTCACCGAGAACTTCAAGGTGATCCGTCTCTACAACACGTCGGATCTCTATGCAGTGTTCGTCGGCCACCTCGCAGACCGGATAGCGGGTGGGGGTGATTTCGTTACGGCATGGCGGGGAATAGGGCAGTTGCCCACGGCTGAAATCGTGGAATTGCAGGAGCGGCTCAAGGCGCAAGGCAGCGCGATCAGCATCGTGGACGGCAAGATCGGTTCGAATACGAGGAAGCAGATCGGGCTCTATCAGCGCAAAGCCGGTTTGCCGGTGGATTGCTGGCCGGGTGCGGTGACGCTCGCGAAGTTGCGCCAGGGGGCGGCGGCGAAATGAAGTCGGTGGTCGGATCGGTCGCGGCGCTGCTGCTGCTTTGCGGTGACGTGTTCGCGACGGAGAAGTCCGCTGGCACGTCGGGCGGGTTGATCGCGCCGAAAGCCGGGGCGGCGCCCATCGCAAAAGCTGCTGTTGCCGCGCCGAAAACTCTGGAAGAGCTGATCGCCGTGATGGAGCGCGAGGCGCGCAAGGCGGGCGTCGAGCCCGCGACGGTGCGGCGTGTGCTGGCTGGCTTCGAGCGCTTGCCGGAGGTGGTGGAGTTCGCGGCCGCGCAGACCGAGCACGAGCGGACGGTGGCGCAGTATGTCAACCTGCTCGTCAGCTCCGAGCGGATCGAGCAGGGCCGCGCGAAGCTCTCCGAGAACAAGCAACTGCTCGCTGCCATCGAAGCGCGTTTCGGTGTCGACCGGCATACGCTGACGGCGCTGTGGGGGATCGAGACGCGTTACGGCGCGGCTCTGGGATCGCGGCCGGTCGTGCGCTCGCTGACGACGTTGGCGCTGGAGGATCCACGGCGGCCGCAGTTCTGGCGCGGCGAGCTCATGCAAGCGTTGCGCATCGTGGAGCGGGGCGACATCGCGGCGGATGCCATGCTGGGCTCGTGGGCCGGTGCGCTGGGACACACGCAGTTCATGCCGTCGACGTTCAATCGGTTCGCGGTCGATTTCGACGGGGATGGACGGCGAGATCTGATGGGCTCGATCCCCGATGGTCTCGCTTCGGCGGCCAATTACCTCGCCCATTCCGGCTGGCAACGGGGCGAACCGTGGGGCTTCGAGGTCACAGTGCCCGAGGCTTTCGATTATTCGCTTTCGGCGCCGACGCCGCTGAGGCCGTTGGCGTTCTGGAAAGAGCGCGGGTTGAAACGTGCCGGCGGGGAGGCGTTCCCGTCGTCCGCACTCGATCATCGTCTGCTGCTGCCGGCGGGGGCCGGCGGGCCGGCTTTCCTGGTGAACCGCAACTTCGGTGCGCTTTTGCGCTATAATCCAGCCATCCCCTATGCGCTGGCGGTCGCGCATCTGGGCGACCGGATCAGCGGGGGCGGCGCGTTCGCCAGGGGCTGGCCGGACGAACCGGCACTGCCGCGCGCCGACCGGCAGGAGATCCAGGAACGGCTGGCGGCGCTGGGGCTGGAAACCGGCGGTGTGGATGGGATCATCGGGAGTTTGACGCGAAGCGCGATCCGGTCCTATCAGAAGACGCAAGGACTGCCCGAAGATGGTCATCCCGGTCCGGGACTGCTCCAGCGTCTGAGGGTGTCGAAGTGAGGTGGGAATGACGCGCCGGGTCCGGCACATCGCTGTACTTTCACTGGCGGCAGCCATTGCAGCGTCGTCTGCGCCGGCGTGGTTGCCGGGTTCGGCGGTGTCGCCAGCGCAGGCCCAGCAGGGCGACCCGGCTCAGAATTTCATGAACCCGTTCCCCGAAAACGACGTCTGGCGCGGGCTCGTCATCGGCGACTATCTCGCCGAAGGGCTGCTCGGCGGCCTGGCGGACGGGATGGCCAGCGAGAGACGGCTGCAGTTGCAGCGGCGGCATCGCGCCTTCGCATCCCTGGGGCGGGTCGACATCGAAGATGACGCGAAGTCCCTAGACGAGATGATCGGCAAGGAGAAGATCGGCATCGCGGTCGTGATGTTCGGCATGGCTGACCGGCCCGGCATCCGGCTCGCCAACGGGCGGCGTCTCGCGGTCGGCCAAGCCGACTGGCGCGCTCAATATGCGCAACGTGTCGACCGCATCGTGCGCTCGCTGCGGCGGCGCGGCGTGGCGGTCTATTGGGTGGGGCTGCCGATGACGCGGCGGACCGACTGGAACGAAGACGTCGAGGCGATCAACGAGGTGTTCCGCGAGCGTGTGCTGATCGCCGGCGGTCGCTACATCGACGCGTTCAAGGAGAGCGGAGACGAGAACGGTCAATTCTCCGATCGGGGTCCGGACATCTCGGGCAAGGTGGTGCGACTGCGCGATCAGGACGGGTTCGAGTTCACGCCTGCCGGCTATCGCAAGCTCGCCTATTTCATCGAGCGTCAGATGAAGCGTGACATGAACGCGGCGCGGGAGGAACGGACGATTCCCCTGGCGGGAGCGGAAGCCGAGCAGAAGCGGATCAATCCGGAAGGCAAGAAGTCGACAGCTGCGGCGGCGGCCGATGGTGCGGCAGGCGCCGGGGCGGTCGCGGCTTCGGTCAAGGACGCGCGGGCCGCGGCGTCGCCGGTCACGCGCGCGTTGACACCGGGGGCTGCGAACCGGGTCGCGGACGGCGGCCAATCGGGTAGCTCGGACCTGAAGGCGGACAATGTCCGGGTGTCGTTCAAGGAGGCGGCGGGCGGGCGCGAGGAGCAGGTCACGATCGAGATCCTGCGGCCGCCGCTCACGCAGTCGGTCATCCAGCTGATGACGCGGCGGGACAAGGGGGACAAACCGAGCGAGGTCGGCGATACGCTGACCGATACGCTGTCGAACGGGCTTCTCGTCATGCGCTCGGTGTCGCCGAGCCGGTCCGGCGGGGCCGATCGTGCAGGCTCGCGCGGGGTCCTCACGCAGCAGCCGTTTTTCATCGCGCTGGCAAAGGGAGAGCGGCTGCCCTCGAAGCCGGGACGGGCCGATGATTTCCGCTGGCCGCGCGAGGACGACATTCCACCGCCACCGCCGGTTACGGCTTCGGCGGCTGCACCGATTTCGAGCCCGGTGCCGCTGGCCAAGGGCAGTGCGAGCGGTGCGCGGGTGCCGCGTCCCGCACCGTCGAGGCAGCGGCCACGAGCCGAACGGCCGAGCGCGCCGGCGGCTGGGGTGAGCGGGTTCCCGCCGTAGGTCGATCGGGGTGCCGACGGCCGATCAGTCGGTTTGCCGGCTCCTGAACCGGGACGAGGCTTGCCCAGACGCAGCGCCGGCTCTACCCATGCGGTCGAGGATTTGGCCCGGCTTCGAGACCGGGGTTGGGAAATGCCTGGAGGAGTGCCCGTCGTGATCGTCGATTTTCATCATCATTTCGTGCCGCGTGAGCTGATCAAAGACGATCCGGGCGACAAGCTGGTCCTCAGCTACGACGAGAACGGTGCGCCGAGCTACACGACGCACAAACTGCTGTTCGATCACGAAGCGCACATCCAGATGATGGACGAGACGGGCATCGACGTGGCCGTGCTGTCGTGCGCGGCGGGGATGGCGGCGGACATCGAGCGTTCGCGGTTCGTCAACAACAAGGCGAAGGATCTCGAGGCTGCGTATCCGAAGCGGTACGTCGGGTTCGCGCACGTCAATCCGCTGGGCGGCGCGGAAGCGATGAAGGAACTTGCGCGCTGTGCGGACGAGCTCGGCTATCCCGGCGTCACGATCACGTCGGAGCAGGACGGGCTCTATCTCGATGCGCCGCAGTTCGAGCCGTTCTGGACGGAGTGCTAGAAGCGCGGCATCTTCGTGTTCGTTCATCCCGCGTTGAAGCTCAACGAGTCCAAGCAGTTCGACGCCTACGATCTGGCGCGATCGGTCGGTCGCGAGTTCAGTCTGGTCATGGCGGTGATCCGGCTCGTCAACGCGCAGGTGTTCGACCGGCACCCGAACCTCGTGGTGCAGATGTCGCATCTGGGCGGGGGCATCGCGGCGCTGCTCGGCCGCATCCGAAGCTACCAGGACAAGGTGTTCTGGGGGACGAAGGGCAACGCGACGCACGGCATCGCACCGGCGCACGACTTCGATCACTACCTGCGGCACAACTTCATCTTCGACACCGGCGGGTTCTGCGGCGAGATCGCCTCGGTGAAGTCGGCGCTGATCGAGATCCCGGCGTCGCGGCTGGTGTTCGGCACCGACTATCCGCAGGAGATCCGCACCAGCGGTGTGACGGGGAACTTCATCCGAGAGATCGAGAAGCTCGGCGCCGACGGCGAGGCGATCCTGTCGGGGACCGCGAAGTCGCTGCTCAAGGGGCGGGTGTAAAGGGCTTTCCACGTAGTTGCACTGAGTCACTTTGACATGGGCCATTCCCGCTGGGAATCAGCGAAT
>CAZNMY010000011.1:0-91974 GCA_964574325.1 uncultured Devosia sp. | reverse complement strand
TGACCGTGATCGCGATCATGGCCGGCCTCGTGCCGATCCTGTGGAGCCACGGCACGGGCTCGGAGGTGATGCAGCGCATCGCCGTGCCGATGATCGGTGGCATGGTGTCCTCGACCGTGCTGACGCTGGTCGTCATTCCGGCGATCTATGCGTTGGTCAAGGGTGTTGGTCTGCCCCTCGCTGAAGCCACAGTGCCTCAGGCGCCTCAGCAACCGGCAGCAATCGTGGAGGAGCACGCGACATGATGAATGAAGGATGGATGTGGGGCATGGGCCTCGGGCACTTCGTCGTGGTTGTGCTCGTCGCGCTGGTGATTGCCGCCCTCGTCAAATACGTCTTCTTCCGGTGAGGGACTCGAGGCGAGCGGCTGAGAATGCTGCCGGCCCACGATCGCGCGAGCGCCTCAATGCGCTCGCGCTTTACGCCGCCTTGTCCGCTGTCGGGCATCTTCTCTGGGAGATCACGCAGCTGCCGCTTTACAGTCTCTGGCGGACGGCATCACGAACAGAGCTGGCCTTCGCCGTTCTGCACTGTACAGGCGGCGATGTCCTGATCGCATTGAGTGTTCTGCTGGCATCGGTTGTACTGCTCAGAGCCTGGAGTTGGCCGCGCGCGCAAGCCCAATACATAGCCGCCCTCGCCGTCCCTCTCGGAATTGCCTACACGGCATACAGCGAGTGGCTCAACGTCTACGCCCGCCAATCGTGGAGCTATGATACGGCTATGCCGACGGTGCCGATCCTCGGCTACCAGATTGGCGGATCACCGCTCGCGCAGTGGCTCATTGTACCGGTTGTTGTCTTTGCCCTCATGGTGTTGATGCGACGTTGGTACGTTCAATCCGAGCCCACCGCACCGGAGCCCTGACCGCCCGCAGCACCGAGGCCATACACTCGCGAAGCACGTTGGGAAGAGTCCGGAAACAGCTCTGTTGGTGCGTGGAAGTTCTAGTCTTGGAACCGGAACTTCGGTGCGCCCGATATAGATTGGTTGCGGGGGCCCGCAACAGCTATTGCAGTCATGGCCCCGCATCGTAATTAAAGCATGAAAACTCAGTGACTTGATGCAAGATAGTTTAGTGCTAGGCGTTGCGCTGTTCGAGGGAGAACCTTGATATCAACTTGACGTCGCGCAATGCGCCAGCAGCCCGGCCGAAGATCCCTCGGAACCGACCGTCCGGCACGAAAACGGATTGGGCCATAAGGGGGCATGCGGAAGTCAAAGACGCCGAATGTTGAGCGTCGGGAATCCGGGGGCTAAGCGGACATTGCGGGGATGATACGCGAATTTTTCTATTTCCCCTCGATCGGCACGTCGGGATGGAAGGCGTGGGCGACGAAGGCGAAGGTCACGTCATAGGGCAGAAGCGCGCCCTTGGACTCCGGTGCATCACTCACCGCCTCGACCGTGCCGACGTCAAGCCCCTTGGCGATCTGCGCCACATCCAGAGCAGAGGTCTGGCCAGCGCGCCATGTCAGCCGCACGCCCTTCAATGAGACCGCGCCCAACTTTCGCAGGTGCTCCAGCGAGACGATGACAGGTTTTGACCGATCGGCCTTGACGACGACGACGCGCGCCATCGGCTCGATGCCTTCCGGCATGCTGCCGCGATACAGAAATGGCGCACGCGATGTGTCGTAGCTGACGTAAGGGTTCGTGCCATAGCGGCGCATGCTCGGACTGTTCGGCACCAGCACCTTGCCGGTCGGATGGCGCGCCGTGAACTCGGCAAAGGATTCGAGCCGCGCCGGTATGAGTTTCAGCTCATCGCCGAGCAGTTCTCCGACGACGGCCTCGCCCGTGAACTGCTGCCACCAAGATTCGGTCTGGCGATCGTACATGACGAGGTCGGAGTTACGCAGCTTGCCCGTCGTACCGAAATCGAGCAACCGCCCGCCGACGCGCCGGTCGAATACGACGGCCGAGTTGCAGAGCGGGCAGTACGTCACGGTGACAGGCCTCTCGCCGACCACGTCGTTGACGATCTCGTGCCAGATCAAGATGCGCAGCGGATATGCACGGGCATCACCGGCGATCTCGAGGCCGATCACCGGTTCGTTCGGCGCCAAATCGCGGATTTCGGCAACCGCTTTGAAATCCGGCCTGTCGATCGAGGGAATACCATCCTTCGGCGGGCCACCAGAGAGGATCTCCTCCCATTTTATCTTGGCTCGCGTGAAGTCAGTTTTCGTCCACCCCTCCTTTTTCCAGGTGGCTGGATCGGCGAGTGCCGCAGACGCAAGAAGTTGAGCGAGGACGCAAAGCAGCAGGGTCAATCGTTTTCGCATCGGGGCGCTCGAGTTGTGGTTCGTCGCTTGAAACTATCTCGCCTCGCGATCCGGGACCCCACACATCCCTGTGAACTGTTCCGGGATCTGCTGTCATACTCGCTCAGGCCTGCGCAAGTTTCGAGGCCCCGACACGATGTGCTGCACTCGATCCGAGCCGGTAACGCTCGCCCTTGTGCCACCGCCAAACGTCCGCTGCGTCGAGCAACAGGCAGACGAAGACGCATCCGAGGACGATCATGGAGTAGAGGTAGGCTCCAGGCGATGCAGCTTCCGCACCGCCAGCGGCGAAGCCCTGCCCGATCATCATCACAAGTAGCGGCGCCCACGGGATGAGATGTGCGAGGCCCAGCAAGCGAGTGAGGCCGCGCTGTGCGATCGCAATAGCGGCCAGCCAAGGACCTGATGCGACATAAGCCGCCATCGTCAGTGTCGCGAACTGCGATGGCCAGAAGGCGAGAGCGCCGAGGAACACCGCATTCACAACAATCAGCCAGAGTTTCACCCAGGTCTTCATGGATACCCAGGACACGGCAATCGCCCGCGCTGTCGACAGGCGCGCGGGAAGATGATCTTCAGTTTCGGCGGGCATGCTTAGCGGGTGCGACACGCCCGAGCGCGACAGCCATGCGACTTGCGAGAGACCGAGCACCCCGACAACGATTGCCACCGTGACTGCCGCAATGATGCCGTATGCCGTCGTGATCCAAATTCCGGCCCCGACGAGCAGCAACGTGACGGTTACCCAGAGCAGATCACCTGCCGAGAAGTAGAGCACTTCCATCGGCAGAACTTTTGTCCTCGACGAAGCGAACGCGAGGTGACCGCCATTGAGGATCAATCCGGCGCCGATGACGGCGACAAGCCACGCGGGCGCAGCTCCAACAAAACCGGCTACCGCTCGAGGAAACAATAAGAAAAGCGCGCCGAACACCACGCACGTGGTTGCATTGAGGCGCATCACCATGCGAAGCGGCTTCATGTCGGCCTCCTAATGTTGTAAACTGCGTTGACGATAAATGGAGAGGCCGAAGAGAATGTCAACATTGTTGACAAGAAGCGGTCGCGACGCACCGCCAGACGCGCCGCTCGGCCAGGCGCTGATGCAGGCGCAGCAATGGCTCGTCGTTAGCCTCCTGCATCTGATGTCGAAGAAAGGCCACAAGAGCTTGAGCCCCGCGCACTTGGCCTTTCTGGCCAACCTAGATTGTGGGGAGACCCACGCGTCGGCGGTTGCGCGGCGCATGGGAGTTTCGCGACAGGCCGTCTACAGATCCACGCGAGAGCTGCAGAAGCTTGGGGTGCTGAAGTTGATCGATGATCCCGCCGCAGGAAACCGGAAGATCGTTCAGATGACGGCGCGAGGCATCAAGGTCGCGACCGACGCCCGTGCCTGTTTGGTTGAGGTCGAAGCCGAGCTAGAGGCCCGCATCGGCTCACGTGGCCTCGCAAACCTGCAGGCGGCATTGAACGCCGAGTGGGGCTTACCGCTTGGCCAGAAGGCTTGAGGCTCCACAGGCGCTCACGAACTCGTGATGGAGCCCGGACGGAGGAAACCGCTCGTCGATCGTCATAGTGGGAAGGAAACCATGGTGCGGCCCTGACCGCGATCTCAGAGCACGAGGACGGCGTGTCGAATGCGCGAAAAAGGCAGCGTTTCGAAGCTCTGGCGCGGCCAGAGCTCGATGCCCTGTTCCGCACGGCGCTGCGCATCGTCGGGCGGCGCGCCGTGGCCGAGGAGATCGTGCAGGAAGCCTGCTTCAAAGCCTACGCCAATTTCGATCCCGATGACGAGCCGGCGGCATTTCGACCATGGCTGTTTCGAGTTGCCGTCAACCTGTCGCTGGATCACCTTCGGCGCGGCCGCCACGAGGCGGCACATGGCCATGATGCCGATGCCTCCCTGCACGCCGTACCCGATCGCTCGTTGACCGGGCAGCCTCACGTGCTCGCGGTCGGGCGCGAGATCGGCCGAGCTCTCGACTTTGCCCTGGCGCAGTTGTCGCCGGAGCTGAGAGCCGTCGCGACGCTCGTCTTGATCGAGGAGCTTTCATACGCCGAGGCTGCCATGGCACTCACCATCACCGAGGATCTCGTGCGCTCTCGCCTATCGCGAGCCCGCCATGATCTTCGGCAGCATCTGGCGGCCCATGGCGCGGATCTGGCGTCAGGTTCGGCCATCGTCGAAGCACCCGCAGGCATGCTCACGTCATTATCCAAGCGAGGGCCACAATGAACGCTGGCTACCCGCAACAAGACCGTCCGTGCCGGCTCTGGCAGCCTCGCATCGAAGGTTTCATCGACGGCGAGCTGTCGCCGTCCGACGCGGATCTTGTGCGAGAGCATCTACGCACCTGTGCGGTATGCCGCGCCGAAGCACAGGTGCTCGCCGAGCTGAGCCAGAGGATGCGGGGCCTGGCAACGGAGGTCGCGCCGGCGTCGCTTTGGGAACGGATCGACGCTGGCCTTGAAGAGCCGGCACGTCACTCTGATCTGCCACCCGCAGCAAGCAATTCATCACGACCACTTTCGCGCCGTTCGGCTCTTGCTCTCGCCGCGAGCGCCGCCGTGGTCGTGGCGAGCGGGGCTTATTTCGCGCTGCCAAATGGAAATTCTGTTGTCACAGCTTCGGTCAACGACTTCATCACCTATCGGGCGCGTGGCTGGACGGTCGATCTTGCGGCGCGCGATGCAAACGCTCTTTCAGCGTGGGCGCAAGCCCGCGTCTCCTTCGCCGTGCCGGCCTTGAAGGAGCGGTTCGGGACTTTCGAGATCGGCGGCGTGAGGCTCTGCTGGCTGCTCAACCGGCGCCTGCTCGGGCTTACCTACGCGAGTGGCGAAGACCGCGCCGTTGTCTACGTGATGGAAGCACAAGGGCTCATTCTTCCCACAGCAGACCAATCGCTGCCGGATGGTCGCCGGGCCGCCGTGCAGCATGTGAAGGGCCACGGCGTCGCCGTATGGTCCGAGAACGATCTCGTTTTCGTATTGGTCGCCGGCGAGAAGGATTTTTCGCGCGCTCTGCAAGTTGCCGGCCGGCGCGCGGACAGCGGAGGCAGAGTCAGTCGCACAAGAGGCGACACAACATGACGACCTAGCACAGCAGCGCACGTCGCTTACCTGCTCCACAGCTTCGACCTCATTTCCTGCAACAACAGAAGGACGCCTACTCATGCTCGCACTCGCCGATGCACGAACGCCCAGCGTGCAGGCCCAGATCGCCTTGGCGCTTCGCGTCGGGCTCGGACTCGTCTTTATTTCGGGCGGCATCGCCAAGCTCGAACGGCTGCTGACGCCGACAAAATCCAAAGGCATCGTCGACCAGTACGTCGGCCCGCTCGGCTACATCAATCAGACGTTCCTTGATTGGCTATTCGCGAGCCCGCTCGGCGCCATCCTGACGCCGTGGAACTTCCTGACTGCCCTATCGGCATTCGAACTGGTCGCTGGAATCATGCTGGTGGCTGGCTTCATGGTGCGACCAATGGCGCTGCTTTGGGCTTTCCTGCTCTGGAGCTTCGTCGTCTCGCTGCCGGTGGTGACGACGCCTGGCGTCGATCTCGGCGGCAAGAAGACCTACATGTCACCGGCCGAGTTCGTGCAGATCCGCGACATCGCGCTCTCCGGCCTCTTCTTCGTGCTCTACAATCTCGGCCCCGGTGCCAGGAGCCTCGATCACACGAGATTCGGGTTGCCTGAGACGCTTGGCCGAGACTGGGAACCGCTCGGCTTGCTGACACGCTTGTCGCTCGGCGCAGCCTATCTCATCGGCGGACTATTTGCCGGGTACGACAACGTCGTGACGTGGGGTATGCCCGGACTGCTGCTGGCCGTCATCGGCGCGGGCCTCATCGCCGGCGTCGGCGCACGCTGGTTCGCGCTCGCGGCCGCGGCCGTCATGCTCTGGTTCATGCTGGCGAAACTACCCGGCGCGAGTGGCGTGATCGGCTGGTTCAACGCGGTCAAACGCGAGTTCGCGATATTCGCAGCAGCTGGCGTCGTGGCATGGGTGGGCGGCGGCCGCATGTTCACACTCGATCGCGCACTGCCAGCCTTCAAGCAATGGCTCGCCAACTACGGTCCGCGTCACTCAGCTATCGCCGAACGCGCTCCCCCGCGTGCCCGGTGATGCCGGGCGGAGCGGCGGCACTCCCTGGCTGCCGCTCCGCCATCCCGTAATTGAAAAACAACGAGCACCAAAATATGCCCACACTTCCTCGTCGCCCGATCATGGTCTTATCCCTGGGCTTTCTGCTCGTTGTCCTGGCGTTCATCATCTCCAGTGTGCAAGCAAACGCCAAGGACCGTCACTCCGAAGCCCCGGCACTCGTCGCTGTGTCCTCACAGCTTTCCGTCGGCGACCTCTTCGTAAGTCTGAAAGATCGGCGCCTGTACCACGTGCGCGCACCTGGCCGCGCGATCGCCTACCCCATTGCGACGCCCCGCGATCAGGACCTCTGGCATGGCACTCAGACGGTTACGATGAAGCGCGAATGGCCATCATGGACGCCGACCGAGAAAATGCGACGTGAGAATCCGCGGCTGCCGACGTTCGTACCTGGCCGGCATCCTCTGAACCCGATGGGCGCACGCGCGCTCTACCTCGGACATTCCTACTATCGCATCCACGGAACCGATGCGCCTTGGCTGATCGGACAGAACGTCTCGAAGGGCTGCATCCGCATGCATAACGATCACGTAATCGAGCTGTTCGACGCGGTGAAGGTCGGAACGAAGGTGACTGTGACCCACGATGGCCTCGGGATGCCAACGGCGCGAATTGCACGACCGCGCGTTTGAGCCGAATTCCCGAACGATCCAGCGGATCTCGCTAATGGCGCACAATATGGACAGATCATCTCGACGTAGCGTCCTCGCATCAATGCTGGCGCTCTTGACGTCAGGCGCCGCCAACGCTCAACAAAGCCCCATCAAGCTGACAGCGAGCGAAGCGAACGCGGCAGCGTTGGCCAGACAAATTGTGCTGATCGACATCCGAACGCCGGATGAGTGGCGCGAGACGGGTGTGGCAGCCAGTGCCCATGCCATCACCATGCATCAGAAGCAGGAGGAATTCCTGCGAGAGTTGGCGGCAGTGACGGGAGGCTCGACCTCCGCACAGATCGCTTTGATCTGCGCCGTCGGCAATCGCTCCGCCAATCTGCAAGCGTGGCTGCGTCGGGCGGGCTACACGAACGTGAGCGACGTTGCCGAAGGCATGATCGGTGGCCCGCGCGGTGTGGGTTGGATCAAATCGGGCTTGCCCCTGCGGCAATGGCTGCCGGGGCGCTCTGCGCCGAGTGCCAACTCGCCATGACGCAGCACTCATTCTTCTCGCCAACCCTACAAGTGATGGAGTCGGTGTGTCCGTCCCCCGTCGATCTCTGACTTCGCGGCGCATGCTGCTCGGCCAATTCGCCTCCATCGGCGGCGCTATAGCGTCGACCAATGCTGCGCACGCCGAGCAAGGCGGCAGATCCTTGCTCGAGGTCCTCTTCGGCGCCAGCCAGCCCGAGCCGATCTCGTCGCGCACACCACGTTCACTTCCGGTCTCGCAAAACGATCTGCGCGACGGTGCCACCCCGTGGCGATCAGCGGCGATGCTGGAGGCCCTCGACGATGCGATTGGGCGGTTCGAGAAGATCGTCCGACGTGGTGGCTGGCCACATATCTCCGGGACGCGGATGATCCGGCCAGAGGACAACGACGATCGTGTTCCCGTGCTTCGCCAGCGGCTCGCCGTCACAGCGGAATACCTGGGCGACGCGGCTACACGGCACATCGTAGAAAGCGATCTGGAGACGGGCGTTCGCCTCTTCCAGGTAGCTCACGGGTTACGGGTGTCTGGCCGCGTCGAGCGTTCGACCATTGCGGCTATGAACGTCTCGGCAGAGGCGCGGCTTGCGCAGTTGAAGCTCAATCGTCAGCGGCTTCTGGACTTGATTTCACCAGCACCGGAGGATCGGTATGTGCTCGTGAATGCAGCCGCGTTCCAACTCGAAGCGGTCGAGCGCGGCGTGGTGCAGCTGCGCCATCGCACCATCACAGGCAAGCCCGATCGACAGACGCCTAACCTGCGCGCGATGATCCGCGCCGTGAATTTCTTCCCCTTTTGGCGCGTGCCCGACAGCATTGCCACACTCGATCTCATTCCCCGATTGCGCAAGGAGCCAGAGTACCTCGCCCGCGAAAAAATCCGTGCCCTCCGCGGCTCTTTCAGTGGTCCCGAAATTGATCCCTCGACCCTCAACTGGGCCGTCGCGCAGGCGAGCCAGATCAAGTTCCGCCAGGACCCCGGTCCTCAGAACGCACTCGGCCTCCTGCGGATCGACATGCCGAATGCCGAGGGTGTGTATCTTCACGACACGCCGATGAAGGAACTCTTCCAGCAGACGTCTCGCGCGTTCTCCGCGGGTTGCGTCCGAGTGCAGAACGCCTCGAAGCTGGTCGACTGGCTGGCACGGCAGGAGAAGGGCTGGGCCGACCAGGGACGGTCTGAGGATGTCATCGCTGCAGGACATGCCATCGATCTGAACCTCGCCAAGCGCGTGCCGGTGTACTTCGATTACATTACGGCGTGGGCGGAGCCATCCAACGGCCAAATCATGTTTCGGCCGGATATCTACGGGCGTGACGGCATCCGCGAAACATCAGGAACTCACGATAGCAGAGAGGCACTATCGGGCAGTGATTCGCTGGCTCCGTGACGGACGCACGTGTGGGGCGGACGGCTTCGTCAGACAAGCATTTTCTCAATCCGAAAACTGTCATGCTGACAGTGATGCCGCGGCCTGAGCCGTGATGATGCGCCCAGGCTGGATTGTCTGCTGTCGAAAAAAGCTGCTGTCAAAGCGGACAAGTGGAACCAAAGCGGTTTGGGTCAACAAGACTCGTCCCGGCCGTTGGAGTGCATTCACACTGTCCTCCCGTTACCGACCGCTGACGGCACGTTCCGCAAACGAGGCGTAGTCGTTCGCATCACGCAAGACAGAAAACTACCTATTCTTGTGTTCAGCTTGCTGAGTTAGCGCTGCATCGAACTCCTTAAGCACCCGTTTTGGCGCCAACTCGCGCCAGGCGCGAACGAGGTTGTGTCGGGCCCATGCGAGGTCGAGCTTGTCAGGACGAACGAGGACCATGGGATGGCCTCGGTAGTGGTCCGTGACGAAGAAGGCCTCCGGCTCCACCTCGATCAGGATTTCCCGCTCCTCGACCGGCACCTTGAAGACCAAAGCGTCTTCGTAGGGGCTCCACCAGACCCACAACTTGCCATGAACTTTCAGGGTTGGCTGCTTGAGTGATGTCGTTTCCTCGATGCCTGGCAAGCCCAAGGCGAATGCGAGATCACGGACACGCTGCCAGTCGACTTGCCGCTCGGGTTTCATCGATCAGTCCTTGCTACGGTATGGGTTCGAGGCGGGGTTGCCCTCTCTGTCGGTCCAGATGTCATCGGGAAGCGCGCGGTCGCGATGGCAGATTCGGTCGTGATCAGGGCATGTCATCCGGTCCACCGGCGCGCGGGTGCCGATAACGAAGTACTTTGCAGCTACCGCGGTTCGGTTCTCGAGCTTATGTGCCCGCGCGACACCGGCTGGAAACGTCGCTGCATCTCCAGCTCGCAGCGTCGTCTCGGTATCGCCCTCGATCAGCGTGACCTCGCCGTCGAGCATGTAGACCAGTTCGTCCTCGGCGCTGTGCCAGTGCTTGATCGACGAGCGTGAACCAGGAGGCAACACCTGCACGAACGCACCGAACTGCGTGAGGCCACCCGGTTCGCTGATCCAATGGGTGTGGCGCGGCCCACATGCCGCGTCATCCTCAAGCTCGACGAGCATGCGATCCGGCGTGACGACGGTCATGCCGGCACCATGATCATCCACGACACGCCGAACTTATCGGCGACCGCGCCGAAGCGCTTGGCGAAAAACGCCGGGCCGATCGGCATTTCGATTTTCCCCTCTTTGGCGAGAGCATTGAAGAGCTGGTCGGCTTCCGCTTCCGTGGCGACGCCGAGCGACAGCGACATGCACGAGAAGTCGAGCGGTCCGGATTTCATCCCGTCCGACATCATCAGATCGGTACCGGCGATGTTGATTTCAGCGTGCATGACCCGCTCGTCCATCTCGGCCGGAACCTTGTCGCGCGGCGGCTTATCGGGATTGTCCTTGAAGCGGAGGACCATGCCGATGCGTCCGCCGAGTGTCTTCTCGTAGTAGGCGAGGGCTTCCTCGCAGCGGCCGCGAAAGAAGAGATAGGGCTGTACGGCTGGCGCTTGTATCTGCCCGACGAATGGCTTGAAGCCGCCCCAGAACATGCGCTTACCGTCGACCGGTATGTCCCCCATGTTGGCGAACACAGGGTCTTTCATGACAGCGTCCTTGATGCGGACGCAGTCCTCGCGCGATGCGAATGTCAACACGGCCACGGCGACGCTTTCATCCGCCTCCAACTTCACCGATTGCGGAAATGACGTGCGAACGCCCGGCTTGGCGTCATCAGCAATGTACTCGGTGACGCTGAGCGCGCCGTGCAAAAGCCAAGCCTTGCGCGTTTCCGCCGCGAAATGACGATAATCTTCAAGTCGGGCAGTTTTCACAGGCATTACATAGATATCGGTGTACGTGTCCATGGTCTTCTCCTGTCGCTACTTGATGGCAGTTCATCGGCCTGCCGCCGCCGCGTCGAGTCTGGCAACGCGAATCTGCTCGTCAGCGGCACGTCCAGCAGGACGTGACCGGAGTTTCACCGACAGCACTCCGCAGCGAGACCTGCCGAGCGATCGTACTCGTCGTGCAATCGGACCCAGCTCATGATGCCCTGCTCGTTGCGGCCCTTCGGCGTGAGATCGAGCCACATGAAGGCGCCGTCCAGCAACTCCGCGCCACGGGCGTAGGTCGAGTAGGTGTGATAGACGGCGCCGGCATTGTCCTTGGCGAAGATGCTCGTGCCGTGCATGTCCTGGCTCTCACGAATCTTGGTGCCGTAGTTGTACACCGCGCGCCCCGCGGCGATGTCTTCCTTCGTGAACGAGACACCGAAGTCGTAGTTGAACGACGTGCCGGCGGATGACGCCCACGGGAACGTCCAGCCCATGCGGCGTTTGACGGTGTCAATGTGCTCCAGAGGTGCGCGCGAGATGGCGCAAAATGCGAGGTCGGCCTGCTCGAAATGCTGCCGCGCAGCGTCGATATGATCCGAGATGAAGGAGCAGCCGGGGCAGATGTGATCGGACCCGGGTGTCAGCATGAAGTGATACACGACGAGTTGGCTGCGGGAGCCGAAAAGATCCGCCAGGGATTTCTGGCCGTCGTGAGTTTTGAAGGTGTAGGCCTTGTCGATCTTGACCCAAGGCATGGCCCGGCGCTCGGCCCGCAGGGCATCGAGCTGACGGGTCATCGCTTTTTCCTTCGCGAGCAAGGCCTTTCGAGCTTCGAGCCAAGTGTCTCGGGTGACGACGCGGGGTGAATTGGATGACGTCATAACCGGTCTCCTTTTGTGCCGTCGGTACGCTTTCTCCCCCAAGGACGTGCGGTTGATTGGTTCCCCGACATCAGTTCGATATTTTTTCTGCTGTGGCCGAAGGCGCTGAGACCATCTTGGTCAATCGTTGTTTTTCTGTCCCGTTCGGCACTTCGGTCAGCTTTGCTTCAAAGCTGCCAAAGACCGGATTCGATTCCGTCGCGATGGAGTATCGCGCAGGTTCCGTAACCCGCGAGTTTCATCGGCGGCACGATGACTGCTGCGCCGACCACTACCGCCGCCGAGACGGCCGCTTCGATATCCCCAACCAGGATGTAGGGTCGAACCACGGGCTTTTCACCAGCGTGCATAGGCGCGCGGATGCCGAGCAGGCCGCCGCTAGCAAACTTGGCCGTTCGCGCATTGCCCAAGATCTGGTTCGGCTCGCTGAAGATAACGTTGTGGACGCTTGCGTAGATCGCGCAAGCGGCTGCGACATCGGGCGTTACGATCTCGAGATACTGAACGTGCATCCAACCGTCTCCATTAATCAGCGCTATCGCACTGACAGGACGAGTCCGTCACGATTTCACCGTTCGACGCAGCGACAGACCTGCAGCGATCGCCCAAACGCAGTAAGAGACAATGAGCAGGCGATTAGCCCAGCCGCCGACCGCAGTCACCCCGGCTGGCAGCGCGGCCAAAGGTTTCGAGTCGGCTGACATGACGATGCCAGCACGCGACAACCCCATGAAGAACAGAGCCATCGCACCCGACATCGCGACGACGCTGACCCACGGCAGTTGCGACACCCACAACATAAGGCGCCGCGAGGCGCCCCAATGGCCGGTGCGCGCGAACGAGATGCCAATCAGCAGCGCCGCAATGGGCAAGCCGTTCATCCCAAGGATGGCCGCATGCATGTGGAGCGGGTGGTTGATGTCGAACGCCGCGGCCATCGCTTCACCGATGCCGGCGACGACGAGAAGGCCAATCCCGAGTTTGGCCGGCCATGTTCCAGCCAACGGATAAAGGGCCCAGGCCAAAGCCCAAGTGCTGACGGCCCAAGCCATAAACATCAAGACGAGCACCCAGCCGAAGCGACCGTTGGCGTATTCGCTGACCATGCGCCACGACGGATCGAACTCCGGGCTGACCACGTGCAGCACGATCAACGCCAATAAGACCCCGATGGCAGCGCCGATGGAGAGGCGTGCTGCCGCCAGGGAGCGCTCTCCTGACGCGGTCGCTTCAGTGGCGTAAGCTATCATCGGACATCCTTTCTTGCCGCTTGACTGGTCCACCAAGGACGGGGCTGGAACTGTTGAGCCGACAAGGCAGGGAGAATTTTTCTGCAGCCCGTCGAGAAGTACCAGCGCCGACGAGACTGCACCATCAGAATAGGCGAACGATCGTCGCCATGCTGGCAGGATTCGGACATCACACGGTGTGCTGCGATTGCCGCGACGGCACTGCAACCGTAGAGTCGTTGCATGACATCACCAGCAGTCCGCCGACCGGCGCACAACACTGCGACCCTACCGTGGCACGTCTGCAATAGTGCGCGTATGGCTCGCGACAAGGCTTTCGACGGTGTGTTCTACATCGCCGTCAAGACGACGCGCATCTACTGCCGTCCGATCTGCCCGTCGCGCCATTCGCGTGATGACCACGTTTCTTTCTACCTCGACGCCAAATCCGCCGAATCCGATGGCTACCGCGCGTGCAAGCGCTGCCGTCCGGAGGCTACACCGGGGAGCCCCGCATGGATCGGCACTCTGGCAACGGTTCGCCGCGCACAGAAATTCATCGAGGCTGGGTTTCTCGATCACGCGTCAGTCGACGCGCTCGCAGAAAAGCTCGGGATCGGCGCACGCCACCTGACGCGATTGTTCGTCGAGCATATCGGACGCACGCCCGGGCAGGTCGCGTTGCAACGACGGCTGGATATCGCGGTGCACCTGTTTGAGAAGACGTCGCTACCAATTGCGGAGATCGCTTTCGAAGCTGGCTTCTCCAGCATTCGCCGCTGCAACCAGGCCTTTCAACGCGAACTGGGTCGTGCGCCGAGTTCCTACCGTTGACGTCGTGATGCGCCACGACTGCTACGTCATCGGCGGAAACCGCTCGAACGCCGGCAGCGTGTGAGCGTTCTCCATCCATTTGATGCGCTCGGTCACCTGGATGTGCGCACGTGCTGGGACCGCGTTTGGATCGTCGTAGGTCGCGCTCTGGATGTCGATGATTCCAGGCAGGATCACCTCGTTGACGTAGAACAGCCCGGTGCCGCAATCCGCGCAGAAGTGGCGGCGGCCGTTGTCCGAGGACTTGTAGATCTTCGGCGTGCCTTTCGTGACCTTGACGGCCGCCGTCGGATACATGGTCCAGCCGACCATCGGCGCGCCCGCATGCCGGCGACAATCGGTGCAGTGGCAGAGGGCGTGTGTGATCGCATTGCCCTCGGCCTCGTAGCGAATGGTGCCGCAGTGGCAGCCGCCTTGAAGCTTCATGGTACGTCTCCTGTGGTGTGTACGACCTCTATCGTCGTCAAAGGCGATCACGACCTCAACGCGGTCGCACGCCGTCGCGCCCGAACGCCTCGATGAGTGCTGAGTAATCCTGCATCGGCGGGAACATCGGATAGCTGCGGACTGCCGGCGTTGTGGCCCAAGGCAGTTTCTCGGCGGCGCCGGACTCGATGTACGGCACGACCCAGCTGTGCTCGTCGAGCAGAGTTGCGCGCACGTTGACGATTGTATCCAGGCCGTGAGGATTGGTGAACAGCCAGCTCTTGCAGCGCGGGCAATAGTTCTGGCGATGCGGTCCGTGCAGACCGCCGAGAACGAGCTCGCCCTTCGTCACGTTGAAGCCTGTAGTTGGCACGAGGAGCGACAACGAGAAGGCACTTGCGGTGAGCTTTTGGCAGCCGCTGCAGTGGCAAGCCATCGACATGAGCGGGGCCGCGCTGATCTGGAAGCGAACGTCGCCGCACAAGCATCCGCCGTCCCAGGGTAGGCTCCAATCGTCCATGGCAGCGATCTCCTGTATGTGTCTGGCCATAGCCGGGCGCGTCGCCACATATCAGGTCGTGCGCACGACGCGCTGCAGGCCCATGTACTCCAGCGCGGCGAGGACCGCGACAGCCCCCGCCTGGAAGAGCACGAACGCGACGCCAAGTGCGTTCGGTTTGATGGCGCCGGTCACAAGCAGCCCGACGCTGGCCAGCACCCAGCCGATATTGCCGAGGATGATGAGCCAAACGCCGGCTGGCCAGCCGGCGGCCCGGCCTGAGGCGAACGCCATGAAAGCCGCGATCGGGAACAGGCTTGCACCCGCGGTCAACAACACGCTGCTCGGAATTTGTGTCAGCCCGGCGACCACACTCGAACCGGCCGTCATCAGCAGGCCGGTTGCGACGCAGGTGACGGCGTCGATTTGCAGGACGGCGCGCAGAAAACCGGGGTGGTTGGTCAGTGACATGATGCTTCTCCTCGTTCTCGTTTGTCCTTGCGACGACATCGAGAATGGCGCGGTCCGCGAGGGATCGCGATGGCGTGCGAGGTAATGAAGGATGAGAGACTTCGATGCGGTATTACCCACGAGGTAGTTGAACGCGGTGCTCGGTCGCACATATGCTCCAGCGATGACAGCAACAGGACAATCGATCGGCGCGCTTGTGCGCACGTGGCGCGAGCAACGCCGCCTGAGCCAGCTCGACCTCGCGGCCGAAGCCGAAATCTCGCAGAAGCACCTGAGCTTCATCGAAAGCGGGCGGGCCGCTCCGTCGCGCGAGATGGTCATCACGCTCGCCGAGCACCTCGACGTTCCCCTGCGAGAGCGGAACACTTTGCTGCTCGCGGCCGGTTTCGCGCCGATCTACCGAGACCGACCCCTCGATGATCCCGCGATGGTGCGGGCACGCACTGCGATCGAGCAGGTGCTGAAAGCCCATGAGCCGTTTCCGGCCATGGCCGTCGATCGCAAGTGGATGCTCGTCTCCGCCAACACGGCCGTGACGCCGCTGCTCGCAGGCGCCGATCCCGAGCTGGTCAAGCCGCCAGTCAATGTCATACGCCTCAGTCTGCATCCGCGCGGTCTTGCACCGCTGATCGTCAACTTGAGCGAGTGGCGCGCACACTTGATCGAGCGTCTTCGCCGACAGCATCGTATCACGCGCGATGCTACCATCGATGCCCTGCTTAAAGAGGTCTCGGCCTATCCGGGCGGAAGTGCGAAGAAGGATCACGGGGCAGTCAGTGAAGCGGACGCCATCGCCGTACCATTGAAGCTCAGAACCCATGGCGGCGTACTGTCGTTCCTAAGCACAGTCACGGTGTTCGGAACGGCCGTCGACATTACGCTGTCCGAGTTGTCGCTCGAGGCGTTCTATCCAGCCGACGAGGTAACGGCGGCGGCATTGCGGTCGCGGTAGTGCACGCCGCTCAGCCGCGAAACGAGACGAGGGCGACGATAAAGGCGGATGCGGCAGCAGCCGAGGCGACTGTGTGCACATGGTTCCATCTCGTCCAATCGGCGACGTAGCGGTTCCACACTTCGTGGGCTGCAGGATCGGTAGCGACCAGGCGGACCAACTCGTTGTTGAGCGGGACGTTGCAAACCATCGTCACCGCGAACATGCCGACGACATAGAACCCGCCGCCAACGACCATGGCGAAGGAGCCTGGCTCGCTCCAGCGGAAAGAACCTATTCCCATCAGGACGAGTGCCGCGAGTGTCGTTCCGGCGAACAGCGGCATAAAGAGTGATCTCAGGATCACGTCATTGATGGCAGCCGTGGCGGCCATACCGCTCTGCGGCGCAATGCGTGCAAACGCCGTCATGATGAACGCCGAGAACGCGAAATAGACGCCGCCCATGAGCCCACAGCCAACGGCGGCGAACCAGAGCAATCCTGTCGTGAGATACGTCAACATGGCGTGCTCCAGATTTGCATACCGAACCGGCCTATCGGCCGTTACGGTCTGGGACTGGGAGGTCGAAGTGGTGTGCCGTCTCCTGCGTGCCGAGCTTGGCGTAGAGCGCGATGGCCGGTGCGTCGACGAGATCAGCCTGCACGAAGATGACGTAGGCGCGGCGCGCGGCAGCGACATCCTGCAGTTGCCGGATCAGCGCTGTCGCGATCCCTTTCCGTCGATGGTCCTCGGCGACGGCGAGATCGTAGATGTAAATCTCACGTCGTTCCTGCTCCGCCTTGTCGAGCACATAGGCTGTCAATCCGCCGACTATGGCCTCGCCAATGGAGGCGACGACGGCGATGAAGTGCTCCTTCGCGAGCAAGCTTGCCAGGTAGGCTTCGCTCGGCAGTTTGGTCCCATAGGCGACTGGATCCTCGAATGCCGCACTGAATAGAGCATTGAGCGCCTTCAGCGCATCTGTGTCTCCCGCTGAGAGTGTCCGAACTGCAAACGTCATCGGGTTCCCTCCGGTAGGGCATCGCGACCAGCAATCGGGAAAATCGCGCGGAGGCCCGGGAGGCGCAGCCAAAGGCCACCCCACATCACGAGGCCCAAATACAGGCTGAACAAGACGTGGCTGAACAGCGGGCTCTCGACGCGGAGCTGCGTAGCCATGGCACCGCCGAGCAAGCTCATGAGGAGGATCGCCCCGAGCACTGCCGTTCGTCGATAGGCGTACAGCAGAGTGCCGACGAACTCGATGACACCGATCAGGACCGTGTATTTGGCCGGCCAACCGAGCTCGGCCATGATCGGGGCGCTGACCTGCGGCAGGAACAGCTTCGGGGTCATCGATGCTCCCAGCATGAAGAGAACGAAAAGGCCGCTCAGGATGCGTCCGGTCCAGACAGTGCCGCTCGCATGACGCCAGCTGGGTTGTGCGATCATGCTCATCACTTGGCGCCTGCCTTGGCCGTCCTGCCGGCTTCGGCGTTTGCCTTAGCCTGCACGCGCGCCATGCGAGCGATCAGATCGAGCGGTAGCGGCTTGCTCTTGGGGAACTGCACGGCCGATTTCGTCATTTTGTACTCGGACAACTCGACCTTGAACGTCTCGAATGCCGCGCTCGGCGGCGGGCAAGAAAGGTTATAGTGGTTCTTGAAAACCGACATGTAGAAGACCCAGCCGTGATGATGAAACGCGGGGATCTGGTAGCTGATGCGCTCCTCGGCTTTGGGCACAGCAGACAGGATTGCCTTGCGAATGGCCTTCAGGCCGGCAGCATCGTCGCTCGAGCATGTCGCGATGTACTCGTCGATCGTTTTGAAGTCAGTTTTTGCCATTGTAGATCTCCTTCCTCGTCAGGACTTAGCTTTTGGTCAAAGTGAGGAGGAGTTCGTCCAGGCGCTCCATTGTGGAGGTCATGCCATCCTTCACGCCCATATCGATGACCTGCTGAATGGCCTCGGCTGATTGATAAGCAACCACTGTGTGCACGAGCGTGCGGGTGCCATTTTCTTTGAAGTTGACGGTCCATTCGCCGCGAGGAAGGTAGGGATTGAGCGCGCCGCTTGCATCGCTAAACCCGTCAAAAGCCGTGTAGTTGTCGATGGGGCGGATAGTTTTGTAATCCATGCGCCCCCAGTATTCCTGAGCGCTGGGGTCGATCATCGCGTAGTGCCAGTAACCGCCTTCGCTGAAATCCATGTGCTTTGTCTTCGTCGTCAGCGGCTTGGGTGCGAACCACTGATCGAGAAGCTCACTATTGGTGTGGCAGTCCCAGACGAGCTGTCGCTTGGCGTCGAACTCGCGCTTGATCGTCATGGTCTTCTTTTCCTTGTCGACAAGGAAATCGAATTGCAGATTGGCTTTCATTGTTGTTGTCCTTTCAGTGTTTTGAGCAGCCCGTCGAGATTCTGATGCCGGCTTTCCCAGATCGAGCGTTGGTCATCAAACCATCGCTCGATGAGCGCTAGTTTCTCTGGCTTAAGCTTGCATGTTCGAACTCGACCGACCTTTTTGGAAACAATCAGTCCTGCTCCTTCCAGCACACGGATGTGCTTCATGAACGATGGCAACGCCATGTCGAACGGCATGGCGAGATCGCTCACCGACACGTCCCCTCTGCCAAGCCGCTGAACGACGGCTCGACGTGTGGGGTCTGCGAGGGCGTTGAAGGTGCGATCAAGAGTGACTTGATTGTTTCCCATGTGGCTAACTATAGCACGTGCGATAGTTAGCGCAAGAGCTAAGTGTTGAGCTTCAAAGATTGCGTCAGTCCCCGCGCACCGTTTATGTGCGACCGGTACCAGCGTCTTGCACACGGCCGCTCGGCGTGGCGCCATGCCTTTCGTCGAGGTTGCACCAAGGATCTCGATATCGGCCGGTTGGCGGCGGGGTGCTATTGGTGCCACTCAGGGGTTTGGATAGGCGGTGCCGTCCTTCCGCACGAACCGGCCGTCCGCATTGGCGCTCATCAGGTCGATGTCGGAACACGTGGTTTTGTCGGCGGGATGGCGCGTGCCGATCTCAAGATAGACGGCTGTCGCGCGCCCCTTATTGATCAGGTGATGACCGTTACCGTTGCCTTTCGGAAATGCGGCGCAGTCACCCGGACGCAGCACGGTTTCGCCGTTGTCGTCGACCAGCGTGAGTTCACCTGCCAGCACGTAGACGAATTCATCCTCGTGAGAATGCCAGTGCCGCTGGCTCGACCAATTGCCGGGCGGAAGGCGCATCAGGTTCACGCCGAAATCGGCCAGCCCGCCAGCGTTGCCCAGTCGCTGCCTCACGCGCTCGGTGCAAGGTGCGTCGAAGGGCGCTGGATAGCCAGAGCCTTTGCGTTCAGGCACGGCGGCGATGTCAATTTTAGGCAAGATCGTCGTCCTCCAGCTGATGGACCACATGGCAGCAACGCATGACCAACGTCACGTTCGGCTGACCGGGCTTGTCGCACGATCAGCTCTCGGGATCGAACATGATCTCGCGCACTTCCTGTGCGCACCGGCACGACGCAGCGATCTTCGAAGCCCATTCCAGCGCTTCCTGATGCGTGGCCACCTCGATGATTGAGAAGCCGCCGACGACCGCCTTGGTTTCCGGAAATGGACCGTCAGCGACCGACCCGTCGACAGATACGATGCTCGCTTTTTGTCTGTAGACACCACAGCCCCAGATCCAGACGCCAGCGTCCTTCGCCGCACGAACGACCGCGTGCGATGCGTCGCTCACGGCCGGCAGCTCCGCCGCGGTGATATGGTTCATTGCCCCGTCGTCGAACGAGATGAGGTAGCGTTTCATTGGACATCTCCTGCTAGTGCTTTCGTGTGGCGGTAAGGCTCTCGATCTCGGCGCGGATGTGTGCCGCTTCGGCCGCCGTATTTGCGAGTGCAATGGCGCGGTCGAGAGCGATGCGTGCCTCGTCGTGGCGGCCGAGGTCCTTGAGAAATGCACCACGCGCGCCGTGGAAATAGAAATAGCGATCAAGTTTCGTGCTGAGAGGCTCGATCAGGGCCAGCGCGTCGGCGGCACCGCGCGTGCGTGACACGGCCACGGCGCGGTTGAGCGTGACGACGGGCGAGGGCTCCATGCGCTCAAGCGTGCCGTAGAGCAGCTCGATCTGGGCCCAGTCGGTCTCGGCAAATGTTGGTGCACGCGCATGCAGCGCTGCGATGGCGGCTTGTACCTGGTAGGGTCCGGGACGACCATGGCGAATCGCCTTGTCGATGAGCGCCAGACCTTCGGCGATCAGCCGTCGATCCCACCTCGTTCGATCCTGTTTTTCGAGCAGGACGACGGCGCCGTCGTCATCGAAGCGGGCTGCAGCACGTGAATGCTGAAGCAGGAGAAGCGCCGTCAGCGCCATGATTTCGGGCTCCGCCGGGTAGAGGCGCAGCAGCAGGCGGGCCAACCGAATGGCTTCTCCGCACAGCGGCGACTTGGCGCCGTGCTCGGCGATATTTTTCGTGTAGCCCTCGTTGAAGACGAGATAGACCATCGCGGCCACAGCTGCGAGCCGCTCAGAGCGCTCAACGGCCCCGGGAACTTCGAACGGCACATGCGCGCCAGCGATGCGCGACTTGGCACGCGTGATGCGCTGCTCCATGGCCGCGTCGGATACGAGAAAGGCGCGTGCAATCTGTGCGACCGAGAGGCCGGAGACGATTCGGAGCGCCAGCGCGATTTGCTGCGTTACCGGCAAATCCGGATGGCAGCAGACGAACAACAGCCGCAGAATGTCGTCGCGGTAGTCGGCCTCGTCGAGGCGTTGTACTTGCGCGCTCTCGACATCGGAAAGATCCGAAATCATTGCCTCGGGCGGCAGCGGCGCCATGCGGCTCTGCTTGCGCACCGTGTCGATGCCGGCGTTCTTGGCCACCATGATCAGCCATGCTGCGGCATCACGCGGCGGTCCGTTCTTGGGCCAGGCGCGAAGCGCACGCAGGCACGCCTCCTGAAAAGCCTCCTCTGCGGCGTCGAGATCGCGGAAGTTGCGCAACAATGCGGCCAGCGCCTGCGGCCGGGCGGCGGCGATGACATTGCCGATCCAGCCCTGGTCGGTCACGACGCAGCCTTTCCTGGCATGAACATGCCGACTGGCCGGATCTCATAAGCGCCACCCGGATTGACGGCGCCGAGCTCGCGCGCGAACTCCAGCGCTTCTTCGAGGTCGCTGCAGTCGACAATGTAGAAGCCGAGCAGCTGCTCCTTGGTCTCCGCGAACGGTCCGTCGATCACGATACCTGGCTCGCGATCCTTGCGCAGCGTCGTTGCCGCCGTCGTCGGCAGCAGGCGCGCGACCGGCCCGAGCTTTCCGTTGGCAGCATACTTCTCCATCACCGTGCCGAGCTTGGCCATGACGGCGTCGTCATGCTCCTGCGACCAAGCGCAGGTGACCTTTTCGTCGTGATAGCAGAGGATGGCGTATTGCATGGCAGCTCCTGTCGCTTGGGATCAAATAGGGCCTGTTCGCTAAAGGGACTCAGCGTGCCGCGCGAACTTGTTGAGGATCGCCTGCCAGCCGTCTCTCTGCTGATCCAGCGAATGTGTCGGCTCGCTGTCGAATGACACCCGCACCATGACCGCGTTCTGGCCGGGAACAAATTCGACTGTCGCTGCCCGGTCGCCGAATGAATAGTCGATCCGCTTGTGCTCGACGATGTTCGTGTAGGTGCCGGCAAAGTCGAAGCCCATGCTGCCGTCCTTGGCCTCCATGCGTGAGCTGAACTGGCCGCCGACACGCAAATCGCTCGTCGCGCGCGGGCAGTGCCAGTCGTCGGACGCAGCATTCCATTTGGTGACGTGCTCGGGAGAAACATACGCGCGCCAGACCGTTTCGATGTGGGCTTTGACATGCGTTTCAATGGTGATCTTCATGGTTTGCTCCTTGGCGATGCGATGGTTCTCACGCGAGCGTCAGCTCTTTTGCACATGACTGGGGTCCATCCAGAATGGCTCCCAGGTGTGGCCATCGGGATCCTCGATCGTGCGCTGGACCATGAACCCGTAGTCCGAAATCGGTCTCGGCTCCTTGCCGCCGGCCTTGATGGCCTTGTCGACCATCGCGTCGACCTCGGCCTTGCTGTCGAGCGCGATCGCGATCGCGACACTTGCGGTCTTGTGCGGGTCGGCAATGGGCTTCGACGTGAAGGTCTTCCACTTCGCATGCGTGAGCAGCATGACGTAGTTGTGTTCCGAAATCACCATGCAGGCCGCCGTGTCATCGGTGAATTGCGGATTGTTGGAGAAACCGAGGGCCTCGTAGAAGGCCATCGATCTCTTCAGGTCCTTGACGGGTAGATTGACGAAAATCTTCGTCATGATCGCCTCCTGCGATTGCGTGTTGATACACCCCAGCGTGACTAACCTTGAATGTCTGGTTCGACGAGTTTGGCGAGTTTGCGCAGGCTCTCCTGCCAACCGAGGTAACAGGCTTCGACGGGGATCAAGTCGGGCAGGTTCTCCTGCAACACGGTCATCTCGGTTCCGACGGAAACGGCCTTCAGCTTGACCGTAACCTTCATCTCGCCCGGCAGGTTTGGGTCGTCGAATGTGTCGGTGTAGATGAGGAGTTCGCCGGGCACCAGCTTGAGATAGGTGCCGCCAAACGAGTGGCCATTGCCCGTCGTAAAGTTCCGGAACGACATGCGATGCTTTCCGCCTTCCTTGGCATCCAGCTCATGAACCGTGCACGTGAAACCGAACGGCGGCAGCCAGCTCGCAATCGCATCGGGTTCAAGAAAGGCGCGATAGAGCTTCTCGGGTTTGGCGGTGAAGACGCGGTATAGATTGACAGTGTTCGGCATAATCAGAAGTCTTTCGTTTGTTGTTGATGAGTGTGACCAGCGGCGTGTAGCCGCTGGATGGCTGATCTGGAGTCACCCGCGTCGTGCCGCCTCGATCGCGGCGACATCGATTTTCTTCATGGTCATCATGACCTCAAAGGCACGTTTGGCTTCTGCTCCGCCGGCAGCCATGGCTTCGGTCAACACGCGCGGCGTGATCTGCCAGGAGATGCCCCACTTGTCCTTGCACCAGCCGCACATGCTTTCCTGCCCGCCGTTATCGACGATGGCGTTCCAATAGCGGTCGGTCTCCTCCTGATCGTCGGTCGCGAGCTGGAATGAGAAGGCTTCAGTCTGCTTGAATGCCGGACCGCCATTGATGCCCATGCAGCTCACACCAGCGACGGTGAATTCGACAACCAGCACGTCACCCTCCTTGCCACTTGGATGGCCACTGGGTGCGCGGATGACCGCGCCGACCTTGCTGTCGGGAAACGTCGCGGCGTAAAAACGCGCCGCAGCCTCGGCGTCCTTGTCGTACCACAGGCAAATGGTGTTCTTGGTCATTGGTCGTCCTTTCGTTCAATTGAATTGGTCGTCTCGGGTCTCATTCCCTCCAAGGACGTGGCAAGGTGCGCCGTTCCGACAGCGCCCCTTCGAAATTGTACAAAAATATTCTGGCCGCTCCAAAGCACGCCGCGCGACTCGAACCAATTGCAGGTTTTGCGCGGTCGAGACCCGTTGCACCGGAGCCTCAACTAGCATGCGGCGCGAGCGACCGACCGACATCCACACAAGCGAGATGCAGCTGCCGACCCCGTTGTGAAATCGCCCGCGTTCGTGGTACTCATCGTCGATGTTTGCGCATCACGATGCCTATATCGCTGCGGCTCCCCAGGAGTTCCGGCCTCTGCTAGTTCGGTTGCGTGCACAGCTCGTGCGCGCGCTGCCTGATGCCGAAGAGGTCATCGCCTACAAGATGCCAGGGTTCAGGATCGGAAAATCCATCATCGCAGGCTATGCGGCATTCAGTAAGCAATGCGGTCTTTATGTGTCTCCTGCTGCCATCAAGTCGCACGCCGACGACATAGCCGCGGCAGGTCTCAAGGCGACCAAGACCGGCGTCACCTTCTCGCCAAGCCAGCCTATCCCCGACAGGCTCATTGAGAAACTGGCTCTTGCTTCCAGGAAGGACCAAGTTCTCTGAAGGGCGGCGGATGCGACGCACGACAACCGATGGTTGGAGCCGAATCCTGAAGCACTTTTGGTCGTTTCGTCGGTGGAAGACCGCCGCAAGGCTATGGTTCTATGGACTAGGCGGGAGGCCGCTTCAGAATTGTTCAGATCAATCTATCACTTGCGAGACGGTCGCGTTCCGTCGGCAGCCGCAAAGTGCGCCATCTGATCGGCATGGGCCTTACGGAAGGCGGGGCGGTCGATCACGCGCTTGATATAGGCCTCAGTTGCGGGACGCTCGCCATGCGCGCGCACGAGACCAATGCGCAGCACATCAGCCATCAGCAGGTCCGCGACGGTAAAGCGGTTCGCTGCGAGCCATTGGCGCTCGCCTAGCACGCGTTCCATGTGAGCAAGCCGTTGGTTGAACCAGCCGGTCAGGCCGTTATCCGGCTGACCAGTTATGGTCAGGAACCACCACGGCACCGTCACCATCTCAATTGAGTTGAGCGCGGCCATCAGCCATTGCACGGTTTCGGCTTCGCCAACGGGATCGCGCGGCATCAGTGTCTCACTGCGACGCGCCAGATGCAGCAGACACGCGCCGCTCTCGAACATGCTGACGTCGCCATCGGTCATGTAGGGCACTTGGCCAAACGGCTGGCGATCGAGATGATTGGTCGCCCGATTGTCGAAGGGCACGGTGCGCACGTCATACACCAAGCCGGCTTCCTCCGCCGCCCACCGCAAGCGCAAGTCGCGCACGAAACCGCGCGGTGCGTCGCCAGCAGGAAGCCAGTCAAGCGTCCAGATGGTCAGTTGTTTCGACATGGCGTGTTGCCTCCAGGATCACCAGTCCTGGCAAAGTCCCGCTTGGCGCAGGCGTTGTTCGTAACTGGTGTGTATGATAACGTCAGTTACTTAGACTTAACTGCGGGGAGGTCACTGGTCAAGTGCAGATCGACAGTTACGACAATGCGGGCATCAGGATTGCAGTGGCATTGATCAATCGCCTGACGCCGGGTCATGAAGGTGGTCGCCCGTTTACGTCGGATGATCCGCTCCCCACCCTGAGGCAGGTTCTGGATGCCGATCCCTCATCTCGGCGGCGCGTGCGGCAGTCGGATTGCCGCGCGTTTGCCAGCCTCGCCTTAGACCTTCGCCGTGTCTTCGAGCACCTTGATCATGGTGACATTGATGCTGCAGCCAGGCGCTTGAACGCGCTCCTCGAACGCCATCCAGCCAACCCGCATTTGGCCAAGGAGGACGGTACATGGCGGATGCATCACCATCCCATTGATACCGATCTTGGCTCCATGTGGGCCTCGACTTGCGCGGGAGCATTGGCTCGCCACATCAGTGACCAGAACGCGCATCGCTTCGGCATTTGTAACGCGGTCAATTGCGACCGCGTCTTCGTTGACGTCTCCCGCAACGGCAGTCGACGCTTCTGTTCGACGTCGTGCCAGAATCGGACCAAGACTGCCGCATTTCGGCAACGTATGGCAGGGCAGTGAGACATCACGACTCTGCCTGGCTCGCGGTACGCAAGGCGCTTCTGGTAAAAGAGGAGGCGCTGTCTCGGCTACAGGTCACGACCGACGCCGAGCGGACCATGCGTGCGACAACTTAAACTCGAGATCTTGCATGAGAACGCGCGGACGTGCGTCGTTGCCGACGATGCTGCTTGCGTTATCCCGTTGGTGCGGCACGAGCTGCCTGGACCAGAGCGATCCGACATTCGCCACGCAGTTCGATGCCTTGCCATTCCAAGCTCGACGGCTCTCTTCGATGGCTGCTGCGACAAGGAGAGCTCACAATTCGGAGTTATCGCTAGTTGCTGATAGCGCATCCAGGCTGGCCACGGTCGACCACGCAATGCAAATCTGTGGGTCAATGGACGTCGAAAGAGGTCTACAATAACAAATCAACGATAGACTTCGGTCAGTCAAAATGGGCGTTACACATCAGTCGAGCATAGCGAGGATCGCAGTGTACCGAGCCGTCGCTTTGTGATCGGCGAACCTCGCGAGATGGTCGGCAAGGTCACGCAAGTAGCGGCGGCCACGACCTGTTGCCTCAAGTCTGATAATCAGTTCCTGGAAGACGCTATCAGAAGTGATGGCTTCATTGAATTCTGACGGCGGTAGGCCGACTTTAAAAGCCAGCTCGGCCACGGCGTCGATCAGACGCACCAGACGGTTGCGTTGCAGCCAGGAGAACTCCCAGTCGAACCTTGTCTCAATCAGCTTCCAGCTTGCCTGTGAGACGCGGTGTCCTGCAGCTGCCTCAAGGAAGGGTTCTAGCGCTAGCGCGGCAAGACGAGCGAGATCTGACGTATGCCCGCCAATGGCGCGGGCGAGGAGGAAGGCCAGCAAAGACGGAGACTGCGGCGGACCCTGCGTCGGAATCAGCGTTTGAACGGCAGTGAACCACGGATCGTTTCGCACGGACGGCAGTGCATCGGGGCTAGTCACCTCGGCAAGCAAGTCGAGGAATTCCCAAGATCGAGCCTTGCCGCTAGCGAGAAATTGGGAGACTGCCTTACTATCATGTGTTGCTGATTGAATCCAGGGCCTGAGGGATGCGCGATCAAAGGTGTCTGATGATTTCGCGCTTATCGCATCTAGTAGCCTGCCGGTACCGATGGCGGCGATGACACTGCTGCATAGATGGCTGTGTCCACTGGCGACGAGGGTGGCGATGACATCAGCGAGCGCAACTGGGTCCATCGATTTCAGGGTGGTCAGCGCAGCATCGGGCGGATTCGTGGTCTGTTTCCAGAAATGGGGTGATGCCAGTATTTCCGGCTTGAGCCGCAGCGCGAGATCGATGAGATCGGGCACACGGTTACAGGCATTGAGAATTTGCTCGGTGCTCGTGCGCAAAGCTCCGCTGGCGACGATGGTTTGCAACACCGTTTCGTCGCTACCTGACGCTTGCAGAAGTTCGGGCGCACGCACCCATAAGGCCCGTCCGAAGGCAGATCCATGAGCTGAGATTGTGTTTGGGTCGACGAGACCAATGTTGCGCATGACAAAAGAGAGCGCTGCAACGCTGTGGGCAGCAGGTGTGACAAGACCGGCCATGGCCACCTGCGCCCTGGCATGCCGCGCCTGAGACTGGCCGAGCTTCTGGTCAAGAATTTCTACCGCTGCATCGAGGGTAGAGGCATTCAGGGCGATGCCACTTAGAATGCTGTGGAGCTCGACCAGAGCCGCGAAGGCTGCTCGACCTTCGGCAATGTCGCTTCCTGCCGAGCGCAGGAAAAGCCGCGTGCCATCGCCGCGTGCAGCGAGGTCGGCGAGTGCCGCGTCGAGCCAGACCTGGCCGATCACATCGAGATGGTTAGCATCGAATGCATCGATGACGCGCGGCTTGGAGGCGTTTGAGGCAAGCGGTGCGAGCTGCAGATCGAAGCTATGTCCATCGGTTGAGCGGTCGGCAGCGGCGTGAGTACAGAAACGGGTGGAGCGACGAAGGCGGGGCCATTGCTGCTCCCACATGCGCAAGGCGACGCGATCCGCCTGCTCACCATCGCGCGTCTGGGCAACAATACGACGTGACGGGTAGCCATAGAGTGCGGCGAGAAGCGCTTTTGCCAGCGCGAGATCGCTGCTGTCGAGGACGGGCTCGGCGTGCGTAACAGTATGGTCGAGCTTGGTACTGTAGCTGGTATAGGGCGCAGCGTCGGGGCGCTTGAACATCGAAACCAACCCATCGACGTTGTCGATGGAGGCGATATCTTGGAAATCAATGAGGAGTGTGTGCGTCCAAACACATCCGGGACGTGGCATCTCGGGCGCTGGCCAAGTGCGCGCCAGGGCGTAGACCCTTGATTCTGTGAGTGGGTAGCCTGTGAGATAGCCGGCCGGCGCGATACGCATGCCGGAGCCTGAGGCGTCGCTCATGACCAGAAGGGTTTTGAGATCAGCGGGCTTAATTTCGGTGGAGAGTGCCAGCTGGCGGTGTCCATCGGCGTAGCCATGGAGAGCTTGATCGACTTTCACGCCCGGAGGCGGGTCTAAGCGAAGAGCCATGCGAGCGGCTCCGTGAGATCATGATGGGCGGTGCTGCCATGGGCGACACCGATGCGCTTAGAGGCCTGGTCGAGATTGCGCAACTGTTCGGCCTCAGCAAGAGGCGTACCGGAGCCGTCTTTGTCGTAGTCACCACCCTGTGCACTGATGCCATAGACGCGCCAGTCCCAATCATTGCCATTGCTTTGAAGATATTGAGAAAGCAGCGGTAGCTTCTCGTCGAGGTAACTGCCCGGGTTGGAAGACTCTTTGGACACCTTATCCCAGGCGGATAGAACGACAATGAGCCGCCGTTTTGGCCGGTTGACGTCTTGTGCGCGGATCAACTGCAGTAGGTCAACTAGCTGAACCTGGGTCGGCGCGTCCGCTGGCTTCCAGGGTGCGGGATCACCGGCTGGCACGGGGAGGCCGAGGGTGACGGACTGGTCGACCTCGTCGGCAACCCAACCTGGTGCGCGAATGGTGTCGGCGTGAACGAACATGAGCACCGCAGATTCTTGTAGGGCGTTTGACAGTGCCTCGCTGCAGTCGCGGGTTTCCCAGACGCTGACAAAATCTTCCCCGGGTAGATCGGGAAATATGACATGCACATCGCGGTCGTTGCGATCCCTTAGATGCATGCTCACATGGCGTGGTCCGCCAACAATCGTGCGTTCCTGTTTGCGGGCCGAGCGCCATTGCTTGGTAATGGCGTTGAGATAGGAGCGGTCACCCTGTCCGAGTGAGCCGAAGCGAAGTGCGGTATCGATCTCGGCGGCATTGACGACATGCCAGAGTGCGGCGAGGAAAGTTGTCTTACCGGATTCCGGCAGGCCAACTATGACGATTTGGGGCTCAATCATGATCCGGTTACCATCGGCTCGGGTGTTCGCAGGCGAGCAAACATGCGAATATCGCTGTCATGTGGGGCTAGGCTGTCGGCCATAGCGGCGCGGGGCTGCAACCAATAATCGAGAAGTGCCGCAACGCCTGTCCCGCGCGGCAATACGGTGCCAGCGGGACAGGCGGCGACCTCGAATTTCCTGATCACTGGAAACGTCGTTGCAAATCGTGACGTGAGGGTGGCAATGAGGCGTAAGAAGTCGCTCTGAACTCGCGCTTGATGGCCGGATGCGCGCACGACGTCGATCTTGGTCAAGACGACAGCGAGGTGCTGACCGGTACGGGATGCACCGCCCTCGATTAACGCTTGCAGCATGTCAGCGGCGCCCGCGATCACGTTGTGGCGATCGGCAGCGTCAGTCATTCGCTCACCGTCGACAAGGAGCGTTATCGTATCGGCCCGCTTCACTTCGCTGAAGCGTTCGGTATTGGTGATGTCGTCGACCGCCTCGCGGTACTCCTCGCCTGCTCGATCGCCGAGCAGAAGAGCGATCTTGCCGTCGAGTAGTGGCGCGACGACGTCGAGATGATAGAATTGAACTTGGCCGCGCTTGGTGCGTTCCATGATCGGCACTGCGCGGCGTGATGCGCTGCGCGAGTCATGGCAAGCCCGCTCAAACGCGTGGAGTGTTCTGGAGCCGGCAAATCCGACGTCGCCGATCTTTCCGGTTTGGAAGAGATCGTAGAGGCTAGCGAGCAGACTCGTCTTTCCCGCTTCCAGGGGCCCAACGATGGCAATCACGCGCGCGGCGGACGCACGAAGAACTTCGGAGGCTGCTTGGAGATCGAGTTGCTCGGCAGAACGCAGCCGCAGTCCCGCAGCCTTGTCGGAATCAGAATCGGGTGAGGACGCGTTATCTGTGCGCTCCCGGCCATAGTTTGGGCAAGCCGTGAGTTCGAGACCTTCGACACATTTTCCAGTCTCGGCGACGCGACATTCAGGATTTGCGCACCGGATCGGCGCCGCCGCATCGGTCATTGATCAGCCTCATCGGCGAAAGCACGCAGGACGCGCTCACGATAGAACTGGATGCCGAGAGCGAGCGGTGAGATCGTCAGTGAAGTGGGCACCTCGGCGGCGGCGGCCCAGCCAGCAACCCAGGCAGTACCCTCGCCGGTCTCTTGCTGGCGGCGCAACGCCAAATGCAGTGGAGCTGTTAACGGTGACAGCACTGTTTCTGGCGGCGGTAAAATGCGAGTGACCCAGGTTGCGTTGACGGCATTGACCATAGCCGAAACCGACTTCTTCTTATCCTTGATACCCGCCTTAGAGAGGAGTGCGATGACGGACGCTGGCCCCGGCAGCATCTGCGTCATATCAGCGAGCTCATTGGCAAGCACGAGGGGCTGAGCATCCGCTGGAACCTCGCCGAAGGCGCAGTCGAGATAGGTGCTACGTTCACCGACAAGCCACCAGAGCATCTGCAGTTCTTCGTCTTGAACGCGAAGGAAACGCTCGATGGCCTTCCCGTTTTTGGCCTGCAGGTTCACGAGAGCGGTGAGATTGGCTTTCACTGCCTCGACGGCCTTCAACACAGTTTGATGACTGTGTTCAGCTTTGAGACTCGCGATTGCCGCCTCGGAATCAACTTTGACCGAGCTGGTCAACGACGTCGCATTTGGACGCTTGCGCAATTGGTTTGCGATGGTGACCAGAGATTGACGCGCCATCGCGTCTAGATTCATTGGCAGATCAGTCTTGCGCAGCCCGGCGAACGACGAGGTGGCGACCACCAGTGCGGTTTCGGCACCAAATTCACCTCCGTTATGCATCAGATCGGCAAGGGTGCTTGCGGCCATGATCTGCAATTCGCGGTCATTGCCGGTCGATGGAAAGGTGGCATCCGCACCTTGCAAGGCCTCAAGGAAGGATTGGCGACTTGCGGGGTTGGGTTGTGTGCGTGACTTGAAAGCGATGCGTGCGAGGCATTCTATAAGATCGCTGTCGACAGCACTGGAGGCTGCGGCGACAGCGGCAGCTCGCGAACTGCGGCGTGCTTCATCGCCGGTAACATCGATCTCGGCGTACCAGCGGGGAAACTCTGGATGAATGGATGGGGCGGTGTCTGCCATGCTAAGTCTCCAGGCGTTGTATCTCGCGCCCGATGTCATCAAGGAGGGCTCTGTCGCGGGCGCGGAGCAGGGCACGGCCATATCGTTCGGGTTCCGGCAGACGATCCTCACCGGGCTCGAGCAAGTTGAAGCGATCTATGATTTCGCGGCGCTGACTGACAGTGAGCCGCCAAAAACGATAGATGAGATTGCGGTTCGGGGGCAGTCCCATGGCAATTTCGCTGTCGGAGCTCGCAGACATCGCCGCTTCAGGCGACGCCGCTGTTGCTGGCGCTGAAGCCAATGGTGCCAGTGGCGAAACCGGGCGCACCGTAGCCGTAGGTGGTATCCATGAGGGAACGCGAATGCGGTGACGCCACACGAGTGCCTCGTCGGTCGCAAGCTTGGCACGGTATCCGTCCGGGTTCGCCTGCCATTCGAGCACATGGGCCTCGACGCAAAGGGTACGGGATTCTCCTTCACCTTGTACTTCCAGGCCGATCAGATTGTAACCTGGCTGCCAGTTGCCTTCTGTTCGATCAGGATTGACCGCTCCGGCGCTGAAGCGAATGTAGCTGACGTCCTGCTGCACGCGCTGGCGGTGTTTGTGGCCGAAAAGGTGGATAGCGGCGCGACCGCGAATCGCGTCGTCGACCTCGTCGCCGTCGATGAACCAGTCAGGTGGATGGTGGCAGAGCACCAGATGCACCACGTCATCTTCGGGATCGAAGGCGGTCTGTAGTGGGCTCAGATAGAGATCACGGTCCTCAACCCGACCTGCCTCGCCCGACAGGAATGTGGAGGTCAACCCATTGATGCGCAGCCGCAGACCTCCATCGAGAGGCAACTCCTGTCGCCAATAGATCTTGTACGGGGGGCTGACCTGACAGCTAAAGCGAGCCGCAAAATCATTGTAGGCGGTCAAGGGCGTGAACAAAGCACGGCCGGCATCTGCATCGCGCAACTGAGCAAGTAAAACGTTCTTGCGAGTGTGGCTGGCAGCTTCGCGAATAGCCCGATGTGTGTTCTGGGTCGCTTGGGAGCGAGCAATAGCCCCGCGGTCGACGTCGTGGTTTCCAGGGATGACGTAGATACGCTCGACTGGGCAACCACATTGATCGGCGAGATCGACAAGCCATGCATGGGCTGCTTCATATTCGGCGGGGTGACCTTTAAATGCGATGTCCCCGCCAACGAGAATAGCATCGAGCCCGCCGAGTGCTTTGCAGCGCCGTCGGGCATCATGCATCAACCTCGTGCGCACGTGCCGGTTCTCATCGAGTTCTGGCGTCGTGCACTCGGGTTCGCGGAAGTGAATGTCGGACAGATGCAAAATAAGCATGCCATGTGTCTACGGCATTTTGTACCGATTGGCAGCTGTGTGCAGCTGATTCGGCGTGGGTAATTGGGGATATCTTTGCCAACGACGGACGCCCAGAACCGTTTTATGGAACAGGCAGTTAGTTGCGTCGTCACCTGAGGCTGATCGCCCCCAGCAGCGCCGCCATGAAATCCCGCCGCTCATCGACGGGCCGGGTCAGCCGCAGCGGTACAGTGACGATGGCCTTGCCCTTGACCGTCGACGCCTCCAGCCCAGCCAGACTGCGGTTCAAGAACAGATGACAGGTGTGGGGCGCGTCGGGCGGAAAGCAGGCGAACCAGACGGAAATGTTGAAGAACGTCTCGAAGGCCAGCAGCGTGCGATGCTCGTAGACGTCGATCAGGATGGCATCCTGGTAGACGCGCTTGGCCTTCACATCGACGGCGAGTGTGCCGATGGTGGGAACGCCGACCAGAAAATCCGGGCGCTTGATCTCACCGCGCAGATGCTGCGGGATGGTCATGGGCGACTGCTCGACATAGATGTGCGGCAGGTGGCATCGGTCCAGCCAGGTGCGGAACCGGTCTTCGGCGGCCTGTCCCTGGGCCTGCCGCTCACGCCGTGTCAAAATCATGCGGGATCACGATCGCTCCGCCGCGACGGTGCTGGCTTGGAATTGGGCCGCTTCGACTTGACAGATCGCTTGCGTTTGCCAACCTCGGTGTTGGCATCGGCCCATTGGAACAAGTCGCCCTGCTGACGAACGGTCTGCCGCTTCTGCCAGTGCTTATTCTTGGCTTCTCGGTCGAGCCAGGCGGTAACGAACGTCACGGGGCCGCCGGCGTTGACCAATTCCAGCGCGGGCAGGAACTGCGAACGGTATCCCGTGCCGGTGATCGGCAATGCCGCCTTCTTCGGTGTCAGCGCTTCCACCTCTACATGATCCTGCCCAGCGATCAGATAGTCGCGCGAGTGGGTGATGCGGATACGCGTAGGCGAACCGGCAACAGGATCGCGCCATTCGATCTCATAGCGCGACTTGTTGGGCGACGCGCCGCCGAGCTGGTCGTGCTGGGCGACCTTCGCCGCACCCGGTGCTCGCGCGAGTTCGGCGGCAACTTTCAGACGCGCTTCGGCTGTGGATTTTGCGCGAACGGTAATTTCCTGTGCGCCGTCCTGTAGGGACGCAACAAACGCGTCGGGGCCGGCACCCCAGTAGGCTCCACTCGTGTCGTAACCATCGGCACGAACGCGTATGCGCTGGAGTTCCAACTTCGGAGCGGTTGCAGAATGAGCCGGTGTGTTGCTTGTGCGGCCGGTCATCTCGGACCACCTGATTTCGCGGACCGTGACGGAGCCATGCGATCGGCACCATCGCGGGCACTTGGCCTGTCTGGCTCCAACGCGTCACCATCAGCACCTTTCGCGCGCGTGCCATCGACGTCAGGAGCCATGACTGCAGCGGGCTGCAACTCATTGAGATACGCAACGGCACGCGTCGCCAAAGATGCGGCGGTGAAAATCGCCTTGGCATCGCCCTTCAAGACTTCCAGCCACGAGGCGCAATACTGGGCGTGGTCCGCGCGCGGTGTGTTGGTGATGGCCAGTTCGGCGCACAGAAACGCCGCCGACAATTCCGCAACCAGTTCTTCGAACGCGTATTCTTTGTCGCCGAAGCGCTCGCCGAATTTTCTATTCAGCCTGTGTTCCGCGCCGACCCAATGGGTCAGTTCATGAAGCCTAGTACTTTCGAAGCTCTCGGTTGGCGTCGAAGTGCTGGTACCGGTGAACAGATCGCGCGGCGGCATCTGGATGAAGTCACCCTCACCACGGCTATCGCGATGGCGGTAGAAGGCGCGTTGTCCGCCTTCGCGGAATTCGGCCCCGGTGGCTGCAATGAACGCGTCAACATGGGCGAGGCGAGTCGTCAGATCCGGCCGCTGAACGACCGCTGGCAGCAAACGCTCGCGCAGCTCAGCCGGGGCATCGACCTGGTCGATGTTGAACACCCAGGCGGCTTTGGCGAACAGGCGTTTGCCGTCATCATCACTTTGCTCGCCCTTGGGATGTCCACTCGTATCCGGGCTGTTTTGCCGGCGCTGCGATTGCCCGCCTGCAGCAGCACTGGATTGCGCCTTCGGCACCCATTCGCCGTACTTGACGATGAGGGAGCCTTTTTCGCCCTTGCGGACCTGTGCGCCTAGCTCGGTGTATTGCTTGTACGTGGCCCAGACCTGGTGCTCGAATTTCTTGGCGTCAGCATCGATCCACAGTGAGAGGATGTTCGAGCCGCGATAGGCTTTATCGGTCGCTGCGTTTGTCGGTATGGTGTAGGCGACACCGGGCCGGTGCCAGGGCATTTCGAAGCTGCCCGCGCCAGCCTCGATCGCGGCGATGATCTTCTGCGTGATGGCCTCGTGCACGTCGATCTTCTGGCGTGGCGATGCTTCTGCCTTCGCCTGGCTCGTGCCGTCCTGATGGCGTGCCGTCGTGCCGTCGGCGTGGGGGAGGGTGCTGTAGGTTCTGGGCTTTCTGGCCATGTTTTGTGGGCTCCTTTCGCTGCTGGGGTTCGCCCAACGGGGCCCCGGCAGCGAAAGGAGACGCCAGGCGGCAACGCCCAACGTCTCCCAAACGCAGTCAGACGGTATTCAGGCATCGGCGCGCGGCGTGGCCGTGCGGCCTTTGCCGGCACGCTTGGCGGCACCATCGCGGGCAGCTTGCCCATCGGGCGTGGCAACAGGTGCAGCATCTGGTTTCGGAGCCTGGGCGGCTCGTTCGGCCTCGAGTGCGGCAGCGGATTTCCACGCCAGCACATTGCCGCCAAAACGTAGGCCACGTTTGCCTTCGAGATCGCGAGCAAAGATGGTGTAGCGGCCGCGTGCATTCCAGAACGAGCCGATGTCGCTGTATCCTTTGCCGGGACGATTGCGCAGCGTGATGTAGAGCGGAATGTCGCGGGCTTCGGGTGCAAACAGATCAGCGGGCCGCTCACCGGTCTTCTTGAAGTCGGCTTGCAGAATGGAATCCTTGGCTGCGAGTTCGCGATCGCGTGCCGTGGCGTAGCCGCCCCAGATGGTGGTGATTTCACCATTGCGCGGATCGGTCACTTCGCGTGGTTCGAGCTTGCGAATGTCGTAGATGTCGCCGTCGGGGGTGGTGAACCAACCGGCGTGCGTGCCGGCGTTAACGAAGAACCCGCTGGCGGTGTCGGCGGTTGCAGGGGCGGTGGCCCCGTTGGCCGGGGTCATGTTGGGATGGGTCATGATGTGATCTCCTAGTGTGATGAAGGAATGGAACGCCGTCAGGCTAGGGACGTGACGGGCATCGGATAAGTCTGAGAGTGGCGATGGCCGGAATTGCCGTGGCCGTTCTGGCCTGTGGCACTGGCCTTTCTGGAGTGACGGTTCACTGACGCCAGGCGTGGGCGCCGCCTGAACCATGGGTGATCTGCGGGTCCGCAAGGATGTGCAGCAGCTGGTCGAAGAAGACACCGGCATCGAAGCGTCCGCGACGGTCGAGCGGCAGGCTAGCGACGGTGTGCATCAGCGCGGCATCGAAGATGCGCCGCCCGTCAGCGGTTTGGTTTCTGTGGAAGCGCGACCACGGCAACCAGCGATCATCGTTGAGCACAGCAGCAGTTGCGAGCAGGCGCAAGGTGACGGCGGTGGCTTCCGGTTCGCGGCATCCGAGCGCGAGCGCAATGCGATGCATGTGCCGAGGTTCGATTGGATCGATGTCGGCGAGCACGCCGAGGCAATCGAGCGCGGCGCTGATGACGGCCGGTGCGATGATGACAGAGCGTGGATCGGCGGTGAGAGTTGGCATGTCGGGTCTCCTGTTGTGACGAGGAGGCCAATGCCTGGACGTCAAGCGTCCCAACTGAAATCGATCAAGTTGATAGCGCGTACTTCGATCGCGTCCCAACGAGGATGGATCTTCATCACGCGCAAACCGCACTCCAACTCCCGCGCCCCATACTCCGCGATCGCGCTGTCGCCCCCCGAAACGTGAAGCACTTCGACGCCTACCCAGGTGCAGCCATCAGCAGCTTCATCCCTTGCCGGCCATTTCCTTGGTTCGACCTCGCCGAAGGCTTTCCTTCGCCCCGACCGCGTGTGGCCGCGGCCGTCGCGCGCAAGGTCGGTCAAGGCCGGTGTGAGTGTGGATGCCGCCTTGACGGACCTGAGCACGATGGCAAGATGATCCTGTCGGGTCGAACTTGCCTGATCGCGGCAGCGTGCGGAGCGAGGGCTTCATGCCGAGGATTCCCGAGTACAGCCGGCAGAACATTGCCCGCCATTTGCGGCTTGGCAGGCAGACGCGCGGTTTCAAGATCGAGCGGATTGCACGCAGTTTCAGCTATCCGGTCTCGGTCATCGAGGATTGGGAGGCCGGACGTCTTCTGCCGCTGGCCGTCGAGCTGCACTTCATGTGCAGATGGTACGGCCTCGATATTCCTGCCGTGTTCTGGCCGCCGCAGCTCAAGGTCGTAAGCACGACCGTAATCGGCGCGCGCAATCCAAGTGACGGGTGCCGCCCCTGACATCTGCCATGCTATGCCTTGCGTGAGGGATGGTGACCCGTATGGGCGGAGACCCTCGTCTGCAACCCACTTCGAGCCGTGGGGCTCCGGTCGGTCGTTGTTCACGACCGACTACAGCCCGACCCCGTGCCCTTCGCGCGGGGACACGTCCAAATGTTCTTTCGACACCTACGTCGTCAGCTTTCACGTTCCCATTCCTGCCAATTGGGCGGAGGGCCGTCATAACTTCCAGCTCGGTTGAGTATGATGGGATAGCCAGACCGACTGCGTGACCAATTCAGAACGACGGTGCGCGTGCGTTCACTAGTCTTGAACGTCAGCGACTTCGGCCTGAGAACTCCGAACTGCGTGGGATGATCGGGCCTCCCGAGGCACAATCCGAACGGCATGCCGCGAAACGTGAAGCGCACGAGCACGATCACTTCGGTTTGCGGGTGGACATCGGTCGAGATGGCAAAACTCTGAGAGTGATAGGCGGTGCCGCCTTTGTCGTGCAGCCAATAGAGGCCCCATCCTGTCGGCCAGGGGACGCGATCAAAGAGCAGATCGTGACACTCACTCTTGAGAACGCCGCCGATGTTGCCGGAGACGACCATGCCGATCAGGCACTTCAGCATCCAGCGCTCGATGTCCTCACCGCAAAACTCATATCGTACAAACCTGGCGCTGGTCGACTTGGGATGCAACTCGCCATCAATCGCGCCGATAGCCAGCGTGAACGCTCCGACGGCAGCGTCGAGTGGACTGAGTGCGTTATTGTGCCTCTCGCAGAGGATGTTCGATGCCAGCCCTTTGAGCGGCAGGATGTTGAACGACTGCGGTTGCTACCAGCGCAAGCCAGCAATCTTGGCTGTGTTGTTCAGCTCGATCTGACGCAGCAGAGTTTCGGAGATGAAGTGCTCACGTGAGATGCGGTTCGCGCAATTGTTATCGACCGACGCGAAACATCGAGGATGCGCATGCCCTGTCACGCCCCCAGGGGGAACAATGGTCGCGGGCGTCGGGGTTTTGGCTTTCGTGGCTGGCATAAAGGTATCCGGTCAAAGCCATCATATCGCCAAGCGCATGAAACCAAAACACAAGTGCCGACTCAAGCAGTTGGACGGCCATACGTAGCGAAGGCGAACGCGTCGATCATATCCTGGAGGCAGAGACGCCCGTTTGTTGCGGCAAGCTGCTACGCAAGAGCCAGGCCCCGGCGCCGAGTACAATTCCAAAGACCGCGACCAGCACAAGAAAAACGATGGTCCGCCGGGCGAGACGCCGCACGGGCGAATTGAGACAGCGAGGATCGGGTGCCGGCCTCACGCGACCTGCTCCAGGTCGTCCGACGGACGACTACGTTTCACAGCAAAGGCGGGCTTGTCCCACGGCGTCTCGGATTCCTTCCACAGCACGCCGAACAGGGCGCGCAGATGCTGGGCGAGCGGCTTGGCGTCGATGATGATGGTCTGGCGGCGGAGCGTGCCGGACTGTACGGCGACTTTGTCGCCGTAGATGTAGATGGGAGCGTTGCGGCAGAAGCCATCGCGCGGCATCCAGCGATAGCTGGCTTCGTCACGCAGAAATTCTTTCACGCCTTCGGCAATCAGGACGCGCTCGCGGACGCCGGCCTGCCCCAAGCGCGCACGCAAATTAGGATGGACGTCGGGACCGTCCAACTCGGCGGCCAGTTGCTCGTCGAGCCCAATGATGCAGACTTCTTGTGAGGGATCGTTCGGCGCGTGCCGCAGGATGGAATTCATCAACTCGGTTGCCGCATCGCGGCCTTGATGAACAGTGACGACATCGGACTTCAAGCGCACGCCCGATGGCGGACAGAAATCGACGCCGGCGGCTTCGAAGGTCGCAGCAATCGCTTCGAGGGTTTCCCGTCGCGGTGTCGAGGCGCAGCTTTCGATGGCCTTGATGGAAGAGACGGCCATGCCGGCGGCACGGGCGAGATCGGCCTGGCTCCATTCGAGCAGGGCACGGGCGGCACGGATTTGTCTATTGTCTATCATGGCCTTAGAATAGTTTTCTGGGGCGGAACGAAGCAACTGCAAATGACAGCCGAAATACTTTCATGCGCCCCCATAGCTGGAGGCAGCGGTCTTTTGAGCGATCACAATGAGCGGATGCCAGACTTGGCCAGCACCTTGGCGGCGGCCGACCGCTGCTCCTTGGCCGAAGCCCGCAGCTTCAATTCCAGCCGCAGCGCATCCGTATAGGCCATGGTCAGATCGACGATGGGCGCCCTGACGGGACTCTGCGGCGCCACCTGGAAGCTGTCCCACAAGGCCCGCTTCAGTGCGGCCAGGCGTTCGGTTTCGGCGCCAAGCCGCGCGGCCTCGGCATCGGCAGGTAGAGCATCCGCAGCCGCATCGCGCCGGGCCCCGTTGAGGGCGGCGTAAGGTGAGGGGGTAGGTTTGACATCAGAAGCACTCACGGCAATCCGGGGCGAGGGGAAATGCTGATTGTCGCCGATGGCCACGTGCGGTCAATGCAATGGCTCTCGGAGTCGCCATCTCATATGACCGAAACGGCCGCACAGACCGGACTTGGTGGCCTTCGCGCAGTCATGAAGTTGATCTATCGTCGCTCGACATGAAAGGATGGCTCGATCATGTCGATCGATGAACGGCATCAGCGTCGGTGGCGTGCTGAACAGGCGAGGCGGCAAAAGGTGCGGGATGTGGCGCACATATTGTGGACGTTCGCCCCACGCAACGGCGAGGACGATGAGACTTACCGGCGGCGCTTGGCGCGGCAAGACGACCTATACGCATTAGAGATGGACGCGCGCGAGGAGGTTGCGAATGACGATGACGCATTGTCCAGCGACTAGCAGGTGCGGTTATCCGAATCGTCGCTGCTCGGCATTCTGAAAGCTTCGTACTCGTCGGTCGCGGCGCAAAGTACGCTGAGTGTCATGACATCCGAAGAGGTCAAGACAACTCCGTCTCCTCAAATAATGACTTATATTCAATGGCTTGTTTGGCATCACGTAAGCGGGCCAGCCCAAAGTACGCTAAAAGTACGCTCGAATTACTCTACGATTTCAGGGCCCAGATGGCACCGGGGCCGTGCTTGCCGACATTCTGGATCACACCGTCCCTGTCGAGTTGCTGGAGGAGGTTCCGCATCTTGTTGCTCTTCTGGGCCTCGGTCAGCGCATCGGGCAACTTGGGCCGGATCAATTCGTAAATCTTCTGCGAACGCGCCTGCTTGAACTCCCGCAGCATCTTGACGATCAGATCCTTGTAGTAGCTGTCCTCGAAGCCGGCGGTGAGAACGTAAGTCGCTTCCTGTCCGGCGGCAGCCGCGACTGCGGCGGCGACGTAGATGTTGGGCTTGCGTCCCTCGATCAGCTTTTTGCGTCGCAGATCGGCGATCTCAGCGTTCGTCAGCGCGTGCTTCTTCTGCACCTTGTCGAGGGCGATGACGTCGGACAATGGCAGGTCGGATTTGGCAAATAGTGTGCGCGTGTAGTTTTCGTCGAGCACGCGACCGTACAACGTGACGGTCACCTTCTGGCTGTCGGTGAGATCAAAATCGGGCATCGGGAAGCCGCGTTTGCGCTGAATGGAAAAGGCCTTTGGTATGCCGCTGCCCAGCGTGTCGATCATATTGAAGGCGACCATCGCTTCCGCGAGGCATCGATTGCGATAGCGGTCGGGCGGCACATTGGCAGCGATGAGCGTTTCGACCGAACCGGGCATGAACGAGCCGAGATTCGTGAACGTCAGGGCGTCCTCGTTCTCGACGACGTTGATGCGGCCGTTCAGTCGATAGTCCTGGTGAGCGATGCAGTTGTGCAGAAGCTCGCGCAGCACCCAGGGATCAAACTGCAGGACCTGCGCGGGGAACAGCGTGGAGTCGCGCATGAACTGGTAGTTGGTGTTGCGGATGCGGGCTGCGATCTCGTTGGTGGCGAGCAGGAGCGGCGGGCCGTAGTGCTGATAGTCGCGGTTCGTCCCGTCGGCATTCTTCAACACCCAGGTGATGCGCGGGTCGGCGGGCGAGAGGAAGTGGCTGGCTTCGGACTTGCCGAGCAGCAAGATGGCGGTTCGGGTGATTTTCTTGGCGCGCAGGACTTTGGCCTTGGCAAGGAACGTCTCGGTGCTCCAGCCGTCGACTTCTTGGGCGAGTTTGGGATTCTTGATCTTGAAATTCTGCCGCGCCTCCTTGATGGCGGCCGGGTCGAGATCGTCGATCGATGCGCCGTCGCACAGCTCGGCGGACCAATCGTCTGACTGCCTGCGGATGATATCCAATTCGGCGAGGCTGAGGGCTGCGATGCTGCTGCCTTCGCGGCCATAGAAGTGGCCCTTCCATGCCGTCGGCACGCCGGGCGGTGCGGCCGGTATCTCGAACATGAGGACGCGCTTGCCGTCCACCTTCAATTCATGGATGTCCTTGAAGCTAAGCCGCTGGGTGGTGTGATCGGCGACACCACGCTTGACCTCGTTCAATGCCGTCACACCGACCTTGAACGTCGTGCCGACGACAATTCTGCGCTTCGAGCTGGTCTCGGTCTTGGTGTCGTGAACGCCGAATACGAGCCAGGCGACGGGCCGGCCGGCGAGGTTCGCTTCATTGGACAGGGCAGAGACGTACTGGCCGAGCCTTTCGAGATCGAAGCTGGTCTTGGCCTCCTTGAATTCCAGCCACTCGTATTCGCTCTCCGCTGCGCGGTGTTCGTTCAACAGTGCGATCAGTTGGTCCTTCGTCATGCGGTGCCCCTGGCGCATCGTGACAAACGTCGGCACCTCGATCAATGGCGAGGCCGAATCATCGCCGAGGACGCAGACAATCGTATCTGCTTTTGGTGTGCATCCAAAGGACGGCGGCACCGTGATCAACTTGTCGGTCACCCTTCATCGGCGGCGATGTCTTCGAGATAGGGCCGAATCACGGTCTAGATGCGCAGTGGTCTGGCGGGCGTGAAGATAGAGACCGGTACGTGATCGGTGCGCAAGGCGGCGTGAACGCCTGCGGCAGTTAGCTGGGAGAGGCGCATGATCCTCTGCTTGGTACGTAGAGTGCCTGCCCAGACGCGTCCGAACTGGCCGATCAACTGGCCAACAGGTTCTGAAGTTGACGCGGGAAACAGCGAGTTCGCCTGCAAAATCAAGAAGGGGCATGGCAACGAAACTGGCCAACAAATTGGCCAAACATGATGCTGGCGTCTGATGGCGACAGGTAGTCGACTATGACGACACTGACGACTTAGACGACCAAGTCGAGTCGGACGGCTGAGTCGACGCAGACGACCAAGTCGTATAACATCCATTATGATGAATCTCAGGGGCCTTTGAGCAGCGCCGGCAGGCATTTGGCGCGGTGCGACGCATCCAGGTGTTATGTTAAATCATAAGCCGGAACTAGGCGTATCTGTGTCGTTGCCAAAAGTCTCGGGCAGCATCTGATCACGAAATTAACGGTAGCTCACTCGCAGGTGTCGAGTTGAACGAGCTAATCAATTGGCAATCGATTGATACCCCTCCATCCGCCGATTGGCTTTATGGCCCTTGTCGAATGCCAGGTCGCGCGCGGTAAAGTTCATAGATCCGGAGGTCGCTCAATCACTATTGGCGGTTCGCAAGGCACGGGTCCAGCATCACCCACTTGTCACTGCGGCGTTGATAGCCGCCGCCGAACGACACGACATCGCCCGCCTTCATGCCGTTCGTCTGGTAGGTGACGCACACGACCTGCATGCCCTTCGGGTCGCACATTTCGAGGTAGGCAAGGACTCCCGTCCAAATGACGGCCGAGAGCTTGCCCCGTACGGTCATGCTCACGCGGGCATCCGTCTTCGGAGCCCGCTCGGCCCAGTAGGCGAGATTTTCGCAGGTGGCAGCCTTGTCTGCATAACCTTCGCCTTCCCGAAAGGGGCTCAGCGGATCGCAGCACGCGGAGGCAGGAGGTGAGGTCAGTGAGAGTACCGTCACCATCACCAGAGGGAGCGCAGCCAAAGCGGCGCGCCTGCTCGAAATTCTCCGATGATGATCAAAGGGTGAGAGCATGGCGACAGCCCCTCGTTTGCAAAGAGTATGGGCCTCATGGGGTGAACACGAGGCAGCGATCGCAGATTTGTCGCCTCAATAGATCCCCAGTCGCGACAGCATCGACTTGCCGATTGCCACGCGCTTCGCTGCATCCTGTGGTGTCGGTATGTCGATGTTGAGCGCAAACGCATGGATCTTGCCGTTGCGCTCGACCCAACCGGTCCACCAACCGAGCTGTGGCGTGCTGGAAAAGCGCCAGCCGGTTTTGCCAAACAGGGTCGCCCCGTCACGGCTTTCGAGACGCAGCATATCGCGAACGATGACCTGGGAGCGCGCCGAGACGTCGAGCTTGCCTTGAGCGAGCTTGGCGACAAATCGTGCCGTCTCGATCGCGCTGATTTCTAAGGGGCCATCGAGCCAGAAGGTTTCGAGTGCGTTGCCGGTCTGTCGATTGCCCAGGTCGAGACGGGCCAGCCATACGCCATAGCGCTCGAGCCCGATACGCCGCGCCAGCTCCTGATAGATTGGCACGGCCGAAGCGGTGATCGCCTCGCGCATCGGCATGTCCCTTTCCCATTGCTTGAATGGCTGCGGCTTGCCGCCAAACGGGATGATCTCATTCTCGTCCTTCACCACGCCTGTCTCGAGGGCGATCAGACTGTTGGCGATCTTGAAGGTCGACGCCGGCACGAGCCGCCGCTCGGCGCGCGCGGCATTGATGAGTGTGAGTTGATCTGCAGCCGGATCGTAGAAAACAAATGTGCCGCTGACGCCTGCCTCGGCGAACAGTGTCGCCAAGTCCTCGCGCGCGACGGCCGTCTCGGCAATGCCATATTCCACTGTCGCACAGAGCGTGAGTGCCGCAGCCATCAGGCGGAGAATAGTTCGTCGAGCCACTCCAAAGTTCGAGCCATTGATCATCATGAGACCCCAAGTTTGCCACTTGCTTTTTTTCCAACATCCCGACCCGGGCCTGGCGCGCTCAAACCGATCCTCAGAGACGCAGTGCCGCGGGACAACACACAAATAGTACGGTCGCTGGAGTCGTCACAAACGATCGTTTATAAGCAGAACCATGAAAAAAAGTAGGATCTCAAGACCGCCGTCGGGTCATCTACCGCTCAATGCCCTGCGTGCGTTCGAGGCCTCTGCCCGGCACCTGAGTTTCACGAAGGCCGGCATGGAACTGCGCGTCGGACAAGCCGCCATCAGCCACCAAGTGAAGGGCCTCGAGCTGAGACTTGGTGTCCAGCTGTTCCGGCGTTTGCCGCGCGGTCTTGCGCTGACCGATGAAGGCTTGGCGCTGCTGCCGGCCATCGCGGAGTCGTTCGGCCGGTTGCGTACCACGCTTGACCAGTTCGAGCACGGGCACTTCCGGGGCGTCGTCACCGTTGGCGTGGTCGGTACGTTCGCGACCGGCTGGCTGTTGCCGCGGATTGCAACCTTTCACGAGATGCATCCGTTCATTGATCTGCGCATCCAGACCAACAACAATCGCGTCGATCTCGCGGGCGAGGGGCTGGATTTCGCCATCCGCTTCGGTGACGGATCATGGCGAAGCACGACCGCTGCCCGGCTGATGGCCGCGCCGCTATCGGTCGTGTGCGCGCCGGCGACCTCTCAGCGCATCCGGTCCCCGGCTGACGTTTCCGAATACCCCTTGCTACGTTCCTACCGAACCGACGAGTGGCCGCGCTGGTTTGCTGCCGCTGGCGTCGCGTGTCCGGCGGTCAAAGGCCCGATCTTCGACACCTCGGTCGGCATGGCCGAAGCCGCTGCCCAAGGGATCGGCATCGCGCTCCTGCCGGTGGCCATGTTCCAATATCAGCTGGCGCTCGGTCGTCTCATTCGACCGTTCGACATCGAGGTCGCCATCGGCGACTATTGGCTGACATCACTGAAATCCAGAGCCGCGACCGACGCTATGCGTGCGTTTCGCACCTGGCTGGTGGCAGCGACCGGTGTGGAAAATGATACGTGATCGGGTGGTATGACGGTCATTGCCGCTGAAGCACAATTCTGTGGCTGTCACGCGCGTCGGATGTCAGTCCGCCTCCTTGGCTGATGTTTCGATATGGCTGACCAAGCTTATGACGGTTCAGGGCGCGCGGGCCAGCGGGGCTCCAGTGCTTTTCGGCCGACGCTCGGGCGCGCACAAATTGCCGTCGGCAGGGCGTACGCCGAACGTCAGGTTCCCGTCCTGCAGTCTGACGAGATCGAATTCTTGTGGACAGATCGCCTGGGGGAACACCCGAAACGGCGTGCACCCCGCGGGGTAGACCTGTTGCGCGACACCGACGCCCCAGGGACCGGTGCCACAACCAGCTGCCGTCAAGCTTGTCGCGATCGCATCCGTGTGAGCGGTCAGTTCGCGCATGTCGAAGGCGAACTCGGCGGCGAAGGCACCTGACGGCAATTGTCCATCGGTCGCTTGGTAGGTGCCGCTGTTGCGGCCAGAAAACAGCGGCGTGTCGCCTGCCCCGTCCGCAGACACGGTGAAGCGGATCGTCCAGGCTCTTTCGGACAGTTCGAAGTTACGCGTCAGGTAGATGGCACTTCCATTCGCCGACGCGATCGGTTCCGGCACTGAGCTGCGCCAGCGCCCAACGAGGCTCGAGCGCAGCTGACGGTAGCTATCGGGATCAGCGGCGTGGGTTCGATCATGAGGCCCGATGACAACAAGGCCAAGAGCGCTGACAGCCACACAGAGCAAGGCAATGGATTTGGTCATGGCCGTCACCACAATGCCAGCAACCGCGCTGGTCCTCCCGATGCACCGGCGACCTTGGCCGGACCGATGAAGATGCGCGCGCCTGCGGGCGGCACACTATCGAGGTTGGCGATGTTTTCGATACCCCACTTGCCGCCCTTGAAGAGCGCCTTGTGGGACTTGAACTCCTTGTCATGTCCGGGATCGAAGGAGATCGTGTCAACGCCAACGCCGGATATGGTGCGTTCCCGCAGAAGGAACTCGATGGTCGGCACTGGGATGCCGGGAAAATGCATGGTTTGGCCGGCGTCCATATTCAGGAATGCGTGCGGATCGCCTACTTTGTCGGCCCACCCACTGAGCATGCAGATCAGCGCGCCGGCTGGTACTCGGCCATAGCGCCTTTCCCAGCGGCGAATGTCGTCGATGGTTACGAGCGCATCGGCGTCTTTCTTGGCTCGTTCCCGGACATCGATCACCACCAGAGGAGCGATTAGGCTCTCAATCGGAATGGCCTCAAAACTGTAACCATTGGGATCAAAATGATTGGTCGCGTCGATATGCGTTCCCATGTGATCGAACATGGTCCACTTGTTCGCGAACACGCCGTTCTTGTCGAGCGTCGCGATCGGCTCCTGCGCAAAAGGAAAGGTGATGCCAGGAACAGGAATGATTGGGAAGTCCTTACTGAGCGCGTGCGTCAGGTCGACGATGTTCGAAGCCGACAGCCGAATCTGGGTCGCAAGGCGCACTTTGGTCTTGGTCGAGGATCCCAGGGGCTCCGACGCCAGGGCGGAAGAGGAGATTGATGCGCTGCCGGACAATGCGCCGAGGGCAGCTGAGGCGCTCATGCGCACCAGATCCCGCCGGCTGAGAGATTTCAGAACAGCTTCCATGACCGGGGCGCCACACATGCGAGTCGTAACCTTTCAGAGCGGGATTGATGCATAACTCTTCGTCAGGAAATTTGCAGTGCGCCGCGATGACTTCAATGACTGACAAAAAAGTAAGTGAGAGATCTGGGCTGAAACCGACACAATTTCCACTGCCGTGTCCCGGCGAGGTCGGCATGCTCAATTGTATGCTGCACCAAACGTTCGTTGGTCATCGCAAGCATAGCTGCGCCTAGCGTCGCCTTCAGTGGAAGCCTTTGACTCCATAGAGATTGTGAGAACGCTATCGGCGGCGAGGGAGTGGGTTGCCACACTCCAGGTGAAAATGAAGGCAGTTGATCGCTCCGACTTGAGAGACAAATGCTTTTTGCCGCCATAGGCGACGACACTTTCTGAGTTGGTGAAGTTTATGGTGACGTCCGGTCCAGTGCGGTTGCAGACAAACAACGGCAGAGTCGTGATCGATGGTGATCGGATCTACGTTCGCGCCGGGGCTGGACCAAGCCTCAGAGCCAACGCCAAGAGTGTTGATCTTCCTATGCTTGCCGCGGACTTCGCCATTTGGACCAATAACGAATGTTGCGTTATGCAGTTTTGCCGTTGTCTCATCCTTTTCGGGTAGCGACAGAAAAATGTGGACACGCAGACGGGCCGCCAAATCGCAGATCCGAAGCATCCAAGCGTCAGGTTGAGGGGAAATCCAATTGATGCCGGCGGTTGGCACGAACGTGTACCCCGACACGGCCAGTTCGGGTGTGATGATCCAGCTGGCTCCTGCTTCGGCTGCCTTGGTGATGGAGTGCTCGATCTCGGGTCGCGGAGCCAAATGCAACAGGGCAACTCTAAACTGTCTGCTTGCTTGTGATGACATTCCGCCTCCCAACACGCCGGCCACAAGGAGTGTCCCTGCCCAAGCGCCGTAAAGTGCCGACTGTCGCTCTGTTCGAATGCCTACGGCCTACTGTGTCGCGCTGCAGAGCCTTCCATCAGGAGCGCTGGCTTGATCCAGTGACGCCGCTCTTGTGATTTGGCCATGCGATGACCGAAGTCGAATAGAGCGCCCACCAGATCACGGCCGGTTGAAAGAGCAGTCGAACCCAATAGTACCAGCGCCCGGTCGGCAGGCCCTGGACTGCCAAGCCGGCGATCGCATTGTTGATGTTCGCTGGAAAGACACAGACGAAATAGATGGCGAGCATGACGCCTGCCAAATGCCGCAGCCGCGGTATCAACATTCCGATTGCCCCGAGAATCTCGCAGACACCCGTGAAGAGCACGATCTGGGGATGGAAAGGCACGAAATCCGGCATCATGGCGAGGTATCGCTGCGGCGTCACCAGATGGTCGACGCCTGTGAAGACCAGCGCGAGTGCGAGACCCCATCGCATGCAGGCGCGCCAGTCGGTGAGGCCCGGAACCCCGAGACGCGAGGCCAGTGCAGCGAGCAACGTGACAACGAGAATAAGAGCGAAGAATAGCATCACTGTCCCCGAATGCGCCCGAAGAACTGAAACGTCTCGAAAGAGGCCCGCGTCCATGCCGTTGCGCTGCTGCGACGAGGCGCGGACGTCATGATTTATCCACATAGGGGCCTCCTGGCGGCCCCCACCCCCACTTCGGCATCGTCAGTCCGTCGTCAGGATTGGCAACGCCAGGCTGCGAATTGATCACTGCGAGGCGCGTGCCCCATTCGAGGTATCCGACCAGAGCGGAGCGGAACTCCGGATCTGTTGGCAGGCCGACTGCGTCGGCACATTCGAGCAGCAGCGCCATCCAGCGCTTGCGTTGTGTTTCCGACAGATGCCGGCCCATATGCTTGCGGATCATTGCTGCATGCGTGCCGCCGTCGCGCGAATAGCCGCTCTCGCCGCCGAAGATCTCGATGACAAAGGCCGCGACATGGCTGGCGTGCTGGCTGCTCATATTGGCGAACACGGGCGCAAGCACCGGGTCAAGCGGAACTCTGGCATAGAACTCCGCAAAGAGGCGCCGGAATGTAGGGGACCCCCCTGCCCATTCACTCAATGTGGGTATCGATGTGTCACTCATCACGGGCCTGACCGATCAACAAGATATGCGCCATGCCAGCCGCTCCCGCATCGAGCGGTGTTGCCGGCACGTTGTTCGAAGGATTTGAAAGGGCTGTAGGTCCACATCAGCGAAGCGGAAAAATGCTTCTCAGCCCAGGATCGCGCAGATAGACCCCGCCCCACATGATGATGCCGATGTAGACGCCGAATAGGGTGTGCGACAGTAAAGGACTGCCGATGCGCGCATGCGTCGCCACGGCGCCGCCGAGATAAGCGGTCAACAGAACAGCACCAAGAATACTCGTCTTTGGGAGCAGATAGAGCAGCGTTGCCACGAGTAGTATGATGCCGAGTGGAACAACGGAACTCGTCGGCCAGCCGAGTTGTGTCGTGGTTTCGATGACGACCGGCAGGCGCAGCAGCTTCATGGTGGCGTCCATGGTGAAGAACAATGCTGCCAAGCCAGTCAGGGCATAGCCGATACGGAGCATCCACACAGATTGATCAACGCTCATGATCGTCCCCCTTGTTTCTTCTTGGCCGCAGGCTTCACGGCCTTCGACGGCTCACTGTCGCGATGCTCCTTCAGGAGGGCAACGATGGCCATGGCGTGACCGCGACCGAGATCGAAGTCCTGCTTGAGCCACTCAACGATCTGGCCGGCTTTGACATCTTTTGCGATCGTGCCGCGGACCGTAAAGCCCTTCTGCTCGGCAAGCTTTCGGAAGTCTGCAGGCGACTTGCCGGTCTTGGCCTCTATGTTGTCGAGATACGCTTTGAATGACATCGTCCCTCCTTCTTACGGTCACCGTCATGTCCCCGCCCATCAACGCACGCATTCGGTTGCGCGATCGCGGCATCATGTACTATTATATATTGAATATAGTCAAATATGGCGAATAAGTCAATGCCCAAGATGCGTCAATACAGCTCGCCGCGCCGGGATCAGATGGCGGAGGTGACTCGAACCAGAGTGGTGGATGCCGCGAAGATCTTGTTCGGGCGACACGGCATCGATCGGGTCAAGATTGCAGAGATCGGCGCAAAGGCGGGGGTGGCGACGTCGACCGTGTACGCGCTGTTCAAGTCGAAGGACGGCATCCTTCAGGCAATCATGCGGTCCACGCTGTTCGGCGATCGGTTCCAGGCTGCTCAGCAAGTGATGGAAGGCGTTGCCGATGCGGCGACTCAAGTCGCGCTCACGGCTCAGGTCGCGCGTGCCATCTATGAGAACGAAAGCTCCGAGCTGGGATTGATGCGGGGCGCGTCGGCCTTTTCTCCCAGCCTGCGTAAGATCGAGGCGGAATTCGAGTCGATGCGATTTGACATGCAGTCGGAGCGCATCAGGTTGCTGTTCGCCCAGTCCAAGGCGAAAGCTGGCCTCGACCCAACCAAGGCGCGGCGGATCATGTGGATGTACACGAGCCGCGACGTCTACCGGATGCTTGTGACCGACGGTGGATGGTCGCCGGAGGAGTATCAAGTTTGGCTGACCGTTGCGCTTGTGGATGCTCTTGTGAGAGCAGATCTGCGACGATCTGCGCTGAAAGCGTAGCCGATCCGCAAGTGGATTTACCTCGGCCCGGCGAAGAACCCAATTGGCGGCTCTACCGACCTGGTGCCTTGGCGTTTGAACTCGTGGCGTCGGCGTCACGCGTCACCACACTGCCCAATCGTGTACCGAACACCGGTGCTGTGCATGTCTGCGTTGATGGTCGAGCCGCACATGTAAGCCTACATTTCGCGATGTTGATTGGACGACGCTTGGTCGTTGCGGCTGATGTAGCGGGCGATGGAATGAGCAATCAATAACTTACAGAAAGGTAAGTGCCGTGAGCCAAGAACCAATCGACAAGATCGCCGATTGCCCAGTAATGACGACGGTTGCCGTCATCGGGGGCAAGTGGAAGCCGCGCATCTTGTGGCTACTGCGGGATGGGCCGCTGCGGTTCTCGGACTTTAAGCGTGGGATACCCGATGCATCGGAAAAGATGCTCAGCGAGCACCTTCGAGCCCTTGAAATTGCGGGTGTTCTAGCGCGGCGTGAATTTCTCGACGGCGCCGTGGCCGCGGTTGAGTATAGCTACTCAGACTACGGCCGCACAGTGATCCCTGTGCTCGACGCGATGGGCGAATGGGGCTTGCGGCACACGTCCAACAACGCAAGACCGTCAATTTGACCCGCTCTCCGTCGATGACAGCCAAGCTGTGGGTACCACACACCTTGCGGCCAGCCGATCGTCATCGGTGCGTATCGACGGTGCTTGCATAAGTTAGCGTCGGCGATAGTTAAACAGCCCACGCAAGCCAGCAGCAACGAGCGCGGTCGATCTCGTCGCGCCTTCGCCTCTTAACCGCTCTCTCGGCTGCATCACCACTGCCGCCAGCATCCGCTGACGCCGGTTTCGGGTGCGCAAACTCCGGCGCTCGGTCCGATGCACGGCTGCCAAGGACAGCACTACCGATTTGCGCTGCGCACGCTTCTCTGCGGCATGCTCCAGCGCGAGGCGCGCCAACTCGTGAACCTCCTCGGCGGCGAGCGCGCGCATTGCATCGGCGCGGGCGGACGGGTCCTGATCTGCGAGTGCGGCTTTGCGATCAGCGAAGCGTGCTACGACGGCAGCGATGGCACTGGCATGAAGCGCCGACAACCCAGCATCGATCGCCCGCAGCGCGGATTGCCGGGCGGCCTGTTGGCTGGCCGCGAGCAACTGTTGTTCGGATATCCCGATGGCGGTGAGGGCACGGCGGGTCTGCAAACGGATGTCCTGATGATCGCGGCGGATATCGACAGGTGTGCGCGGGGCGGCCGTCCGGTTTTCGAGGACGCCCTGGCTTGGCCTGCCCAGGGTGTCCGTTACTGGTCCCGCTCCCACCCCTTGTCGCGGTCGCGCTCCTTCCAATAGGCGTCACCTTGTTGTGCGCGTTCGGCTTCGGCCAAGCGGACGGCGCTGTCGATGATGCGCGCGTAGGCGGCGGCCTTTTCGTCATGTTCCGGCCTCTGCGCCTCGCGCTCACTCGCCTGCTTTGCTTGCGCCTTGGCCTGCGCTTCCCGCACTTCGAGCGGCGTTGGCGCGAACAATTCACCGAGCTGATCCGCCAAATAGCTGGCCGCGCCGCCGATACCGCCAGCCATGAGATCGCTGGCGCCGCGAACCGGTGCCATCGTTGTTGGATCAGGTCTATCCACGTGTGGCAGTTCGATCGGTGTCATTTCGCTGCTGGCGGCCCGACCAATGGACTGGGCGATCGCGGCGGATTGCTCGACTTGCTCGGCAATCTGACGGGCCTTCGGCGCTTCTTGCAGCAAGCGCGCGTCTGACACGGTCGGCACCCCGACCTCGGTCGCAGTCGCCTGATCTGTCTGGCGGCTGGCGTTGGCCTCAACGGATCGGTTCTCGTTGGCCGCGTTCTCTGCCGGCGGCATTGCCGTCCCGTAGACAGGCCGATCACGGACAACACCAGCAGCATCGAGGGTTTCACGGGCACGGAGCGCGGCACGCTCACGACGCTGGCGTCGTAGCAAGTCCTGATACTGAACGTCGCGAACCTGTCGCAAGGCATCGCAGGCGTCACGTTGGCGTTCGCGCAGATCTTCTTTCTGGCGCCGCTTCAGGTCGGCCATGCATGGGGCGAGTTTTTCCTCGACTGCGTCGCGCACACTGTTGCGATCCTTGAAGGCCTCACGAGCCTTGTCCCACTGGCCAGCTTTGGCGAAGTAGTGCGCGCGGGTGATGGCATATTCCGATGCTGTCTCGGCAGACTTCCGCGCGGTGGCAGTGTCTTTATAGAGATTGCGCCACTCGATCCTGTAGTCTCGACATATCTCGTCGTAGACGGCATGGCGGGTCTCCTTGAACAGCTTGGCACCGTCCTTGAAGAACGCTTCGCGCTCGGCGCGTTGCTCGGCCTTCAATTCGGCGCTGTCGACGGCGGCGTTCTGGGCGCGCACCTGCTCGTCGGCGTTGAATTCATGCTCGCTCGGGCGCGCCAGCATGATGACGTTGTGCGGCAAGTGATCGTTGGCGGCGCGCTTGGTGGACGGCGCTGCCTTGTCATCGGCAGAAATCTCGTTCGCGGGTTCGGTTGTGCGCTGCTGCTCGTAGCCCGCTTCGGACTTCTGCTCCACCTCCTGCGTTGGCGCGGTCTCCTGTTGATTGTCGTTGGCGCGGACCTTGTTCTTCTGCTTCTGCGCGTTGATCTCGCGCTGCTCGCACCGGACCTGATCCTGCGACCGCTCGTATTCGAGCGCCCAGGATTGCGCGCGCTTCTGTTCGCGGAAATCGTCGAGCGTGCGACCGGTGTCCGGATCCACACGGTTGAGGATGATGTGGATGTGCCGGTGCTCGGTGTCATTGTGGCCGACATAGACGGCCTGATGTGTGTCCCAGCCCATGTGCTTCATCAACGCATCGCCGGCTTCGACCATGTGTTCGGGCGTTGGTTGGTCATTCTTGTGCCAGGACAGCGACAACGTCTTGGTTGGGTCTTCGCAGACGCGACCGCCCCGCTTCACCCCGGCCTGCATTTTCAGGTATGCCTGATCCTCAGCCGTGCGCCACATCTCCTCAAGCGCGCGGTCAGGGTCCATGCTCAGACAGTTGCGTGTGTCGGTGAACCACACGCGCTCATCGGTCTTGGGCTTCAGATGATTTTCGAGTGAGTGATCGGCGGATTTGTCGTGCAGGTAGTAGAGACCGGCACCGCGAAACGAGCCGCCGTTGGCCTGGATGCGGATGATCATGACGCGAGCAGCCTCTCCCACAGCGCCATGATGACTTTGGCCAGCTCGCTCACCTCGTGTGGCGGCGGGACGGCGTGGCGGTTGCAGTGATGGGCGATCTGATTGAGGTTGACGCCTTGCTTGCGCAGTTCATGGAAGACGGCACGCGTGTCGTCGCCGAAGATGGGTGTGGTCGCCGGCGCCGACTTTTTCGACCGCGCGATACCGCGTAACGCACGCGAGCGAGCATAGTCGCCGGGACCCATGCCGCTACGGTTCGCCTTGTCGATAAGTTGGAAATGCTCTTCTGCCGTCACCCGGAAACTGATCCAGTGATCTTTGACGCGTGCTGCTTTCGGCCGCCCCGTGGATGGGCGGACCTTCGCCGGATTGTTGGGTTTGGTCATTGCACTCCTCCAGCAGAGCGCAGCGTCCGGGGGCTTGGGGCGCGGGACCTTCAGGTCCGTAGCCCCGACAAGATGAGCGGTTTCACCGCTTTGTTTTCGTGTAACGAAAACCCATCTTGCTACCCCTTCCGCGCTACCAGAGAATAAATGCCATCGACCGCATCGAAGCTGAAAATATCAAGGTGCTATCGCGTAATTCTGATTTGAGCCGCCATGAAGTCCAGAGACACCAAACCATTTGGCGACGCGGGTGTGCTGAGGCTGGTTGTAGTGAGTGAATGCGAAGACCGCTGCATCTACGGCAACGTACCGTCGGAGCGCAGGGTATGGGATAGAGCTTGCTGACGGGCGCGTTCGCTCACGCTGGACGAGCCGCGATTCGGCGCGGCGGAACCTTCCCCCGCTCCGCCTGCACCACTGAAGTGAAATACGGCAATCCGTCACGACGGCATGACCGCGCCGCGTGGCCAACCAACAATCTGCTATCACATTAATATCAGAGGGCTGGCAGAATGACAGCAACGTGCCAGCGGTGGCGTGAAACGTGGATTTTCGCAGGCTATCAGAATGCCATCACTTGCATGGCAGGCTGCTATCAACAGGACATCGACTTAGTCGAGCGTCGCAAACGGGCGCGTTTTCGCGCCGCGCGTCCGCCAGAAACATGACATCAGCCTGATAGCGATAACTTCGCAGCAAGCCGTACTACATTGGTTTTGCGTCGGCTATGTGCGTGGTGTCTACTCCGGTTGTTCGCCGCCGTCGAGGAACGGCGCAATAGTTCCGGTGTTCCGCCGTGCCCACATGGTCAAGCATGTCTTCCGAGTTGCAATGCGCCCGACTGCGCCTTGGCAGACAAGTTCGCCATGGCCGTCGGCAAGAAACAGTAGCCAGTGGTTGTCATCCCAAGCGCGTTCGATGACGGCAAGGGTCTGCCAGTTGCGGGTGAGTTGCCAGACCTCGGCGGATTGTGTGACGGCGATTGCGTCGCGGTGTGTGCTTTTCAACATGTCGCTCTCCCCTCACGCTTCGCCCTGAGGGGTGCGTCGCGTAACGCGACGCATGACGTATTCCGCGCCTTGGCTCGGGGCTTCATTGAAGTTGAACTTCACATTGAAGCCGCTGCCGTCCTTGTGCGGCCAGCAGGCTGCGACTTCCGTCCAGATGTCCTTGTCAAGATTGCCGCGTCCTCTCACGACGCGATAAATCTTGTGGGTGGGCGGGCTGCCCTTGGTCTTGCGCTGCGGGGTCGGCGGCAGGTGTGTCTTGGGAATGTCGCTCATAGGCTTTTTCTCCATCATGGGGTTTGTGCGAGTTAGCGAAGCGCGCCTCGCATAAACGCCATGGTGGAACGGTCACGCCTTGCCAACTTCGGCAGTCAATGCCCCTTGGCCTCCGGCTTCGCTAGCGCAGCACCACTACGTGCGCGCTTGCGAAGGGCTTGACGGCTGAAGTGCAAGGCGCACCCGCGAACAGGGTGATGGTCGTCTCGAACTTCTTCAATCATAGCGATAGAGCGGCTGCTTCTCATCGTCCACGCCCCACGGGACGGCACAGCGGATGAACGCAATGCGGTTCACGAACCGGAATCCCGGCGAGAGGTTGATGCGCCCTTCGCAATCGAGGACGGTCCACCAGTAGTGCGGGTCGGCACCTTTCGGGACCTCGCCGCCGATGTCCCACAACAGGTCGTGGTTCGGTGCGGGCAGCGGGACGAAGCGGCGTTCGAATGTGCGCCAGCTGCCGCAACGGGTGCGGATGCGGTTGCGTGACCGCAGTCGACGGCGGTGCTTGCGTTCATCATATCGGTCGGCAGCGTGCTCATAGTGGCTCATGTGGTGTCTCCATTTTTCGGGGTGATGCGGAAGATGCGGGCGGCCGTGGCATCGCATCCCGCCAGATACGCGCGGTGAAGCGCGCGCTTCAGGCTGACAACACCTACATCGTGGAAATCAAGGATGTCACGGTTACGGGTCGTGAGTGTCTCAATTCCGAGTTTGGTGCGTGCGATGCCAGCGAGCAGGTCATCGAGGTGCGCTGTCATGAAAGCACCTCCTCGGCGATTTCTGCCGCGCAAACATCGGCGGCGCGTTGCATCTCGTCGTGAACATCGAGACCGACGCTGCGCGCATAGTGCCCGAGGTCGCAGAGCAGGTCGTGCAACGCCTCCTGCCCCATGCTCGATTTGGTTTCGTTCGAGAACGCCTGCAACGCGTTCTTCGCCCAGCGGGCGCGGTCTGCATTGGCGATGTCACGGAGATGGAGCGTGGAGCCATCGTCGATGGCGAAGGATAAAGCTTCTTGTTCTTCGTCGCGCTCGAAGCGGTTACGCTTGCCGCCTTCCCAAAGTCCTTCGGCTTCGCGCAGTGCGACTGCTTCGTTCGACGCGGCAAGGTCGATTTGGTACACATCGCTTTTGGTGACGAGGACGCGGTAAGTCTGATGGCGGCTCATGAGCGCACCGCCTTGCCTGCGAAGTCGCCGGCGGGCGCATCATGGAAGCAAGCGAGGCAGACGCAGCCGGAGGCGGCATCCCAATAGTAGTCGCTTTCGACGGATGGGCCGGACGCATCGACGTAAGCCGTAGCAGTTACATCGATGTGGAACGAGTCGCGATGTCCGCAGCGTGGACAGGCGAGGTCGGACAGGAGCAATCTGGTCATGAGCGCACCGGCCAGTCACGCGTTATGCGAAAGTCACCGACAGAGCCGTGAAGGTCGCAGTCGTCGCAATGGCAGGACGAAGCCGCGTCCCAATAGTGATCGCAATCGGCATCCGTGCCGTCGATGGTCAGTGTTGCCGTGCAGGTGATCTCGACCGACAGCTTGTCGGCCTGGCCGCATTTCGGGCAGGCCATGCCGAATTCGCCGCGCAAATCATGATGCGGTTCGGTGGGGGTTCTTCTCATGCGGCACCGCCTTCTCGGCTCTGCGATTCCATGCGATGCAGTATGAGCGCTGCGCGAAACAAGGCCTCGCATTCCGGCAGCATTGTTTCGAACGGCAGGATGGTGCCGATAGCGAGATTGCGTTGTCCGGTCGATAGGGCGGTCGCGGCGTCGACGGCAAGCTTTTCCGCTTGCTGCAGGCGCAATATCAGCACCGCGAGGTAGGCATGGATGGCGGTGGCAATGGCCTCATCCATGGTCAAGGGGTCGAAGGGTCGTTGTTTCATGAGGTTCTCCTTTTCTTGTTGTTGTTGTGAGAAGACGGCCGCCTGCGGAACTCCGCCGACGACAGCCACCAGAAGGCCGAAGGGCCTTCGTGATCGGGTGTCCAGACCGCCCAGAAGTAGCGGTGCTTGGTGAAATGGGATGGCGCGGGCCCGTAGCGGTGCTCCGGCCAGCAGACGATGTCGTCGATGGCATAGAGCCGTGCCGGCGGATGCTCCTGCCACCATCGTGTCCGCGTGCGATGCGCGAGCGACGACAGGTTCAGGAGCATTGAAACGCTGCCACGCGTCGTGGCAGCAAACTCCAGCGCGCGCGTGATGAACGCATCGGCCAGACCCGACCCGTAGGGCGGGTTGGTGACGATGTGCTTGGCACGAGGCCGCGTCTCCTTCAGGAAATCGACGCCGCCGATACCGAATCCGTAATCGGCGAGATCCGTGGCCACGACCTTGTGCCCGGCCTCCTTCAGCACAGACGCAATGGCACCCTCGCCGCAGGCTGGTTCCCAAATCGAGCCATCGAACCGCTCGACCGAGAGCAGCGCGCGGGTCGCTTCCGGCGGTGTCGGATAGAACTCGTTGGCGATGCGTTTCGGCCCCAACCGGAATGCTTGCGGCAAAGCGTTGACCACGCTTGCAAGCACCGAGCGAGGTCGTGTGCCGATGATGATGCCGGAGGCGGTCATGGCTCCACCTCCTCGCCATCGGGGAACGCGGCATCGAGCAGCCTGATGATGCGCTTGGGGAGATACCCGCGCGCATTGTCATAGCCATACTTTATCCCGGACGGGATCAACTCCTTGCCCTTCGCGGTTTTGATCGAGGTAATGATGACATTGTGAATGCCCCACGCCTGGACCACGACGGTGTAACCGTGCTGGCGCAGCGCATCGGCCACATGCTCGGTCATGATCATACCGCCGCCGTCACTGAAGCCGAACTTGTCGAAGGCTTCTTCCCATGACCAGTCAACGGTGTTGAAGCAGGTTGGACAGGTGGTGAAACTCATGAGCCCACCTCCTCGGCCTGCCATTCGTCGGTGCCGCCGATCGATGTATCGAGTTCGAAGAGGCTCATATTCTCTTCGCAGTAGAGGCTTTCGGCCTTGCTGAGGGCCTCGTCCTCTGAGACTGCCGTCAGCCTGATGCGGTAATGGTTGCACTCAAGAAAGGTGACATCAAAGGTCTTGGCGATGCTCATGGCGTCACCTCCTCGACCGAGATGAGGTCGCACATGCCGAGCGTTTCCTGTTGGAACGCTTCGGCGCCGACCTCGACCCAATCGCGGCGAACCTGGACGCGCGCGAAGTGCTCGTTGCGTGCTTCGACGGTCGCGGTATGGCGGATGACCTCGACGAAGCTGATGCGGAATGTTTTCTCCATGCTCATGAGCGCACCGCCTTGCTTGTCTCAGGAAGGCGAAGCCCCGAGGTCTGTTTGGCCAACAGCAGAGCTTCCTTGGGAACCCTGCTATATGCGTGGTCGACCAACTCGGCGATGAGCTCTGATTGACGAACTGAATCGGCCTCATCAGCCCATTGCTCGACAAGACGACAAACCTTATAGGCAAGCCGCGCAGTTCTCAGCAGAGGTCGGTACGCATTGCAGGCTCGAACGATGAACGCTGCATTGTGCTCTGCTGGTACATCTTCGGTATCGAAGGCGAGGCAGTCCCAGTCGGTGTAAGCGACGTGATGCCCGTTCGCGTCGTTGATGCTGTGCCCTTCGCAATGCTCAAAATGATGCCACGGCAAAGGCGAGTGCGTTGATCTTCTCATGAGCGCACCCCTTCCACCACGACCGACACAAGTTCAGCGTCGTCGGATTGGTCGAATGGATGTGGACATTCGGTTCGCCATTTCTGGTACGTTCGCTCGATTGCATCTTCTTCGGACAGGGCTTCGACCGTGCCGGAGAAAAAGCACTTCGCGATGAGTGAGACGTCATAGGATTTCAACTGACACATGGGAGCACCTCCTTGGCTTCAGCAATTGCCACATCGATGGTGAGTGCGAGGGCGTGCGGGTCATGTGGCGGGCTGTCGAAGCGTCGTCGTGTCCGGAGGATGGCGTATCGCGAGAGCTTCAGAGCCTCGATCAGCGCCGCATAGCGGCGCCTCTCGAGGGTGATGAGTTGGAGTGCTTGGCTCATTGAGCACCTCCATCTCGGTATGCGTCGAAATCGAACCCGCGATTGGACCGCGGGTCGCCATCGCAGATGACGGTCAGGAGCTGGGAGGCATCCTCGTCGGTGTCATCGACGAGGAGGTAGCGGTCATCCGCAGAGCGGATGTGATTGAGCACGGTTCCCATTAGAAGCCTCCTTCAATTGCGGCGGAGTTGGCTTCGTCGGCGGTTGCCGCTTCTGCGGCATCGGGAACGCGCAGCACCAGTTCTGCACCGTTGAGCGGGAGATAGTCGAGTTTCAGGTTGAAGCCCTTGCCGTCCTTGTGGGACCAGGCTGCGCCGATTTCCTGCCAGCGGGATTTCTCGCCGCGTTTGGTGACGGCATAGGCGCGGTGTGTCGGTTTGTTGGATGGTGTCGTCATGATGTGACCCTTCTTGGTTGTTGAGCGAGGGCCGGAATTGGCGACCTCGTTGCCGCCTGAGACTCACAGCGGCGCATCGGGGTCACACGAGAAAATTGCGGGGGGACCGCGAGATTGTGCTTGAGGGCGGCGTCTTGGCTATCGCCGCCCGGCGCGGGGCCCCGTGGCTTGCTCACGGGGTGCGCAAGCACGATGTCGTGGTGGGACCTGCCATTTTGTCGTTGAAGGGCACGCCGACCTGGGCCGCGTCAGCGGGCGGCGTGCCCGTCCCCATGGATGCGGCGCCTGTGAGACAAGCGCGGCAAAATACGGGGTCGCAAAGGACGGATTGAGAGAAGCGACCAAAGAACGGTCAATTACGTCAAGGACGCCATCAAATCGCTCGTGTCGCGACCAGTGAACGGATTGCGAAGGACCATCGGGCGTGACGATGCAAGGGGTCAGAAATGCTGCGGCATTTCATATGCTTGCCGAGGTCAAATAAGGCGTTCGTCCGAGCCGTGCGGATGTGATGTTGGCTCGCTTGCCAAGAGACGGAGCCTGATATCAACTTGATCGCGCCACCAGTGGGTGTGCAGGCTGTATCCGTGTTGCCGTGTGGGATCATCCTAGGGAATAGATCGAAGGTGACGCATGAGCGACTTCGAGACAGACCTGAAAATGGCGCTGCGTCGTGGTATCTCCGGCTTGCAGGGCAACCTCGTCGATGCCGCTTGGCTCGATCCCGAGAAGTTGAACCAGGCTATGTGGGGATACCGGATGCCGTCTGGCCAAGTTGGCGGCATCATTCTGGGCTTTCGCAATGGTCGTGGCATCGGCAGCAAGGACAACCGGCACATTCTGACAGTGGCCGGCTCACGCGGCGGCAAGGGCGTGTCCCTTATCGTGCCGAACCTGCTGCTCTACGACGGGTCTGTTCTCGCCATCGACCCCAAAGGCGAACTTGCGCGCATCACAGTCCGCGCTCGTCGTCAGAAGGGCCAGAAAGTTGTCGTTCTGGACCCCTTCAACGAAAGCGGAGTGCCGTCGGGTCGCTTCAACCCGCTCGATGAAATCGATCCTGCAAGCCAGCACGTCAAGGACGACGCAGGTCAGATCGCCGATGCGTTGATCGTCGCGAACGAGCGTGATCCGCATTGGACAGACAGCGCCCGTATCCTGATCAAGGCTCTCATTCTGTATACTCTGACGCTTGCGAAAGAAGACCGGCATCTGGTGACAGTCTGGCAGCTGCTGAACGGAACACATCCTCTCGTGGTTGACATTGCGCGCCGTCAGGAATGCGCCTCGCGGCCAGCCCTGTTTCTATTGCTGCGCTCGTGCGATGCGTTTGGCGGCACGGTCGCATCAGCTGGCGTCAACTTCGGGCAGATGGCGGAGAAGGAACTGCAGAGTGTATTTTCGACTACATTGACGCAACTCGAGTTCCTCGACAGCGACGCAATGGCGAACGTTCTTTCTGGGAGTGATCTTCGCCTGTCAGATCTGAAGACACAAAGGTCGACGCTTTATCTCTGCCTACCCGCTACGCGCATGGGTACGCACGCACGCTGGCTGCGCGTCATCATCAATCTGGCGTTGATCGCCTTTGAACGGACGAAGGTCAAATCGGACATACCGGCGCTGATGGTGCTCGACGAGTTTGCTGTGCTCGGTCACATGAAATCCGTCGAGGTCGCGGCCGGGTTGATGGCTGGCTTTGGCGTGAAGTTGTGGGTGGTGTTGCAGGACATGACGCAGATCAAGCGGCTCTACAAGGAGAGCTGGGAGACATTTGTCGGCAATGCCGGCGTGACGATGTTCTGGTCGAATTCCGACAAGACGACCTTGGACTACGTGTCTGACAAATTGGGCCAGACAAGTGTTCTGCTGGATCGGAAGTCAGACACGACGATGTCGCAGCGGCTCAGCGGCGCCACAGGTTCGCGTGACGAGCTGCGCGTGCAGAAGTTGGCGGCAGCACACGAACTCGAAGAAATGTTGGAACGCGAAACGCTACGCATTCTCGTAAGAGCAGCTGGCCAGCCTCCAGTGATTCTGCAACGCATCATCTACTACAAGGACAAGGCATTCGAGGGGCTGTTCGACCCATGATGGCGATCGAGCCCTGCATAGCACGTCGGCGAGCAGCTACGCGGATCGCCGAGCGTCTGTGTTCGGTTCGGCCGGGTAGTTCCACGCGACTTTTTACTCGATATCAGGTTGATCCCGACCTGATTGCTGGGAGTGTCATTCTACCGAAGCTATCCCGTTGGGCAGGCGCCATACGGGAGATCGTCATGTCTTCACTTCCAACATTCTGTATCGCCTTAGCTGCTGCGCTTTTCATCGCGCTCTCGGCCACGATGAACGCGCTGTTCCTCTCTTCTCTCGGCCGAACGGCGACGGAGGCCAGTATTCTTGCCGTGCTCAGCGTGGCCGCCGATGTGACCAAAGCCGTCCTCCCGGTCGTCGTGGTCCGTGCGATTGTGCTGCGCGCCTGGGGCCAGTTAGCCGGGGCATCGTTGATGCTCGGTATCGTCATCGCCCTCTCGCTGGCATCCGGCATAGGATTCGCGGCGCTGACGCGTGGTGCCGCCACGGCGGCGCGTCAAGCAGATGCCGATGTGCGTACCAACACTCAGGTCCAGTTGCGCGACCTCGATACACGGCTCGAGCAATTGCCACATGGCCGGACGGTCGGCGTGCTCGACGTCGAGATCGATCGCATGATGCTGGATCGCCTCTGGACAACATCTAATTTCTGCACGGTCGTCGCTGGCGCAACCGTGCGTCAGTTCTGTAGCGAGGTTCTGCGCCTCAAATCGGAACGGGTGGCAGCACACGACCGTTCAGCGTTGATCACTGAAAGGGTCGCGCTAGCGGCGCGGCTCGCAGGCATGTCGTCGAGTGCGGGCGAGAGTGACCCACAGGCAGCGGCGGTGGCTGACGTGTTGGGTATTGCCACATCGCGATTACGGCGCGGACTTTCCGTTGCCTTGGCTGTGACCATTGAGTTCGGCTCGGTCATTCTGGTCTTGCTGTTGAACGGTTCGGCCTTGCTGCGGTGGCGAGACCCAGAACGTCCGCCAGAGCCGACCACAGCCAGTCTTCCTCATTCAAAAGATGTGAGCCAATGGCATCGCCGCCGAAACCCGGCTAGGTTTACGCCCAATGGGAGCGCGAACGATGCACGGTGACGATGGAGAGGAGGAGGAACGCCGTCGCCAGGCGAAAGAGCGCGCGAACATGAAACCCATCGATCGCGCCTACGGAAAGCCACCAAGGGACCGGCGCGGAAAGCGTCGCCGTGGCCGTTTGGAACAGATGGCTTTGCGCATGCAACTAAGAGTCCGGGCGGTCGTCGACCATATCATTGATCGCGACGAGCACGACGGATTGCCGGAACTTTTTGAGATCATGGTCGAACTCTATCTCGAAAAATATGGCGGCATCGACGCGTCACTGATCCCTAGTGAAGAAGAACTGGTCGAGCGTTACCTCCGCAAGCAGGATGACAAAGATGGCGAATAACTCGTCCCCCCTGCCCCACAAGGGCATGCCCGACAAGGATCTGGCGCTTTGGATGCTGGTGCGCATGCGCGACAGCGAGGAGTTCCTCGCCGTGCTGCAGAAGGCGCGTAACGGCAGTAAGCCTGACGTGCTCGACACACCGGAGTACGTGGCGCGGCACAAGGCACGGCTGGCGAAGCTCTACAAATCCGACACCGAGGAAGACGTGCCGGTGTCACCGTCGACGAGAGCCAAGATCGAGATACTGATGGCGCGCGACATGCTGTCGAGCCCAGAAGAATTCATCGAGAAGGCCTTGGCCGCCTACATCGAAAAGCATCCGCGTGGTGCCGAAGGCATCGATGGCAATTGGCAATCGACGTTCGATGCGGCGCGTGCCGAAATCGAGGGGCAGACTCAAGGCATGTTCGAGCCCGGATTCACGGCAGGGCTTGCGGCATCGGCACGCGAGGAGTTGGCGCGGCAGGCCGGCGATCGAACCAAGGCCAACGAGCGCGGTGGACGCGAAGGTTGACGCAACCGAACGCTATGAGCGGATACACGACGGTGACGAAGCCGAGCAACGATTTCAGGGACTGGGGTATCAAGCCAAAGCCCTGTGTCGGCCGGGCCGATGCTCGTGATCACACGTCGTATGTCTGGCGTGGGTCTGCTGATGGGCGGATGACGCTGACACGGCCCCGCTATAATGAGCAGCAGAAAGGGCCCAAGGCCGGTAAGCCGGACGTGTTCGACAGGCTGGATTACGTGGCGCCTCTTGCCGTGCTGCCTCGTTGCTTGCGGAGTGTTCGAAATGACTGAGCTGCCTTCGGTTAGCTGGTCTGTGATGCATGGCAAGGAGCGCAACGCGTTTCGGCTGCCGCAATGGACGTTCCAAATCACTGGCCCGCACGTCAACACACAGCCCGTCACCATCGGTCACAACCCCAATGCGCCGCGCCATGACCGCGTGGTGGAGTCGTCGCGCGCGATTTCGCATGCGGCATATATCGACGATGTTTTCGCATTTTTCCACCTGACCAGCACGCAACGGCAACGCCAGCCGGAGCTGCTGTTGGCCTTCCCTGCCGATTTGCTGCACAGCTTCGAGGTGTGTTCAAAATCCGAGCTGGATTTGAGCCACGCGGAACGCCGTGCCAGATCCAGCGGCAATCTCCTGTTTATCGAGCATGACGTTATCCTGGTACATCTGAACGACGGTCGCACCTTCAGGGTTTGTGAACATGTCGGCGACCACATGTCCTTACGCCGCATCTTTGCCGAATTGCATCGCGCGTTCATCGACGGCAAGCCAAGAGGCGGTTGGGATGATCATGTGAGGAAAGGCCGACAGGCTGGCTATGGCTACAAGACACCCAACGTCGAATTTTACGATGACCGCCCGGAGCGCAGCGGATCGAATGAATACTTTCATTGCAGCGATCGTGTGCTGTACCGCGCGCGTTTGTCGCCTGATGGCATGATGATAAAGTTTTTCTTCCAGTGGTTCGGCGACGCAATGATTGCGGATTCACCGGCGGGCACGATGCACATAAAACACTTCACATTCGAGCCTGCGGCGGAGGTGCGCAAGCATCTATGCATGTCATCCTATTGGGGCATCAAACCAAGCAATCCGGTTTATCACGGTTCGGCTTTGGCCGTGCATCTGAAGAACGGCGGTATGCTCGCCTACTGGCCGTGTGGAGCGCGACCCGAACAGCTGCGCTCCATCGAACGACGTTTGAACGACACATTGCTGCCGCTTCCCACGCCGTCCCGTTCACCGGGTTCCGATGATACCCATCGTCCACAAGAGCAACCTGCGCGGACGAGCCGACGCGACGACTATACGATCTAGCATGTGGAGGCCATGCCGTGTTCAAGACGCTGAAGGATGCCGCGCAGTTGGCGAAGGACTTGGCGGACGCCAGTCGGAATTATGTGGGCGGCAAAGCCGGGCACGCTGCACAAAGGGCAGAAAATGTTCTCGGCATCGAGCGGGTTCGGATGCAATTCATGTGCGGGTCGATGCGCAAACCCTATGTGGTGGTGCTGCGTCGCAAGCGCGGTGAAAACTTTGTTGTAACGGATTATGAAATTGATGTGCGCCTGGCGTCCGCTCCGGCGCAATCGGGAACGGCTTCGCCTGAGACAGAAACCAGATCCGGTGATGAGTTCGATTGGAAGGATTGGGCGTGTCCGTGTTGCCATTGGCGGGGCGCTGCCGGTGTGGTGTCGTTTGTCAGCTGCTCTTGTGGATCGTCGCAATGTGGCTCAACCGCCATCCATGAGACCGGCGGCACAAAGATAACCTGCGATTTTTGCAACTGGACGGGCTACACGGGCCCGCCGCCAGGTTCGCTACTGGTGTTGAAGAAAAATCCAACGGCATTGGCTGCCCCTCCTCGTCAGGTATTGCTGCCAAGACGATAGGGCACAATGTTCAAGACCTTGAAGGACGCCGCGAAGCTGTCCAAGGATTTGCCGAGCGCGGCGGGATCGATGGCTGCGATTGGCTAGTTCAACGGCGCGCAGCGTGGTGCGGCGTCCACAGAGGCAAGGGGGATGCTGTGCAAAGTACAGGTGCGACCTTTGTCACTCGGTCGTTGCTTGGCTTGGTGGCTATGTTGTTGCTGTCGCCAACGGCGGTGCACCGCAGCTATGCCCAAACACCATTTTTTTCCGAAGTCACTTACTGGCGATTGGAATGGCCAACCCCTTCTGGTGTAGAACGCACAATCCTCTTTTCGCTAACGGAAGATAGTTGGGGTGGTGGCGTTCGAGCGCGGATTCTCGGGATAGAGCCTATTCCGATCGCTGATGTTCGCATTGGCGATGACTTTTTAAGCAATGGCTACCGCATCGGTCAGTCAATCACGGGCCGGTTCATCTTGGGCAACGGTCGTTCCGGTGAGCCATGCCCACTGACATTCGACGTTTCACTGGGCCTTCACGCTGATCGTCAGAGGTTCGACTACGAACTCCGTCGTTTTGAGATTCGCGTGGAAGGCACTCAGTGCGTTCGGATTGGCAACCCTGTTCGGACATCCGGTACAGGCCGACGCATTGATTGGCCAACGGGTCAGCCATGGCAACCGCAACGCTCATCCGAAGTGGTACGTGGTCCGCCGCCACTACCAAGAGCGAGCCTTGACGCACCAAAATCCGAGATAGCCGCATCAACGCCTGGCGCTACACCCTCGCTGGGTCGGGCTGTGCCAGTGGCGGTGACGGCAACCGAGAACCTGAGTTGGCCAGCAAGTCCGACGTTGCTTGTTTGTCTGTTAGTGGCGGCCTCTTGGCTTTGGTTTAGCAGCGGCACAGCGGCAAGGTTGGTGGCGCGCCTGCTCGTCCGCATTCTGCGTTGGCTGGCGTTGGCCGTTGCCTTGGTGACGGTCCTTCTGACACCGTTGCATGTGCTCGGACAGCATCCTGAATGGAGGCAAGTCGAAGGTAGTGTTGCGCATTGGGTGCATGGGAATATTACGAGCTCACTCGCAGCGACTTTGAATAAATCCGCACCTCATTGTGGCACAACGCTGCTGCTGCCAACGGCTTGGCCGCGTTGCGAGGCTTCTCTGACGGCTCTGGCGCTGACCGCAAAAGATCGGAGCGGTTGGACGGCGGCAGAGCCATGGCTATCGGGCGTGCTGGTTTGGTTGTCGGGACACGCCGGCGGCGTGGTCTCGTGGATCGGCTGGTTGTTCGGTGCCATATGGGCGTGGGTGTCCGCGCCCTTCGTTTGGGTATTCGGTTCGATTTCCGACGTGCTGTGGTGGCTGGCCACGCCGTTCGTGCAATTCTTCTGGCTGGTTTACACCATCATTGCCTGGATCATTTGGCTTGCTGTGCAAGTCGTGAGTTGGGGAGCTTGGCTGCTGTGGCGGCTCGGCGTCTGGGGGATTTGGCTGCTCGGCCAGGCTCTATACTACGCGGCGCTTGGTTTGACATGGTTCGCCATCAATCTCGGCAACTATGTGATTGCTCTGACCGGTGTGCTCATCGTGATTTTGTCGGCGGGTTTGAGCGACAATCGATTTGGAATTTGGATTAATAGGCGGCTGCCCATTCGGCGGATGTTCGAGGTCTTCATTGAGACGTACGGTTCGGCCGCGAACGAACGGAGGAAGCGTGAGGAAGAAGCGCGCCAGCGTGCACAGCGGGAAGAACAAGAGCGCAAACGGCAGGAGCATCCGTCCGGCGTGACGTCAGATGCGTTCAACAATGCCAAGGCGGCATTTGGCATCAAGAACCTGGCGGCCGCATTGAACGAGGACGAGATGCGGAAATTGTATCGCAGCCTGCGGGCGAAAGCGCATCCTGACAGCCAGGGTGGTAGCCATGATCAGTTCTTGAAAATCGACGCTGCGTGGTTGGTGATTTGCAAACGAATGGCATGGCAGCCAAAGTAATGTCAGGTGCGGCCGTAACGGGATACAAAGCGGTGCGCCATGCGGCTTATTCTGTCCCTGCGGTCGCGTGCATTGCGCTGGCGGCGGCATTGCCGTTCAGTGCGCCGGCTTTGCCTGTCGGCGGATTTGCGCTGCCTGATTATCTTGGCGGCCTCGAAGAGTGCAGCGAGCGCTTCAACGCGATGGGTGACGCGGCTGCGCCCATCGGCGATGCGCTTTCGGAGTGACAGACGCTTTGGCATTTCTGTTGCCCGCCGGACTGTCCCCCGTGGATCGACATAAAGGGTGTCATTGAGCGTCGAGTGGTCGATGTGGCCGCGACGGGTGATTTGCGACCAGTCTTCGGTCAAGTAATTGCGCGTCGCATCCGCCAATTGCGTGGCCAAATGTGCAGCGTCCCGCAATGTTGCGGCGGCGGCCTTGTAGTTTTTTATTATTCTGTCACGCACGTCACTCCTTTTCGTCCTACGGAATTATCGCAAGCAGGTCTTATTGTAGATGAGTACGAGGGCAACGGCCAGTGCGGCTTTACTTTCGCGCAGCGCGCGCAGATATGTTGTTGGCTTGCCATTTTGGCTGTATTGCACCAGACGTAGAGCGGGCTTTTCCCCGTTGCGCCCGGATGGCAACTCGACGGTTGCCCGTCAAGCCGTCACGCCGTCGTGCGACAGCCCCCTCCCCCACTCCATGTCGTTTGATACGGGGTGGCTCTGCTTAGTACGAAAATGCCAGCAAATGGCACCACTCGATGTCGTCTGGCTGTCGCGACAACACGACGGCATGACGGCGTGGCGTCGTAGGATGACGGGGCTGAATTACATGAGTTTCCATCGGTGCCACTCATAACTCCCAAGTCGTCTGGACTATTTGCTGTCGAGACGATTTGCCGTCACTACGGCTCGACGGTCAGCCGCTGCCCCCTGCCCCTGGCAACAGATCCGAATCCAGGACGGCATAACCGTCCTTTTGCAATGCCCTCAAGATCAGCGTCCGAATGCTGGTGTGTTGCTGCAGGGCCTTCAGCTTCAAGTCGTCGATCGTCGGATCGGGCGCTCTGAACGTGACCTTGCTGTTCCGTCGTGTCGGCACGACGGCTTTGCGGCTTGCCGTCTCGGCGGCTTTGTCCGAGTGGCGGACCATCGTGGGAACGCGAAGAGTTTCGTTGACGCGTTCAAGCGCGGCATCGTCAACGTCGAGCGGAGCGATCGGGCGGAAATTGGGTTTCGTCATTAGGCGGCTCCTTCGAGCAATTCGGGTTGGGTGTATTTGAGCAACTCCTCGATGTCGGCCCTGACGGCATCGAGTTCTTCAACCGCTTTGGCGACGGTCGGGCGTTTCAGGTCGGCGAAATGTGGTGGCAGTCCAGACAAACCCAATTCCTCGTAGGCGGCGCGTTGATGAATACGTGTCTTTAGGCGCGGCAGTTTCAAACGGACGACTTCCAGCGTGGCATAGAGCTGCGCGCCGGATGCCAGCGGTTGGACGCGGTTGAGAAGCAAGCGGTAGAGCGGCTCGCGATTGAAGGCTTGGAAGACCGACGTGATGTGGCGAGCCACACGTGACGCTTCGTAGATGTCGGCTTCCGTCGGCGCCGCCGGGATCAAGGTTAGGTGCGCGCGCGCAACGGCCACGGTCAGCGCGCGCTCGTAGGTGCCGGCAACATCGATCAGTACGAGGTCCGGTGCAGTCGTTGCGGCCAATTCAGCCAGATGCTCAGTCAGCCCAGTTGGATCAGGTGTCGAAACCGTAATGCCGTCAGGCCGTCGCGCCGCATCGGCGAACCAGCGCGAAACGGTTCGATTGCTATCGAGGTCGACGATGTGGACGGTGTTGCCATCGGCGGCCCACACACCGGCAAGGCAGCCGGTGATGGTCGATTTGCCGACACCGCCTTTGGAGGAGGCGAGAGTAATGATCATGAATATCCTGTTCCGGGCGAAAAGCCCGTCGATACGGCGATGTGGCACTACGGCAATTCGTAGAGCCGTCATGACAGCGTACCGTCACGACCGCTGAAGTCCACAACGATTCGGGGGCGCCATTTGCAAGCTCCTGCGGTAGATTTCGTTAGCGGCTGTCTTCCTTCTCAATTTATATTTTCAAAAATCCTGTGATGTTAAATATGTTAGAAATAGTTAGAGAGTTAAGGCTGTGAATATGACGCGCAGGCTGTTGAAATCATTGCGACATAAATTGGCGCCAGTCGGCGAAAGACCGAAGTTTGGTCGCCAAAGGACCGAATTCGGGGAGGCGAATGACCGAATATTGGTCGCCGGATGACCGAAGCGATCTTTTGGTCGGCAAAGGAACGAAGTGGTCGCCAAAAGACCGAAGTGTTGGGTGTCCCGGCGCGGTCGCCAAAAGACCGAATCGGTCGGCGATAGAACGAATCATTTGAATGGACTCTGCAAGCCAATCTAGGCTCGTCCATCATGAGTGCGCTGCTGCCTGAACGTCATCCTGTCCGCGACTTCTTCATCGAGCTTGAAACGGTCGACGTGACGCCGCGCTCGGACATGGCCTCCATGGGGCATCCCATTTTCTCGCTGGCGACGCATCCGGACATGCGGACGCTGCGCTATGAGAACGACCAGACCATCATCGAGATACATCCGTCGAGCAAGGGCCTCGCCACGATCTTCGACAAAGACATCCTGATCTACGCCATCAGTAAACTCATGGATCGGCAGAACAGGGGCGCGCCGATCGGGCAGGTGGTTCGGATCACGACGCATGATCTGCTGGTGGCCACCAACCGGCAAACCGGCGGCATCACTTATGAACGGCTGGAGAGTGCGCTGGATCGGCTGGCGGGCACGCGTATCAAAACCAACATCACGACGGGCAGCGAGGTGACGCGGCAGAACTTCGGCATTATCGAATGGTACGAGTACAATCGGAAGGGCAGCGGGTTTGCGGAACGCCTGAAGTATCTCGACATCAAGCTGTCGGATTGGCTGTACCGCACAGTCACGTCGGCCGAGGTGTTGCCGATCAGTCGGGACTATTTCCGTCTGCGCCGGCCGATCGACCGGCGGCTTTATGAGATGGCGCGCAAGCATTGTGGTCGACAACCGAGCTGGCGCATCGGTTCGGAATTGCTGCAGAAGAAATGCGGCTCGAAGCAGGAAGGCAAGCACTTCGCGGCGCACTTGCGCGAGCTGGCGCGATCGGATCACCTGCCTGACTACCGCATGACGCTTGAAGGCGATCAGGTTGTGTTCCTGCGGCGCGGCGACGTGACGGCGAGGCAGCACGACGGCAAGACGGCAGTGACGACGACGCGAGAGCCTGGCAACCGGCCGGCTGCCGAGCGAACCGTCCGCATTTCGCAGGCGGCGTTCGACACGATGCGCGACCGCGCACCTGGGTGGGACAAGTACATGCTGGAGAGCATGTACATCGAGTGGGCGAGGTCCAAAGACCCGGCACGCAGCGAGGATGCGCGTTTCCTGAAATGGGTGACCAGCTACACCAAAGGGAAGGCTGCACCGAGATCGTCGGTTCGGCCAACACAAAGCGGGTGCCGCGACTCGGGTGCGCTTGCCACGCAACCATTGACGCAGATCCCTCGCCACCTAAACTCGGTTGAGAAATTGCAGAGGAGGGGGCTTGGCCAAACGGAAGACAAGAACGAAACCGACATCGGCGACGCGCAAGCGCGCCACTTCAACGAAAGCATCGGGCTACAAAATCGAAAAGGGCATTGCGAAGCCGAAATTCGTCTCAGGCGCCAAGACGCCTGAGCGTCTGGCGCTCGAGCGCATGAAGGTCGGCCAATCCTTCGCCTTCACCGACCAAGGCGTCGTCAAGCGCGTCAAGGACATCTGCTACCGGCTGAAGCAGGAAACCGGCCGACGCTACTCGGTGTGCAAGATGGACATCGGCTGGCGCGCCTTCCGCGACGCGTGAGGGCCGCGGTACTGCCGGACGTTATTTCGACCAGGACCAGAACTGCGACGCGAACGAAAGCTCTTCCGGCCCGACGGCGTTGGCATAGATTTCGGTTGTTGAGAGCCGGGTGTGTCCGAGCCATCGCTGCAACAATGTGATGGGAACACCGGCCTGCAATGTGCCGACACCGAACGAATGACGTAACCCGCGTGCGCACGCACCTCGACCGGACACATCGGCAAGAGCCATCAGTCGCCTTACGACGCGCCAAGCCGTCGTTCGGCTCATCGACCACAACCGCGTCTGCGAGACGGCCGGGTCGCGCTGCGTAGCGTTCAGCCCGAACTCTTGCACGATCACATGCATCAACGCGGGCGGGATGGGCACCTCGCGCACCGACCATCCTCGACGCTTGAGCGTGACGAAGGCGACCAGCGATCGCTCAATTTGAAACGAGCAAGGTGTTAGGGCCAGCACCTCGCTGATGCGCGCGCCGGTCCAGGCCAGCGTCAGCGCGAAGAGGGCAGGGTGGATGTCCAGTTCACTCGCCGCATCAAGGACCCGTCTTCGTTCGGCGTGGTTCAGATACTTGCGCTCGGCCGCACCAAATCTGCTGGCGGCGTAGAGACTTACGGCGTCGAAGGCCCGGACGTCGGTGAGGCCATGACGATGGCCGACTGAAACAATCTTACCCAGATTGTTGCAAGGCAGAACGTCTTTTCTTTTCAGTAACATACGGCAGGCGTGAAAGTAAAAAGCACCGTTTCTTGCACGGAACGGCCTCTTCCTACCACGCAACCAAGTGGAGTGCAACCTTATGGGTAATACTGTTTCATTTTCTACTTTTAGTTTCAGATATTAATCAGTATAAATACTGTCTCATTCAAGTATTCGTGCCGTTTGGACCAAGTGAACGCGCATGTCGACTGGAGGACAAATGAGTCAAAGTTCATCACCCACTGCGTCAACTCTTGTCAAAGCTGCTGCGTTGGCCATCGCGGTTCCCGCGTTGCTCGTGCCGATGAAGGCTGCTGCACAGCAATTCGCCGCCAACACTCCCGACTTCTCAAGATGCGATGCGATGAGTCAGGCCAACCCGAAGGGTGCAATTGCTTGCCGCGTTGAGGTTCTCAACGCTAGAGCAGACGCTGCTGATGTTCGGACTGCATGCGCGAATGAGGTCGGCGAACTTCGCCGTAACAGCGTATTCGGAGACAAGGCTACAGAGATCGCGCGCGAGCTTGTTAGGGCAAGTGGTCGCCCTGCAATAGAATACGAGTCATGTTCGCTGCGTGATGGTATTCGCGCAGGTCTGACGCGGATGAAGCTGATACCGGCGCGTGTTTCTCTAAACTGATTTATCGCTACTTGGGCGCAGGCGGCTTTGCTATTGGAGCGGTCTTTTGCACGGCTGCTGCTGGTTGACCATCTGGCTTTTTGGCAGGCGGATCATCTAGGTCGCCTTGATTGGCGACCACGGCTGCGTCGGCCTTCACTACGGCAGTTGCTTCACGTTGTGTTGCCTCAATAATCGCTTTCGGCGTTTCTACGGCAGCCTTCTGCGCTTCAGGAGTCGTCGCATGCTTCTTGTAGGAGTCTTCGAGGGCCTTGCGTGACTCCGGCGTGTCCGGGCCGGTGACGTATCGGCGTGTCGCTTCGTCGAGCTCGCGCTGGACGGCTTTGTTGCCGCCGGAGATGATCTCCACACCGTTGTTGATCCTGTCAAAGAGCGCATTTGTCTGCTCGGGTGTGAGATTGTGCTTCTTGGCGAAGGCGGCGATGTCAACGGCGGTGGCCGCTCTGAAGCCCACCCGATCACCCGTCATACGCTCGAAGCGTTCCTTCTGGACGCCTGCCTCGTGCAAGGTCTTGATGGCGGCTGGACCAAGCTTCAACAATTCCGGATTGTTCAATGCCCATGGCATGCCGAGACTGACGGCAAGGGAACGAGCTGAAGCCATGTTCTGCAAGTCGGCGGGCGAAAGCCGCTCACCACCCATCCCATCATAGCGGGCACCGCTGGCTGCCCGCTCGGCGCGCTCAATGTCGGCGCGGAGCAGACGAGCAGTCAGGCCATTGCCGCCATCGGCACTCGCTGCTCTTTCGCGCTCCACTGCTGCCGCCAATGCGGCAGGCGAACGCTGATCCGTTATCGGAGCGGCGGCCAAGGAGTAGTCGGTGAGGGACTTCAGAAGGGCACTGGATGCCGAGATACCGCGCAACTCGCGTTCGGACAAGCCGCGCAGCTTGCCCTTTGCGGCTGACAGCATCCGATCCATGTCGGCAGATTTGAGATCGCGGCGATTGTCGAGCGCATCAGCTTCGAGGCTCGCGCGTACGAGGTTCAGGGCTTGAGCTTCAAGCGCGTCATGGGCGATGCCGGCTTCGGGTTGACCGGCCGTGTCACGGAAGAAATTGGAACGGCGGCGCTGCGCGCCGACTTGCTCTGCGAGGGCGTTCACGGCGCACCGTCATTGCGCGTGAAACGCGCCAGCGTATAGGTCAGTTCTGTTGTGACCAGATTGCGAATGACGAAGCCTTCATCACCGAGACAGTTGTCGTTGGCTGCGGCGCTTTGGAGCCGCTCTAACTGTTGGATGAATTCACCTCTGAGCCGGATCATAGTCATGCCAGGAATGGAACCGTGAGTTTCATGGCTTCGCGCATCGGGCGTCGCCAATCACCACCAACCAAGCGGCGCATGAGAGGCGAGGGAAGCCTTGCAACGATGTGATCCTCGATCAACCTCGCGAGCTCTGCCGATACGTCCTTGCGGGCGATGGCCGTGCACAGCCGGACAATGCGTCGGGCGTAGAGCCGCTTCTTTGCGGCATAGTTGATCTTGCGCTTGGTTTTCGACATAGCCTCTCCATTGTGTACCCGCAACAGTTTTAACGGATGCCGGTTAAATAGAGGCTAATTCACCATTCATTAACCACAGCGGGACGAAACTACATTGTTATTTCCACATTTTCACGGTCGTTTTTCATGCTCGTCGCTGGTGTTCCTTCCGGCCTTGTACTGGCCGACTATTTATCGAGTACGACACTATCCTCTGCGATCGTGACGGAGCACGACGGCATTTCCTATGATGAGGGCGCGTTTATTCCGGCGCTGCCGTTCTCGCCGGTTGGCGCTCGTGACGTGGCGGCAGTAACCCAGTCAGACGACTTGCTGCTCGACCGGCGCACAAGCGTGGTGTCGCTGTTGTCATTCGAAACCGCACTGGTGCCATTGCTTGGCCGGGGCTTGCTCGCACACAATGCCGATCAAGCGGCCGCTTTGTGTGGCAGCTTTCCGCATGATGACGTACTGGCGGCAGCGACGGCGAGCGCGCGTTCGCACTTCGTGTGGTCACCATCGCAATTCCATCTCATTGGGCTCAACAGCAACCGACCGGGCCTTCTCACGACAACCGTGAACGAACGGCGACATAAGCGGCTTGGTATCCACTTCGACAGTTGGGACAGTCTGCCGATGAACATGAGAAGCCGCAGCCGCTATCGGTTGAGCGTGAACGTAGGTGCTGGCGATCGATATTTTTTGTTCATGACTTTCACGGCTACCGACGTGCTCGATGTGTTGAGGGGCGAAGTGAACGCGGCGAACAACGCGACTGAGCTGCTGCGCCTTGCATTGCGGCGCCAGCCACATTGTGCTTACAGGCTGCGGGTTCCGCCGATGTGGGGCTATGTGGCACAAACCGATTTCCTGCCGCACGACGGTAGCACCTTCGGCGCCGGTCTCTTCGATTTTTCGACGCACATGCTCGCGGACTTTCGACCGCTGAAGCGCTACTTTGCCTCAACGTCACTGATGCGCGTCGGCGCAGCACAGTGATCCCAACGAGATGAAAGTATTCCGCGGGCCGTCAATCGGCGGACTTTGAGTGGCAGCAAACCACAAGCAAATCCAGAATGATTATTTTGGGTCGACCTGTTGGCCAAAAAGGCTGGCTTGTCGCAATTGGATGTGAAAAGATATTAATTACGCATTTGCAATGCTTTTATTGACTTTCCAATTCATTTTGTGGCTAACTTCGTGTGGTTATTTTATTTATCAACTTATTACATTGGAGAATTACCATGACGTTTTCATCGAAACTTTCTGCTGCAAGAAACATTGTGCAAGGCCGCGCCGCATCTCGCGGCATTGCTACCAGTCGCTACGCCAGCGTGTCGGCATTCAATCAGAACGACGAAGGCATCTGGCGCAATGGCACGGGCGACGGCTACGCACCGGACCGTGACGATGTGGTGGCAAACAAGCTCAGCCAACTGTTCGGGCCTTCATTGGGCTAATCGATGCGCTATCCCCGCATCAGTCATGTGGTGATGCAGACAACACCGTTCTGCAACATCGACTGCAAGTATTGTTACCTGCTTGACCGGCGCAGCAAGGATCGGATGGAACCGACCCTTGTGCGCCGTCTCGCGGAGCGGGTGGCGGAATATCAGGACGGTAGCGCGCCAGTGAAGTGGTACTGGCACGCTGGCGAACCTCTGACGGTCGGCCTCGACCATTTCCGCGCCTGTCACGAAGCGGTTGCCGCTGGTGCACCGGCGCTGGCGGAAACCTTCCGGTATCATGTCCAAACCAACGGCATCCTCATCGACGATGCGTGGGCACAATTTTTCAAACAGCATCACTATGGTATCGGAGTCAGCATCGACGGACCTGCCGATGTCCACAACGCCAATCGTGTCACCCGCAACGGGACGGGCACGTTCGACAAGGTGGTGGCTGGCTTCAAGCGATTGCAGGATGCAGGTCTCCACCCCGCCATCTTGGCCGTAGTGAGTTCTGCTTCCCTCGACCGGCCCAAGGATTTGCTGGCGGCGTTCGCCGAGATTGGCGCGGATAGCGTGGCGTTCAACTTCGAAGAGATGGAAGGCACGCATGGCACCTCATCGCTGAAGGCGTTGGACGACAGCGGCGAGCTGCGCGGCAAGATACATCACTTCATCACCACGCTGTTGCGCGAGCGCGAGGAACACTATCCGCACATCCGACTGCGCGAAACCGATTGGATGTTGCCCAGCATCCTGAGTGGCGAACCCGTCGAAGGCTGGCTGACGAGGCCCATGACCTACCTGACGGTATTAAGCAACGGCACGGCATCGACGTTCTGCCCAGAGCTTGCAGGTATGAGCAGTGCCGACAAAGTAGACTTCCCGCGTTGCAACGTTCTCACCGAACCATTGGCAGTCTACGCTGACCGCGTGTTCGCCAGTCGCTCCTTCGCCGCCATAGAAACGGGCGTCGATAGGTGTCGGATGAGCTGTGATTATTTCGAGCTGTGCGCCGGCGGGTGTCCCAGCAACAAGTTCTACGAAACAGGCGACTTTGGTTCGACTGAGACGCTCTACTGCCGTATTCGCAACCAGTACGCGGCGGATGCTGTCGTCGATTACATCATCGCGTCCAAAGGCAAAGACACTGAAGCACCAGCGGGAGAGCCGTGACCGTCATTAGTTTGCAGTCTTTCATCGTCGCCGCTGAACGTCGGCTTGCTGACGCAGGCATTCCCGAACCGCACGGCGAGGCGCTGACGCTGGTGCAACTAGCTGTGGCCTTTCATGCAAACACTGTGCGTCGCTCACTTGAAGAGCTGGTGGAAGCTGCAATTGTAGAGCGCGAAGCGCGGCGCTCCATTGCCCGGATCGCTGGCTTCAAACATTTCCACGGCCTCCCAATGCAGCTTGACGATGATGTCTATGAACCATGTGCCAGCAGTGAACGCCTGCTCGATCATGCGTTGGCATTCGCGTCGACACGAACCCAAGCCCTCCGCATTCTCGACCTCGGCACTGGCTCCGGTAACCTGCTGGTGGCGGCGCTGCGGGCACTGCCCGACGCAACCGGCGTTGGTGTCGACTGCAAGGCGGCGGCGGTCGCCTTGGCGCGGAGCAATGCGCACGCGCACGGGGTATCCAATCGCTGCGTATTCCTCGAAGGTGATGCACACGCGCTGCGTCTGTCGGATTTCGACGTGGTGCTGTGCACATTGCCGTGGGTTCCGACCAGTCAGCTTGCCGAATTGATGCCAGAGGTTCGGCTTTACGACCCGATTGAATCGTTGGATGGCGGGGCCGATGGGCTGAAGCACTTCCGGCGTCTGGCGAAATCATTTCGCGAGATGATAAGGCCGCTAGGAAGGGGATTTGTTCAAGTTGGCTACGAGCGCCTGCCGCAGGCTCGTCTGGTATTCACAGGCGCCGGACATGACGATATCGAAGTATTGCGGGATGGCTACGGTTTTCCGATGGCGTTGAGTATCGGCGGTGGACGTCGAGCTTCCCACTAACTGAGATCCGGTTTTGGCGGTTTACTAGTCCTGCTCGAAGTCGCGCCGCGATTGTAGAGCTTATCTCGTTCGTGTAGGCTTAATTCCCAGTGCTCTGGGGCAACGTCCTGATAGCCATAGCGATTAGCAATTTCGCTGGCGGGTCCTACGGGACGTCGACCTTCAAGATTGCCAAGTGTCACGTTGCTCGGTACGCGAGGATCAAAATACAGTTTGTGCTGCCAGAGGAGCGCGCGCCTCACTTCCGCGACCCACTCACATCGGGTGCGCTCGTAAATTGCCTGCATCTCGATATCGCGCTGTGCATCGGACAATCCATTGAACCAGGCATGGTAATCATCGTTTGGTGGCGCAGCGGCACTGAAATCAGGAACACGCCTATCTGGCCCATGCACAACGATGGACAAATCAGGTAAGTTAACGCCAAACGAGAATGGTGTCATCGGCCACGGACGTGGCGTACCTTCTTCAGCTCTGCGGTCTTTGGCGGCGTCAATAAGCGAATACAGTAATCCACCGTCTTCGTATTCCGACAAACTATATATAAGGCAGTATAAATCGGAGACAGGTTGAAATGTATCAGGAAGCCCCGCCGACAGGATGGTCCTCAGATCCATCTTTTTATTGTCCGGCAGAAAGCAGTTTGAGTGCAAGTGATAGCTATATAGAGCGGCCTTGCGGATCATCCCTCGATGCTGTTCTACCAACTGAGAGAAATGATCATCCATGCGTGCTCCATAAATAAAGAGAAAAGGTTGCGTATTGAAGTATACACAGAATCGATGAAACTAAATCGAATGATATTGGTCCGGGGGCTGTTGCTCAAAAGAGCGTTGCTCTGTAGCCAATTTGGTCGGTGAGCAGTCTATGATGCCGGAGTTGGCGACGATGGTTAATCTGGACGCCACGGCGATACGCAAGTTCGCACTGGTCGCTGGAGACGCTTCTCAGCGTGATATCATGTTGATCTGATGTTGCTTTCTTTCGACGCGTGCCTCGCATCATCAGAGTTCATCCGTGCAGTCACGGATGGGCACAATGAAGAAGCGAATTCTTACGGCAGAGCCGCTCAGGATCGAGTGGAAAGGAAGTGAATCCGGCGCCGGCCTCGACCCTGCTGTCGTCAAGGGCAACCTTATCGACTTGGCGCGGGCGATTGGCCGCCTTGCAGCACTCCGCGACCTTGCGGCGGTGAAGTTGGACGCCGCTGAGTCTGCGAACCAGGCGGTAGCTGAAACGTCGGCCGATGCCGGCAAAGAGCCTCAAAAGGCGCTACAGTGAAGCGACGACAAGGAAGCTTGGAGCTTGTACATGCGCGCGGCGATCTATGCTCGCTTCTCGAGTGACCTGCAGGACGCACGCTCGATCACGGACCAGGTGAGTATGGCCAGGAAGTACGCGGACACGCGTGGCTTCGGGATGATGGGCGTCTATGAGGATGCAGCGATCTCCGGTGCGTCCGTGATCAACCGGCCGGGACTGCAGCGTCTGATGGCCGACGCGGCGGCTGGGAAAGTCCAGGTCTTGGTCACCGAGAGCCTCGACCGGCTGTCACGCAGCCAGGCGGACATTGCCGCGCTCTATGAGCGTCTGAACTTCCTGGGCGTGCGGATCGAGACGCTGGCCGACGGCCATGTGAACGAAATTCATGTGGGCCTCAAGGGCACCATGTCTGCGCTGTTCCTGAAGGACCTCGCGCAGAAGACGAAGCGCGGTCAGATGGGGCGGGTGAAGGCGGGGCGTATCCCTGGCGGTCGAAGCTACGGTTATGACGTTGTGCCATCCGGCGATGATCGCGGCCGCCGCGTTATCAATACTGTCGAAGCCGATGTTGTCCGACGCATCTATGCCGAGTACGTTTCTGGCAAAGGCACGCTGTCCATCGTCAAGGACCTCAATCGTGAGGGCGTGCCGGGTCCATCGGGAGGACCGTGGAATCTGTCCTCGGTTGTTGGATCGCCGAAGCGGCGCAACGGCCTGCTGAACAACGAACTCTATCGGGGCACAATCACTTACAATCGGCAGCGGTTCGTCAAAGACCCGTCCACGGGCAAGCGCGTGTCTCGTCCGAACCCGGAAAGCGAATGGCAGCGCCAGGATGTGCCGGAGTTGCGGATCGTCGAAGAAGATGTCTGGCTGCGGGTACAGCGCCTTCGAGAGTCGCGCGGTGGGCCGCAAATTCACAAGCAGCGGCGACCACAGCGGCTCTTGTCCGGATTGGTCTACTGCGGCTGCTGCGGCGCCAAATACAACATCGCGACCAAAGATTTTCTGCGATGCTCGGCAAAAACCAACAGTGGCACTTGTGAGAGAAGTCGCCTTGTCCGCATGACGGAGGTCGAACAGCGAGTCTTGTCGTCGATCCTTGAGCATGTGCTGACCGACGAAATGTTCGAACACGCGGTTGCTGCTTACCGCGATGAGTTCAATCGTGCCCAGGGCGACCGCGACGGTATGCGTAACCGCCTCGAGAGCGAACGGGCGGATATCCAGAAGAAATTCGATCGCATGATGCGGCTTGTCGAGGATGGCCATGCCGATCCTGCTGTGGCGGGGCCGCGGCTCAATGAGCTTGCGGCGAAGAAGCGCGAGATTGCGAGCGAGCTGGCCTTGCGGCCGGATGACGCACCAAGGATCCCGGCCGGCAACGGCGCCGAAAGCTACCGGAAGCAGGTGGAAGGGCTGCGCCTGAAATCGCTGGAAGGGTCAGAACAGGAGCGTGAGGCAACCGACATTGTGCGCGGTCTAGTCCAGCGCGTGGTCGTGCTACCTCGGGAGGACGATGAGCCTCAAGCGCTTGAAATTGAGGCAGGATCGTTCCCGGTAAGGATGCCTGCCGTTCAGGACTGCAATTATGGTTGCGGGGGCCCGCAACCAATCAACTATGTCGTGCACGTACTTCCTGCGGCACCGTCGGAAACGTCTTTTGTTGTGCAGCGGTCGCGTGACCTCGCCGTCGCCGCATAGGTAACGGCCTCTTCCGTTTTCTGATCCTTTTTCTGTTCACTGCTTGCGCGGCCCGTCGTTTGCATTTTCTCCGGCTTCGCCCGTGCCTGTTTCTGCGATCATGGGTCGTTTATACAGCTCCGAAAATCCGCATGCACGACATCAACTTGATATCATCTATTTTTGCTGCACTCCGCGTATTGGCCACCTCGCGCTGAAGTCACTGCGCTAAAGAACCTGATACCAGCTTGATTTGAAGCTGGTTTCTTTCATCGCGTTTGCCGCGTCCATAAATCTTGTCCGTCGACATGCGGACGAGGCTGATGGCGAAGACCTCAGACATCGCTGAAACGTTGACGTGGCGCTCGGAAGGTCCGTGCGTCTCGCCAGAAGTCGGCGTCGGTCTGGACGATCAAGTGCTTACGATCGCCGACGATCTCCCGCACGACGCAGCCATCAGCTCATCCGAAATCGACGCCATCGAGCGCTACATGAGCGACATCCTCGATGTGGTGCTCGGAAGTGGTCAGGCCAAGTGAGGAACATACGCGATGAGTAAGATCGGCAACGAAGACGACAGGGATATCATCCGCGATTTTGCGCACGAACTTTACAATTCGTGCGATCCCGCGCTTCGCGATGACCTGTTGCGATACGTCCGGCGGATGTCTTTCCCGCTTCACAGGAAGCGGCACGAGCGGTTCGTCCGAGAGCTCTCAGAATGCTTCCCAGCTGGCGACAGCTCTGACACATTGAGACGGTCCGACGGGAAATAAGGGTGATGCCATGCACGCGCAGACGCCTCGTTCGAAATCGAAATCCGAGGCGCCTGCGCCCGTGCTGCGTGCGACCCTCTACTTGCGCGTATCAACTGGACGACAGGCCGAACATGACCTGTCGATTCCGGATCAACGCGCGCAGACGGCAAATTGGGTTGCTGCGCGCGGCTGGACCGTCGTCGCCGAGTACATCGAGCCCGGCGCTTCGGCGATGGATGACAAGCGCCCTGAATTCCAGCGTATGATCGAACGTGCCTGCGACGGAGACAATCCATTCGATGTGATCATCGTGCATTCGTACTCGCGGTTCTTCCGCGATGCCTTTGGGCTCGAATTCTACGTCCGGAAGCTGGCCAAGCATGGCGTCAAGCTGGTCTCGATGACGCAAGAGCTGGGTGATGATCCGGCGCAGGTGATGATGCGGCAGGTGATTTCGTTGTTCGACGAATACCAGTCGAAGGAAAACGCCAAGCACGTCTTGCGGTCGATGAAGGAGAACGCTCGGCAGGGGTTCTGGAACGGATCGACGGCACCATTCGGTTATCGCACCGTGGAGGTCGAGAAACGTGGCGCACGGGTAAAGAAGCGGCTTGAGATCGATCCGGTCGAAGCCGAACAAGTGCAATTCATCTTCAAGCTGGTCGTGGGCGGCCACGAAGGCAGCCCGCCGATGGGCACCAAGGCTGTCGCGACCTGGCTGAACGATCGCGGCTATCGGACCCGCAGGGGCGGCATGTGGGGTAACGGCACCATCCATCAACTGTTGACTAACCCAGTCTACGGCGGCCGTTGGCGGTTCAATCACGTCGACAGCAAAACGCGGCGCGAGAAGGCTGATGCTGAGCAGATTTTCGCCGATGCGCCAGCGATCATCGCCCCGGAGGTGTTCGAAGGTGTGCAACGGCTATTGAAGGGCCGCAATCCACGCATTGCCGCGCCGCGTTCGGTTACTGGACCGATTTTGCTGACCGGACTGGCATTCTGCAACTTGTGCCAAGGCGCGATGTCACTGCGGACCGGCACGTCGAAGACCGGCAAGGTGCATCGGTACTACGCCTGCTCGACGTGCGCGCGAAAGGGCAAGAAGGCGTGTCCTGGTCGCACGGTGCAGATGGATCGGCTCGACGATCTCGTGACCAAGCATCTGATGGACAAGCTGCTGACCGGTGATCGGATCTGGGAGTTGCTTTCGACGCTGGCCACGCGGCGGGCAGAGCGCGCCGCATCCGTTGATGCTCGGCTCGCCGCCCTGGAACGCGAGGCGACCAATGCCGAAGAGAAGCTGAAGCGTCTCTACAAACTAATCGAGGATGGCGTCGCCGAAATGGACGACCTTCTCAAGGAACGCATCACGGCCTTGAAGGCCGACCGCGATCTCTCGAAAGAAGCGCTGGCGAGAGCGCGTGGCAACGTGAAGGCCAAAGCCGAAGTGACTGAGGAGACGGTTGCCAAGTTCAGCGACCTCATGCGGCAACGAATTCAGGAGGGCGACACGTCCGCGCGTAAGGCGTGGCTAACGTCCATCGTCGACCGCATAGAGGTCGATCAAGGGAAAATCCGGCTGTTCGGCCGAAAAGACGTTCTAGAGCAGTGTGTTATGGCTGGTACAAGCGCAACCCCTGGGGTTCGCACATTTGTACCGGAGTGGCGCACCCGACAGGATTCGAACCTGTGACCTCTGCCTTCGGAGGGCAGCGCTCTATCCAGCTGAGCTACGGGTGCGGACGCCGACGTGGCGCTGGGCGGCTGGCCGTCCAGAAGCCGATTGATTACCCGATCTCGTCGCCGGCTGCAAATGCGCTTTCGCGTGCCCCCAGCGGCTCGACCGCAAGCGTGGTCGTTCAAGTTCACCGCAGCAGCGACCGTCCAGTCATTTCGGCGGGCTGAGGCAGGCCCATGAGCTGCAGCAGCGTCGGCGCGAGATCGGCGAGCCGGCCGTTGCCGATCGAGGCCGCGCCGCTTCCCATCACGATGACGGGCACGGGGTTCGTCGTGTGCGAGGTGTGCGGGCCACCCGTCTCCGGGTCCTTCATCATCTCGCAATTGCCGTGGTCCGCGGTAACGACGAGCGCGCCGCCCGCTTTCCCGATCGCATCGGCGATCCGCCCGAGGCCCTTGTCGACCGTCTCGACCGCCTTGATCGCCGCGCTCAGGCTGCCGGTGTGCCCGACCATGTCCGGATTGGCGAAATTCAGCACGATCAGATCGTATTTTCCCGACCCGATCGCCGCGACCGCCTTGTCGGTCAGCTCCGGCGCCGACATCTCCGGCTGCAGGTCGTAGGTCGCCACTTTCGGCGAGGGAACCATGATCCGGTCCTCGCGCTCGTAGGTCGCCTCCTCGCCGCCGTTGAGGAAATACGTGACGTGGGGGTATTTCTCGGTCTCGGCCATGCGCACCTGCGCGCGGCCGGCCGAGGCGACGACCTGACCCAGCACATTGTCCAGGTTCTGGGGCGGGAACATCGCCTTCATGTGCTTGTTCAGCGCGGCGCTGTACTCGGTCATGCACACCGCCGACGCGAACTCGACGACGCGCCGACGCGCGAAGCCCGAGAAGCCGGGATCGAGCATCGCGCCGAGAAGTTCGCGCATGCGGTCCGCGCGGAAGTTGAACGACAGGATGCCGTCGCCGTCCCTCATGCCTTTGTAGCCGCCGATCACTGCCGGCAGTACGAACTCGTCGTTCTGATCCTTGGCGTAGGCCGCTTCGATCGCAGCCAGTGGTCCGGCAGCGATCTCGCCGATTCCGTCCACCAGCAGGTCATAGGCCTTGGCGACGCGTTCCCAGCGATTGTCGCGGTCCATCGCGAAATAGCGCCCGCAGACGGTGGCGATCGGCACGGCCTTCGGCAGGGCCTTCGTGACCTCGGCGAAATACTCGGCCGCCGACCGCGGCGGGCAATCCCGGCCGTCGGTGAATGCGTGCAGAACGGCGGGAACGCCGGCCTCGACCATGATCCGCGCAAGCGCCACAGCGTGGTCCTGATGGGAGTGCACGCCGCCCGGCGAGATCAGGCCCACGAGATGGCAGGTGCCGCCGTTCTTCTTCAGCGTGGCGATGAGATCCTGCAGCGCCCGCGTTGTCTCGATCTCGCCGGAGGCGACCGCGTCGGTGATCCGCGGCAGATCCTGCATCACGACGCGGCCCGCGCCGATGTTGAGATGGCCGACCTCGGAGTTCCCCATCTGCCCGTCGGGCAGGCCGACGTCCTTGCCGGAGGTGCGCAGGAACGAATGCGGGCACGAGGCCCAGAGCCGGTCGAACGCCGGCGTGTCGGCGAGGCGGACCGCGTTGTCCGAGGTGTCGTCACGCCAGCCCCAGCCGTCGAGAACAACCAGCATGACAGGGCGTGGTGCGGACATGACGAGGCTCCGGAAGACAAGGGTTCCATGCGAATGAAGGTGCCGGAGACATGGCGCTGGTCCGCGCCCATGTCAATTCCGTGACCCGCCGGCGGAAAATGGAAAATCGGGACACACACCATTCGCTTAATGGAGCAGTGCAGTCACGAGCCCGGCGCCAGGTAATCACGGCTGTCGATCGGTCGAACGAAGACACGGCAGAGGCTTTCCCCCGGCACGGCGCGAACGGCCGATCTGGAGTATACACGTCATGACGGGCTATCACTTCTCGACTCCGTTCGAGATGTCGCTCGGTGCGGCCCGCACAGCGGGGCTGGCCCCCCTCGAGCGGCACGGCTTCGGCGTGCTGACAGAGATCGACGTCGAGGCCATGCGAACGAAGTTCGCAGACGGTGGCTTCGAGACACCCTCCGAGCGCGACAACCTCGCGCACCACACCCACTACAGACATTTGACCACGCCCGAGCAGTTGCGACCGCGATCGTGAGGTTGGCTTCCGGGCAACCCCGGCTCAGGTCCCGCCGAGGTGTCTCAGCACCTGCACATCGGAGGACTTGTCTTCGCCCTCGAGAGCTGTCGTCCCGAGACACCAGTGAGACAAACTGCCGAGCCCGGTTCAGCCGGGCGATCCACGCGCGGATCACATGAGCCTATTTCACCAGCCAGATCGACGCGAGCCCGAGAAAGGCCAGAAAGCCCACGACGTCGGTCACCATCGTGACGAACACGCCTGCGGCCGGTGCGGGATCGAGGTCGAGTTCGTGCAGCGCGAGCGGAATGAGTATTCCTGCCAACGCCGCCGCCAGCAGATTGACCACCATCGCCGCCGCGATCACCAATCCGAGCGGCCCCGAGCCGAACCAGACCAGCACGACTGCCGCCATCAGCACAGACAGCACCAGCCCGTTGAACAGCCCGACACCGATCTCTCGGATGATGACGCGATTGGCATTGACCCGCCCGAGTTTCGCCGTCGCGAGCGCGCGCACGGTCACCGTCATGGTCTGAGTTCCGGCATTGCCGCCCATCGACGCCACGATCGGCATCAGCACCGCCAGCGCCACCATCTGCTCGATCGTCGCGTCGAACTGCTTGATCACCAGTGAAGCGATGATCGCCGTGCCCAGGTTGACAACGAGCCAGGGCACCCGGCTGCGTGCGGTATCGGCGACGCTGTCGCTCATCGACTCGTCGCCGACGCCGGCCAGTGCCTTGATATCCTCCTCCGCCTCGTCCTTGATCACCTCCACGACGTCGTCGACCGTGACGACGCCGACCAGCCGCTGGTTCTCGTCGACGACCGGCGCGGACATCAGATCGTAGCGCTGGAACTGCCGGGCCACCTCCATCTGGTCCGCCGTCGCCAGCACCGTGGCCCGGTCTCGATCCATGATGTCCTCGATGCGGATGTGTCGCTTCGACCGCATCACCTTCGACAGCTCGACCGAGCCCAGCACCTTGTAGGAGGGATCGACGACGAAAATTTCGGAGAACATGTCGGGGAGATCCTCCGTCTCCCGCATGTAATCGATGACCTGGCCGACGTTCCAGAATGGCGCCACCGCCACCAGATCCGCCTGCATGAGGCGACCGGCCGACGCATCGGGGTAATCGAGGTTTCGCTCGAGGGCGGCGCGATCGTCTCTCGGCAACTGCGCGAGAATCTCGGCCTTGTCCTCCTTGTCGAGGCTTTCGATGACGTAGGCGGCGTCGTCGGTCTCGAGTTCGGTCACGGCCCGGACGAGCAGGTCGTTGGGCAGCGCCTCGGCGAGTTCGTCGCGAACGGCCTCGTCGAGTTCGGAAAGGGTCTCGACATCGAACCCGGAACCGAGCGCGAGAATGAGTGCGACCCGGTGCTCCCGGTCGATCAGCTCGATCACGTTGGCGAGATCGGCAGCCTTGAGCGTCGACGTCAGCTCGCGCGCCCGGTCGGCGTCGCCGGCCGCCAGCGCCGCCGAAACCGCGGGCACCAGCCCTTCATCCGGGCCGACATCCGACCGCTTGGCGGTCTCCTGCTCATGAGCGTCGGCCATCGTTCCGTAACACCGGCTTCGCCGACCCTCGGGCGGCATGGGATCAAATTCGACAGGCAACGCCCTTCAACGAAGCCTCGATTCCTCCACCAAATCAAGGCATAACGGCAGCCGGGCGGAATATTCCGATTGCTGGGATGCTGGGTCGCTTTTATCACGCTCCCGGCGTGAACGCCTTCCATACACCGCCCGTGGCATCTCGACGTTTGCACTGTGACCGCAGACGCCACTAAGTTGCCAACACGTATAGGCCAGTGTGCGTCGCCGACCGCTCATGCGATCGACCCGAACCGGCGAGGTCGGGTAGCACCGAGGTAGATCAAGATAGAACGTCGGTTTCGGCAGCATCGTATGCAGTCGGAATCCAGGGGGCGCGATAAACCGCATGAAGACTGCATCGAAGTCGAGCCGGCACGCGCCGGTGCTCGCATCCGCGTTCGCTCTCTTGGCGAGCGCGGTCGCCGTAACGGGAACCGCATCTGCTCAGGTTCCCGGCCAGTCGCCGACGCCGCAGGCTACGGCCACGGCCCGGGAAGTCGGCTGCACGCCGACCGCCGGCAAGATCGGCGTTTCGCGCGTCGTCGAAATCGATACGGCGCGCGGCCCCCGGTTCGGTCTGCAGCAGTACCCCGAACACGATTTCCTGCGGGAAAACGAGGTTGTGCTGACCTTCGACGACGGCCCACTGCGCCGCCACAGCCGGATGGTTCTCGAGGCGCTCGCCGCGCACTGCACGCGCGCGACGTTCTACATGGTCGGACAAATGGCGGTCGTGGACCCCGACATGGTCCGGGAGATCTCGGCCGCCGGACACACCATCGCCATCCACACGTGGTCCCACAAGAACCTCCGTTCGATCGGCGCCCAGAAGGCGCAGCATGAAATCGAACTCGGCATCAGCGCGGTCAAGCGCGCGCTCGGCCAGCCGGTTGCGCCGTTCTTCCGCTTCCCCTACCTCGCCGACAGCCCGGCCATGCTCGCGCATCTCGAACAGCGGAACTTCGGCATCTTTTCGATCGACGCCGATTCGAGCGATTTCCGCACGAAGAACCCCGTTGAAATGCAGCGCAACATCTTCAAAGCGTTGGAGGGGAAGCGCAAAGGCATCCTGCTTTTCCACGACATCCAGTTCTCCACCGCCCACGGGATCCGCGGTGTGCTCGACCGGCTCGCGCGGGAGGGGTATCGGGTCGTGCACACCGTGCCGAAGACGGCGGCCGTGACCGATCCCCGGTTCGACGCGCTGGCCGACGCCGAATTGCAGCGCCGCCACAAGATCGCTGCAACCAATCCGATGGCGACACGGTCTGTGGTCTGGCCGCTGGCCTCACCTGTCGGCGTCCCGACCGAGAAGTACAGCCCCGAGATGGCGGCAGCCACTGGTGCTGCCCGCCCCGCCACACGGCCTGCGGTGCAGCCGGCCGCTGCTGCAACGCCGACGGTCGTCGTGCCGCGGTCGCGCGCCGTGCCGACGGCCACGCCGGCAACGGCGCCCACGCCTGCCATCGCGCCGGCGACCGCCATTCCGCCCGCCGTGGCCCCGCCGGCCGCCGAGCCTCGCCCTGCCCTGCGCGGCACCAAGGACGATGACGACTGGCGGCGCAACGTCTTCCAGAACTGATGCTCGGGTCGATCAGAGCTGGGCGCGCACCGCCGACCGCAGCGGCACCTCCGTCGATGCCGATGGCGCCAGTCCTTCGAGCAGACGGCGGCGCCGGTCGATCAGACCGGCGAACGTGTTGAGCCACGGGCTGGGGTCGGGGGAGCCCTCCTCCGCGAGGCCTCTGAGACCGTAGTCGCGCATGATGGCCAGAACGATGTCGTCGAAATCCCCCTGGATGCTGTCGACCTCGCCCGTCGTTGTCGCGGCCTCGAGCCGCCCGGCCAGAACCCGCACCTGCTCCGCCAGCGTTTCCCCCGGCGCTTCGTTCTTGAAGCCAGCCCAGCTCATGACGCCCGCCACCGACGAGCCGATGATGCCGACACTGAACAGCCCCAGCCAGATGTAGTCGCTGTACTGCTCCAGCAGCGTCTTGGCTTCGCTGTTGACGAAGGCGGCCGTGCCCGCGTGCGGCAGGAAGCGGCGCTCCTCGTCGACAGGGGGCGTTTCGATGTTGTAGGTCGCGGCCTGCGCGCTCCGGAGCCGGCCACGCACCTCCATCAGAGACTTCGTCAACTCGGAGGCCGTCTGCTCGGACAGTCGTGAGGAAGCCGCCAGTTCCAGCGTGATGCCGACGGTCTCTTCCTCCTTCGGGGGCTGCAGCCCGAAAGTGCCCTCGGGGATGGCGCTCTTGTGCAGTTCCTGGAAACGCAGCGCGAGGGCCTGGTGCGACGGCACCCCCTTCACGACGATCTCCTGCTTATGCTTTCCGGTGATTTCGGCGATCATGTCGCGCGTCGGCTTCGATGCCGGATTGATCACCATGACGAAGCCGTCGATGCGCCGCTGCGCCATCGCCTCCACGGTTTCCTTGCGCGACATCTCCTGGAGCTTCAGCCCCTCCTCGTCGAATTCGAAGTGGCTCATGATCCGCCTGACCAGTGGCTGGTAGGAATCGCTGTCGACGTTGGTGACGCCGATCGGCCTGTCGGTGATATCCCGCAACGATTCGATGCCGCTGTCCTTACGCACGACGAGCGCCAGGGCGCGCTTGTGCAGAATGACGATCGAGCGGGCATCCTTGCCTTCGTGATCGTCGCTCCGCAGCACCGCGAGGTCGACCGTCCCTTTGTCTAGCATCCGGCTGGCTTCGGCCGTCCCGGCAGTACGCACGAGCTTGAACCGGAAGGGCTGCTGCGTATCGCGCAACACGCGCGCCAAGGCCTCCATCACCTCGACCTGCGTGCTTCCCGATGCTCCCAGGGCGACCCGCAGCGTCGTCGGCCTGACCGCCAGATACCAGGCGGCCAGCACGAAGCACAGCGCGCCCAGCACCACTGCCACCCGTCTCAGCGCCAACTGTCTTGCCATCACCTGAACTCCGGTATCGACGAGAGACGATGCCGACCCACGCACGGTTTGCGATCGATCCACTACGTGTCCACGTATGTGGCCGCTTGTGGCGGAACCATCGGCCGCGACTTTTCACGCCGCGACCTTCCCATAACCGCTCCGCTCTCGCACCCACAGCGTCACCACCTCACGTCAATCTGATGGCAACGGGGTTAATGGGGGAGGCGCCCGGGCAACTTTACCGCTCGATCATCCATGCTACGCTCACGCCGTTTTCGACAGCATGGACATTGCGGAGACGGTGGATGACGCCCGACAACTCAGACAATGACGCCAGCCGCCTTCCACCCCCGCCCGAGCCTCGGACCCGGCCCGAGGATGCCGACTTCTTTATTTCCCGTGCGGGGGCCGAACCCTGGCAGCGGGAGTTTGCGATCTGGATCGCGCGGCTGCTGGAACGTCACGACTACAAGGTGCTCATCCAGGACCTCGACTTCGGGCCGAAGGACTTCGTTGCCGTCATGCACCGGGCGCTGGCGGGCAAGGCGCGTGTCCTCGCCCTTCTCTCGGCGTCTTACCTGCACAGCGAGGACTGTCTGCAGGAGGCCCAGGGTGCGCTGGCGGACGGTCGCGGCAACGACCACGAGCGCCTCGTGATCTTTCGCATCGAGCGCATCCGGGCGAAGGGCGTGCTCGCCAACAAGGCGTACACGGATCTCGTTCCCTATCTCGCACCCCGCGACGAGGTCGCGCTGGAAGCTGCGATCCTGGCTGCCGTGCAGACCGGCCGACCCGACAAGCATGGCAGCGTGCCGAACCTCGAGATCAGCCGCGTGCTGCATCCCGAGATCGCGCAGGTCAAAGGCTTCGTCGGCCGCGATAACGAGTTGGCCGCGATCGCGACGGCCCTTCGTGGCATCGACGCGGCGGGAAGCGTCACTCAGGACACGCGCCTCGCGGCCATCCTGCAGAGCGCGACAGCGCCTGCGACCGGATCGAACTCCGGCAGTGCGACCGCAGCACTTGCGGGGCTCGGCGGAGTCGGCAAGTCCACGCTCGCGCGCCAGTACGCCTGGAGCAGCCGCGAGCATTACCAGCACGTCTGGTGGATCCGTGCGGAAACGCGCACGACGATCCTCGACGATCTCGTCTCGCTCGGCGCGCGGCTGTTCGACGCCTCGCTCGCCCGCGCCGAAGACCCGGAGGTCGCCGCGGCGAAAGTGCTGGAGCTGCTCGCCAGCGAGCGGTTCGCCCGGCCGGTCCTGCTGGTCTACGACAACGCCCCCGACCCGGTGGCCGTCCGGCGCCTCGTGCCCGTCGCCAACTGCCAGGTTCTCGTCACCTCGCGGCATCCCGATTGGCACGGCGAGGCGAGCGAAATCGGGCTGGAAGTCTTCAGCCCGGACGAAGCAGAAGCCTTTCTGATGGCGCAAGCCCGCAACGCCGCCACGGACGAGGCGGGCGTGCGCAAGGCGGCAAGTGACCTCGCGCGGGAGCTCGGGTATCTGCCGCTCGCGCTGGCGCTCGCGCGGGCCTATGCGTGGGGGACGAACAAGACGTTGGCCGAGTACCTCGCGCTCTACGGCACGCAGGCAGACATGCTGCTCGACCGCGATCCGACCAAGGCGGTCGTCTATCCCCGCTCGGTCGCGGCGACGTTCGCGCTGTCGATCGAGCGCGCGAGGGCAGAGTGCGCCGACGCCGAGCGGCTGCTGGGGCTGTGCGCCTATCTGTCACCGGAAGGCATTCCGCTGCATCTGTTCACGGCAGGCGCTGCGCCGGCCTTCGGCGAGACGGCTCTGGACGACGCGGTGCGCGCGCTCGGCGAAGCCTCCCTCGTCACACGGGAGCGGCTGGCCGACGGCACGGCCGCGATATCAGTGCACCGGCTGGTCCAGGCGGTGATGCGGGCGCGATTGGGAGCGTCGGGGGCCGATGCCGCCGTCGCCCTGGTCGGCGGGGTCTTCCGCGTTCCAACGTACACATCGGAAATAGCCGCGGCCGTGCGCCTCGCGCCGCACGTGGTCAATGTGATGGCTCACGCTCGGGGCGATGGGCACCATTGCTTCCTGGCGGTCGAACTCGCCGACTGGCTGAAACTCCGCGGCGACCGGCGCGGCAGCCGGCGATGGCTCGACGCTTCCCTCGTCATTGCCGAGAAGCTCGCCGCTGACGATCCCGATCAGCCCCAGCTCAAACGGGACGTGTCCATTTCCTATGAAAGAATTGCCGATGTCCTCAAAGAGGAGGGCAACAGACCCGCCGCTCTCGAAAACTACAAGAAGTCCCTCGTCATCAGAGAGAAGCTCGCCGCTGACGATCCCGATCAGCCCCAGCTCAAACGGGACGTGTCCA
>CAZNMY010000010.1:18029-92740 GCA_964574325.1 uncultured Devosia sp. | reverse complement strand
TGTGCCAAGCCCAACCAAAATAACCGCCGGAAATCGTGACGCAGTACGACTACGTTGAGAAGGGCATACCATTTATTAGTGTCAAAGACTTCAGCGGCGGCAAGCTCGATCTATCCCACACGCGGTTCATACCCGAGAGCGAGCATCGGCTCCTGTATCAACGATGTGACCCGCGCCGTGGCGATGTTCTGCTTGGCAGGATTGGCACACTCGGCAAGGCCGTGCTTGTCGATACCGATGTCGAGTTCAGTCTATTCGTAAGTGTTGGGCTCATTCGATTTGATCACAACAATGTCCACCCTGTATTCTTTAAGCTTCTATTGAACTCCCCCTTCGTTGAGGCTGAATTCAACCGCATCAAGATCGGGGGCGGCACGCATACGAATAAGCTGAACCTTGGCGACCTGCATACAGTCGCGCTACCTCTTCCCCCCTTAGCCGAACAGCAGCGCATTGTCGCCAAGGTCGATGAATTGATGGCGCTGTGCGACCAACTAGAGGCAGCCCGCGCGGAGAGGGAGAAGACGCGCGACCGCGTGACGACAGCGAGTCTCGCTCGGCTGAATTCGCCTGACGCCGAGACCTTTGCCGATGACGCTCGGGTCGCGCTCAGCAACCTTCCCGCACTCACCAGTCGTCCCGACCAGATCAAGAAATTCCGCCAGTCCATTTTGAACCTCGCAGTGCGCGGCAAGCTCGTGCCGCAGGACCCGAAGGATGAGCCCATATCGGATCTCAAATTGCAGATTGTGAGTCGGCGTCGAGGACAAATTCAGGAAACAGTCGGTGCGCCTTATGAGCTACCGCAGGCATGGAGCTGGCGTGCCGTTGATACAATCGCGGATCAGGTGACGGATGGCGAGCACGCGACGCCGCCGCGCATATCGGATCGTCAAGTTCCGTTGGTGACGGCAAAGAACGTCCGCGACGGTTTCATGGACTACAACCAAACGGATTGGGTATCCTTCGACACGGCTCAGAAAGCGTGGCGGCGTTGCCGTCCGCAAGTCGGTGATCTACTCCTGGTCTGTGTTGGAGCGACCACGGGCCGGCTAACTGTCTTGCGAGAGCCCCAGGACATGGTGCTCGTCAGAAGTGTTGCACTCATCAGACCAAGTGCAATCGCTACTGCGGAATATCTCGAACGCGCATTTCGCAGTCCAATAGTCCAAAAGCAAATATGGTCGAGCGTCAAAGCTGCAGCTCAACCGTGTCTTTACATCAATCGAATTCAATCGCTCCTCATCCCTCTGCCCCCGTTGCTAGAGCAGAATCGCATCGTCGCGAAAGTTGACGAGTTGATGGCCCTCTGCGACCAACTGGAGGCAAGCCTATCCTCAGCGGTGTCAACCCGCGCGAAACTCCTTGAAGCATTGTTGGCTGATGCTTTGACGGATGTGAACTCGCTACAGGAGGAGGCCGCATGAGCAAGAGCGAGGAGCAGCAGGCTCACTTCTCAGATGTGGCGGAGAACACGCTGCAGGTGTTTGCGGATATCGCAGACTCAGTGGACTCCAGTCACGGTGAGCAGGGGCGACTCGATCCAACCGCGCTCACGCCGAATACCTTTACCAACCCTGAAGCTGCGCGCGCAGCTGCCGAGCACAATGTTGAGCGCGAGCGCGTCTATCAGGTCCTCTCCGAGGAGCCGGCCATCGCGCGAGTCGTCGCTCGAAACGAGAAGGGGGATATTGAGACTTACTTCATCAGCCGTGTTGCGCCGCCGAACGCACGCTCGTTGGGAAGCAGGCTCGCAAGCTCCCGCAGTCCCATCGGCAGAATTGCCTCGTTGCCGCCTGGCTCGGAGTTCGAACTGAGAGTTCCGGCCGGCAGCCGTACGCTTGAGATCGTCGAGCGGGCGCTCCTGCATCCGACCCGCGCCAAGAGCGATTGGGATTCGAAGAACACGGTTCTTGAGGGATCGACGTACGGCACCGTCACAGTGCTCTCTCTGAGCGCGCTTCTAAGGCGTGCGATTGAAGACAAGGATTATGATGCAGTAGCTGCCCTCCTGGCGGAGGAACAAGAGCAGGGGAACATCGTCGCCGGCATACAGCGCAATGTCATCTCCAAGATGGCACTGCGCGATCAGCCCATCCTCGATCAGTTCCAGGACGCCATCTTCCGCTTGCCCTTGAACAAGCGGCTTCTGTTGCTGGGACCGCCGGGTACAGGCAAGACCACCACGCTCATTCGTCGTCTCGGACAGAAGATCGATCTCGAATACCTCGATGCCGACGAGCGTCGTCTCGTGGATGCGGCCAACCTGGCTGCGCCCCATGAGCAGAGTTGGCTCATGTTCACACCGACCAAGCTGCTGAAGCATTACGTCAAGGAGGCCTTCGCCCGAGAAGGCGTGGCCGCATCCGATCACCGCATCGTCACGTGGAAGGATCACCGCCACGCGCTCGCCCGCGAACGCTTTGGGGTTCTCAGGACAGGAAATGGGGGAGGCCCGTTCACCTTGTCTGAGATCGCGCGCGTGGTCGATGACGCGACGCTGCGTAAGGAAAGCGATTGGTTTGAGGATTTTAATACCTGGCAGGATACGGAGTTTTGGAAGGACCTTGAAGCTTCTGCAGCTGAACTGACTTCGTCTACTGACACCGCCATTGCGTCGCTCGGTAAGCGGCTTGCAGCCATCATCGCGCAGCGGGCAGCCGGTTCCGCTCCGGATGCGTATTTGGCAATCGCGGACCTGAGAGAGGATCTCCGCCAGATTGTAGCTCGTCTAAAGACCGCATCAGACGCAGTTCTGGTGAAATCCCTCAACCTCGCGGTCAATACGAATAAGGCCTTCCTCGACGAACTGGCAACACAGCTCGCCAACACCAAGGATCTGCCTGAAGACCTCGACGATGACGCTATCGAAGATGATGAGCCGGTAGCGCCTACTGCATCGGCTCGTCGGCAAGCAATCCAAGCGTATAACCGGGTTGTTCGTAGCCGCGCCCGAGCAGAGCTAAAGGGGCGCAGCATACCTAAGGACAGTCCGACTGGACGAATCCTGGAGTGGCTTAGCGATCGGATACCCTCGAAGGATGAGCGCTCTTCCTTGGGGCAGAACCTCCGAATTCAAGACGCCTGCCGTGTGTTTCGGAATCCACTCAGTCGATATCTGGCCGGCGTGCCACGTCGCTACCGGCAGTTCCGGAATCTGCGCCAAGACGAGGGCGTGTGGTACCTCCCGTCCGGCTTTGCTGCTTCCGAAGTTTTGCCGCAGGAGGTCGACATCGTGCTCCTCGCGGTACTGCGGACAGCACAGAATCTACTGCGTGACCGTAAAGTCCTAGCCGCGCTCGATGCCCCCGCCTTTACAGCACTCGACGCGATCAAGGATATCTTCAAGAACCAGATCATGGTGGATGAAGCCACCGACTTCTCTCCGCTCGAACTTGCATGCATGGGCGCGCTGTCCAATCCGACGATTGGCTCCTTCTTTGCCTGCGGCGATTTCAATCAGCGGATCACCGATCGCGGCATTCGATCCGACGCGGATGTCAAATGGTCGTTCCCCGATATCGATATCCAGACGATCAAAACCACCTACCGTCACAGCAAACAGCTGAACGAGCTCGCCGAGGCTATCGTCCATTGGTCGTCTGGTGGCGAGAGCAAAGCAGTTCTGCCTGATCACGTTGCAGCCGATGCCGTCCGCCCGGTATTCGGCAAGAGTCTTGGTACCCTTGATGCGAAGGTGGCATGGCTTGCTGAGCGGATCGTCGAAGTAGAGCGGCTGACGAAGTCTCTTCCTTCGATCGCAATCCTTACGAACTCCGAGGAGCAGGTCCAGCCACTCGCGAGCGCCCTTCATCAAGCTCTCGCCACTTACTCCATGCCAGTCGTGGCATGTCCGCAAGGCCTTGTCGTCGGGGAAGACAGCGACATCCGCGTCTTCGACGTGCAGCACATCAAGGGCCTTGAGTTCGAAGCCGTCTTCTTCGTCGGTATCGATGAACTGGCGGCAACAAAGCCCGACCTGTTCGACAAGTATCTCTATGTTGGTGCCACCCGAGCCGCGACATATCTCGGATGGACCAGTGCCGCAGATCAGCTGCCTGAGCAGATTTCTTCGCTCACATCCCACTTCGGCACAGATTGGAAATGACGCATCATGCAGCCCTCTAAACTATCGATCTCCGAACTGTTCCAGCAGCGCGAGCAATATCTCGTTCCTCTCTTTCAGCGTGGCTACGTCTGGACGCTGACCGAACAGATTCACCCGCTTTGGGAGGACATCGCCGACCGAATGGTTGCCCTGGCCGAACACCGCGAAGACGCCCGAAAGATTGGCGGCGCTGATAAACTTAAGCCCATTCGCAAGCACTTCCTCGGAGCCATCATCGTTGGCCCCGCCGACCACGGTGATACCGAGAAGATCGCGGCGAGGGAAGTGATCGACGGACAGCAGCGCATCACCACTCTCCAGATCATGCTTCTGGCCGCGCGCGACGTGTTCAAAATGCTCAAAGATGAGGGCATCGACGAGGATCTTAAAACGCTGACCCACAACCGAGGGAACTATAAACAGAAGTCCGACCAGCTGAAAGTTCTTCCAACCAACGTTGCGCGCGATGTCGTCAAGACGATTGCGACTGCTGGTTCCATCGATAAGGTCTGCGCTGCGTTTCCCGTTGCAGCTCGTGGAGAGGAAGCAGCCGAGAGACCAGGCCCGGTTCAGGCCTATCTCTTCTTCCATGCGATGATCGAAGGACTGGTTTACGGCATCGCCCACGATCAAGCCGTTGTGGTCCCCCGCACGCGTCAGGAGCAGACGTTCGCCCAATCCGTCATTCGTGCGATCGACAAGGGCACGGATATCATCGTGCCGAAAGCAGCGGGGAAGTCGCCCGACCTTCAGCAAGCACGCTTGTTCCTTGAAGCGTTGCAGCAATGCTTCCAGATCATGCGCTTGCAGCTCGACGGGGAGGATGACCCGCAGATCATATTCGAGACGCTCAACGCCCGAGGCGTCCCGTTGACCCCAGGCGACCTCATCCGGAACTTCATCTTCCTGCGAGCATCCCGCTCACCACATGATGTCGATAGTCTCTATGACGACTACTGGCGCTCCTTCGATGAGAAGCCTGACGATCCGGAGAAGCCCAAGGGGATGAAGTTCTGGCGGGTGGAGTCGCGGCAGGGTCGTCTGAAATCGACGCGCCTCGATGCGTTCTTCTACTTCCTGTCCGGCCTTAACAAAGGCAGCGATCTCAAACTTACCCACGTCTTCGATGAGTTCAAGTCATGGTGGGACAACGAGCCTGGCCGGAACATCGAGAGCGAACTGCAACGCATCTCCCGCCATGCATCAGCCTTCGAGAAGATCGTGGCTCCCGGTTACGCAACTTCGCTCGAACGCTTTTCCCGGCGTATGCAGCTCCTCGATACCACCACCCACATCCCGCTCGTCCTGTACCTCCTCGAACAAAAGGCTGCTGTTGATCCGGACTTCGTCAGATCCCTCAGCTATCTCGAAAGCTACTTCATCCGCCGCTTTGTAGTGGGCCTCACAACGCAGAGCTACAACCGCACATTCATGAAGCGGATACTGCCCAATCTCGCTGCTGCAGGTAGCACCGATTCCGCCGCTGTCCTGGCAGAACTCATGGCCCTCTCAGGCGACAGCCAGGTCTGGCCAGATGATGCTAGGTTCAAGGCTGCCTGGAAATCGGACCAGCTCTACAAGGGCTCCAACACGCGCCGCGTCCAGGCGATCCTTGAAGGCATCGAGCTTCAATTGAGCCCCAATCACCATGAGTACCGGACGGACCCGAGAAAGCTGAGCGTCGAACATGTTCTTCCGCAAAAGTGGAAGCCAGCCGACTATCCACTCCAGGATACGGCTGATGCAGCCAAGGCAACTCGCGCGCGGCTCATCCACAGCATCGGTAACCTGACACTCGTAACTCCTGGATTCAATACAACGCTCAGCAATGCTGCGTTCAAGCTCAAGCGTCCCGCGATAGCGAAGGAAAGCGCACTCGCACTCAATTCATATTTCCAGGACTTCAAGGACACGGATACTTGGAGCGAAAATCAGATCATTGAGCGAGCCGAACGCTTGTTTCCGTTTGCATTGGCAGCCTGGCCAAGGCCGACCTAGCGGCATTTCCCGTAATCTAAATTATCACTCTACATTATGGGAATTGATTCCAGGTGACTGAGGCGTCATTTCCTCCCCCCCCCTATTCGCCCGGCTATTTGTTCGACAGAAAGACGCTGCACTGTCGCTCCCTCTCCATGAGATTGTCGATCCCTGATGTGATGTCCCAACGATAGGAGGTCTGCCCAGGACTTTGATCGAGCACAGTTGCAGTGATGATCCGGTCATGGAAGTGACTGCCGCGGCCGGTTCGAGGTTTGAAAAGGACGGCGTTCTGAGGAAGTCCTGCTCGCTTCAGTCTTGCCGCCAGATCGCGCTGTTGGTCCTCCGGGCGTTCGTCATGGTAGCCAGGCCCGGGCCTTACCGGCTTCCAAGTCAGGCTGAGCATGCCGATGCGAATGTCTAGGTCTTGCAGCGTTGCGATAAACTGCACAAGGGCGGCCCTGTTGCGATCTCCGCTTGCCAGATACGGATCCTCTATCACAAGACGCACGGTTTTGCCCGCAATGACTTGGAACATCGCCGCGAAGTCGCGGGTTTGTCCTGGCTCGTACCGAAATGCCTGTGATGCCATCGTCAACGCCGTAAGGGGATCGGTGACGACCGGTATGGTGCTCAGTGCCTTCGTAGACCACGCAGCGTCAATTGAAGTTGCGTGCGCAAACACCTCCGGACCAACGAGGGCATCCAGAACTGGCTGTTCATAGTTGGTCGCATAGTATTCCAGAACGCGCGAACCTTTCACAATCGCCACGCGGGGTGCCCCCTCCAGCAATGGCCTTGGAGCTTGATGGAAGATGATCTGTGATACCTTTTCGAGCGGTATCAGCATGTCTAGCGCCGCACGATCTATCGTCGACAATTGCGCAGGCGCAAACGGCAACCCTGACGAAAAAACCATCCGAACCTTACGGGATGAATTGGCTTCGCAGAAGTTGCGAATAAGTCTGGCAGTTGCCAAGGCCCGGTCCGCATCGCGTCCGCCCTGCAGCGAAGCCGCGCAGACGACAAGCTCAGTTGCGCCAATCAGCTCGTGCTCTAGGCCGCCAACATTGAAGTCTTTGACGGGGACAGACTGAGCCGGCGCCTGTTGAGGCCGTTGAACGGTCTGCCCTGACAGCTCCCGAAGCCAGTCAAGGACTGGCTTACGATCGAACATGTCCCAGTAAAGCTGATTGGAATAGTCGTTGAGGCATTGCGAGCAGCTCGAAGCGCACTCAGCTCGCGAACAATCGAGCACCGTCATTGCAGCTCGTAACAATGCTGCAGCGGAGAATGATGGATGGTCTAGCAATCTTTGGACATACCCGGCGCCACCCGCGACAGCATCCGAAAGCACAATCAGCGGCCGGCCGTCACGCAATTCTTTTGACGCTCGGATGTCGCGCGGAACTGCTTCGAGGAGGTCAGCTGCGGCCAGCTTCAGCGCTTCCGCGAGTGTCCGCATGAAGCCTTCGATCTTGTCCTGACGTGCCCGCTCGTCCGGAGCGTCAGAAAACGACGGCAACGGTGCTGCAAAGCCGATCGCGCGAACGTCGGTCTCAAAGATATGACCGAGATCGAATGGATACGAAAGATCCTCTTGCGGACACTTCTCGCCCGTGCGGGGATTGTGGTGCGGAGATTTGTGGACCGATTTGCCGTGAAGCGCCGCAGCAGGTGCGGGCTCTGCATGCTCGCATCTCCTGCACCAGAAGTAGCCCGCGCCCTTAGGGCCTCGGTTCACGACAAACAGCAAACCTTTAGGCTCTCCTGCCGCCGGCGTGGCCGGCGCGAAAAAGGTCCGCACGCCTGAGATGTCGGTATCGCTGTAGTCTCGGAAATGAGCGCGCGTCAGCAATCTTGCCTCGTCGACAGGACGAGATCTCAGTCGCGACGATCCAGGGTCGCGTCCGTGTTGCTCTTCGAGAGATGTAAGGAACGCAGTCGGCTCGATGAACTTGGTGATGCGTTGCTGAGGGTCAAGAGAGCACTGCTCGCAAGTCGCACCGAACTCCTCGCGACTGTGATGTATTTCGGGGTGGCCACACTGGCCGCAAATCCGGTGATACTTATCCGGCATGTACTCCTTGGACCTGCGTACGATGCCACGACTGGCCCAGATGCGCCCTCCGGCGACGACCTCAGACCCGGGTGCGTATTCGCCGAGTGCCAATGACGCGTCGCGGTCGAGCTGTAGGGACGCATTCTCATCGAAACGAGCTTCGTCCGCCCCTTTGCGCGTCTCGGAGATCTCCAGGCGTATCGAGTGTACAGGGAAGCTGTAGGTCGGGATGACTGCGGCTCGCGAGAGTGCGGTTACAAGATACTGCTCAAGGAATTGCTGCTTCTCGCGAGACTTGGCGTTTAGCCGCCCGACTGCCTTTTGGCGCTCCTTCTCATCCCCCTCGTTGACGATGCGTAGCTGCTCTGCAGCAGCATCGTCGAGTGCCTGCCATCGCTCTGCCGTATCGTCGATGAAACGGTTCAGGATGTCCGTGAAATGCAACCGGAGCTCGTCGCCCGAGAGCCCGTTCCCGGTTAGCTCAACAGGCAGCCAATTCGCTATTGAGGATGCCAGCTCACAAGATCGCCTACCCACATCGCTACCAAGCCACGTCGCGAGCTTACCCCTCAGAGCAGACTGCTGCTCCCTTTTTATGACGTCGCCAAAGAAGTCCTTGAGTCTCGGCGCGCCGGAGCGACCCGAGTCCGGCAAGTGGAACTCAAGAAAACCGGCCAACACAGTCGAGACCTGATGGCGGCGAAAGAAGTTGGGATTGTCGAGCGAGAGATAAGGGACGGCAGGTTTGGCGTTTAGGTAGCCATTGAGGTTCCTAAACTGCGCCTGGTCATAACGACTGTTGCGGGCGACAAGCACGGCCGTCGGAGCCACCTGTGCACGGCGCCCAGCTCGGCCAGCTCGCTGCTGATAGTTGGAAATCCCTGGCGGCACGTTGCGGCAGAGAACCGCTTCAAGGTCGCCAATGTCCACACCCATTTCCATCGTTGTGGTGCAGCTCAAGAGGTTCAGTTCGCCGTCCTTGAATTTTTCCTCGATGTCGGTGCGCAGGTCGGTGCCGATCGCGGCCGTATGCTCGCGGGCTAGTGCCGCAAGTGGGTTCGCGAGATACCTATTGCAGTAGTGGTGGTTGGCCTTCATCGCTTCCCGGCCGACTGGGCTTATCGCCTCGAGCTTGCCCGTGCATCGCCAGGCTGTGCACTGATCGTCGATATTAATCTGGGTCCGGCCACCGCATTTCGTGCAGACATAGAGCGGCTTATTCAGCGCGCCGCTCAAACGCAAACCACCAAGATCAACGGCCATGCCTTTAAAGTGAGGCGTCAGCAATCGACTATCGCGGCGTCCGGCTTCCGTCCAGAAGGCATCCAGCACAGCTATAGCCTCTGTGCGTGACAGGCCGAGCTTGGCGGTCAGGAACCACGTGAACCTATTCTCCGATTGGCCGGACGGTATGAGAGCGCGAAGAAGGGTTGATGAACCTTCCTTGGCTCTCGACCACGCGCGTCTTTCTTGTGCTTGTGCTTCACCCCATATGGAGTCGTCGGTCAGATCGATGCGATGATCGAGGTTGTTAATTGCGCGGTAGCGCCGCATGACCAAGAGGAAGAACCCGACCAGCCGCTCGCCTTTCCCTTTCAGCTTCGGGACGGCATGCTCGATGGCAGCTGCGCACCGGCGCACGCCGCGTAGATCGTACGCGACCTCTACCAGTCCGAGCGCTTCTAGAGAAATGCGGGTCAGACCTTCCGTGCAGAATTCAGCCGCAAGCAAGGCAAGCAACCGGTCTTTGGTGGGATTGGCGCCCATGGGGTCGCGGGCAAACCGATCGTAGAGCTTGAAGCCGTTGCGCTTGAGCTCCTGGTAGACTGACAGCGTCAGATCGTCCAGGTTGACCGGTTCGTCCTCTTTCGCGAGCGAGCGAAGCACCGCGGCGCGAATAGCCTGGTCGCGGGAGGTGCGTTCAAAGAATGGCGCAAAGAACGCTGCGTCCTGACGGTTGTCCGAGAACACCAGAAGGTTACGCCCGCCCATCGGAGCATCCTGCATTCGATTGGAAGGCGGCGGGAGGCATTCGAGCAATTCTTGCGCTGTCACCGCAGCGAGTGCATCGTCTCCGGGATGCACGGCGCTGATGGGCTCCGGAAAGCGGCCCGCGGGACTTTTGCAGGAGGAGCAACGCTTCACGTAGGTGCGCGCCTCGTCGTCGTCATCGTACATTTCTGCACGAAGCAGGGCGAGTATGCCCGGACCAGGCCCGTCGGCGATTTCGCCCGACTTCGGATCAAAGTACTCTAATTCCGCGTCGTCGGCCCCCTCCTCGCCTCCGTCTTCGGCGTCATATTCGGCGGCCTGATCCGCTGCTACGCCGTTGAGCCTCAGCACTAGCCTTTTGGTTTTGATCTCCTGCTTTGCGTGGAGCTTCTGGCTGTCTTCCCATGTCTCGATATATGGTTCGCCACAGTTTCTGCAAACAAGAAGCGGATAGCGCGGAACACCGTCATCAGCGTCTACGTTTCGTCCGAACGTCATCTCACTCCAGTGTTCGGGATCCTCAGCATCGAGCCGCACGCACACGCCTTCTACGCCGGTTGCCGCGATGTGGTAGCGCGCAGGAAGCAGAGGGAATGCCCCCGGGACAGAGGGTTTGGCAAGAACGCCAAGAGAGATCAGCGCGGCGCAGGCGCGATGCTGCACATCAGCAGCACTTTGAGGAAACAGATGTTGGGCCAGCTGCTCGAACTGCATGGCGCCTTTAGCATCAAGGAAAGCGGCAGCAGCTCGCACACTTTTATTGCTACCGAGAAGCTTGATGAGCCCGTCACCGAGCGCACCGGTCTCGATAATGAGGTCGGCAAGGCCAGCCTTCTGAACTCTTTCGTTCCAAGCGTCGGCGCCTTCGTCCTCCGAGCCTTCTGCATGTATGGCAGAGACAATTTCTCCAAGCTTGATCCATTGCTCGGCCGTGAACGTCTCCTTCGCCTCACCCTCTCGGAGCGCGGGGTGGAGCTGTCGATCAGAGACGATGACGGCACGGTTGCCAGTCGGGAAACTCTCCCCGAATAGGTTCTCGGCAAATGTCTTGAGTTCGTCCTTGCGGTTAGGATCAAGGCTAGCCGAAGTGCCTACGCATTTGAGAGCGCCGGGGCTCAATCCCAATCGTGTCTTCAGCTTCCTGATCAGGAACGCCACTTCGATTGCCTGTGCGCCCGCGTACGTGTGAATCTCGTCGAGGACCATCCATTTGAGCACTGCGTCTTTGAGCAATCCGCGGTTGCGCGGCAGTAACAGAATGTGCTCAAGCATTGCGTAGTTGGTGATCAGGATGTGCGGAGGCTTTTCGAGCATCTCCTCACGTGTCAGCATCCAATTGGCGGGGGCGCGACGCGCTTCCCCGAAATCCTTCCTGAATGACGGAGATTCCACCAGCTTCTGCTCTTCGGACGAACGCGTGGCGCCAGCCCGCACTTGCCCCGTATAGCGGCCTATCGTGATGCCCGGATCTCGAAGATCCTTGAACAGGAGCCGCGCGATCCTGTGCATCTGATCGTTGGCTAAGGCGTTTAGTGGATAGATCAGAATAGCTCGTACGCCGGGAACTGAAAGATCGGAATCGCGCAGCAACTCATCGATAAGCGGCAGCAGAAAGGCCTCAGTTTTGCCCGATCCGGTTCCCGTCGCGACAAGGTAGTTCTCGCGGCCGCGCCCAATGGCCTCGGCCTGATGCTGGTGGAGGGCCCGGTGATAAAGTCGTTCACCTTCCGGGGATTCCGACAGAGTGTTCCAACCGGGCGCCATGATCCCAGCTTCCACAAGTTCCGCTATTGAGCGACCCTTCTTGAAGTCAGGAAGGCTCTCCACAAACGGCCCTTTTACGAGCTCGACCTCACCAGCTTCGAGGCCTTGTCGGATGCGTTGGGAAAGCCTCGGGGCTCTAATCTGCGAGACAGGAGCAGACGTCGAGATAAAGCGCGCGAGTGTGCTGCGAAGCTGATCACGGAAGATGATCGGATCGAGTTCTTTCACTTCGATTGCCTTTCCGTAAGCTCCCAGAGGATGAGGTAAAAGGCTAGCAACTCGGGGGCCAATCTGATCAGGAACGAGGCGTCGCCAACAAGACTGAGGTAAGGGCGACCCAACGCTGTCGCGTAATTCTGTAGATATTGACGGGCCGTACCTCTTCGGCAGTTCAGCGCGAAGGAGGAGAGAAAAGCTGGAGCCCACTCGATAAGTGCGTGCGTGTCCTCAAGACCATGGGGCAGTGGCAGGATGCGTGGAGAGTGCTTATGAGCCTCGTGCGCGAGCGCGGTCACCTGGCGGAAGCGAAAATCGTTCGCGCCTTCCTCATCGAAGCCAGCATCGTAGATACGATCTACGAGGCGACCTAGGGCCGCGCCATAATGCTCGGGTCCTAGCAACCGCTCTCCCGGACGCCAGAACCATCGGGCACCGGCATCTACATCACTATCCTCGAAGGCTTTGACGAAGCGTTCAAATTGGAATCCGGTCAGTTCAGCGCCTGTACGTTGCGCCTCGATGATGTTGCTGAATGCAGCCAAGAAAGCGTGCGAAACTCCGAAATCCCGATGCAAATCGGGGATGCTACGACCCGCGACCTCGCCGAGCATGGCGACATGATCAGCGCCGTCTGCATCATTGGCGGCAAGTGAGAGGAAGGTCTGCGCCGGAACGCTGAAAATATCTTGATCGATCTGCAGTGGATGAGCGAGTGGAACCCAGGTGCGAGAAGAGCCGATCATCCGCTGCTGAAACGCAGCGGCCAGCATGATCTCTTTTCCTTCAGGTCGCGCGCGTATCTCGTCTCCGAGTGTCATCCAACGGGGCTGGATTTGGGGACCAATGAGATCCCAGCATTCCCGGGCAAAGCATTGCGCCATCCAGCCATTCAAAGTGGAAAACCGGCTTGTAAGCTGCCCTGCGTAAGTTACCGTCTCAACGGCGCCCGCGCGGGAATCACGCAGCGCGATGCCATAAGAATCACCCCTTGCATTCCGTAACGGCCGAAATGTATCGCTGCCAAGCGGTCGGATCTGAATCTGTGCGAGCGCGAAGGGGCCCTGATAGCGATCTGGGTCGATGCTGATGTGGACCCTGCGCGTATCACCGGTATCGAGCTGCGCGGTCATCCACGCAGGCGTTTGCCCTTCGACAGGCCGATGCATGACAGCACATTCATAGTCAGCGCGAGCCCCGAGCTCATCTTCCACATGTAGTCGTACAGCATCGAAGTCTGCCGGCATTTCGATCTGCAGGCGGGTCGATGATCCTACACGGGAGGACTTGAAGCCGCTTGGTGAGGCGGCAGGCATGATCCGGGTCAAAACGAGCGGAACATTGTCGCCTCTCAGCAAGGTCACCTCATCGCTTGCCGCGGGCACCATCAGCTCTGCCAATGACAAGACACGAGTTGACGTGCGTTCGAAGGCATCCCGTTCGATGCGGCCGCGGATATTCAATCCGGCCCTACTGTCTGTTGCGCGAATGCAGAGCGATCCCGCCTTATCTTCGTCTCTTAATACGAGAGGCTCGCCAATTTTGAGAGGCACCTGCTGGCCTGTCGCGTCCATGAGATGGAAGCCGATGCCCGGCTTCGGAAACTCAAACTCGACCCGCTCTGCGCCGATTAGGAAGCAGAGCAGAGCGGTGTCGTAAGCTCCATCCGGCTCGAGGCAAAGCCGACCGGATTGATCTTGAAACACGTGCCGGCTGCGCTCAGGGCTGAAGCTTGGCGGGACGGTGGCGCTCTCAAATATAAAACCATCTGAAACGAAGGAGAGGCTCGGCCATACCCATACTTTTTGCCGAACGAGGGCCCGCTTGCTGCCGCGCATGCGCAGCTCCAAACGCAGCGGCTCTAGGTCCTGACTGCTCGCGCGCGCACCAAGCAGCTCGCGGACATCAACACTACAGTCGCGACTGCGGGGGAGTTCAATGATGCGCTCTACTTTGCCTTCAAGGACAGCGAGATCGTAATCCTCGCCGCTTTCACCGGTCTCAACGCCGATAGTTCCGTCTATTGAGACCAGAGCCCCCGTGGATCCACTTCCAAGGGTGCCTTCTTCCACCCAGACGCGTGGTTTCGGCTTGGCTTTGAGCGTGAGCGTGCGTCCGTCGATTTCAATCGAAGCTCCATCCGAGCCGAGGCTGCAATTGAAGCAGTAGCTCGATGTCCCTAGCAAGAAGGCCGGCTCGCCGTTGACGTTGAACGGCAAGCGAGCTGCGAGGGTGACATCACGACTGTCGACTTGGCATTGTCGCGACGGCATGGAGGAGACTGGTCCGACCAACCGCTTAGTCTCGTTATCGAATACAAGAATGCTGTCGGGACCGGAGAACAACGATACAGTTTCGCGGTAGTCGCCCACAGCAAAGCCGATACGGTCCGGCCATGGCATCATCACTGGCCAGTTCTGGCCTCCGCGAACCCGTAAATTTTCGCCTTGGATCGTCAGTGTAGCGCGGCCCTCGACCCTGGGTATCGAGAGGCATGGACCGCTGTCTGTCCAAACGACGCCAGGACGCGGAACCGACTGGGCGCGGGCCGCCGGTCCTCGTTCTGCTTCGGCTTCGTCAAGCTTGGCAAAGAACTCTTGCTCGGCAGGATTGCGATATCGTTCCTTCCGGCGATGCCGGGCAAAAAGGAAAGCGTAGTGGGCGGTCTCGTCCACCTCGATTACCATGCGCGGTATCCTGACGCCTTGCGGCAGGAAGCGGACCGCATCGTCCTCCCAACTGTTGAGTGCTGATGTGTTATCGATAGGCGCGGGACCGAACGCCCTCTCTGCCGCCAGGAACGCTCTAGCCACGTGATGGAGTTGCCACTTGGCGATTCCTGCTTGAACCAGGTAATCGTTCACAAGCCTATCGGACCCCTCGTAGCAGAGTCCGTACCTGCGACAGACGGATCGGAATCGCTGGCTCGTCTCCGTCCGAATGTGGTTGGGGAAATCGACACGGAACTCCTTTTCCAGGACCGAGTACACCGCGGCGCTCTCTTCGCCATACTCCTTTGAGAGCGCCTGTGCGAACGCCCAGACCGATACAAGCGGCCAACGTTTGAAGCTCTCAGGAATGCGCTCGGGATCCCGCGCTACATACTCGATGTAAGCCCGAAGAAGCTTCGTGGATTGCTCCGTCCCCAGCTGGCAATGAGCAAGGAATGGGCTCGCATCAGCTGCGCCGATGGCGCGTCTGATCAGGAATTCGGATGAATTCAGTACAACCAGGTATCCGGGCGCGGCCCTCGCAGCGTTTTCCATCGCGTATCGTTTTTCCATCTAAGGATTAATACGTCTACGCCGTTTCATCAAGTTCTGCAGTCAGGCTTCCCTCGGAAGCATAGGCTCCCTCTCAAACTCCTGTTCCTAGTCACCAGTACGCAACAGCCAAACGCGGCCTGATTCGTGGCCAAAGTTTCTGCGGACTATGACCCCGGCCAATATCACCGGCAAGAGGTTGAGCCGCTCTATACAGCTCGCGTCCCCGTTCTTGGCCAAGTCCGCGCCGCCGGTCTCGTCATGGTGCCAACTATGCGCCGGTGCGCGGTCGCTTCAAGGGCTGCGCCCTCGGCCTTCGGCTACGCCGGGCCGCCTCGCCCAATCTCCTCATGACTGACATCAGGTTTGCTGGGCTCGGTTCCGCTTCCGCCTAGCACCGTCGCCTTCGTCCGGCACCGAGACCGCCATCAGCGCGGCAGGTCTCGTCCAACGACGAAGGAGACCAACATGCCAGCATCATCAACCACAACCGCTCGCCGCGACATCCACGCCGAGATCACCGCTCAGCTCATCGCTGCCATCGAGCGCCCGTCCTTGCCGTGGCGCCGGCATTCGAAGCCGTTGTTCATGCCGGAGAATGCCCTCACCAAGAAGCTCTATAACGGCATCAACATCGTGAGCCTTTGGGTCGCCGCCGAGCTGCGTGGATATTCCGCTCCGATCTGGGGCACGTATCGCCAATGGCAGGAGCTCGACTGCCAGGTCCGCAAGGGCGAAAAGTCGTCTTTGGTCGTCTTCTACAAGGAGTACGACACCGAGCCGAATGCCGATGACGAGAACGACGACGGCAAGCGCCGTGTCGCAAAGGCGTCCTACGTTTTCAACGCATCGCAGGTCGACGGATACACGCTCCCTGATGCACCTGCCCCGCTCGGGCCTATTGAGCGCATCCTCGAAGCTGATCGCTTCTTCACGGCGATCGGCGCTCGCATCGAACACGGCGGTGATCGCGCCTTCTATCGTCCTGCGACCGATACGATCCACATGCCGGATGAGAGCCTCTTCTGCGGTACCGACACCATGACTCGCTCCGAAAGCTACTTCGCCGTGCTTGGACACGAGTGCATTCACTGGAGCGGCTCAGAGAAGCGCCTCCACCGTGAATTCGGGAAGCGCTTTGGCGATGCTGCCTATGCCGCCGAGGAACTCGTCGCCGAAATCGGCAGCGCCTTCCTCTGCGCCGAACTTGGCATCACCGAGGGCGAGCCGCGTGCTGACCATGCTCAGTACCTCTCGCAGTGGCTGACGCTCCTCAAGGACGACAGCCGCGCCATCTTCACGGCCGCCGCAAAGGCGTCCGAGGCCGTCGCCTACCTCAAGAAGCTTCAGGCTCCTTCGTAGGCGCCTTTTTTATTACGCCGAGTCCGCTCCATTAGCGGGGCACTATTGTGCTGGATGAATAGCTCCATTATTTCTCTAAGTAACAATCTGCATAATCAATATCGCGCATGATGATGATTCGCTCATTATTTATTAACAAGTGAGTTGTGGAGATATCGCATAAGCAAAGCGCATTAAAACCGTCAGTCATTGCTTTGAGTGACACTTTCGGCCTTCTCTTCGTCAAAGGCTACGCCATTGAAGTAGAATTCCGCGACGGGAAGATCCACGTTCGATCTGGCGAGATCGTCAGCACGCTGAGACGGCGGAATTATTTTTATCGGGGCGAAGTCGCTCACGACCTGCGGACGCGGAGCCTAGAGGGGCTTACAGCCCCGCCATATCAACGGCCGCTTTCTAGGTTCGCCTACATTCTCGCCGAAAGTGCTCTGATCCCCGCAAGGGCCGCAGCTCTCTTCTCGGCGCGCTGCGCATCATCGCCTACACTCTCAAATTCTCGCTTATGCAATCGCGCAATTCTATCATTCCGCTCACCCGCGCTCGGCTTCGGCGGCGCAGGAAGCGATCCGTCACGTCGAGCGTCATCCCTCGTATCAAGTTCCTTGAGTGCCTGCGCATGATCATAACCCTCAATTGGCTTGGCTGTGTGCTGGTCGCCGTATGTACGGGAATATTTTGCAATATTCTCCTGCATTCTCTTTTCATCGACTTCACCATTGGGCTTGATGCAATCCTCTTTCATTTGGTCTGCTACATCTTTTAGCCACGGATGCTGTTCTTCAAAGGCAGACCTGACAAAGGGCCACAGCGCAGCCGTGTCACGGCTACTGGAATATTTTGGAAAACCACCGTTTGCCATGCCCCTCATTGCCTGATCGAAGTCGCCCCCATCCGAAGAAGGCAAATATTGTTCCAAACTCCTCCCTAGACATACTGATAACATGGTGGTGAGACTAATTTTATCATCGGTCATTGTTATAAATCCTTGGCGCTATATGATTCACAAAAACGTAAATCAATGTCATATTACCATAATAATTGCCGCTTTGCGTTAGGTACATAATCCTTTTGAGGCCAACAGAAAAGCGACTACAGATCGACCGGTAGCCGCTCCTTTGCGTACAGCACTCGCAATTCCGATCGAGCGAGATCAGAATTCTTCTCTACGCCCCAGCCGAAACAACGCCACTGCACGAGGTCTACCTTTGCCAACCCATGCCCACACCGTCATCGTGATGACGATAGCCCCAAGCACGACATCGCCGATGGATTGCACAGACCAGCCGGTCACTGCGCTAAGCGGCACACTCGGCACTACCACCGACGACGGTAACCAGCCCCATGCAAGACCTGCCGTGCGACGCATCATGGTCCGGCCTCATGCCGGTGTCGTCGTTCTGGCGCGACCCGCCAGCCATCGTTCCCCTGCCGCCTGCCGTTTTCGTGCCCACGCCGCCCCGTCAGGCTTGGCCGGCCTGACCGTTCCCTGGAAGATGTAACGGGTCAGCGCAATCTCGAGCTGCCGCGCGTCCGATTTGAGAGCAGCCGGTGCCACGCAACTGATATTGTTGGCCGCGTTGAAGGCCCGCCTCTCCGCCTCGGCTTGCTCGAAATACAGAATGCTCTCGGACCACCCCATCTGCCGTGCCTCGGCGCCGAGCGGGTCCATCCGCATGATACGCTTACTGCACGACGCGAACTCGGCTCGAATGTCTCGAAGCTTATTGATGGCTTGAGTAGCCAGCCTCAGCCGCGTCAGAAACTCATGCGCCGCCGTTTGAGCCGCAACCGTTTTTGCCATCGCCTCGATCGGTAACGCTGCACTCGCCGTGGTCACCGCTCCAATTGCGAGCGCCTTCCGTCGCGATACTCGGCTGCTGTCCTCGCCACCAGCTTTATCGGCTTCGCTATCGCGAGTGGCGTGGTTCGACGAACGCGCCTCGTCTCCCAGTTCTGGGGGCTTGCTCATGTTGCCCCCGTTCTTCTCGTTGCGCCGGTCGGTCATTTCCAACCTCTCCTCTCGTGTCACTTCGCATGGCCGGAATTCGTAGAGATCGAATTCGGCAGGCGCATGGCCTTGGCACTCAGAGCGTCCCGACCAGTCTCGCTGCGTTGCCTGACCCGCTTCCCTGCTGCTGGTCTGAAGCCGATCCGTGATCCGTCTGGTCTCTTACGAATGCTCCGTCCTCAATCGGTGTGAGGAACGAAGAGCACACGCACGTCCACTGTGATGGGTCCTACCTACGCCCGGTCGCTAGCGATCAACAGGCTGCCCGCTCCGTTCGCGCCCCGGGGGAAACCCGGGCGCTCCCGTGTGGCCTGTATGACGCGCTCCCTTGGGCTCCGGTCCAGACGAACCCATCGGACGGGCGTGGTGCTCGTCTCACACAAAAAGACGGAGCAAATTATGAGCAAGAAACACAACGATACGAACCGGCCGACCCACGCCATCTGGCAGGTGAGCGGCGACGGCGACAAACAGCGGTGGCACCGCGTCGGGTCCGCCTGGATGCACAAGGACGCCAAAGGCGCCAACCTGAAATTCGACAGCTTCCCGATGTCCGGCCGCGTGGTGGTCCGCGAGATCACCGAGTTGGACAACGCTGACGCCACCCCAGCAATCCAAGGGGGTGCAGAATGAGCCGCGCCCTCTGGAACCCGAATGTCGGGGACGCCCTCGACGCCTTCATGGCCGATCCGATCGGCCGCGCCGAAGACCTCTGGCTTCTGGACGGCGAAACCGCCTTCCGCCGCCGTGAAGGCACCTATGAGAGCTTCGACGCTGAACTCGCCTACACGGGAGGTCTCTCATGACCTCCCCCAAGCTCAAGAACTTCCACATCCGCCTCGATACCTGGACGACCCTCGGCCTCAACATCGAAGCCCGGAGCGCCCGCGACGCCAAGCAACGAGCCGAAGCGCTTTACGCACGTGAAGGCGAGTTGGCCTTCGATGTCGTAACCGCCGGCCAAGAGCCGCTCGTGGCCATCCCGGTCTCACGCCTCAACACCATCCGTGGAGGCCGATCATGACCAACCCGATACTCGCCACGCGTCGCGCTCGCGGCGAAGCCGCGCTTGAGAGCTATTGCCGCACGAACGGGTGCAGGCTCGCTCTCCACGAGGCTCTCATCGACCTTCTAACGGATCTTCGTCACTGGTCGCACCATGTCGGGATCGATTTCGGCCGCGCCATCGACCATTCGGACTTCCACTTCGAGACGGAGGTGGAATCATGAGCAGAACCACCTGTCCAACGTGCCTCCAGACGTACAACTGGCAATGGAACGAGGCCTTCTACAAGTTCGGCTTCCACGATGGTGAGGGTCTCATCATGACCGAGGCCGTCGCGGATGTTCTCCGCAAGGCCGGTTTCACCGTCGAAACGCAGGCCTGGGGCATCCATAACGTCATCATCACGCGCATCGAACGTGACGGCACCTCCCAAATCCTGGAAGGCGCTCTTCTCGGGCGTGACGATCCTCGCAGCTATCTGCCGACAGACATCCTCGATCTTCTCGACCGGGAATTTCCCGAGGACGGCGAAGTGGAGGTGCAGCCATGAGTACCGTCCGTGAAACCTATGGTCTCGTCTGCCCCAACTGCGGCACCGATACCGATATCGTCCTTGAGGCCACGACCTGGATCGACGTGAACGCCACGGTTCTCCGCAAAGCCAAGTGGGCTGACTTCGAGTGGTATCTCGACTCTCCCTGCCGCTGCGGCAACTGCAAGCACCACGGAAGTGTCGGCGCGTTCACCGTCGAGGACGGAGGTGTATCATGACCTTCGCCATCCCCTCCTCGTGGAGATGTCCGCCCGAGCCCGCTCGCAGCGTCCCGCGCCGATTGCCGAACGAGTTCTATCCGACACCGCCGGAAGCAACGCGTGCTCTGCTCTCGGTCGAAGACTTCGATGGTCCCATCTGGGAGCCCGCCTGTGGTGACGGGCGTATCGCAAAGGTCCTCTCTGACCACGGACACGCCGTGATCAGCACGGACCTCCATGCCTACGGCTTCGGCGTAGCGGGTGTCGATTTCCTCAAGGAGACCGACTGTCGTGCCAAGCACATCGTGACCAATCCGCCCTATGGCTTCGGACTCGCCGACCGCTTCGTCCGGCGCGCGCTGATGCTCACGCAGTACACCCGCGGCAAGGTCGCGATGCTCCTCAACATGGCATCGCTATGCACCCCGATGCGGACCGACTGGTGGCGCGAGACGCCTCCGGCTCGGCTCTACGCCGTCGACGATATCGTCTGCTGGCCCGAGGACCGTTACGGCCCTCCGCCTCACCACTTCACCAAGCATCGCTACGTGTGGGCCGTCTGGACCCACGGGCACAACGGCCCGCCAGCCTTCTGGTGGCTCTCCGGCGCGGAGTTCCGTGCGCCTATCCAATCCCGCGCGTTCAACCATTTCAATCAAAGGAGTTTTTCATGACCAATCCTACTCTCACGACCATTCAATGCAGCATCGGACTCATGGACCACAGGCTACAACGTGCCTCCACACTGGTCAGCATGGCACACGAGGCCATCAATCGCGGCGAGCAGAACCTCGCCATCGGTACGCTTATTCCCCTGCAACATGACTTCACTGAAGTCGATGCGCTGATGAAAACAGTTCTACTGCTGCATAGGTCACGATCTCCTCACTCAGAGCTCGCGACCTAAGGTCCATTTGGTCCACGCGCAGTTGCTGATGCTGCGGATAAGGCACTTGATGGCAGATATTTGTCCCACAGCTTCTTAAGGGTTGTTTTTTCCCGAAGCCCTCTGCCACCAATCCTGCAAACCGCATCGATGTTGACCCAGCTTTCTGGTTGCCAGAAAGGGTCCTTGAACACTTGGGCTACGATTTGATGAGGAATAATCCCTGCTTCTCTATCGGGCAGCCGTCGCTGCGGATGTTGCTCCCGCCAACGAAGTGCCAGCTCAACAATCTTCTCTTCGCTCAATTGATCGTAGTGGCACCCATTTGAGAACAAAAACCTCGATAACGTGGTTGGTCCCTTAAGGCCTCTCGTCGGCTTACGAAACGTCCACTCAAGTTTATTCCAGCTCTCTGGCCTCCAATCCTCACGCCCTGTCGCTGCTGAGACTATTTCCGTCGGAATGAAACCGGATTGGCATGACGGCCACTGCCTTTCCGGATGTTGTTCACGCCATAGCCTGGCCATCTTCAGCACGACTTCTTCTGTGAGGTCGTAATGACAACCGTGATCGCGGAGAAGTTGAGCCAAGCTCACCTTCCGCGTCATTCCGCGCCCACTTCTTTTGCAAGCCGAGTCAATCTTTTGCCAAGTTTCCTTCTGCCATAACGCATCTCCCGTCACTTCCACAACTATATCGTGAGGAATCTCCCCAGACGTCAGTGATGGCCATTGCCTATCGGCTGCCCGGAGGCGCCATAGGTTCGCCATTTTAACAATCATCTCTTCGGATAAATCGTAACCCCAGCCATGCCTTTTCAATAGTTTCGGCAGGCTGACTGCCGATTTGAGACCTCGCAAGTTTTGGACAGCTGCGGTGTTGATGTTAGCCCAACTCTCCGCTTGCCAATCAGCATCCCCTGTCACCGCTTCAATGATATCCTGGTCGACGTCTCCGGAGTTCTGCGAAGGCCACTGGCGCTCGGGATGGCGCTCCCGATACATTTTTGCCATCTCCACTATTATACCTTCACTTAGGGTGTAAGCTCCACTCCGATGCGCCCGGACGAATCCGGGCAAAGATACCTTCGCCCCCGCGGCCTGCGCTGCTCCAATCACCCAATCGAGCATTTTTGATTGCCACGCACCAAGGCAGACGATCCGCTTCACATGAGAGAAAGCAGTCCCCGGCACCCCAGCTTGCTGCTTGGAGAAAATAGCCCAATCCATAACATCGATAGCAGGCTGCGCTACAAATACGGCCTGACCTCTCTGATTAGAGACAGCGACTTGAGCATTCAATCGCGGTATTGTGACGATTACATACGGCCATTGTCTCATCTGCGACTCGCGCACGCGACCAACATCCACCACCAGATCGTCAAAGTATATGCCCCGTTCCTGAAGCATGCCTATCCCCTTGCCTCAGGCGTGAGCGCGGAAATGGCTGCGATATCAACCAAGTGGCACGTCGGCCCCATGATCTGCACCCGACCACCTATGACGTTGGTCGGCCATGCGATTTTGAGCCAGCGCCTGAGGCAAGGGGATAGGCATGTTCCTGAAGCATGCCTATCCCCTTGCCTCAGGCGTGAGCGCGGAAATGGCTGCGATATCAACCAAGTGGCACGTCGGCCCCATGATCTGCACCCGACCACCTATGACGTTGGTCGGCCATGCGATTTTGAGCCAGCGCCTGAGGCAAGGGGATAGGCATGTTCCTGAAGGGCCTTTATGACGGCTTGTAGTTTTGGCTCGTATGGCTGCAGCGTAAACTGTTTTTGACCACGCTCACTCTCAGGCAAAGTAACTGTTGTATCTGGCTTCACAAATATTGCGGGATGCCGGACGATATGAGATCCGGCGGCACTCATGGCTTCGAGCAGCTTGGTATCATCATTTGTCGAGAGTAAGGTGTCGATGGCTTTTATCGACGCGTCAAGCAAGCGGTCGATCTCTAGCTGAGTGCCACCGGCTGCCTCGAAATCTAGTGCAGCTCGCATAAAGCTCTGGTAGCGAGCTTCGGACCCATCAAAAGTTTCAGCAAGAGCGGATGCCGCATTAAATAAAGCACGTACATCAATCATTCCCGCAAAGTAGATTAATTATTCTGCATAATGCAAATTTATGCCGATTGTCTTCGTCTCCTATCTCCGCAGCGCAACGCGAAGTAGGACTAAGGAGTCAACGGGCGGGTACTGTTCCGCGCTGTGCCCGCCTGTCGCTCGCTCATTGCATGGTATGCGCCGTCAGAACGAGTCCCGGTTTGCCGCCAGCCTTCGCCTCGTCGTCAAGACGCCGCGCGAGGGGAGCCGCAAGCTCCCAGAATTCCTTCCATGCCGCGTCGACGTCGAATCCGTGCAGCGGCACCAGTAGCTTCAGTGCGTCTTCGGTGAGCTGCTTTGCGAGATGACGGCCGCAGACGGTGCGACCATCCTCCAAGAGATGGCAGGCGTATTTGAGGTCAATTGTTTTGTCTTCCGGCGATGCCGTATCAGGCTTGTCCATCTGGTTCTCCGGTATCTCGTACGCGCACATTTGCGTGTTCTCCTGCGCGGGCCCTTCTCCGCTCAAGAACTCAATCGATGAGATCGTCCGCATTCGCCGGACGGTTCGGCCGGGCGCGTTGGCCGGGGGCAACCACGAGGTCGTCGTGCAGCTCCTTAAGGCCCGACATCAGTACGACCGACAGCAAGTGCGCCTGCTCCGCCGTCAGCCACTCCGCGAGTTGGTTCGTGTGACCGGACGAGTAGAACGCGATGACGCCGTGGGCGTAACGCGTCTTCGCCGCATCACCCGTCAGCGTCTTCGGACGAGCCTCGATGGACTTCATGCCGTTATGGGGAAGCCTGCTCTCGTCGTTCGGAAGGCGCCCCGCCGAAAGCCCGAGAGGCGCACGCATCTTGCCGTTCCGGAGAAAGACGAGGACGCGCTCGCGTCCAGCCATTCTCGGAAGCCTCCGCCACAGCAAGTACGCCAGTACCCACGACGCGCCCATGATGAGCGCGCCGCCGACTGCAAATTCCGGCATCTGGAACGCGACGGCAGGCAGGAGCGAGAACCCGAACGCCCCGGGCCCGAAATAGGCGAGGTTGTCGCCCATCCCCTCGATGGCCCACTCCGTCAATTCTCGCGCCTCGGTCCACGTGACCTTGAACGATTGGATCTGACCCGCCTCGTTGCGGCGGGTCTCCGGTTCGCAAATGAATTTCATGGGTCAGCTCCGCTCGAACGGAAGCCGCTGCATGTAAATGGGTGGTCGTCCCGGGGAGAGGACCAGCTGAAGCCCGGTCTCACGCGCAAAATGCTGCGTGATCTCGTTCGCATCGAGAAGCCGCACGCTCTTGATGTGTTCGCGGCGGCCGAGGTCGCCTTGCGACATGGCCTGCCCCGAGACACGGATCTCCTGCCGCTCCAGGACCTGCGTCATCCCGAGCAGCTTCGATAGGTACTCTGTCGTGGTGTAGTCCACGTTCCCGAAGGCCTGAATGACACCGGCGTTGCCAAGGAACGTCTCCCAGGACTTGGGATAGTGGGTCTGCAGCTGGGTGATGTCCTGGATGACCGACCACAGCTTCACTCCATACCCAGCCATGAGCCCGGCTGCGGCCTCGATGGGCCGCATGTGGCCGAGCGCCGGAAACTCTTCGAGGATAAACCAAACAGGCAGTCGACCCCGTGGGATGGGCCGCCGTTCCATCGCGATGAGGGCCTGCTGCACAACAAGGCGAAGCCACCGGTAGTGCGTGCCAAGACGCATCCCCGGCAGCACGAGGTAGATCGTCGTGTTCCCATCCGAGAGGTCTGAAAGGGCGAAGTCCGACTTCTCCGTGATGCCGACAATGTCGTCGAGCGGAGCCGTCTGCTCCTGCGCCGTCGACAAGATTCCCTGCAGCTCTCGTCCTCCGGACTCCTTCTTGCCCAGGAACGCCGCCCCGATATTGGCCACGACCCCGTCGAAGGCCGTGCAGTCCGCCATTCCACTGAACAGCCGGTCGAGCTCGGCCGGCGTCGCATTGAGAAGCCGACGCAGCTCCCTCAGCGTTCCTTTCTTCGGGTCTGTTGCGAGGAGATAGAGAACGATGCCTCGGATGAGATTCTTCGCGCTGTCGGTCCAGTGGGGGTCCTTGTTATTGGAGATGATAAGCGCGTCGGCGAGCAGCGCCGCGTCCGCGGCGATATGTTCCTGTCGTCCCATTCCGAGTTCCCCAAACGGATTGTGATGCGCGGTCTTGAAACCGCTCTCACCGAACGGGTCGAGGACGAACACGCGCTGTCCCATCGCGGCGCGATGCTTCACCGTCGCGCGCGCAAGTTCGCCCTTGGGATCGAGGACAAGGACGGAGCCGGGATACCGGCGCAGGTTTGGAATGAGCACCGTGCTAGACTTGCCCGCGCGTGTTCCCCCGATCGTAACGACGTGGCGATCATCGTCCCGGCCCAAGAGCCGGTTCTCCCAGTTGCCCAGGAGCACTTTACCTGGTGACCAGTCCCAGCTCTTTCCCAGGAGCCACGGATGGCCCCAGATCTGTGATGGAAGCACCTCAGCCCGGCCTTCTACGCCTGAGCCACGTGGAGGAAATGCATCGCTCTGCATTCTCGCTTCTCCCGGAATTGCCCGCTGCCTTGCTGCAGCGAACTCCACATATGAGAAGCATCAGCGCTGTGTATACGAACCGGCATATTCGGCCCGTTTCTTGGAGGCGCTTCCATGTTCCGCCACGCGCGCGTGATCAATTTTCGATAACGATACGCTTTGCCCATGAACTGTTGCACTCATGCCATTCGCTCTCTTTGGCATGACTGAGCCAAGCACACGGCTCGACCTATTGATGAGGACCTAACCGAACCCGGTCGCTATGCGTCAATCCGCTGCAAAACGCAGAGCGCCCTCGCGCCAGAGGCGCGGGGCTACCTAGCGTTTTGGTCGTTGACGCGCTCCCTTGATGTTCGGTTTTCACGGTCTCATCGGTCGAGCGCGGTGCTTGGCCACAGAACAAAGAAACCGGAGTATTCCATGAGCAACCACTTCAACGCCAAAGCCTTCGAATCCATCGACAAGATTACCGACGCCCTTATAGCCACGCTCGAAGAGCTGCCGCAGCCCCTCGTCCAGACCGGGCACCTCCTCCACCGGGCCGTCGATGACTTCGCCGAGGCCTGCTACCTCTACAGACACGGTGGCATCGAGCTCGCGGAAGACGAATTCCGCCGGTGCAAGCGCAACCTCAAGACCGCACTTGAACTCCTGACCGCAGCTTCCATCACGGACCACGCGGACCTGCCTGACGACGATACTGTGTCCGATATCGACGCGTGGTGCCAGGACGACGACGATGATGCTGCATCGTACAACTCCGTCTACGCCTCTCCCTACGGCGACAGGGCAACCTTCCACGCCGAGATGTGCTGACCCAAACCCCTCATCTCTCAAACGAGCGGCGGCGTCTTCGGGCGTCGTCGCTTTTTTTGTGTCTCATTGTCCGAACGGACACACGCCCATGTTCTGCAGTTGCGCTTGAAGTGCAGTCGTTCTCCTTGAGGCGACAAATATTGCGCGGTGAATACAAAGCGCACCAAATGGAAAACGCAGGTTGAGAAACCTGCAGCAGCGGAAACTGAACTGGCGGCTTGAGAGGGGTAGCGAGATGTGGATTTGATTACGTAATCAAATCCTGTTCTCGCCAGGAAGGTATACACCTTCCCTGGACCCATCCTGCCGGGCCGCTCTCGCGGCTGGGCTGCCGGCCAGGCATGGAGGCGCAACCGATGGGACGTAAACGATCGCACCGCGACGAGACGCGCACGAAAATCATCTCGGCACGCCTGACACACGACACCTACGAGCTGATCTCCGAGCACGCTGAGCGGCTCGGCCTCACCCGTGCAGGCTATGTCGAGCACCTGATCGAGAACCGACCACTCAAGATCGTGCGCGGGCAGATGGACGAGCTCTCGGTTCCGCTTATCAACGAGCTCAAGCGCATCGGCAACAACCTGAATCAGATCGCGCACGCCAGGAACGCAGGCTCGGATATCGACCCGAGCCACTTCCACACCGTGCTCGCTGAGATCATCAGGGTCATCTGCCGCAACGAGATGACGCGACGACATTATGCGGAGGCCTACACGGAGGTCGTAGGTCAGGACCGCGATGATGATGCACGCGATCCGGCCATGCGAGGCATGCCGCCCCCCATCATTCATGCGAACGACAACCGGGACGCGCCGACGGAGGCCCCGCTCATCTCTGCGGCTCCCCGAATGCCTGCGGACGACGCACCGGCTCCGGGACGTTCGGATGTTGTTTCGCAGGTGGCCACGCAAGAGCAGCCCGCACGCCGACCGGCGACGATGGCGGAGTGGATCGAGCAGCAGTTCATCCCGCCGGCATCCCAAGACGCCCCACACTCTCACGCGCCGTGGTCCTCGACGCCCTGCCATCCAAGCTCGGAACCTCGCCATGATTCCGCGCCTCAATCCGCGTGGTCGAAGCTTCTTCGGCGCCTGCACCTACGTGCTTCATGACATCGAAAAGGCCACGACTAAGGACCGCGTCGCCTGGTCGATGACCCTCAATCTCGCGACCCAGGATGTGAAGTGGGCCTGGCACGAGATGACAGAGACCTATTGGGCGCAGGATGCCTTGAAGCAGGCATCCGGAACTGATCTGCGTGGGCGCAAGAACGACAAGCCGGTCTTGCACTACTCGCTCTCGTGGGCTCCGACGGAGACCCCGACGCAGGAGCAAATGCAGCAGGCCGCTGTATCGAGCCTCAAGGCTCTGGGCCTGTCCGAGCATGAGGCCTTGATCGCGGCTCACACGGACAAGAAGCACCCGCACTTGCATATCGTTGTGAATACGGTTCATCCCCAGACAGGCCGGACCGCAGACCTCAAGTTCTCGAAACTCGCCCTCTCCCATTGGGCCCAGGAGTACGAGCAGGAACACGGCCTTCACTGTGAAGAGCGCGTCAAGAACAACGAGGAGCGCAAGAAGCAGAAACACCGCCGCCTCGATCCAACGGATCTCTTGATGGGCCGCAAGCACAGCCCGAATACCCTCCTCATGAGCGCCAGCAAAGAGCAGGACGGGCGTGCGCCCTATGTGCCCGTCAAAGCCCGGACCGTCTCGCGCAAGATCTGGCTCGACAAGAAGGAAGTCATCGACCGCATGAAGGCCATGCGGCGCGAACTCGATGCTGAAATCAAGGGAGCCCAGAGAGAACTCTGGGAGAAACAAGTCGCAGTGCGCGACGCACTCGATCAGCAGACGGAATCCGCCCTCGACGGGTCCATGCATGCGGTAAACGATCACTACCGACCCTACTGGCGCGAGATGTACAAGGCGCAGCGCCAGGAGGTGAAGAGGCTTGCGCGCTATCTGTGGGAGCTCAAGGATTACAAGTCCCGTGTCCGCGAGTACGAGCGCAAGAACGGCATCAAGCGCGCCCCTCCCGTGAGGGACGACATGGCTCAGGCCACCGCCCCCAAAAAGGACCCGATGGCCGAGCTCTTGAGACGACACGAGCAAGACAAGCGCGCTCTCTCACGCCAGCATCGCGGCGATGCCAATGATCATCGCGACGCCATCATGGCCCGGCACCGCGAGCAATTCGAGGACCTACGCAAGGAGCAGGAATCCGAACGTCACGCTGCGCGCGACGCCCTGCGCGAGGCTGCCCCGCCCATCACATTTGCCGCCGCCAAAGAGGCCATCATCGAGGACCGCGAGAACGCCCGCCGGCGCCGGTTCAAGCGGCTGAGGAAGCTCAGGGGCATCAAGCGCGCCTTCGATAAGGCGAAGGAGATCGAGAAGCCCAACAAGCAGCGCTTGCGGGAGATGGCGCAGCGGACCAATCGTACAAGCAAAGGCGACGAAGCCTCCGACAGAACGAAGACCTCGACCGACCGCAAGGAACCCATCTCGCGTGCCGATCAGATCAAACGCGACATGGCCGAGTGGCGACCGAAGAACAGGGGGCGGGATCGCGGGCGTGAGATGTAGGAGGCTTCAACAAACCCAGGTGCCCACTTCCTTGAACGTACTCTAGACGGTGCCGCAACACCAATCGTGCGTGTGAATTGCATGACGCGCTGCTGCGACTCTGAAATAATCGCCGAATGAAGAATGGAAGGAATAAGCCCTGTCCATGCGGTAGCGGCAAAAAATTCAAGCACTGCTGTTTGATTGCGAACTCGCCTCCAACGAGGCTTGCGCGCCCACTTGAACACGACATAGCATTCATGAAGCACGCCAGAGTAATGCTTCGCCGGCATCAGGCTGCCGAGAGCGTACGCAAACTGCAGCAAGGTCACGGCAACCCCATCGTGTCTTGGCTGGATGAAGCAACCGGCGTTCGTTTCGTAGCTGTGAAACACACTATATACTGGGCTAAAAATTGGGTCATCTTCCCGAATTTTCTTGACCACTTCATGAAGAAGACGCTCGGCCACTCGTGGGGTGACCGCGAACGAGATAAGGGGCACCACCCGCTCTTCCGCTGGCTGCAGAAGTCTCAAACATATAGCAGTCCCAAGCCAGGCGAACCGACGGTCAAGAGCATTGTAATGATGGGTTTTATTGCTTGCTGGCTGCATCTGTCCTATGCGCTCTATCTTATCGCCCACCATGATGAACTTCCAAAGAGGCTATTGAAGCGACTGCGCGATCCCGTCACCTTTTTGCCCGCTTATCACGAGACTATCGTTGGCGCGGCGCTGGCTGTCGCCGGAATGGAGATATCCTGCGCAGAGAAAAAAACCTTATCGACGCCGACACCAGAATTCAGGGCGAAGTCTAAGGCTTCGGGAAAAACCTATGAAGTCGAAGCAAAGCGGAAAGATGGATGGAAAAACCCCACCCATGATGTGACTAATACGGATTTTCAGCGGGAACTGGAAGTCTATGTACGAGATCAGATTTATAACGCCTCCAAAAAGACGCTATTAAATCCTATTTATTGGTTTGAGCTGAGTATCAGTACTATGTTGACTGAGGCCGACTGGCGCGCGGTTGCTAAAATTGCTGAAGATGCCATCCGTCATGTTGAGAAAAGCATGACTGTGAACGGCCAACCAATTGCACCCGCCTATGTCATCATCACTAACCACACGTTCGTGGCCAACGAGGACGTAATGGGATCCCCCTGCTTTGGATTCCTGCAGACTATAAAAATCGATGACTATCCCTTCGGCAAGCCAATCGATATTGAAGTCGCCCTCGAGGGCTACGATAAGCATCGTGATATCTTCTGGCTCATGGATGCCTGGAAGACTGCTAGCACTGTGCCGACTACCTTCGATGGCTCGCCACCAGAATTGCTTGATATCGAGGGCAAGCCGCGACGAATGATCAAACTCGGCGATGCAATCGACGTGGCCGACCTTAATGGCAGCATAGTCACCGCGACTGTGGACGAAATTTGCTCTTGGGGCGATGACAAGGCAATGCTCGTCGTAGGCGCTAACGGTCGCCAATGGTTCGTGGAGCTGCCACTCACACAAGACGAAGCCCAGGCAGCTCGTCGCTACACGGATGCCGTGTTTGGAAAGGACAATTCTGCAAACAGGCTAAGGGATGACGATCCCTTCGATCTTTATGACTGGCTGCTGGATGCGTACGCTAACATGACACGAGAACAGGTTGACAAGTTTTTCGACCAAAACCCAACTATTGCCCATTGTAAGGGCCTGTCGCTAAAGGATGCCCGAGTTCGCGTCGCTCGCGAATATACAAAGTGGACATGGATACGTAGTCAAAAAAACAAAGCCGCCAAAGCTTCGCAAGCCTCCGGTGCTACTAGTCCACTTCCCACTGACTAAAGTAAGCGCACAGCCTCGCAGTGCCTACGTTTTCGGCAGCATTGTGCGGCACTTGATAAGTGTCGAGCAGCAGTTGCTCAATGTATTTCGCAATGCGGTTCGTCGTCGGGTAAAAGCTAAAGTAGACAAGCATCTCTTCTGAGAAATTACGCGTTTTCCAATGCGCCCGGAGCCTTGTTGCTTGGTTACCCTTGCCTACGTAAAGGGCCTTCATGTGAAACATCTCGTGGCTTGGACAGTAATCGTCCTTATGCCACAGGATATACACACCGGACCTCCGCGGCAGTCCCTTGAGCTCTACGGTATCGTTACCCACGAGCTCTCTGGCAGAGAACCAGCCAATCCCACTATGACAGATATCATGGAGCGCCGGCGGATCGCGCAACTCGACGCGCGCTACGCTATCGAACGCCTCGTATCCTTCTCGGCAGACGCAGTCGCAAGCGGAGAAGCAGCCGGACGCTGCGAAGGCTGTTGGGTCGGTCATTTCTCATAGAATGCCACAGATCGTGCGACCTGAACATCTTCTCGCGCGAGCCGCTTATGGCCTGTCGCTGATCAAACGCCATCCTGTCAGCGGCAGGCGCTCGATCCACTGACTTGTCGCACGGGACAACGTGGCGGAACGCCACTAGTCTGCATCGGTGTGCGACAGGTGTGCGACCGATTTATCGAGTGAACAACATGTCCGGTATAAGTCACTGATTTGGTTGGTGGAGCCGAGGGGAATCGAACCCCTGACCTCTGCAGTGCGATTGCATTTTTTCGATCCGTCAGATCTACGACATAACTCCAAATATACACTAGAATCAATACATTAAAACGTCAGTAAGCGCCATGTCGAGTCATCGATTCGCCGCAAAAGGCGTGCTAAAAGCGTGCTAGCAGACAATTGCATGACCCCTGCATTATCGCAGTGCATAGGCTAGGCGACCGCCATGACCAACGCCATTTCCGCCCGCATCACTAAGACGGTCGTTGACCGTCTGCAGACCAACCAGATGGCTCGCGACACCGAAGTCCGAGGCTTCGGCGTCCGCCGCCAGCACGGCGCTCCGATCTATTTTCTGCGGAAGAAGATCCGGGGGCGCGATCGGTGGATGATCATCGGTCCCCATGGCGGGCCCTGGACCGTTGAAACCGCGCGCCGGGAAGCTCATCGACTGATTGGGCTGATTGCCGAAGGCAAAGACCCAAGTCAGGCCATGCGCGACCTCGACAACCCGACGGTGGCCGAGGCGACCGAACACTTCATGGCCGAGCATGGCGAGAAGCTAAAGCCGAACACCCGCGAGAAATACGAAATCCTCTTTCGGCTCCATATCCTGCCGGCCATTGGGCACCTCCGTATTGCCAACCTGACGCGGACGGATGTCCTAAAGTTTCATTCGCGTTTGTCCGGCAAGGCCAGCACCGCCAATTACAGCATCGCGATGATTTCCAAGCTGATGAGCTGGTCGGAGGAGCGCGGCCTGCGCCCCGAGCAGAGCAACCCGTGTCTGCGCATCAAGAAGTTTAGGGAGAACAAGCGGCAGCGTTACCTCTCGCGTGAGGAGTTTGCTCAACTCGGAACCGTCCTGGATGCCCATGCGGCCCTTGGCGGCGAAAGCCTGTTTGCCGTGGCGGCCGTGCGCCTCTTGCTGCTTACGGGTGCCCGCGTTGGCGAAATCTTGACCCTCAAGTGGTCCTACGTCGATGTCCAGCGCGGCCTGTTGCTGCTGCCGGATTCCAAGACCGGCCAGAAAACCATCAGGTTGAATCCGCAAGCGATTGAGGTTTTGGCGGGGATACCTCGTGTCCAAGCTAATCCGCATGTCATCGTTGGTCGCCGTGAGGGGGCTAGGTTGATCAACTTGCAAAAACCGTGGCGGCGGATGCGCGCCGATGCCGGCCTCGCCGACGTTCGCATGCACGACCTCCGACACTCTTTCGCCAGCATGGCGGCGGCATCCAAGGGCTCGCTGCCGATGATCGGCAAGCTGCTTGGCCACAACCATCCGTTGACCACGGCCCGGTATGCCCATTTATCTGACGATCCAGTGCAAAAGCTCAACGACGAGGTCGGCGCGTCGATCGCGGCGGCGATGCGCGGGTCAAGAGACTGAGTGGATCTGATTTACGCCTTTACGGAAGACCGCAAAGCCTCTTTTACGGCACTGCGATTGCACGCATTCCCGCCCCGTGACATTTCCGCAAACATGAGTGCCCGCTTTTGCGGCGGTTCGCTTGCCCGTGCCAGCGCCTTCGCGCAGGGTCGCTTCTGTGCGTAGGCGGATTATCGCCACGCATGATCCACGGATAAGCGGGAAGTCGATCATGATTATTGGCGTACTTCAACAAAAGGGTGGGGTCGGTAAGACGACTCTTGCACTCAATCTAGCGGCAGCCTTCGCTAAGGACGGACGCCGCACCCTGCTCGTTGACGCTGACCCCCAGGGCAGCTCCCTGGCATGGTCAAGCATTCGCGAACGACCGCCGCTGTTTCCAGTGATCGGAATGCCAAAGCCAACGCTCCATAAAGAGCTACCGGCCATCGCCAAGGACTACGACATAGTCGTGATCGACGGCGCTCCGCGCGTCAACGAGCTGGCCCGTTCTGCCATCCTAGCCTGCGACCATGTGTTGATCCCCGTCCAACCATCGCCGTTCGACGTGTGGTCCTGCACTGAGATCGTCGGGCTCGTGCGCGAGGCCCAGCAGTTCCGTGCCGAGATCACCGCCTCGTTCGTCATCAACCGCAAGATCGCCAACACTGCCATCGCGCGCGCGGTGATGAAGGCGTTCAACGACTTCCCGTTTCCGCTCGCAAGCATCGCCATCACTCAGCGCGTCGCGTTCGCCGAATCCGCCTCCCAGGGGCTGACCGTAATCGAGACCGCGCCGAGTTCGATGTCGGCAATGGAGATTTACGACCTTGCGGAAAGTCTGATTTCAGCAACCAAGGAAAGACGTATCGCATGACCTCCAAAACAATCGCCTTCAAACAGCCAGCCGCGTTGTCCCGCCCCGCAGAAGCTTGGGTGGGCGCCCGCGCCGCGCCGACGCATCCGACCGGACCAACCAAGCGCCTTACCGTGGATGTGCCGGCCGAGCTGCACAAGCGGATCAAGGTTCATTGCGCCACCACCGAGCGCCAGATCTCCGACATCGTGCGCGAGCTGCTGGAACGGGAATACCCGGCGGTATGACGGAGTCTACAACTTTGATCCGTCCCGAAGACGCCAGTGCCATCCGCGATGACGATCTCCTCACCCAGCTTCAAAAAGCCGGCCACAATGCCTTCTATTCCACGCTTGTCCGAAGCCTCGTCGAGCAGCAACGTCAACGCGATGCCGAGCGCGGGCGCAAGGATCAATTGACCGCCGTGGCCCGCCGCCGGGAAGACATGCGGGACTTGATCCAAGCCAATCCACTATCCGAGGCCGACCGCCATTACATACACAGCGTCCTGGCCCTTTGCGCACTGCCCTACCGGCGACCAGCGGACACGGCGCGTGATTTCATCCGCGAGTACGGCAAAAGCTCACTGGTTGTGCAGTCGGGCTACCTCAAAGACCCGGTCACCGGCAAGATGACGCCGCAGGGTTTGCCCTATGGTCCCAAGGCTCGCCTGCTGATGCTCCACATCTGCACCATGGCCGTCCGCCAGAACTCTCATCAGATCGAAATCGCCGACAGCATGAGCGCGTTCATCCGTGATCTCGGCTTCCAGGTGACCGGCGGCGAGCGTGGTACTATCGCCCAATTCAAGGAGCAGCTGAACCGGCTGGCCGCTTCTAGGATGCAGATCGGCGTCTGGCGGGAGGATCGCACCACCACCATCAGCACCCAACCCATCGAAGCCTTCGATATGTGGCTGCCGACCAACCCCGACCAGCGCATGCTCTGGAGCACCACTTTGACGCTCGACAAAAGGTTTTACGAAACGCTGCGCCAGCACGCTCTGCCGATCGATATCCGCACCCTGCGTGCCTTTACACAATCCGCCAAACAAATCGACATCGTGCTCTGGCTCGCGTCCCGCTTGCGTTCCGTGAACAAACCCGTTGCCATCTCCTGGACCGCCCTGCAGGCGCAGTTCGGCACCGACGTGACCAGCCGCGCGCGCAAGTTCCGACAAGGCTTCGCCGACGACCTTGCCCATATCGCCGAGGTGTTTCCGCGAGTCCCGGTGCGGCTAACCGAGAAGGGGCTGTTGCTCAGCTCAACCGATCCGGACAAGCTGTTCGTCCCCTCCGTTCGCCACATCAAGGCCTGATCCGCTACGCAGACTTGGGTGCGCTATCGGTTCATCTCAGCACAAATAGTTTCAGCTACTTGAACCACCGGCCACGCAGACTTGGGTGCGCCCTTACGCAGACTTGGGTGCGGAGGATGGGTGTATCCACGCAGACTTGGGTGCGGGTCTACGCAGACTTGGGTGCGCTTTCACGCAGACTTGGGTGCGCCAATGCCTCGGAATGCCAATCTGGAAGCGGCTTTGCGCGGTCTCTCTTATAGTTACTTATAGTCTTTCTTATATTCCAGACATATAATTATTCATATCTGACCAATTTCAAAAATATTTGATTGAATTGAAAATAGGAAGCCGGGATCAGCTTTGAGCCAGAAAGCACCCCAGAACGCAAACAGAAGCATTTTTGGTTTCAGTACCGCTTCACCTCACGACCCAAGCACAAAACTCAATCAGCGAAGGTCCTACGCAGTTTCACCGGCTATCGCCCATACTCACTCGTCGACCCATAGTTGAACCGCTGCAGCCAGACCTCGACCTCCTGCTGACGGTAGAGCACCCGGGAACGCTTGCCGGGGCCAACCTTGACGTAGCGGGGGCCGGTGCCTTCCACGCGCATGCGTTCAAGCGTGCGGCGCGAGATGCGCAGCATCCCCGCCACCTCGATCGTCGTCAGAAACAGCAGCGCGGGCGCCAACTGGTTCACGTCCCAGGCACTCCTTGGGTCAACATCCGAACCAGCGGCAGCATAGCGCGGCAGCCAGCAAATCTCATCCCCCTTTGCCGTAGGGGAACATCGCCGGGCGAATTTGGTCCGGGTCCAGGCGCAAGCATTCCAATCGTCGAACGCAGGACGGCATGGTTGGTAGGTGCCGTATCAGGTGGTCATCGGTGTCGTAGGCCAGGCGCACGCGGTACTCGGCTTGACCGTTGGGCGTGGTGACAGCCGCAGCCGGGTTCGCCAAGGGCCGGCTGCAGACGGGGCCCTGCCCATCTTCGCCGCCTCCGGTTCGCTCTGCTCAGCCCGGCAAACCCGCCTCAGGCGTCTGTCTCTAGACCGCCAACGAGCCGCGACAGGCGTGGCCCGGACAACCCAACGAAAGACCAAACCCATGACACAGACCACCACATCCAGCCTCTACGCCTACGCCGTCGAGGACGCCCCCCGTGGCCAGAAATCCTACTGGACCCGCATCGGCCGGCTGTTCTCCCACAAGGACGGCAAGGGCTACGACATCGTGCTGAACGCGCTGCCCATCAACGGCCGCATCGTGGTTCGCCAGGAAGAACCCAAGGACGATGCCAAGGGAGACGTACCAGCCCAGCACTAGGCGCGGACGCTGATTCATCGGCCCGACATCGGGCCGATTGGCGTGTTCACCTGCGCGTCGCGCACCGTGGCAGGCGTTGGATGTAGGTCTCGCGCTCCAGGGCGTCGATCCGCTGCGCCATGGTGGGGTGGGTCGACAGCGTGCCCCGGAACATGAAGCGGGCGTGGATGGATTCGGTGCCTGTGAGCACCGGGGCCTGTTCCAGCTTTTTCAGGGCGCCGATCATCGCTTCCTTGCCGGCCAGGGCCGCACCGATGGCGTCGGCCCAGTATTCCCGACGGCGCGAGAACGCCAGAATGGCGAGTTCCGCCGCCCAGCAGATGACCCACCGCGCAAACTGCTTTAGACCCTGGGTGAGACCGAACCAGACCGTCGCATTCTGGAAGGTGCGCATCAGCATCATCTTGCGCATGTCGCCGGAGACCACGTGGCCCAACTCGTGGCCTAGGATCGCGTTGACCTCTTCTCTGTCCATCGTGTTGATCAATGGCCGCCCAATCGCGACCGTGGCATCGTCGCGGCTGGTGCCCATGGCGAAGGCGTTGCGCGGCTCCATGGTGCCGAGGCGGGGCGGCGGGATATCGAGGATCTGCGCATACCTGGCCGCTGTCTGCTTGAGTTCGTGCCCCTCATCGAGGTCCTGGAAGCCCATCTGGCGCAGCGTGCTGTCCCGTGCCGCACCCATGCCGAGGAATCCGAACACCGTCCCCCACAGCGGCACCGAAACGAACCCGGCGAACATGGTCGCGAAGATGGCCAGTCCGACGCCGAACGGCAGTGAAATCAGCGCGCCCCAGATCAGCGAGACCCAACTCAACCCCACCAGCATGAGCCAGGTCGGGAGGATCGAGCCACCCAAACGTGATGCGTCGAGCGGCAATGGTGCGCTGTTTGAATTGCGCTGTGGGGCAGGTTCAGCGGGCGGCGTGGCGGGAACGCGCAGCGCCAATTCCACCGCCACCTTTTGCCGATCCGCCAGGGCGCGCGCCTGCAGTTCTTTTCGTTCCTGCTGTGCCTCTTGATAGTTGGCAACGGCGGCTTTGGTGCGCGCGACGATGGTGGCCAGCACGGGGGACAACACCGCGTCCACGGCTGCTACCGCCTGCCGAAACCCGTTTGGTGCCCCCGCGCTTGGAGCCGCCTGCACCGGTCGGGACTCGCCCAACAACAAGGTTTCCAACGCGGCGGGTCGAACGCCCGCCATCATGGCGTGCCGCAATCCGAGCCAGCCGACAGCCGTATAGAATCCGAATGCCGCATAGGTGGGGTCGGTGTGCAGTTCCCAGGTGTTGGCGTCAGCCGCCAAGTCGACGAATGCTTCGTGCAAGACCGCCGCCGTGTTTTCCTGACCGCCTGCTGCCGCGATCACCGCCGCCAACCCGTCACCGTGCGCGATGGCGAGGTCCATCAGTCGCGAAGCGGCCTCGTTGCCCCAATTCGCGCGTGCCTGTTGCCATTCGTGCTGGTGCTGGGCCACCAACCTACGTTCCAGGGCTTGCCATTGCCGGATGTTGAAGGTTGATGCCGCTTCCGCTTGGAACAGCTGCCGGAGGGCGTGCACGTAACTGCGAATGAGTTTGCCCGGACCCTGGTGGTCGTAGGCTTGCGCCTCATGCAGGTCGGTAACGGACGGGGACGTCGGCTTCGAAACGGCATTCATCGGGCAATCCTCCAAATCCTGCGGTCAATATGTGAAACGATTATCGGTACGCGGCGATCGGCACGACGTTGGCTGTCGGGTCTTGTTTGAAGAGTGCCTCCCAATGCTGGCGCCGGGCTTTGATGGGGTAGCCGCCGGCCTGCTTGGACAAGATGATGGCGGTGGAGGAATGGGTCTCGCCGGGCTGCCGCCCCGACAGGAACGTTCCCACCTCGAACGGGGTGAGCAGGGGCCGTGCCGCCAGCACCACCGGTTCGGCGATGTTGACCGACTGCCCGATGCTTCGGCCCTGGCTGACGCCGCCCATTTGGATTGGCTGCTCACTGATGCCGTCGTTGAGGCCGATGTTGTGCGACCAGGTCACGCTGGCGTCGCGGTAGGGGTAAGTGGTGACCCCCAGCGCCGACGAGATGTGCTTGCGGGTCTTGGGGTCGTTGGTGCCGCCGAAGAACACTTGATGGTCGGTCTGCGACAGGAACACGTCGGACCAGCGGCCGTAGACGGCTTCCAGCTGCGCCACGTCTTGCACGAAGATCCAGAACCAGGCGCCGGAGGAGCGCATTTGCGCCACCGCATCACGCATGAACTCCATATCCTTAAGCGCCGGAAACTCGTCGAGGATGAACAGCACCGACGCCTGCCGCGCCTCCTGTTTCTCCTCCAGCGCCGCAAACGCCAGCCCGATCATCGCCCGCAGGAACCGGTAGCTGGTGGGCATGTCCTTGAGCGGGATGGTGAGGTAGACCGTCACGACCTCCCGCTCCAGGTCCGCAAATGCAAAATCGCTGGCGGCGGTCACTTCCGCAAACCCGGGATGGCCGTCCCAGAACGCCAGATTGGAATTGATCTCGGAGACAAATGAGCCCAGCAGCTTGGCTTCATAGCCCTGGAACTGGTTGCCTTGCCGGCGGACGTACTCGATCAGGGAGACCGTCGCCATCTGGATGAAGATGTCCTCCAGGTACTCCCGCACGTGAGGGCTGCGCTCGCTGCGTCCGCCCAGGATCGGCAGCGTGCAGATCCGGCGCACTTCCGACATCGTGCGGAGGCAGCGCAACTCGGACCGGGCGGTGATCTCGAACACGAACATGATCACGGCGGTGAGCAGGTTGATGGCCTCGTTCTCGAAGAACGTCGCCTCGGCCGCGCCCTTGTTGCCCTGCCGCACCATCAGCATCTCGGCCAGACGGCGGGCCCGGCTGCCCAGTTCGCGACCGGGGTCGCGGGGGTCGTCCAGCTCGTCCATAGGATTGTAGCGGTCGGACTTGGGGTCGCCGGGGCGGGCCAGCGGCGCCAACCGGAACACCTTGCCGAACTGGCGGCGGCGGGCGGCGGTTGCCGCGAACAGCTCCCCCTTGGGGTCGAGCACCACCACCGAGCCGGTGTAGGTCATCAGGTTGGCGATGATCTGCGTGGCGCTCTTGCCTTGGCCGGTGCCGGCCACGGTGAGCAGGTGGCCCGGATAGCGGGCGACCAGCGGCAGCCAAGTATCCTGTCCGGGGACGCTGCCACTGTCGAAGCCGGTATCCGCCAGCAGCGTTCCCAGATGCAGGTTGCGGCTGCCACGCGCCGCCGTGGTGAAGTGGCTGGTGTCGATCAGGCCGGCGGCATCGTCGGGGGTCGCCCAGCGGGCCGAGCCGTGGATCGGAGGGGGAGCCGAGAGCTTTGTCGCCTGCGCGTCTGCCACCTGTTTGGCCTTCTGACCCACCGCCGTCTCGTGCGAGGGCATGCCGGTATCGAGGGTGGCATTGACCTCCCTCTGGTTGCGCTGGCGGTTGGCCTCCCGACGCTTGCGCCCACCAAACCACCACCCCAGCGCAAGCGCTGCCGCCATCATGGCAAGCCAGGGCATGTTGGCACCTCGTCGTCGCTGACGCAGGCACGCGCGAATTGCGCACCAGCATTCAACTGATTTGCGGGGGGGAGCAAGACGGCTCCCCCCAAACGCGGTGCGTTTCCCCCCAAGGCAGTGCGCGCGACGCACACTGCCGACTGCCCGCCACGGACCTGTCCGGCCCCCGCAACTTGGCCCCTCGCTGCCGGCCGCCGTGACACATGCGGAGCATCCGCATACGTCACGGCGAGACGGCTGCCAAAGTTCTGCCGTAGATTCAACGTAGTGTCGAGCAGTGTTGAGGGCGCACTTGTGGGTTTTGGCAAGCAAAACCCGTCCGAGTTGGTTCAGTTGATTCAGCAACGCGTCGCGGAATGACTTGCAACCGGCCAATACTCGGGAGGCGACATTGCAGCAGCATCATCAAATGGACATCTCGGTCTCGGCCGGCGGCGCGATCAAGGTCGAGGTCCACTACAAGGACCGAGTGCCGAACCTGCTGGAGCGGTTTCCAGCAGAGGTCCAGCGCCGGGCTCGGTCGCTGTTCTGGTGGCCGACGCGGTACGAGCGCCAGCTGTTGAGGGCCACCAAGGATCTGCCGCCCTGGGCCAAGAAGACGGTCTGGCAGCACATTTTCCATGAGCGCGCCCAGCTGGTCGAAGCGCGGCTGCAACGTGTGGCGGAGCGGAACAAGCAAAAGGAGCTGCAACGTCAGGTGGCGATGACGGCTGTCCATAAAGGGGTGGCGGTCGAGGTAATTCCTGATCAAGGCGCCGCGCCCGAGCGTGTGTCCGGGACAGTCGATCGGCCCGCTTTCGTAGCCGCTCGGACCAAGTCGGAGCCAGCCCGGACGGCGCATCAACCCGAGCCGATTGTGCTGGTTGCCGAGCCCACGCAACCCGCCCGGCCGCTGCCGCAGGTCGGAGCACTTCGGCAGGCGTCGGGATCGGCGTGGGGGCATCCGACGCCGGGGAAGTTGACGTTGACCGAGCAACTGGCCCAACAGCACGGCGTGGCTCCGGCCATCGTGCCCAGGCTGTTCCACCGCGACCGGGGTCGCTGAAAAGGAGGATCGATGGCCATCTACAGTTTGCGCATGACGGCCATCGGCAAGACCACGCAGGCCCAGCCGTTCACATCCGCCGCCCACCTGAAATACATCACCCGCAAAGCGGCGGTGACCCACGTCATCGCCGCCCGCATGCCGGAGGTCCGGCGACAGGCCATCGCTTGGCTGAAGCGCGAGGAGCGGGACGATCGCAAGAACGCGCGCGTGATTGACAAGCTGGTGCTGGCGCTTCCCCGGGAGTTGAGCGCCGTTCATCAGCATGCACTGGTGGCAGCATTTGCCGAAAAGCTGACACTGGGGCGGGCATCGTGGTTCGCGGCATTCCACACCGAAGGCAAGGACCGCAATAACCCCCACTGCCACCTCGTGCTCCGCGACCGTGACGTTGAAACCGGACGGCGGGTGATGTTCCTGTCGGCCGGCAAGAAGGAAGCGGCCTTGCGTCAGGGAAAGGGTCAAGCTTCCCCCACCACCCTTCTCAAGGTTCGGGAGCTGTGGCAGCGGTGCGCCAACGCCGCGCTAGAGGTGGCTGGACGGTCCGAACGAATTGATCGGCGGTCATTGCGCGAGCAAGGCGTGGGGCGTCGGCCGCAGGTGCACGAGGGACCCAACATTCGGGCGATGCATCGGCGCGGCTTTCGGCCGTCGTCACGAGATCGCGTTGTGCGCAACAATCCGTTCCGGCGGCGCGGCCGGTCAACGACGCGGGTGGTGCGTTATGCCGAGATCGACAAAGGCTTGACCCGGGTCGAATACAACGCGTCGCTCAAACAGCCGGCGCGGGGCGCGGGGGAGGTTCGGACATCTGGACCGGCTATGCCGGTGGGGGCGAAGATTGTGGTGCCCGTGTTGGCGCCCGCCATCCCTCTACCCGCAGTGCACGGCCCGCGACCATTTCTTGGGCCGTCACCCGCATCTCATACCGCGCTGCAGTCCGCCGCGCACGCTAGGACGGATGTTCCGGAAGCGCTGACGCTGCAGAATTCGACCGCACAGCCAGCCCCACCTGCGCCGGTCATCGAGCAGCTCCTACCCGTACCAGCGCTTGTTGCACACCAGCCTGCGCCTACCTCATCACGCCCCATGACCCTCACCGAAATGCTCGCCCGCGACCGGGGTATCCCGGTGGCCCAGCCAAGGTCTGATCAGGGGCGCGATCGGGGACGGGGGCGGTAGGTTCTGTATTGTCAGTAGGGTAACCACTGCCGGGCTTCCTGCGCCCAAGACAATCTTTCTGGGCGATTTCCCGCAGTTAAAGCACGTGGAATTGAAAACACCCTGTAGACACCAGGCGCGGTATCGGCGTTTGGCTGTGATGCTTTGCCTATTCGCTGGGCCAGATTCGACAGACCTAACGCGCGCCCTTGTGCTCGCAAGTAGGCCTGTTACCGTCAGCCCAAATTCCTCCTCGCGAACCACGCATGGAGGTGTTGGATTACGTCCAGTTTCCAAGAATCAAGGACAATCCTGACGGGCTCACTTCAATCTGTAGCATCATCCGCGTGTTGGACACCTGTAGAGAGGCGTATTAATGAGCGAGCAACCACCCGCAATAGAGCGGTGTCATGCGGATACTGCTGCGGCTATTGCCGAGGTCGATCGATTGCGTGAAAAGATCAGGAGTTGGCGCGACATCGATAAGCACGCGCTGGCGCTCTCCCCAGCGGCGAAACAGTTAGCATTGGTGCTCGATAGTGTTTCCGCCGCGACGTCGATCGCAGAGTACGAGAAGGCGAGCAGGAATGCACAGAATGCGCAGAAGCACCAGCACGGTTTTGGCCGCTACGCCGCTTGGCTCGGATTTGTAGCGACAGGTGTATCTGGCCTAATGCTGTACTTGCAGTGGGCACAAGGCACCGTGGGTTCACTATCCCTTCAGATCCTTCACTTCATATGCTTGGGTTTGGCGCTCGGTTCCACCTTTTACTTGAGGATGAGGAGACCGAGCGACGAATGGGGCAACGCCAGAATGCGTTCGGAGGCGCTGCGGCTCGACCATTTCCAGAAGATCCTGGACTACGGACGAAAGTTGCCAAAGCCTCTGCAGCACGAACTCATGCCTATCCCCTTGCCTCAGGCGTGAGCGCGGAAATGGCTGCGATATCAACCAAGTGGCACGTCGGCCCCATGATCTGCACCCGACCACCTATGACGTTGGTCGGCCATGCGATTTTGAGCCAGCGCCTGAGGCAAGGGGATAGGCATGGCACGAACTACCGGCCAACGTGCTTACCCTTGAATATGTGCGAGCTTACCTCATCGAAGATCAACGCGACTGGCACCGAAACAGGAGCCACGACTTCAGTTGGCCAGCGCGTGGGATTTCCGGCTTGCGTTGGCTCGCAGTGCTCCTGCTGATGATAGCCATGACACCTGTCGTCTGCGAGTTGGCTTTATCGATGTTGGGACCAATGGCACCCGGCATAGATCGCTGGGCGCGCATTGCTCGGTCGTGGATCAGTTCAGAGCGGGCAGCATTAGGGGGGGTCTTCGGAGGGGGCCTACAGACCCTAGCCACAAGCCTCTCCGCACTCTCGCTTGCCGAGCGCAATCGCCGATCGTTTGCTCGCGTAGCCAACGTTCTGACCGAATACCTAAGGAAGCGGCTCCCTAGCGTTCGCGAGGCGGCAGTGCAAGACAATGACCTGGTGGTCGAGCGGTTTTGGTCAAGTATCCGCACTGAACTCGCTGCAGAGAACCGGGCAAGGAACGAGGCATTGGGACTTAGCAGTACGTTTATCTTGGATGAGGTGCCGCGGTCGGATAACCGCCAGCACTAAAGTCCCTGTGCGTTTCCACGTCAAGAAGCCTACTGGGTGAGCGACTGAACACTGCAAGGAATGCACTAAAACGCGGCTGGACGAGTCTGGCTCGGGTGTGCCGAGTATATACGACAGAGCGACCGTTCCGCTCCGTTTGTCATCTCTCATCTTTACTTAACTCGCTTTCGCAGGGATTTCCCTTGAGCTCAATTCGACATTTGACAGAAACTACGGGCAAATTCTCGATCCGATTGTTTCTCAGATCCAAATATTCAAGCGAGTCCGGGAGATCCGGCAAATCCGACAAACAATTTTCCCTAAGGAAAACGGCGCTGATTCCGTCGCCAGGCGACAGAACAGAAGTCAACTTATTCCTATTGGCACTTAAAACCCCAATATTAATTGGGAGCCTATCTATGGCGACCAGCAGGTTGTCGTCCAAGTAGACATCGAAACCTCGCATATCGATCCGGTCAAAATCGACTGGCAGTTTGGTCAACCCGCACCTTGAAAGATCGAGATCGCAAGTCATCTTGATTCTCCAATCCCTACCTTCCGATCTCTCTATGCGATAAGGAACACCAACTATATCGAGAAATGAAACGGCGTGCACTTCAAAGTTGTGGTAATGCTGCGGTATCAGAGCACGACGGTCCTTAGTTGATGCCCACATGCCTATCCCCTTGCCTCAGGCGTGAGCGCGGAAATGGCTGCGATATCAACCAAGTGGCACGTCGGCCCCATGATCTGCACCCGACCACCTATGACGTTGGTCGGCCATGCGATTTTGAGCCAGCGCCTGAGGCAAGGGGATAGGCATGTGATGCCCATCTCATTTGCTTCATTAACATCAAAACTTCTTTCGTTGGGCAAACCTTACCGCACAACTGAGAAAGTAACAAGACCCACATCCATATTTTCCGCAGCTCACTGCCTTGTCAAATTTTAATGCAAATGGTATACATAATATCGCGAAGATGCGACGATTGGCGGGAGTTACCGTAGTGAGCGAGCCAAGCACGAGATCCGTCGGATACCAACGACCACGCGATACGATCAGAATATTTTTGAGCTTCCCAAAGACTGCCGTTGAGCTAGTTGATGCGGCAGAAAAAGGAATAAAAAAGAAGTTTGATTCGCCAACGTATCGTGAGCGTGCAAGCGCTTTGGTTGTGCGATGGGACAGCGAGAACCAGGTTGTTTGGGAAATCACCGAGGACCGGAATGACGCTATTTACCGGACTCAAGGTCATCCAAGAGACGCAGATCTATTGTTGGTAATGCTGGTGAGTGATATTGGGCCTGGAACAATGAAAGAGATCGCCGATCGGCTTCTAGCCAATCGTTCCGTTCATGTTTTTATGCAAGACACCCCACCAGCCCAAGGCAACTACAGGGACGGTAAAGAGTCCTACAAAGCTGCGCTATATCGCTACGACTCAATGCATGACTGGCTGAAGGATCCCTTCATCCTTAATGGCGATATTCGTGACGAACTACCCAAAAAGAACCTGATAAAAAATAGAGTAAATGGCACAGCCGATTGCGAACGGCTCGTTGGTAATCTCATTGAATATACCTTGAATGATCGATATAACGATTCCTCTAGAACACGTGGCGGCTCAACAGAAATTTATGCGGGTCTTCGCCCCCTCACAGAGGAGCATGATCGATATTTCTTCGGGAGAGCGCAGTACGTAGAGAGCATTGTTGGTTCTCTCACAAATGATCAGCCGTCGCATGTTATTGTTGCAGGAAGCTCCGGCGTAGGCAAATCTTCCTTACTTGCTGCTGGAGTTATGCCAGCTTTGAAGCGTCACCCATGCGCTTCGGGCTCAACAGTGCGATTCCTTGATCGAAACAAACGGAGCCACCTGATCGCACTTGTGCATGCTTTGCACGAATGGCATCCCGACCCGATACAGGAACGCGCTCTCCTAGAGCGCTTTCGCCGGTCGCCTGAGAAGATTCCACTCAATATTCATCATATTCTTGAGGGGCTCGGAGAGCAACGGCTCTTTCTATTTATTGATCAGTTTGAGCGTTGTTATCCAAACCTGGGCGACATAGACACAAAGCATTTTTTCTTAGCTCTCGGAGAGATAATAAAAAGTAACAAAGTGACGCTGATCATCGGGCATCGATCAGACCAGCTCCAGACTTGGACCGATGGCGATTTTTTCGCAACTGAACGAGGGAGCACTGTGTTCTCCTTTTTCACCGTGCCAACCATGGCTCGCCGCCGTGATTTGGAATCTGTTATCATTGGTCCGGCGTCAGCTGCAGGAATCGAAGAGCCGGAGCCCGAGCTAGTTGAGGCCCTGCTTCAAGACTGTCACCCCGACCGAAATAGTCTTCCATTGCTAGCGCTTGCTATACACATCCTCTACAAGAGGTGCCGCCCAGGGCGCATGACATTAAAAGCGTATAAGGATCTAAGGCGGATTGGGGGTATAATTGAAAAGAGTTTATCATTAGCGGAGGAGCAACTTGGAGAACGCATCTCGGAGCTGCCTATATTATTCGACTTGCTCATAGCCTTTGGCTCCGAGGGATTTCCGATTTCTCAGTCAGCTGACAAGGAGCTTCTACGCGCCTCCGGTGTAAGCGATCAAACGATAGAAGATCTGGAGGAGAACGCCCTCCTGACTAGCACCGAAGGCGGCACCACATTTGCTCATGAAGCCTATTTCGAGGTTTGGCCACGATTGAAAGATTGGCTCTCTCGATCTGCCCCTGACTTGAAGGAGCTTTCTGAACTAACCAATGAATCTCACCGTTGGAACAATAAAAATCGCAGTTCGTCTTACGTGCTAATGGGTGAGCGTTTGCCTGATGCGGAAGACTTAATGAAGCGGCTCACTTCGGCGCAACTTGTGCGCTTAAAGCAACGGGGAGATTTCGCCCTGATATCTGATTACATTCAAGCTTCTGCGGGTCACGTCGCCAAATTAAGCGAGATCAGAGACCAATTGCCAGATTCGACAAAGAGTGTATTTGATAAAGCGATGGGTAGTATTGCTTCAAAAAACATCCCGATTCCTGCATTGGAGGATATGATTCTAGAATCGCCTGATGCAAAGGAGAGCTTGACCAGTCGCATTCGCAAGGGACTTGAAGAGCCATCAGTCATTCCTGAGTTTTTAACTCACATACCCAAAGGATATCGTAACATAAAGCTCGTTCAAGAGGTCGCGACAGTCAGCTCTGATTTGGTTAATGAAAATGTGAACTTGCTACGAAACCTCATGGGCTCAGCATTAAAAGTTAAAGATGGCCCAGCTCAGCAGGGTGATGTTGTAACCGTTACTGGTTCTGAGATAATATTCGATTTGGAACCGGCCGGCACTGAACCAAAGCAGAATTTATTGCGCTTGAAAAAATTTGGCTTGGGTCCCGGCGGCGCAAGCGATCTTATACAGCAGAAATTACTTGGGAAACAAGCGAGAGACGTGGTGCAATTTGAGTTGCTTTACCCTATGGATTTCCATAGCAAGGACGTTGCCGGAAAGAGGGTGCTGTTTTCGTTCAGAATTGATTGCGTAGAGGCGAAATCACTTATTGACTTCACTGATGGGATGGTTCGAGAAAAGCTCGGCCATGAGAACAAAGCCGCCCTTATGGTTGCAATTCGAAAAATGATCGATGCTCAACTCGAGGCTGCAAGTCAGCAACGATTAAAACGAAAGCTACTCGATCACCTGGATGATGCAAATAAGTTTGTTGCTCCAAAGCAACTTGTTGAAATAGAATCTGAGAACCTTTGGAAAGCGCAGCTTGCTGAGCTTAAGTTGAGAGGGCTTTCTCTCGACGTCCTTGGAAAGCCTATAGCTGAGTTCAAATCAGAGTTGCGTGACCTTGCAGATCGTCGCGTAAGGCTTGGAATTCTGCTTTGCCAACTTACTGCGGCTGCTGATGCTGCGGGGGCGAAGTTAAGCGACGCCGACATCGAAGGCGCTATTGATGACAAAATCAATTCGATGCATTCGTTGGTGGTCCAGGACAGGGAGTTGTTTTTGAGGGATGTGGTAGTGCGTGCCGGAATGCGTGGGGGCGTTATAGAAGATCGAGTGATAGACTGGGTCCTGTCTAAGTGTCATGTAGTTAGAAAGGAGGTTCCTGCAAAATACTTGCTCCGAGAGTTGGACATTGGCACTAGCGAGGATTTGTAGCGCTCCACATTTCCTGCGTGAGGTGTTGAACTTCGAAGTCAGAAAGGAGGCCGCGTAAGAATTCTGTGATGAACTGACAAGTCGTCACCGCGCGGTTCTGCCTTATGAGTTTGATTATCACACTATCCTAAGATAATGTTGCATCGCGTTGACTGTCGGAACCGGCTTCCCTGATCGACACGGCGGATTTCTGGGATGCGGTGCCGCCACACGCTCTTGCCCGTTGAGCGGGCAGGTCCGTTCACGCCACGGTTCCTATCGCGTAATGTTGCACCGTGTCCGGCCTCCTCACCCCGCGCGGTCTGCGCAAGTATCTGACCCCCGAGGAGCGGGGGACCTTTATCGCCGCCGCCAAGTTCCTCAAATCGCGTCCTGCGCGGTCCTACTGCCTTACCCTTGCCCTGACCGGCGCCCGGCTCAGCGAACCGCTGGAGGTGACACCGCTTCACCTCGATGCCGTCGCCAAGACGATCACGTTGCGGACGTTGAAGCGGCGGAAGCTCGTGCATCGGACCATTCCGGTGCCGGACGAGCTGCTGGAGATGATCGAACTCATCCACGACACCCGGAACCGGAAGCACGCCGATCAACCCCTTTGGCCGGTGGATCGCGCCACTGCCCATCGCTGGGTGAAGGACGCCATGGGCCTCGCCGGTCTTGTCGGCCCGCACGCCTCCGCCAAGGGCCTACGGCACGGCTTCGCCATCGCCGCGCTGGAAAAGAACGTCCCGCTCAACATCGTCTCGCGCTGGCTCGGGCACTCGAACCTGCAAACCACGGCGATCTACGCCGACTTCACCGGCCGCGAAGAACGTGGGTTGGCAGCGCGAATGTGGACGTGATGGGTAACTGCGTAGCAGGGGTTCCCGATATCCGTGCCTCGTGCGAAGAATCGCCTCTGAAACCGCCTGTAGTTTTGCTACCCCTTCAACAACCATCGACGGGAGAGAATGGAGCGACTGTCGCCGCCGTGTGACTGCGCTTCCTGTTGACAAAATTACACGTTTGCTGGCGTCTGACGCCGCATTTTGATTAGATTTCCTCAATTGAAACTGCGCGATGGAGGTTACTATGCCGACGTCTTCGCAACGGCGCCACCAGCGTCGCTCGTACGAATTGCACTGTCGAATTCACGATTCTGCAGGCATGGCGGTCATGAACCGGCTGCATAGTCGTAGTTTTACGCTCAACATTTTTACAATGAACGCCCAAGACCTGCTTGAAGCTCTGAAGCTCGTGTCAACTCCTCAAGTTGCCATTCAGCTGATGGCTGAAAAAAACTGCGGCGCTGGAACTCAAGCCCATCGTGAGGTGATTAGGCTGTTCCACAATTTTCTTGCAGGAGCGATGACCTTGGTCGATCAAACCAGAGTCTTCATCGCAGAGCATTACGAGGGAACACCAATCGCTGGCCTGTATGCGTCAGAAGTAGCAAATCGTTTCGGAGACAACGGCCTGCATGCGTTTGTTCAAGGCTTGAGAAACTTTATGTTGCACAAGGGACTTCCAAACTCGGAACAGCATATCACTTTTACTCGAGGAGCAGCAGACTTTGAGTGCGGTATTAGATTTTCACGCGAAGAGCTAGAGCAGTATGATCGGTGGAAGGCCTCTGCCCGAGAGTTTTTGAAAAGGCAACCAGAAAAAATCGTTCTTCTGGATGTTTGCTCGCAATATGAAGAGTTAATTCACTCGTTTCATGACTGGCTGGACAGGGAAATAAGAGAGCACCACAAGGTAGATATAGATGAAATGAGACGATTGCAGGCCGAGTATAATGAGAAATATAGAGACAGCGAGCCCTCAGAATCACTCAATTCTTGATTGAGGAAAAAGCGCTTTGCACCATCCGGTTATAGGCGCCTGGCTTCAGCTGCACATCCTTCGGCAGGAGGAATGATCGGCGGCCACTCGCCGCGCCGTATCCTAACCGACCGATGTCCGTTCATGTATAAAATCCTACATAGCCGCCAAGGTCGAACGTCAGACATTCTTGACCAGCTGCATCGCTTCCTGCAGAGGAACGGCCTCGACGCCGTTGCCGAGGGGGTAGCGCATCGATCCCGGATAGACGACGTAGGCCCGATCAACGCCGACCGTCTCGCACGCTCTGAAGAATCCCGCGTCCAGCGTTGGTGCCGAGCTACGGCGGCATTCGACGGCGACTTTGGTTCGGCCGTTCTCCAGGATGAGGTCGATTTCTTCGCCGATGGCGCTTCGGTAGAACGACGCAAGGGTCAGGTCCGGCACTGACTGGAGCAGGTTCTCGATGACAAAGCCTTCCCAGCTGCCGCCCACCACGGGGTGGCCGAGGAGGGCGTTCCGATCCCCCACGCCTACCAGGGCGTGACAAATGCCGCTGTCCCGAATGTAGACCTTGGGCGACTTGATAAGCCGCTTGCGGACATTTCCCGTCCACGGTGCCAGCTGGCGGACCAGCAGCAGATCGGTGAGCAGATCCCGGTAACGCGTGACCGTATGGCCGGAGACGCCGAGACCGGCAGCCAGGTTCGCCGCTTTCCACTCGTTGCCCTGACCATGCGCTAGCATCCGCCAGAACCGATCGAGCGTAATCTTGCTGATTCCGGGGGCGAACTCGCGGACATCCCGGTCAAGGTATGACCTGATGAAATCCTGCCGCAGCGTGACACTGTCCGCTTCCGTGTTGGCTGCATAGCTCATGGGGAACCCGCCCCGCACCCAGAGCCGTTCCAGGCTTTCCTCGTCCTGGCCGATTTCCGTCGCCAAGAATGGGCTCAGTTCGCAATATGAGACCCGTCCGGCCAGCGTTTCAGAGCTTTGGCGCAGCAGTTCATGCGAGGCCGATCCGAGAATCAGGTAGCGGCCGTGTCCCCGCTTCTGTTCGCGTGCCGCATCGATCAGCCCTCGCAGGATTGGGAACAGGGCGGGGCGAAGCTGGACCTCATCGAGCACCACGAGCTTATCGAGATGTGGCTCCAGAAACCGCCGGGCGTCTTCGAGCTGGGTGACCGTGGTGAGATCCTGCAAATCCAGGTACAGGGACGGCCGCGTTGCTGCGATCTGCTTGGCGAGTGTCGTTTTGCCGACCTGCCGGGGACCGAGAATGACCACGCCAGCATTGATCCCCAACAGGTAATCAATGCGATTGGATAGGTGGCGCGGTATCACTTTGCCAAAATGACATAAGACTTCCGATCGGCAAAGTTGAATGTGAAAGCCGCTTCAGTATTCAAATAGGCAGACAGTTCCCAGAGCACGCGAGGTCAGTGGCGACGTGGTTTGTGCGCCTAAGGCAATGTGTTAGCGTCGCGACGGGGCGTATGATTGCGCGTTTGGAGCTTCAGGCACCATGGACGACGAAGCTGAACTCGATGAACAGGTATCCACAGCGCGCACCGCGTTTGACGCCGCGTACGCCAACCTTGTGGCCGTGGCGGGAGGCATCTACGCCGACGGCAAGGACGCCGCCGAGCAGATCTTCGGCATCGCCGAGGAATTCGGGGCGAGTAAGGCCGTCACCGCCATGCTTGGCAAGGTCGATCAATTCGGCGAACTGGCCGAGCGTGCCACGGATTCGGTCGTAGCCGACATGTCAGACCACCTGGAAAAGTCACTTGAGGCCGCTTTGACGGCCCAGGATGACCTCGATCTCGCCACCACCGTGCGCGAGGAAGCGAAGCGCGCCGCGAATCCGGGCCGATTGCAGCATATCAACATCAACGGCCGCGACTACGTGATCGACGGCCAGCGCGGCGAGTTGCGTTCCGCCGACAATCCCGCCGAACGCTATCAGTTGGTTGATCAACCAGGTCAGGATCGGGCTGCGCATGCGCCGAGTTTGACTGAGCAGATTGCTCAGGATCACGCCGTACCGGCCGCCCAGCCAAGCAAAGACATAAGCCGGACACGCGGACGCTAACAATGCGCCTTGGACGCCAGAACTGAAACCATACTGCTCAAAGAAACGAATTGACGTTTGAATTCGGCGACGATGGCATGCTATGCAGCGCCGATCGTAATTTTTATTCTTGAGAGATACCAATATGGCTAAAGATGACCTCGAAGGAATGAACGTCAAAGCCCTGCGGGAACTGCTACACCGGATTGACGGTCACATCGTCAATCGCATGAAGTCGGAGAAGCAGGATCTGAAGGCGAAGATGGAAGCCCTGGCTGCCGAAGCCGGACTTTCGCTGGACGACGTGTTAGGCGGTGGCCGTGCGAAAGGCTCGCGTGCCCCGGTAGCAGCGAAGTACCGCAATCCGGAGAATCCCTCCGAGACCTGGAGCGGTCGCGGTCGCAGACCCATTTGGATGGCAGAAAAGCTCGCCAAGCGCGGCGTGACGATCGACGATTTTAAGATCTGAGTTGATCGCAAACAAAAGCGCCCGCAAGGGCGCCATCATTTTATCGACGGCCATCGGCTCTCCAGCCTGTTCCGCACTTTTAATTCTGCCGCGTAAATCTTTGGCCGACAAGCCCGCTGCCAGCAATCGCAGCACAAACCGGCTCACGCTCCCACCAGAAGTAACGGCAAGAAGATACCATTACCTTCGCCAACCGCTCGCACGGGATGGCCCCGCTGTGGCGGGGTAAGGCCATCCCGTGCGAGCGCTCGGCTCCGGAAGTAACGGCATCATGCCCCGGTGCCGTCACCAGCACCGTGCGACCAACACACCACACCCCTCCGCCTGATTCGCTTGTTACAGCGTAACGGTGCCCACATCGTCCGCATCGCACTTGCCGACCACCACCGTGCCTTCCCATCCTACCGGCATGATCGTGACGCATACGCAAAACGCCACCGGCCAGCAGCGCGTCTACCTGGGCGGCAAAGGCAGCATCGAATGTTGGATCGAGCCGAAGGCCGACAAGCGAACGTGGACCTTCCACATGGACGCCTCCGTCGCCGGCAATCGGCTGACCGACGCCGAGCACCACCAATGGGCGATTTACACGCTCACCCAGCTTGCCAACGAACTCAACGTTGCGCCCGACGAACTCGCCGCTACGCCATTTGAGAACATTGCAGCGCTGCACAACGGTGATCCGTTCTCCGGACGTCGTATTGCCGTCCCACGACGCAAAGCCATCGATGCCGGATTCATGTCAACCCAACCCAACGTCCGCCGCCCGCAAGCCGACTTCACCGCCAACGACTATCAGCAGACCCGCCGCCAAGCCCGCTAATCAGCCAATAAAACCGCCTTATTGTATACCATCTGCGCCCCATCATTTTGGAGCCTAAGTACTCCGGTGGGGTGTGGGGAGGCAGAGCCTCCCCACCATATAAGCTCGCCATAGGCGTCCATTTCCTGACGTTTCCGACAAAGTCATAACCACGAAACGTCAGGAATAAAATCACGTGTCACCGCAAAACACACCCACTGCCCAAGGCAGAGGCAGCCGACTTGTATTCTGAATGTAGAGTTCCAAAAGATAAAAAGGAGGGGGCGAGGTATGGGTTTGACCCAGAAATGGATCATACCCCCTCGCCTACCGGCGTGTGGCAGCTTCGCCGCCACGGACCCCCTGCGGGAGCAGCCCCCTCCTTTTTAGAACGAAAGAATGGGCATGCCGTCACGGGGGTATCGCAAGGGAACATCGGACAACCGGGAACCGGTGACGCGCTCCGTGCGCACCCACATCACCGAGAACGAATTCAACTACTTGGACGGCCAGTGTGCGGCCCGCTCCCTCACCATGTCCAAGTTGCTGCGCACCCTCGTCACCGCCTTCGTTCAACAACGCCGTGCCGAGCTGCCCCAACCACGCGGCACCAACGCCGCCGCCCTGCGCGAACTCTGCCGGATCGGGAACAACCTCAACCAACTCGCCAAGCAGGCGAACGTCGGCCTCGTACCGGTGTCGGCCATCGAGCTTCTCGCCTGCTTGGCCGACGTGACCGCTGCCGTCCGCCGCTTGGGCTGACATGCTGGTCAACGTGGTGCCGCCGACCAACGATTTTCATGCGCTGGCGCGCTACCTGGTGGACGGCGACACGAAACCACCGCACCCCGATCGGGTCGCCTGGACACTCACAAAAAATCTGCCGGCTGACGATCCCGAGCTGGCCGCCACCCTGATGACCGCCACGGCCCAACTATCCCGCCGCTGCAAGAACGCCGCCTATCACGCCATGATCGCCTGGGCACCGAACGAGAAGCCCACCCCCGAGATCATGCAGGAGATCGCCCTCAAGACGTTGGGCCTCGCTGGCCTCGCCGAGCACCAGGCGTTGATCATGGGCCACGGCGACAAACCCCATGCCCACCTGCACATGCTGATCAACCGCGTGCATCCGACCACCGGCAGGGCGTGGGACACCAAGCACGACTTCGCCCTGTTCGACCGCATCATGCGGCAAGTGTCCGATGAATACGGATTCGAGTACGTGCCCGCCCATCGGTTTAACCCGGATCGCACCGACGACCACCCCCGCAAACCGAACAAGCGCGCGACCTGGGCCGCCAAACGCGGCGCCAAGACCGATCGCACTCAATGGAGCCGTAACGAAGCCCGTGAGGTTGGGGCCACCTTGTCGGAACGCCTGGACCGCGCCACCACGTGGGACGACCTCGAGTTGGCATTCGCGGAGGAAGGATTGAAGCTGGAAGCCAAGGGAAGCGGCCTGATTGCTGGCACCGCTACTAGCTACACCAAACTGTCCGCCCTGGGCCTCACCACCACCGCCAAGGACTTTGAAAAGCGGTTCGGGTCGTCCCTCACCCACCACCGTGCCAGCCCGAGCTACACGCCGCGCTCGTGGTTCGCCGTGGATGCAGTAGACATCGCCAAGGGTCTCATGGCCTGGGGCCTCACTGACGCATCTGACGTACGCAGCGCCATCGACGACGCGTCGACCGAACGTCAAGCCAAGCTGGCCGCCGCACCCATCGGCGTTCGTATGATCCGCGAACTCAAGAAACTGGTGAGCACCACCAGCCTCACGCCCCAGCGCCCTCGACAGCAGAGACCCAAACCTGCACGTCGCCCGCCACCGAAGACCCGACCGGCCTCGCGTGGCCGTTGACATCGATCACCGACAGCAGCACTCTCGGAAGCTGACGGAATGTTGCAGTGCAGCGAAACTCCGCCTTGGGCCACAACCGACCGCGGAGCCATTCGCCATCGCTTGCGTCGAGTTCGGCAGCTTCTTGAGGGTACAGCGGAAGCAGCGGGATCATTAACTAACCTTAAAGACACAGACGGGCACCCACTATGCCCAGTCGTCACCGTCCCCCGCCATCACACCGCTGACAGACCCCGTGGCTATGGCTAGAGTTCGTCCAAAACATAAACATTCTGCCGGGGGAGTGGCCGGTGTCGCGCATATTTCTGAGCCATTCGAGCAAGAACAATGCCGAGGCACTCGCTCTGCGCGACTGGCTCGCCACGCAAGGCTGGCATGATGTCTTCCTCGACATCGATCCGGAGCGCGGCCTCGTCGCCTCAGACCGCTGGCAAAGGGCGCTGAATGCCGCCATCGGGCGATGCCGGGCTGTCATCTTCCTGCTGTCGCCGGAGTGGCGGGCATCCGAGCATTGCATCTCGGAGCTTGATCTCGCCATGCACGCCGGGGCCGAGCGGATCGGCGTGATCATCAAGCCACTCCAGTACGACAAGATCCCGACGGGACTCGGCGGCGAAAGCCAACTCATCAACCTGACGCGGGGCGGGACGCCCCTGACCTTCACCGTCAATCCACCGCCCGAACGCAAGGCGGTGCAGATCACCTTTCCGGCCGAGGACCTTAGGGCTCTGCGCAATGGCCTCGCGCGTCTCGGCCTCGTCGGGTTCGACACCGATAGCTTCCCGTGGCCACCGACCGACGATCCACACCGCGCGCCCTTCCGTGGCCTCGAAGCGCTCGATGTCAAGGACGCCGGCGTGTTCTTCGGCCGCGACACCGATCTCGTGTGTGCCCGCGAAGAGTTGATTGACCTACGTGCCAAAGGCGGCCGCAAGCTGTTCGTGATCGTCGGCGCCTCGGGCTCGGGCAAGTCTTCGTTCCTGCGCGCCGGTCTGTGGCCGCGGTTGGAGCGGGAGGACCGGGACTTCGTCACATTGCCACTGATCCGCCCAGGGAATGCAGGCTTGAGCGGCACGATGGGCTTGGCGGCGAGCCTGGAGCGGGCCTTCGAGGCCCTGCGACAGCCGAGGGCCTTTGGCGACATCGTTGCGGCCTTGCAGCAGGACGCCGACGCGCTGCCGTCGCTGCTCAACCAACTGCAGGTCTTGGCGATGCAGCGCCTCGTCGGCGATGCGAAGCCGCAGGTCGACCGCCCGCCGACGTTGGTTCTGCCGGTCGATCAGGCCGAGGAGCTGTTCGCCGTCGGAGGTAGCGAGGAATCCGTCCTCCTACGCAGGCATCTGGCGGCAGCCCTGACGCGCGGGCCCGACACGATCGGCCTGCTCACCATTCGGTCCGACCGCTTCTCGCTGCTACAGAACGACGAGCTTCTCAGGCATCTGCTTGAGCCGTTCAACTTGCCGCCCATCACGTCTTCCGTCTATCGCGACGCGATCCTGAAGCCGGCAGCACGCGCCAATCCGCCGATCGAGATCGACACCAAGCTGGCCGACGCGTTGATCACCGACATGGCGACGGAAGGGGGCGATCCGCTTCCCTTGCTAGCTTTCACCATGGAACGTCTGTACCGGCGCTACGGCCGCGTGGAGCGGGAGCGTCAGGGACGCAAGAGCCGCTTTCTGACCTCCGACGACTACACGGCCATCGGCGGGCTGGCCGGCTCGATCGACGCGGCGATCAGCGAAGCCTTCGCCGATCCCAGGCGTGATCCCGAGGTCCCGGCCAACCGCAAGGAGCAGGAGCGGCTCCTGGAGGCGGCGTTCATTCCCGCCCTGGTCGACATCAACCCCGCCAATGGCCAGCCGCTCAGTCGGGCTGCGACGGAGCGGCAGCTGCCCGACGACAGCCTGAACATCGTGCGTCGCCTGGTCGACGCCCGCCTGCTGATCAGCGATCGAGGTCAAGCCGGTGCCGATGGCGCACGGCAGACGACCTATCGGGTGGCGCATGAGGCGGTGCTGCGCCGGTGGTCGTGGCTCAGTACCTTGCTGGAGCAGCAGGTCAGCCATCTCAACATGGCCCACCTGATCGAGCGTCAGGCGGAAGGCTGGAACAGATCGGGCAAGCTGGCGGGATGGCTGGATCTGCGCGGTGACCGGCTTCGCGAGGCGCTCCAGGTCGCTGGCCGCACCGACTTCCGGCGCCGGCTCGACGGGCTGCCGGCTCAGTATCTGGCGGCCTGCCGACGATTGGAGAGCAAGGCCGCGTGGCGGCGCCGGACTGGCTATGCGGCAGTGCTGGCTCTGCTTGTAATAGTTGGCGGCCTTACTGCGACCCTTGCCCGCTGGGAACCGATAGCGACATCCGCTGCGTTTCGCGTCATGAACCTGACCAAAGACCTGACCAAGCCCGGCACTGTGTTTCAGGATTGCCTGTCATGCCCCGAGCTGGCCGTGGTGCCAGCCGGCAGCTTCATGATGGGCTTGTTCGACATCGGGCCGTTGCGGGACCGTGATGATTACCCGTATCGAAAAGTGACCATCGACAGGCAGTTCGCGGTGGGCAAGTTCGAAGTGACCTTTGCGCAATGGAACACCTGCGTCGATGCTGGCGGTTGTGAGCATCGGCCGAACGATCGGGAAATGGGCCAAGGGGTGCGACCGGTGATCGTCGTCTCGTGGGACCACATCACCACGCAATATCTGCCCTGGCTGAACAAGCTGACCGGACAAACGTATCGGCTGCTCAGCGAGGCGGAGTGGGAGTATGCGGCACGGGCGGGAACGACAACGCTCTACTCCTGGGGTGATGAGGTTGGCAGCGGCAATGCCAACTGCAACGCATGTGGCAGCCAGTGGGACGGACAAGGGACTGCGCCGGTCGGCTCGTTCAAACCCAACGCGTTTGGGCTCTACGACATGCACGGCAATGTGAGGGAGTGGGTCCAGGACTGCCACGATAGGAAGGCGCCTAATGCTGGTTCGGCCGCTCCCGACACACGCAATTGCGGTCGCGTTCTTCGCGGCGGTTCCTGGCAAGACCATCCGCTGGCCATAGGCGCGGCGGAGCGCGACTGGGGCAGACCCGAGGAGCAGACCGCCAACATCGGCTTCCGTGTTGCCCGAGTTCTTTCCGTTGCCAGGACTAATTAGCTTTTGCCGCCTTTCTACCTTACCTCTGGCAGAGAGCGTTAACTTACAAGGTCGTTGGTACTATTCAGCGCGGAGATCCGAACCACAATTTTTTATAGGAGTTGCCCCCACCATTCGAGCGGTGAAGCCGCGTTGCGCAGCGAGCACTGGCTGTCTTGTCTAACGCTGCGCCAATTGTACGGATCTTGTTTCCGGCGACTGTCGCGGTGATCGGAAGCGGACAAAGAACCAAGCGTGATCGTCAGTTAGCGTCTTATGGCGCTCCGGGTCACTTGCGTGAGCGACGTGCAGCGTCCCTCATACCCGCACCTCCCCAACAAGCAGACATCGCCGAGCATCCTAGCCATCCCGCCGACACGGTCAAGCTCTCGGCACCCTCGCGTGGGAAATGACACGTCGCTGCATGATCTGTGGGCAGACTGTATTGACCGTGTATCCCATTGCCACCACGCTTCCCTGGCAACAACCAAGGAGGCGCCATGGACCAACCCACCCAAAGACACAGTAACTTCGTCGCTTTTCTCAACCGCGACAAACAACCCGGCGACAAGCGGCCCTTGTTCGTCGACGGCAAGATCGCCAAGCCCGGCTCGACCGAGGAATATCCCTTCTCCCTGTGGGCTTTCGAGTACACCGACAGAGCCACTGGCGAAGTGCTCACCGGCTTCGGTGGCAGTATCGGCAATGTCAGCACCGACGCCCCGGCCACAGATCAAATCCAAGCGTTGGCCGCAGCCCGTCCCGCTGACGATGGTGTTATCGAAGCGGCCGGCCTCACTCTCAAGCCGGGTCAGATCGTCGCCTTCGTCAACAAGCCCAAGCCGGACGGCAAGCCCAACCAGAAAACGCATTACGGCTACGTCAATTTCGGTGACGGCACGCCGCTGGTCGACGCCTCGATCTGGCTCGGCAAGGATCGCTATGGCCGCGCCATGCTGTCCGGCAATACTCAATTCCCGCAGCCTGCCAAGGACGAGGCTGCTCAGGCTCCGGCTCAAGAGGCTGCGAAGCTGGTGGCAAGCGGGATCGTGTCGAGAGGCATGCCGAAGAAGGCGGCTGAGAAGGGCGGGCGAGGTTAGGAAGGGGGCCGGTTGGCCGCCTCCCCTCGTCGCGACTCGGGGCCGCGCTGTCGTGAACCAAGCCCCGCTACGGCGGGTCTTGGCCCTGCGGGCTTCCATCGCTGGCGGGGACCGCACCAGGAATCGACATCCATGAAATCCCGCCCCATCACCATTGCACGGGTCGATCAACGACGCATGGTGTTGATTGCGCGAATTCTCAAGAAGCGCCCCAGCGAGGCGGTGGCCTCCGCCATGCGGCTTTATTATATGTACAATGAATATTCGGCCATTGAGAGGGGCTTTGACGACCCTACCGTCAGCCACTACGCCGAAGAGCTTTGTGCGTTGATCGGTTTTGACATGCTTGACGACGAGGGCAGGCCGTTGGTGCCCGCTCACCGACGCGTTCAATCTTCAACGAAGCATTGTGTGTGAGTACAAGGAACCGGACCACCACTGCACTCCGCCCCGCCCAGCTTGGACATCACCGCTTTGAAGCCCGCCACGCCGATCGTACCCGAAGCTACTGGTTCACCTGGCGGCACATCCGCTGCAAGCTCAGCGAAACTACAAATTGGGGGCCGCACGGCTGGGTGCTGCTGCGCATGGAGGTGTTCGCCGCCCGCGACACGCCTGTGCCGATCACCAGCACCGGCTATCTGGCTCACGGCGTCGACGGGGAAGAGTTAGCCTTGGCCGGTGACGCGGTCGCCTTCATGACTGCCTGGCTCGATCGGGAAGCCGCCAAGAAATCTTACCAAAAATCCGAATGCGCGTCGCGGCAGGGCGACTTAATCGACCTTCTCACCCGTGATGCTGACCTCTAAAAAGGAGCCAGGCTATTCCACCACGGAATAGCCCATCCTTTGCCACTCAAAGAAGAGCACCTTGTTTATCCACCTTTGCGGCGCCACTGTCGATATTCCAGCGCCGGTAATTGTATAATGTATAGGCATTCCCTTGGCCCGCATGCCTATCCCCTTGCCTCAGGCGTGAGCGCGGAAATGGCTGCGATATCAACCAAGTGGCACGTCGGCCCCATGATCTGCACCCGACCACCTATGACGTTGGTCGGCCATGCGATTTTGAGCCAGCGCCTGAGGCAAGGGGATAGGCATGCTTGGCCCGTGCCACGATTTGTGTAAGATACGCCTATGGTGCTTTTCATCACGCAACCGCCACTCCCTGCCGAACCTCACTCGTTCTTCACCGTGTTATCTTACCTATTATCCCCCTTCTTTAATCGCATCCAATACAGCCTGATCGACCAAACATTCATGTTGAACGACCATCTGAACGACCAAATCATTTACCTCCATAACACACCCAACATTAGCCCTTCCACTTGCAATGCCCTCATCAAATTTTGTGAAAATGCCATTCCTTACAACAATGCCATTGTCAATATCATTTATTTTTGGATTATGGTGTTGCATGCTCTGCATAAAAACGTGTTCAAAGCCGGACTAATCGACCAATACAAACAGGCTCGCGAGCAAAGCGACCACTATCACAAAATAATTACCCTCAGCCGCATGATGCTTGAGACGGGCCCGCACGAAACAACCAGTGCCCTTGAAGTGCGTCTTGCCCGCCAAAGACAATTGATCGAAATGCCGCAACATAACCACCATTAAGCCAGACATTAGAAAGACACCCTATGGCCGCCTCGCCCGAACATGCGCGACTCGCAGCAAACATCAACGCCAAAATGCTCCAACTCATCGGGGCACAGTGCGATGATATGACGATCATGGGCGCGATGTTCGACCAAATGCCAGCATTCAAGAAACTCATGGAGGATTGTAGCCCGACAGACATGGACGACCTGTGCGAGCGCTTCCCATCCTTCTACCGTTATGGAAAGATACTTGAAATTATCGCATTGGCCTTTCAATCAGGAGCCTTGCCAAGACCATAAGCCCTAATTTTTGCGTCACGCGACGTCTTGAGAGCGATGCCACCGCTATGACCAATGGAAGTCTGGTGCTCAGTCGGTTGAGATCGTTCCCGGGCAATATCGGCGAAGCTCGCGGATAAACGCTCTGCCGACGTTGGGAATGCCTTGCAATTGCCGATCGCTGGCCCTGCGCAGGTGGCCCAGTGTGGTGATCTCCAGCTCACTGTAGCGCAAATTGTGGATACGAGTTCGCCAACCATGCAGCTTGGATGGCATCACCATCAACACCTCGACCGGCGTATCATCGGGCAAATTCTGCACATCGGGCTTCTCCCCGAACCGGGCATGAAGCCCTTCCGTCTGTTCGGCTCGCAATCTGGCTAACTTGATGATCTGCCGAATGCGCTCAATGCTCACGCCGTAGTGGTTGGCCAAAGAGGCGACGGTTTCGCCAGCCTTGTGGCGCCTGACGATGGCTGCGTTGCGCCTGCGTGTTTCTTCGCCGAGCTTGGCCATGAACACTCCCCAGCGCTTGATCCGCTCTTCGTTCGTCGCTCAATCCGCTGTCCCGGATAGGTTATCACGCAAGGGCGTTCCCTACCGATCCTCCGTGCTTGAATTACCCCGCAGCTAATCCCGCCCCATTCCCACACCTCCGAATTCTTCGTCCGCAATCGCGCGGCAACCCTTGCCGCTCAACCGGCAGGCATCGGCTCCATCATTGCGCCATGTCGTCCTTCCCGTTGAACCCCGCGCCAAACCCCTTTGCGTCTGAACCATGCGTCGCAGCGTGACGGCCGCGAGCTGCGCGCGCCAAGGGCCGCCTGCAGACGGGGGCCCTTCCCCATCTTCGCCGCCTGCGGTTCCGGCAAGCCGTCAGCCCGGCACCCTCAGCTTGAGCGTCCGTCGTTAGGGCCGCGCCGACGCCGCAAAGGGTGGCGCCGGAAACCCAACGAAAGAACGATCATGAACGACAAATTGACCTTCGAACTCAACCTGCCGGACACGCCCTGTCCGGTCACCGAGCGGACCTCCTCCGGCCGAACTCTCGACGATGCATTGGACGCCTGGCTGGCCGAGGATTTTGCCCACGAGGACTGGCTGCACGTGCACAGCTGGAACGACGACGGTGAGATGGCCCGATGACACCGCACCGCGTCACCATCAAGGACATCACGGCCTGGACCACCACCGTCCGGGCCAAGGACTCCATCCACGCCGAAGAACTGGCCTGGGGCCTGTTCCAGAACGCAGCGGATCGCAGCGAGCTGTTCGAGGAGGACACCGACACCACGGTGAAGGTCGAGGAGGTCGTTCAATGAGCCAGCTTAAATCCTACACGGTCTCCGCCGGCATCCTGGGAGTTTTCAACTTCGAGGTGGCTGCACCAAACCAGGAGACCGCCATCACCCTCGCCAAAGACGACTGGCAGGCACACGGATCTGCCAACTGGGAGTCCTGCGGCCCGGCCGAGACGCCCCACTTCCAGGTGGAGCAGGAAAGCGAGATCCCGGACGCCGACACCAAGACCTACTTGGTCTCCTTCACCGTCACCGATCGGATGGATGCCCGCATCCGGGCAACCAGCGAGGACGAAGCACGTCTCATCGCCAAGGCCCTCCGCGACAACGAAGGCACTTACGAAGGCGCGTTCGAGATCGCCAGCTCCGAAAACTCCGATCTGGAAATCGAAGAGGTGGTGTCATGACGACCATCCTCTACACCGTCACCCTGACGGATCTCGGCACCTACACCGTGACCGTGGCGGCCGATACTCCGGGTGAAGCCGAGAGCATCGCCAAGTCGATCCTGTTCGAGGAAGCCGCCAATTTCCCCGCAGGCCTGCGCATTATCAAGCGCGAAGCCGACGCGAAGGCCGAACCGGCCGTGGATTTGCCCGTTCGACAGTTCCTGGTCGATGCCACCTATAAGATCGACTTCCAGATGACCGTGCCGGCTGCCAACCGCGAGGAGGCCCAGCGGCATGCTCGACGCCTCTACGAGATCAACTGCGGCCCGTTCGAGTTCGAGATGACGGACCAGCGGGTCGGAGCGTTCACGGCCCAGGAGGTGGTGTCATGACGACCCGGCTCCACACCTGCACCATCAGGGTCTCGCGCGACGTTCACCAGGCACTTGCAAAGCTTGCAATTTGCCCACTGGACGACTCCACGACCATCTATCACGACGACGGCTCCGCGACCTTTCCAGTGAGCCTGCATGTCTACAACGCCATCACGGAGATCCACCCGGACCCAGACTTGGCCCTCCGTCAATTCCTGAAACTGAAAGCAAACGCATGAGCCTCCATCTTCCCCCTAAATCGTTCCGCGACGCCTACGAGTGGCGCGGTGGCTCGCTCGATCGGGCGGCGGCTCCGCGCCCTGCCCCGTATTCCACAAGGCGGTCGTCAACCGGACTGCCGTTCGGACGCGATGGCCGGGTCCATCCCACCCGGGCGCCTTACGAGTTCTATCCAACGCCGCCCCAGGCCACCCGTGCCCTGCTCTCGGTCGAAGAATTTGACGGCTCCATTTGGGAGTCCGCTTGTGGCGAGGGCCACATCGCCAAAGTCCTGGTCACGGCTGGCTACGACGTGGTGTCCACCGACCTCATTCCGAGAGGTTACGGCGAGGGTGACATCGATTTCCTGAAGGAGACCGCGCCCCGCGCCAAGCACATCGTGACCAACCCGCCTTATGGCCGGGGCCTCGGCGATGCGTTCGTGCTGAAAGCCTTGGAATTGACGGCCGGGACCGGAGGCAGTGTCGCGATGCTGCTCAACCTCGCCTCGCTGGCGCACCCCAGCCGGCATGAGCTGTGGACCCAGCATCCCCCCGCCGTGATCTACGCCCTCGACGAGCTGATCTGCTGGCCGGAAGGCATACCTTCGCTGGCCCGAGCGACCACCGCCTCACACCGCTATTGCTGGGTGGTCTGGAAACCCGGCCATACCGGCCGACCGGCATTTTGGTGGCTCAAGGTGTCGGCGCATGCGACACCGTAGCGCTTCGCAAAGGCGTGCTAGGCGCGTGCTAGGTGCTTTTTGGAGGGCAGCTGATGCGCTTCTAAGTGCTTGATTTGATTGGTGGAGCCGAGGGGAATCGAACCCCTGACCTCTGCAGTGCGATTGCAGCGCTCTCCCATCTGAGCTACGGCCCCATAATCGCGAGTTTCTAGAGGGGACGCGGGCATATTGTCAAGAAACCGATTTCACGCAGGCTGGAGCAAACGAGTTGTCCGGTCTTCGTCAGATGCGGCCCGCCTCATCCGATCCGCCGATGCTGGTAGTGTCCTGAACGTTCAGCAAAATCGCAATCGACCCGTGAGGGTCTGAAGTGGTCATGGCAGGTCTGGTGATTGTCGAAGTCACCCCTCGAGAGAGAGCGACCACCATGACCGGGAAGAACGTTAATGCCGTTGTTTCGCTGGCGAAAGAGGCCATCACAGGAGATGCTGAAGGACTGAAGGACTGAAGGCGCTGATGCGGGCCGCGTTCCAGGAGGTTCTGGAAGCGGAGATGCGGGAGGCGCTTGGCGCGGCCAAGGGCGAGCGCACCGAGGGGCGACGGGGCTACCGTTCGGGCTACTACGAGCGGGACCTGATCACGCGGATCGGCAAGATCGAGCTTCGGGTTCCGCAAGACCGCAACGGGCTGTTCTCGACGGAGCTGTTCGAGCGGAACGCGCGGTCGGAAAAGGCGCTGTTGTCGGCGTTGACCGAGATGTACGTGCAGGGCGTTTCGACGCGGAAGGTGAAGGCGATCACGGAGGAGCTGGTCGGCCATTCGTTCTCGGCCTCGTCGATTTCTGGAATCGTGAAGAAGCTCGATGCTGAACTGGAACTGTTCATGAAGCGGCAGCTTGCCGAGCCGTTTCCGTACCGCCAGCGGGTGCAAAGCATGGCCGGGACGGAAGAATGGCTCTCGCCGAGGGCCGAACAAAAGAATGGACCTGAGGAAAGAGACCCAGATCAGCCAAGACCGTTTTGCAGAACTTGACGCACACTACTCCGATGCTTGCTGCGCAGTGGGCGGCCCACGGACTACCGGACGACGCGTTGGCTCATGACAACCGGTTGGCTGGATCTCGATCACAAGGCACTTTCACCCTCTACGCTTCGCCGTTCTCCAGGCGCGAGGGCAATTCAATTCATCGCCGCCCGACGGCTCGGATGGTCTTTCATTTGTATTCGCCGAATGTTTCGCTGGCCGGCCGGGCCTGTTGGCGGGATCGGCGGCTGTATTCGAGATCGACGCGGTGGGGATCGCAGCGACAGCCTGTGGTGTCGAACAGTTCCGAAAGCCGCAGGCGTCAGCGTGGCATGCATCATCGCAGAAGGTGACGCCACGGACTTGGAGCATGCGGTTCTCGATCTGCCGCTGGCCGCGGGTGCCCTCGTCAAGGAGCCCCCAGCTCGAAACGACGTTTCTGATCGCCACGCGGTGGCGCACCAATCACGACCCTGGCGCAAGACGCTGCACCGGGGCCCGCTTGGCGCGTAGAAATCTCAGTTGCCGAACAGCGAGAAGAAACCACCGCCGCCGCTGTTGCCGTAGTTCTGCCGCTGTCCGCCGCGCGACCGGAACTGACGATCTCCCCCCTCAGCGGTGGCGACGCGCCGCGAAGGCGTACGCCCGATCAGGGCGCTGCGAACCGTGCTGAGATCCTGCGTCTTGCGCGCGACCTGACTGAGACGCCCGTCGAGCGCGCCATGCAGCCGCGCCTCGTGGCCATAGAGGTCGCGATAGCTGTGCGTAGTGCCGTCGTCGTCGACCACGATCGTGAAGTAGGTGATGTGGACGCCGAGTTTGCCGGGAACGGCAACCTGGTTCTCCGGCTTTCCGCGAGCCAGACTGGCGACCTTCGTCGGCGCCCATCCGCCGGTTTCCGCGAAGATCATCTCGGCGAAGCGCATTGGATTTCTCACCCGCACGCAGCCGTGGCTGAAGGCGCGCACGTTGGCGTTGAACAGCGACTTCGACGGCGTGTCGTGCAGATAGACGTCGTGCTTGTTGGGGAACAGGAACTTCACCATGCCGAGCGCATTCGACGGCCCCGGCGGCTGCACGATGCTGACTTTCCGGATATCGACCGTGCGCCAGTTGATCGACGAGGCGGAGACCTCCCGGCCGCGATAGGACATCTTCCAGCCACGGCCCCCGACGGGATCACGTCCGGCGAGCAGGCCCGGGAGAAGCTCTTTGACCTTGATGCTCGGCGGCACGCCCCATCCCGGCTGGAACACGACGGTCTGCATGTCCTTGGAGAAGATCGGTGTCTGATTGGCGACCGTGCCGGTGACCACGCGCTCGACGTGGATCGGTTTGCCATCCTTCATCATGCGCAACTGGAATTCGGGAATGTTGACCATGACGTGGAGGCGGCCGAGGTCGTCGGGCATCCAGCGCCATTGCTCCATGTTGAACAGCACGCGCTCGGCTGTGACGGCCGGCGGCGTCACCGGTGCGGCCACCTTCTTCTTTTTCTTGCCTTTCCTGCCTGTGGTCACCTCGGCGGGCGCCTCGGCGACGACGGGGGCTGGCGGCGCAGCGAACGTGCCGGCGCGCAGCGAAAGATAGAGCTGTCGCAGCCGCTCGAACTGGGGATGCTGCGGATGCAGCTTGCGCAGATAGTCGTCAGCCGAGCTTGCCGCCGCGATATCGGTCAGCACTTGGGCGGGTGACAGGAGTTTGGCGGTCCGGTCGATGGCGTCGGTGAGGCGGGTCGGATCGATCCGGCCGCCGCGGGCATGCCGGGCATATTTCAGAACGGTGAGAGAAAGCCGCGCCTCGGCCTCGGCGATCGCATCCGCATCGGTCGACGTGAGCGACGGCACGATGAAGCTCGCCGCCTTCAAGCCCCAGTCGTCGGCCTTCGCGATTTCGGCGATGGCAGCCTGGGCGCTGCGGGACAACGCCGAACCATCTATCCACAATGCCTTGTCGGGATTGGCGGTGTAGTACGCCTTCACCGCGGCGATATCGTCGGCATGCGCATCGGGCTTGCCTATCGCCTCCACGCGTTCCGCGACGCGCATCGCGAGCGTCGGCTCGGCAGCCACGGGCCGTACGGCTTCGGCCACAGGTGGTGTTGCCGCCGGCTCCACGGCCTGCGCCCACACAGGGGCCGATAGTCCGGAACCAGCGAGCGCGAGACCCAATGCGAGCGCGGACAGCGCCCCGCCACGAACCAACTTCATCTACGAAACCCTCCGACTGCGCCCGGAAACTAGCGCAGGCCCCCGAACATGGAAAGTCGTCGACCGCAATAAGTGTTACGTAGCGGTGTTCACAAACACGTCAGAACCGACAGCCGCCCCGGCAGCTCCCGACGCTCCTGCGTGGCACTTACGTGCGAGCACCGAGTATCTCGGCGGCGTATCTGGGAGGCCGGTCGCCGGCGCGGGAGTGTCCGCTGCCGGCGCTCGACCATCACGTCGTGCGCGGCTCGAGCCCGTATTCCTGCATTTTGCGATACAGCGTCGAGCGACCGATGCCGAGCCGCTTGGCGACTTCCGTCATGTGCCCGCGATAGCGACCGAGTGCGAGACGGATCATGTCGGCCTCGATCTCGTTGAGCGGCCGCACTTCCCCGCCATCATCGACGGCGGGAATGCCGAGCGATGTGCCGCTGATGCCGTCCTTGATCTCGACGGTACGCGGCACCGTGCTCTCCGCGCCGAGCAGCGCCGGCCCCGTGTAGGCCGGCGGTTTCTGGACGACGGACGGAGCGGGCGGAATCTCGGCCGTGAAGCCATCGACCTGGGCGGCGATCTGTGGGAACTCGGCAACCGTCAGCTCGCTGGCATCGGCCAATACGACCGCGCGGAACATCGCGTTCTCGAGCTGGCGCACGTTGCCCGGCCACGAATAGGCCGACAGCATACGCAACGCTTCCGGACTGACGGAAGAAACCCGCTTGCCTTCTTCCGCCGCGAACCGCGCGATGAAGTGCTGGGCGAGCTCGGCCACATCGCCGAGGCGGTCGCGCAGCGGCGGCACCCAGACCGGGAACACGTTGAGGCGGTAGTAGAGGTCCTCGCGGAACTTGCCTTCCTTCACCAACTGGATCATGTCGCGGTTGGTGGCGGAGATCAGGCGGAAGTTGACCTTGACCGGGCGTTTCGCGCCGACCGGATCGATCTCGCCTTCCTGCAGAGCGCGCAGCAGCTTCACCTGCGCTTCGAGTGGAAGCTCGCCGACCTCGTCGAGGAACAGCGTACCGCCGTCGGCTTCCTGGAACTTGCCGATGCGCCGGTCGGTTGCGCCGGTGAACGCTCCCTTCTCGTGGCCGAACAGGATCGACTCGACCAGATTCTCGGGGATCGCACCGCAGTTGACGGTGACGAACGGCTTGGAGCGCCGCTCGCTTTCGCCCTGGATGGCTCGCGCGATCAGCTCTTTGCCGACGCCGGATTCGCCTTCGATCAGGACGGGAATGTTGGAGGCCGCCGCCCGCTTGCCGAGCGCGATGACCCGGTGCATCGCATCGCCGCGGATGATGAGGTCGCCGAACGTCAGCGTGCCCTCGGCGCGCTTCTTGATGCGGGTGATCTCGCCGGCCAGCGCCTCGATCTTGAGTGCAGATCGCATCGAGACTTCGAGCCGTTCCGGGCTCGCCGGCTTCACGACGAAGTCGACGGCACCGGCGCGCATCGCACCGATGGCGCTGTCGATGGAGCCGTTCGCGGTCAGCACGATGATCGGCGGCACCGAGGCCTTGCCGTTCAGATGCGCCAGAACGGCGGAGCCGTCGGTGCCCGGCATGACGAGGTCGAGCAGAACGAGGCTGATCGCCTGGTGGTCCGCCGCTTCGATGATCTGGATGGCCTGCTCGCCGGAGCTTGCAGTCTGGGTCTCGAAACCGAACCGCTTGACGGTCTCTTCGAGAATACGGCGCTGGGCCGGATCGTCATCGACGATGAGTACGCGCTTGGGCATATCTACTCTACAGGACGCAAACACAACGCGATCGGCGGAAGGCCCGAAGGGGCCCGGCGCATACACTGTCCGGGAGCCGATCAACTGGCGGACTGGGCCAAGGTGCCCTAGAAGGGTAAACGTATCGTTTCGGGACGCGTCGAATTTTGGCCCACCAGTGGACTTTCGCAGATGAGCTGTCATGGCAGTCGTTCCAGAACGGGCCGGCACGCCAGCTTTGACAAGCCAATGCGACTTTCCCCGCGCTCGGCAGAAGTCGGCCGCCTTTGCCCGTTGTGCCACCGGCCCGGAGGGCATCTGGATGCGTCGCGGTGGGATGGACGGCAGCGCTGCGCTCGTGCTCCATTCGAGGATGGATGGCTGGACGTGGCAGACGCTGGTCGCGGATCGCGCGGTGAAGGCCCCACCAGAGCTTGTGGCCATCGCCCGTGATGACAGTTTGTGTAACGCGGTTGGTGCGACGATGGCTTGCGACGAAAGCGTGTGGACGATGCGTGGGGGGATGATCGATGCTCGACGTGCCGCAATCAGCATCGCGGGTTACAGCCAAGACATTGGGCGCGATCTTCGCCGCTCTGGTCGGGACAGCTCTTCTCGCCGCAACGCCCGGTAGCGCCAACGCCGAGTTGGCCGACTGGGAACACGACTGGGTCGCGCTGACCGTTGCGCAGAACGGCGCTTGGGGCGCGGCGACCCACGCCAATCTGACCCGCGCGATGATGCAGGCGATCCGCGATTGCGCACGCAAATCCGGTCCCGCGGGCAACGATTGCGGTGCGGAAATCACCACCGTCCGTGCCTCGTGGAGCCTCGCCTATGCCTGCGGGGACTACACATTCATCTCGAACGGTGCGACGGCGGCCGACACCCGCATTGCAGCGATCGAACGAGCGATCGACCTCAAGGATATCATCGGCCTCACGTTGCCGCCGTGCGAATTGGTCGTCGCGATCGACCCGGAGGGCCGCATCCTGCCGGCAGCACGACAGAAGGAATTTCTGTCGATCCCCGTCAGTGGGCGCTGACAGCCACCATTCTCTATTTCTTCTGGCGCAGCGCCGCTTTGGTCTTGGCGATCAACTCCGGCGGTGCAGCATAGATGCCCGCCACGACCTTCTGAACCGTCTCGCCCGCCACCGCATCGACATCGAGTTTCAACTTCGCCGCTTCCGCCTTGAATTGCGGATCGGCCATCGTTGCAGCGAATGCAGTGCGCAACGCCGCCACACGCTCCGGCGGCGTCTCTGCCGGCAGAATGTAGGGCCGCCCGAACTGGCTCTGGCTGAAGAACAGGTTGAGGATCGACTTCTGCTCGTCGGTTTTGGCGAACGAGATCGCGAGCGGCACGCCGGCCGCGTTCAACTGGGGATGCCCGGTCGCATGGGTCTGCAGGATCACGCGCATACGGCTCTTCACCGGCCCATCCTTGAACCAGTCGGCCTGAGTGACCGAGATCGACGGCCACGCGAGCCCGCACGCGCCCTGTGCCTCGCCCTTGTCGATCGCGAGCGCGATCTCCCGGCTGCCGGCATAGCCCATCACGATGCGGAACTTCGCACCCACGGTGTTGGCGAGGATCTGCGCGTAGTCGGCAGTCGAGCTTGCGTTGCTCGCCGCGAAGATCACCTCTTTCTGCAGGGCTTCCGCGAAGCTTTGTGCAGGCGCGTCTGCACGCGCGATGCAGATGTAGACGTCGTTGTTGGCGCTGCCGAGATAATGGAACTTCGCCGGCTCGTGCTTGACCGGAATGGTGCCGAGAAGCGGCTCGAAGATCACGCCGGACTGTGGCGCTCCGATCGCCGTGCCGTCTTTGGGGCCGATCGTCGCGAGCTGGTTGGCAACCACGTTGCCGCCCGCACCGGGCAGGTTCGAGACGATGAAACCGGGGTTGCCGGGTACGTGCCGGCCCATGTGCCGCGCGATCATGCGGGAGTAGGTGTCGTAGCCGCCGCCGGCCGATGAACCCACCACGATGGTGACCTGCCGGCCCTTGTAGAAGTCTGCGACGGTGTTCTGTGCTGCGGCAGGCGCGAGGCCGAGCGTCACGCCGCCCAGAAGTGCCGCCGATCTCATGCTGGTCGAACGAATCCGCATCCTATGTCCCTCCCCCTGCCGCGCGTTGTCGCGCGGGCTTCTTGCCGCCTATGTAGCGAGTATTTCAGGCTTGCGCCAACACGATGGTGCGATGAAGCTGATCCTGATCGCCGGGTGCCCTGCGCGCGTACGCCACCGGTTACCACCGCCCATGGCACTTCATGCCGTAGATCGCAGCATCGACGGCCCGCTCGTACTCTGCGGGTTGAGCCCGCCGGCTGCCGGTGATGAGCACCGGCTCGCCGGTCGCCGTCAGATGCACGGCGATGAGCCCGTCGGGCGTCACCTCCGGCACCCGCTCGAAACCGGGGATCGACACGAGCCTGGCGCGGAGTTCCACCCACTTCGCCTGGCGCGACTGGTCTGCCTGTTGCCGGTCGGCTTGCTTCTCCGCCGTCGGCATCAGAACCAGCAGCTTGTGGCCGAGCCGCCGCCGCGCGATCGTGTCGATCTCCCAGCCGACATCCTCGGCGGCCGTGATGGCGTGGCTCGGGGCGAGGACGAGCATCACCGCCTGATCCATCTGCCGAGCCAGAATCGCGTGCGGATCAGCGACACCGAACGTCGGCGGCTGCCGAGAGCTGTCGACCAGCGGACCGAACCGCAGGAACGCCGGCCGCAGGGTATCCTCCAGAAACGCGACGTCATCGTCGCCCTGACCTGCGCGTAGCAGCACCACGGGCCGCCGCTTGTCGACAGAAGAAGATTCCGCTTCGGTAGGCCTGAGTTCGCGCCGTCCGGCGCGCACCAGGGCCCCACTCGGCAATTGCATCAGAAGCCCCAGGCCGAATGGCCCGAACAGAAGCTCCTTGAAGTCGGGCCGCTGGATCAGTGCGAGCCCGGCAATCGAAAGCGCGAGCCCGCCCCAGCCCAGTACATGGCCCAGTCTGATCAATGCCCGGCCCTTGCCCGGTGCCCGTCCGGTCGCGATCACAACCTCTTCGGCGACCGTGTCGGCATAGCTCTGCGCCGTATCGAGCACAGCGCCGAGCCGGCGGCCGTAGGCATCGATCGTCCGAAGCCTGTCGAGCGCCGAAATCGGCCAGGTATGGTGCGTGATATCGACGATCTCGGCCATTCGGTCCTCGGGGTGATCGTTCAAGCAATATCCATCGGAGTGCCCGACGGTAGCCCGCCGCTCCGTCGGCTCCTCGCTGATGTGTACCCCAGGTCTTCGGCCGGATCGAGGCCACCGCTGCCCATGAGGCCGCGAAACACTTCTCGCCCTTCGGCGTGCCGGTCTTCGAATGGAAGGTCGGATGGGCAGCCCGGCAGGTGCACGGCCGTGTCGGATCGGTGCGGGTGCGCGCAGTTCGATGAACGAAAAAGGACCCGCTTCCATGGAGAAGCGGGCCCTTCGGCCTCCGGTGTTGGAGGAATTGCGACGTGTCCGTCCCGCTGAGGCTCGAACCGTTGCGACCTCAAAGCGATTTCACCGGCGTCGGATCGAGGTTGAAGATCTTCGCGGCGTTGAGGCCGAGAATGTTCTTCTTCGCCTGCTCGGACAGGAACGGCAGGTCCGTGATCTCGCTCGGCAGGTCGAAGTCGAAGTGCGGCCAGTCCGATGCATAGAGCAACTGCGTGTCCGCCTTGATCATGTCGAGCGTGCACTCCAGCGCCTTGATGTTGTGGCTCTCCATCGGCTGCGTCGTGTACCAGCAGTGATCGCGCATGTACTCCGACGGCAGACGCTTCAGATGCGGCGCTTCCGACGGCCGCATCAGGAACTGGTCGTCGAGCCGCTGCATCACGAAGGGCACCCACGCGAGACCGCTCTCGATCCAGATCACCTTGAGCTTGGGGAACCGAATCGGCATGCCGTTCAGCACCCAGTTCGTGGTGTGGACGATATTCGGCCACGCGAAGCCGAGTGCGTGCATGCCCAGGAACCGGTTGACCGTCTTCAGCGAGGGGTCGTCCCAGTGATAGCCGGCGTGGAAGGAGAGCGGCATGCCCGTCTCTTCGATCATCCGGTAGAGCTTCATATACTTGTTGTGGTGCACCGGCGCGTGGCGCGTCGACGGCACGCAGAGGCCGATCACGCCCTTCTTGCCGGTCATCTCCTTGACCTCGCGCTCGGCCTCCTCCGGCGAGTTGAAGGGCAGCACCGCGAGCGTCTTGATGCGGCTGTCGACCGACAGGAGATTGTCGACCATCCAGCGATTGTAGGCGCGGGCGAGCCACACCTCCATTTCCGGCTGCGGATGCAGGCCGAGGAACAGCATCGGGGTCGGGAACACGATCATGTTGTCGACGCCGAGGCCGTCCATGGCCCGCCGCGTCAGCGTCACGTCGCGATGCACGGAGGTGTCGTCGACCTTCTCGCGCAGGCCGTCCTGATGCGGAATGCGCCCGCCGACGCTCTGATAGCGCAGGCCGAGATCGCCGTTGAGGCCATAGGGCGGCGCGCCGATGCGGTCCTTGTGGAAGAACAGCGCCTGCTCGCGGATGACGGGATCTTCGATGTACTGGCAGACCTCGCCCCAGCTCACGGTCTCGACGTGATGGGCGTCGATGTCGACGATGAACCAGTCCTGCAGCTTGCGCTTGCGCGCCTCGCGCCGGGCATGCGCGAGGATCTCGCGGCTGTCCGTCGAGGTGTCGATGATCTGCGTCGGCAGCATCTGCGGCACGCCGGTGAGGTGCTCTGTCATGGGTCTTCCTCCGATCTACGAGCGAATATCGGTTTACGGATAGTTCGAGTGGAGGGGCTACGGGACCACTCGCCGATCGTTCCTTGTTCGCTGCTCCAAATTCGCCATTCGCCTGCGTTTCAATTCTCGCCGGGTCGGCGCCGGAACCAGAGGCCCAGCTCCATCGGCCCGAGTCTCACGTCACGCAGCATTTCCGATACGGCGACGAGCATTTCTGTCGGCGTGATCGTCTCGGCGCCTTCCTGCACGATCGCCGGCACAGGCCGGTCCTCGAGTTCGGACTTGGCGTAATAGAGGCGCACGGCCGCCGTGATGATCTGCGCGATGGCCTCGTCTGAAACCCGCGACGCCTCGCCTTTCTCGACCAGTTCCTTGGCCGCCTTGTGCAGATCGCCCGCGTAGCCGTCGATCCAGCCGTAGGGATCGTTTGCCAACCGCCCCCCTCCCCCTTGTGGGGAGGGGCCGGGGGTGGGGGGATTCGGCGACGGGGTGAGCGTTTGCACAGTCGCGGCAGCCTGGGGCCCCCCCCCCCCCCCCCCCCCCCCCCCCCCCCCCCCGGGGGGGGGGGGGCGGGGGGGGCGGGAGGAGGGGCTAAGAGGGCCAGGTG
>CAZNMY010000010.1:6721-18019 GCA_964574325.1 uncultured Devosia sp. | reverse complement strand
CCCTACGGGGCACCTCCCCCACGAGGGGGGAGGAGGCAACAGGGTCAGACGATGACATAGACGTTTCCGTCCTTTTCCTCGATCTTCGCCGGCCGGAGCTTGAGCTTGTCGGTGCCTTGATTGACGCCAGTTCTCAGATCGTACTCGTAGCCATGCCACGTGCAAACGATATTGCAGGAGCCTTCCTCGAAGGCCAATGCACGAACCTGCCCCTCGGCATCGACCGGTTCCAGAACGCGCTTGTAGATGCGGCCCTGGCACACGGGACCACTGCGATGCGGGCATTCGTTGTGCCACGCGACGAGCTTACCATCGACCTGGAATACGCCGATCTCGGTTCCGTCGCATGAGACGACTTTGCGGCCGCCTTCCTCGATCTCGTTGCGACGGGATACCAAGTATGACTTGGGCATGCTGGGCGCTCCCTGAGTTTTCTCCACGTTGGGGCGCAAGACTACGTCACCACGGTTCGATCCGCCAATGCCTTGGTATGCGCTCGCCTTGCATGGCTGAATTGCCGCTCGTCGCAGTGACGATCATCCCTATTCCGACATACGATCTCGCCAGCGTCTTGGTCGGCGGCTGTGATGGTGGACTGCAACGATCGGTATTTCATTGTCCAAAACGGCGTAGATCAAGCCATATGGAAAGCGATTGAGCCTGATGCGCCGCAGGCCGTTCCCCAAAGGATGCCATGCATGAAGCGTCTCGACGATCCGATTGCTCGCGATCCTGAGTTCGACCAAAAAGCGCTCTCCGATATCCTCGCCCTTGTCGCGGTACCATCTCATCGCGGCGTCGAGTTCGAGTTCGGCAATGTGGAGAAGCCTCAGCTTCATTGCTTCTGGTGCTTGGCGAGAGCCGCGTCGAAATCGAGGGATCCGAGCACGCCGCGCTCATAGGCGGCTAATCTATCCTTGGCCTCTTCCAACCACTCGGCCTCATGCTCTGAGGCAGTCTCGGCAAGGCTTGCAAGAATGGCATCGGCGATCTCCAGCCGTTCGTCGGCGGACAGCCTGCATGCCTCTGCAATCAGGATTTTCGCTTTTTCGCTCATGGTCCCCGAGATTATCAGAGCGGCGTGGTAAAGACCATAAGAACCGCTACTCGTCCTTTTCACCCGGCTCGTAGAGCGCTTCGCGACCGAGCCGGTCGACGCACAATTCCGCCGTCCACGGCAGCATCAGCGAGCCGCAGCGGCTGTCGCGATAGATCCGCTCCAGCGCAAGCGACTTCAGCATCGCCTGCCCACCGCAGGTGCGGATCGCCTTGGCCGCCATCGCCTGGGCGTTCTCCATAACGGTGTACTGCGTCGCATAGGCCCGCATGACCTGCGCCTTACTCGGGTTCGCGCGCGCCTCGCTCACCGCCTGGAAGAACAGCGCCTTGGTCTGCTCCAGCATGATGAGCATTTCCGCGACCGCGACCTGCTTCGTCGGATACATCCGCCGCTTCACCGGCGGCATGCCCGGCAACTCGCCGCGAAGGTATTGCACCGCGAAGTCGTAGGCGGCCTGCGCGAGACCCATGTAGGTCGGGCACAGCGTCATGAACATGTGCGGCCACGTCGTCGCGGCGCGGAAGTAGACGCCGCGCGGCATCAGCATCTCGTCGGCGGGCACGAATACGTCCTTCAGGATCAGCGTCCGCGAAACCGTGCCGCGCATGCCGAGCGGATCCCACTCGCCCGTGACGCTCACGCCGGGCGCGTCGGCCTTGACCGCGAGATAGAGCGTGTTGCGCCGGCTGGCGGCTTCGCCCTCGGCACGCTCGGTACACAGCGCACCGTAGTAGTCCGCCGATCCCGACAGCGACGCGAAGATCTTCTTGCCCGTAACGAGATAGCCACCGTCGATGGGCTTCGCTTCTGTCCCGAACGCGACCGCACCCGCCGCTGCCGCCCCCCCTTCCGAGAACGGCTGCGCATAAACCGCACCGTCTTTCACGATGCGCGCATAGTGCATCCGGCGGCGGCGGATGTGCCCGGAGCGCTCCTCGTCGCTCATCTCGATGTCGTCGGCGAGTGGCCCGGTCCACAAGGTCGAGCACACGTGCATGTTCCACGACAGCGCCGTCGCCCCGCAGAACCTGCCGAGTTCTGCAGCAGCAAGGCAGTACGTTCGGAAATCCGCGCCAGCCCCGCCGTCCGCTTTGGGTACGCACAGCGACAGCAGTCCCGCGCCGTGCATGTCGCGGAAATTCTCGATCGGAAACGTCGCCTCCCGGTCGTGCTTTGCCGCACGCGGTGCGAGCACGCGGCTACCGAATTGCCGCGCGCCGTCGATCAGCGCCGCGTCCTCCGCGCCGAGCCGGAACGCTTCGCGATCGAACATCGCGAGATCACTGGGAGATCGCTTTGCAGTCATGAGGGGCATCCTCCGTCTCGAGCGAGGCTTTCGCCGACTTCCGGCGGGTGATCGATCCAGGGATGCAACGCACCCACGGCACAGATCCGCTGTACCACGCGAGCCGGTTCCAACAGCGTCACGTCCTCGTACGCGATCACGGTGAGCTTGCCCGCCACGGCGCCGAGAAGCTCGCCGGGGCGCAGCAGAAAGTCGGAGCGGGACGGTTTTCCGTAGCGCTCGTTGCCCGCCCTGAAGGTCTCGTAGAGCAACAGTCCCGTGGGCGAGACGGCGGCCACGATGTCGCCGAGGATCGGCCGCCAGAGATAGTTGGTCACGATGACGCCGTCGAACGATCGGGCCTCGAATGGAAAGGCGCTTCCGTCTTCCAGATCCCGCTCGATCAGGCTCAGGTCGCGGGCGCTGCCGAAGGACTGCCGGGCTGCGGCGACATCGCGATCGACCCCCGTCACCGCATACCCCAGCCTCCGCGCCAGCGCGATGTGCCGTCCGCGTCCGCAGGCGACATCGAGCACGCGGCCCCGGGCGGCGATCCCACCGATATACCGCTCCACCCAGAGCGAGGGCTCAGCCATGCCTTCGTCCATGCCGCCCGATCCGTCCACCCTTGGCGCCGCCCTTGATTATTGTCTTTCCCGCTGTTCGCAGCATATTACACCCATGACTCAGCAAGGCACTCTGCGATTCGTCAAAATGAACGGGCTCGGCAACGAGATCCTGGTGGTCGATCTGCGTGGCTCCGCCAGGATCCTGACGCAAGCCGAAGCCGCCCGTTTGGCCAGCGTGCCGGCGACGCGGTTCGACCAGTTGATGGCGCTGCACGATCCGCGCACGCCCGGCACGGTCGCCTACGTCCGCATCTACAATACCGATGGCTCGCTCTCCGGCGCGTGTGGCAACGGCACCCGCTGTATCGCCTGGCTCGAGGCCGAGCGCACCGGCAACAGTGAGCCGCTCTACGAGACGGACGCGGGCCTGCTGACGACGCATGTCGAGAGCATTGCGCGGATCACCGTCGATATGGGGCAACCGCGGTTCGACTGGCAGGATATTCCCCTTCGCGACGAATTCCGCGACACCCGCTACATCGAGCTGCAGATCGGTCCGATCGACGCGCCGATTCTGCACTCGCCAGCGGTCGTCAACGTCGGCAACCCCCATGCGATCTTCTGGGTCGACGATGTCGACGCCTACGATCTCGGCAAGGTCGGGCCGCTCCTCGAAAACCACCCGATCTTTCCCGAGCGCGCCAACATTTCGCTGGCGCAGGTTCGTTCACGAACAGACATCGAATTGCGCACCTGGGAACGTGGCGCCGGCCTCACGCGCGCCTGCGGCACGGCTGCCTGCGCCGCCGCCGTGTGCGCGTCGAGGACCGGCCGCGCCGACCGCAAGGTGACGGTCCATTTGCCCGGTGGTCCGCTCGATATCGAGTGGACCGCGAACAACCGCATTCTCATGACCGGTCCTGTCGAGGTTGAATCCGAAGGCGAAGCATCGCTCGGCTGAATCCCAGCCCGCCCGCGCGCGCGATGACCGAGCGTTCGGGGCAGTGGCAGCTATTGAAATTCGAATATCCGAATATATGTGAGTTGGAGCTTCGGGAGGCTCCAGCCATGTCACATGCCGTAGAGTCACAAGCAGTCGAGATTCAGGCCTTCTTCGACGAGGCGACCAATACGGTCAGCTATCTTGTCGCGAATCCCGCCACGGGGCGCGCGGCTATCATCGATCCTGTTCTCGACTACGACCAGCGCACGGGCGAGGCGTCCACAGCCTCGGCTGACGCCATGCTGGCCGCTGCGGCCGCGAAGTCGCTCGTCGTCGAGTGGGTGCTGGAGACGCATGCCCACGCCGACCACCTGTCGGCCGCGCCGTACATCAAGATCAAGACCGGTGCCCGCGTCGGCATCGGCGAGCACATCCGGGACGTGCAGCGCATTTTCCGCCCGGTCTTCAATGCGATCGATGTGAAGGGCGACGGCAGCGAGTTCGACCACCTGTTCACCGACGGCGAGCGTTTCAAGCTCGGGAACGCCCAAGTCGAAGTGATGCACGTGCCCGGTCACACGCCCGCCGACGTCGCCTATCGCATCGGCGATGCCGTATTCGTCGGCGACACGCTGTTCATGCCCGACTACGGCACTGCCCGTGCGGACTTCCCCGGCGGCAGCGCCAGCGACCTCTACCGCTCGATCCGTCGGCTTTTGACGTTGCCGCAGGAGACGCGGCTCTACATGTGCCACGACTACAAGGCCCCGGGCCGGGACAGTTACGCCTGGGAGACGACGGTGGGCGAGCAGCGCGCTCAGAATGTCCACGTCCACGACGGCGTGAGCGAGGACGAGTTCGTCGCCATGCGCAACGCCCGCGATGCCACGCTGAAAGCCCCGGTGCTTCTGCTGCCGTCCGTGCAGGTGAACATTCGCGCAGGCCAGCTTCCCCCCGCCGACCCCGACGGGGTGCACTACCTCAAGATCCCTGTGAAGGGCCTGTAGGCGCCGTTCGGAAAGCAGGTTCGGACAGCAAAAAGGGCGCCTCGCAGCGCCCTTTCCCGAGTCCTGACGTTGGCGAGACCACCTGTGCTCAGTTGGCTTTCGTCGCCGCGGCCGAGGGGACATCGCCCTTCAGCAATTGCTTGATCGCCCACTGCAACTGGGTGTCCTTCTCCGGTTCGCGCGGCACGTAGGACGACGAGCCCGTCGCCTCCTCGCCGTCGACCTTGAGGTGCCCGCGAAGGCTGGCTTCGCCACGCGGCTTCTCCTTGCCCTTCAACTCGTCCGGCAGGTCCTGCTCGACGAGCACGTCCGGCACGATGCCCTTGGCCTGGATCGAACGTCCCGAGGGGGTGTAATAGCGCGCGGTGGTGAGCCGGATTGCGCCGTTCTGGCCGAGCGGGATGATCGTCTGAACCGAGCCCTTGCCGAAGCTGCGCGTGCCGGCGACGACGGCGCGCTTGTGGTCCTGCAGCGCGCCGGCCACGATCTCCGACGCCGAAGCCGAGCCGCCGTTGACGAGCACGACGATCGGCTTGCCGTCGGTGATGTCGCCGTTGGTGGCGTTCTTCCGGTCCGTCTCTTCCAGGTTGCGGCCCTTGGTCAGAACGATGGCGCCGCGATCGAGGAAATCGTCGGATACCGCAACCGCCTGATCGAGCAGACCGCCCGGGTTGTTGCGCAGATCGACGATGAAGCCCTTGATCTTCTTGCCCGCCCCGTCCTTCTTCATGGCCTCGATCTGGCGCACGAGGTTGGAATGCGTCTGTTCGTTGAAGGTCGAGATCTTGACGTAGCCGATTTCGCCGCCGGCTTCGGTCCTGGACCGCACCGCGTTGATGCGGATCACGTCGCGCACGATCTTCATCTCGAACGGCTCGTCGCGGCCCTTGCGGATCACGGTGAGCGTGATCGGGGTGTTGACCGGACCGCGCATCTTCTCGACCGCCTGCTCGAGCGTGAGCCCTGCGATCTGGTCGCCGTCGAGCGCCGAGATCAGGTCGTTGGCCAGCAATCCGGCCTTTGCCGCCGGCGTATCGTCGATCGGCGACACGACCTTGATGAACTTGGTGTCCTGATCCATCGTCACTTCGATGCCGAGGCCGCCGAATTCGCCGCGCGTCTGCACTTGCATGTCGCGGAAGCTCTTCGCCGACAGATAGGCCGAGTGCGGGTCGAGCGCGGAGAGCATGCCGTTGATCGCGGTCTCGATCAGCTGCTGGTCGTTCGGCTTGTCGACGTAGTCGGAGCGGACGCGCTCCAGCACGTCGCCGAACAGGTCGAGCTGACGGTAGATCTCGGAGTTGCCCGTCGTCGCGGAATAGGTCCGTGTGACGTTGAGCACCGTCGTCGCGCCGGCAAGGCCGGTCATCGCCATGAAGCTCCAGAAGGCGAAATCGGGTTTGCGCATTAGCCTTGCACCTTTTGCGATCCGTCGGCCCACCATGGCGCTGGGTCGAACGATTGCCCCTCTTTGTTGCGGAACTCGATATACAGGACAGGAGCGTTGTCTTGAGACTTACTTACGACATTTGTCGACATTGCGCCTACTGGTTCGCCGGCGAGGAGAAATCGTCCTACGTCGACATGGGTTCGGGCAAGGCCTGCCAGTAGAATATGGTATCCTCCACCGGCATTTATGATCAAGACTTGGCCGTAGCTCCGGAATTCGCCGGCGTAGACGACCCAGCCGTCGACCGGCGACGTGACGGTAGCCCCGTGCCGGGTTTCTACGTATAACCCGGTCGACTTCCGTCCGAACTGGGTTTTTTCACCGAACGCGATCAATTTTTTGCCAAGTGCGGGCATGGGCAACTGGCCTTTGGCCAGATGGAACGGGATCGCGGGCTTCATGCGACCTGCGTTGGCCGAGAATCCACCCTGCGGCTCGAGCTCGATACGTGGAGGTTGCGGGCGCGGACCAGCGAGAGCGACCTGCTGCGGTGTGTCCTTGGGTGCGCCCGCCGTCGATGGCGCTGCAACCGGTGCCGACGTGGGCGCTGGGGCCGGTTCGAGGATCGAGGGCCGCACGGGCGGTGCCTGGACGGCTGCAGGCTCGCTCGGACGGAGCGCGGACGGCGGCGGCGGAGGAGGCGGTGTCGCAGTTGCAATCTGAGCCCGGGCTTTGGCTTCGCGCGCCTCCCGCTCCTTCAACTCCCGGTCGTATTCGGCGATCGCGGCATTCTGGGCGACGGACTTGTCGAGCCGTGTCACGAGTTCGTTGAGATCGGTCACGCTGCGCGCGATCTCCGCTGCCGAGCGCTTGACCTCGGCGAGTTCGCGCTGCCGCTCACTGACCGAGCGCCGCTTGTCCTCGATCAGCGAGGCGAGGCGTGTGCGCGCATCCGTAAGCCGCGCCGACTCCGCTTTCAGCCTCTCACCCTCGGTGCGCGCTTCGCCCATCACCCGGACGAGATCCTTGAGCCGGCCCGAAAGCTCGTCGGCTTGTGACTTGAGCTCGGGAAAGGCCCGCGCCAGCAGCATTGCGCTGCGCACCATCTGCAAGGCGTCCTCGCGCCGCGTGACGATCACCGGCGGCGGATTGCGTCCCATGCGCTGCATCGCCGAGAACAGCTTGGCGATCTTTTCGTGACGGGTCGCGAGTGTCGACCGGATCTGCTTTTCCTCGGCGTCGAGATTGGCCACGCGACCTTCTATTTGCCCGAGCCGCACTTCGCTCTGCTGGGCGAGCCGGCCGATCTCGATCAGTTGCTCGTTGATGCGCGCCTGCTCCGAGTTGAGCTGCTGCACGTCGGTCTGCAGGGTCTGGATCTTCCGCTCGGTCTGTTTGAGCGTGTCCTTGTTGGTCTCGAGCTGACGGACGACCTCGCCACGCTGGGGCAGCGGCTTGGAGGAACCCTGGGCAGCGGCTTGACCGCAGGAATTCCAGAGGATGGCCAGTGCCAGAACGGAGGTCGCCAACGATCGCGGGAGCACGCGCCGCACGGCGCCATCCTTCCCAAATCTCGCCGTTGGCCGAATTTGCATCAGACGCCTGTTGCTGCCCGGGTGTCGCAGTCGCAGCCCGATTCGAGTCGAGACCACAATTACGGCATTTGTTCTGTGCCGCAAACGCGGTTTCCCCCAGGATCGACAAGTCTACCCCAGCGCGGCTGAATAATTGGTGCTGCCGCCGTTCGAGTTCATCGGGCTTTGCTCAGTTGCTGCCATTGAGCCGGCCGTGCCGCATAGGCCGGATGGACTAGGCGCGGAATGTGGCCGCGAGTGACCCGGTTCGGCCCGGCAACTCGTATCGGGTCCCGTACCTGCTCATGGTCCGGTTTGGCCGCCGGCCCCTGACATGCTACGCCCACTCGACTTCCCTTGAGAGCTGAAAGTCCGAAGGCATGTCGAGCTTCGCCCCCATCTACGACTTCCTGCATTCCAAGGCCGGAATGGCCCTGCTGCTGGCGCTGCTGCTGATCGGCATGTGGAATATGTTCAGGTCACCGCCGGGCAATACCAGCCAGAAGCTCATGCGCTGGCGCGTGGGTCTTCAGTTCGGCGCGATCGCCCTCATCTTGCTCTTCGTTCTGCTGAAGCGATGAGCATCCGACAGGAAGGTTGGCCCGAATGGTCGTCTTGAACCGCATCTATACCCGCACGGGCGACGACGGCACCACGGCGCTGGGCAGCGGCGAACGTGTCGCCAAGACCGCGCGCCGCGTCGAGGCCTATGGAACGGTCGACGAGACCAACGCGGCCATCGGCTTGGCGCGAGCACTTCTCGGCGACGGCGACGGCGAGCTGCTGGAGCGCCTCGCACGCATCCAGAACGCCCTGTTCGACCTCGGCGCCGACCTTTGCGTGCCCGACCGGGGAGACGCGGCCGCGCGGCCCGCGCTGCGCATCGCGCAGACCCAGGTCGACCGCCTCGAGGCCGAGATCGACGAGATGAACGCTGAGCTTTCACCGCTGCGCTCGTTCGTGCTGCCCGGTGGCCGGCCCGCCGCAGCCCAGCTCCACGTCGCCCGCACCGTGTCGAGGCGAGCGGAGCGGGAGATGATCCGCTTGGCGGCCGAGGTCGGCGAGACGATCAGCGCGGAGGCGCTGAAATACGTCAACCGTCTCTCTGATTTCCTGTTCGTGGCGAGCCGCTACGTCAACGACCGCGGCGCCGCCGACGTGCTATGGGTGCCGGGCAAGAACGCTTGACCGGGCCGAAGCTTGACCAGGACGACGTGACGATATCGCGTGACCGTGAAGCCAGCGAAATGACCGGCGGCGCCCGCGCCGGTCCGACCCGAAAGGTGCTCCCGTGTTCGTTCCGGTCCACGACGACAATCCGCTCCGCCACATCCCGCGGCCCTACGTGACGTGGGGCCTCATCGCACTGACGTGCGCGATCTTCTTGGCTCAGACGTCGCCGGATGGGCAACGCGCTGCCGCGAGCTTCGCCGTGGTGCCGCTCGAGTTGTTCCGCGCCGGTCTATTCGGCGGCGCTGCGATGGGCCCGCATGACTTCTGGCCTGTGCCCGAGCGCTATACGCTCGTCACCTATATGTTCCTTCATGGCGACATCGCCCACCTGATCGGGAATATGGCCTTCCTCTGGGTGTTCGGCGACAATGTCGAGGACGCGCTCGGCCATCTGAAATTCGCGCTGTTCTATGTGGCGTGCGGAATCGCCGGCGCAATGGCTCACGCTTTGCTGTTGCCGGGCTCGCCCCAACCGCTGATCGGCGCCAGCGGGGCTGTGGCCGGCGTGATCGTCGCCTATCTCATCCTCTACCCACACGTCCGTGTCTGGGTGCTCGCGATGCGCTTCATCCCCTTGCGGATCACGGCCCTGTTCGCGCTGGGCGCGTGGGTCGCCTCGCAATTCGCGATGCTGGCGATCCCCTATATCGTACCGGGCGCGAACATCGGCCCGATCTCCTGGTGGGCGCACATAGGGGGAATCGCCGCGGGCGCCGTCCTCGTCTTCGTCATGCGACGCGTCGATCCTGCCGGCAGCCGCGTGGTCCGCTGAGCGCGACCTTCGTCAGTTGTCCTGACCGAGCGCCTTGCGGACACGCGAGACGACATCCGCAGGCGTTGCGTACATCTTCGCGACGAGCTGCTGCACTTCCTGGCCGGAGTTCGGAATAATGTCGACGTTGAGCCGCTTGGCGTCGGCGAGAAGCTCGGGGTCCTTCATCGCCGCGTTGAATGCCGTTCGCAGCGCTGCGAGCCTGTCGGCTGGCACGTCCGGTGATGCGATGAACGGCCGTCCGAAACTGTTCTGCGCATAGAACAGTGCCAGCGCCTGGCGCTCGGCATCACCCTTCGCGATCTGGCCCGTGGTCGGGATGCCCGCTGCGCTGAGGACGGGATGACCCTCCATGTCCTCCTGCAGCAGAAGCCGCAGCGGTTGGCCCTCCTTCAAAGTCCGCGGGTATTGCACCGACGTCGTCGACCAGGCGAGCCCGCATGCGCCATCGACTTCCCCCTTTTCGACGGCGAGCGTGATCTCGCGCGTTCCCGGATAGCCCCGGACGATACGGATTTTCGTGCCCATGAAGGTGTTGAGCATCGTCGGGAAGTCGACGGTGGCGCCGCCTGCCGCACTAGCCCCCGTAACGACCTCGCGCTTGCGCATGTCCTCGAACGTCTTGATGTCGGACTGCGCGCGAACAGCGCACATGAAAACTTCTTTGTTGGCGTTGCCGACGAACGCGATTTTGGCGGCATCGAATTTCTGACGGCCTCGCTTGCCCAGCAGCGGCTCGACGATCACGCTGGCGAACACGATCGCAATGGAGGTGCCGTCCTTGGGCGCGGCAGTCATGATGTGGTAGGCAGCCGTGTTGCTGCCGGCGCCCGGCATGTTCGATGCAACGACGGTGGGGTTTCCGGGCACATGCCGGCTGAGATGGCGGCTCAGCAGCCGGCCGTAGGTGTCGTATCCCCCGCCCGCCGAAGACCCGATCACCACCGTGATCTGCCGCCCCTTGTAGAACGCCGCGACGGCATCTTGTGCGTGGCCCGACGACGGCAATGCTATCCACGCCGCGCAGATGGCTGCAGCGACTTTCGCAATCATTCGACGTGTCATCTCGTGCCCCACCTGCCGGCCCTCTCGACGGGCCCCGCACGTCATCTGCCGCTCCTGACGGGCGCGGTCAATACGCAGCTTCCACACCAGGGCCAGCCGTCGGCTAGCCAGGGGCCGACCCGCTGGGTCATTGGCCCAGAAATCCACCACGTCATGGCCGCGAAGGCGGCCATCCACGACACGTTTCGATGAAGCAGAGGTGTCGTGGATGACCCGGCCGGCGCCGGGTCATGACGGCGGGTTGGGCCGGCGCTCGTTCCAAACCTCGACGGTAGACGGGGTCAGACCCGGCGGGTCTGACCTCATGTGCCCATGCGCTTCACCTCGACCAAGACAAACCAGCGTCGTCATGGCCGCGAAGGCGGCCATCCACGACACGTTTCGATGAAGCAGAGGTGTC
>CAZNMY010000010.1:0-6621 GCA_964574325.1 uncultured Devosia sp. | reverse complement strand
GTGGATGACCCGGCCGGCGCCGGGTCATGACGGCGGGTTGGGCTAGAGCTGGTGCCAAAGCCCTGAAGTCTGACACCGATCATCAAGCCGGCCACTTCGCCTTGCTGCGCAGCTCTTCTGCCGCAGTGCGCGCTTCTTTCACGATCCGCCCGTGATCGAGCCCGGTGAAGCGTCCCTTCTGGCGCATCACGCGGCCATCGACGATCACCGTGTCGACGTTTCCGGGCTGCGCGAGCTGCACCAGCGCCTCGTAGGGATCGCCGACCGGCGTCATGTTGATGTCGGTCGTGCGCACGAGAATCACATCCGCGCGCTTGCCCGGCGTCAGCGAGCCGGTCTTGTCGGCGATGCCGAGATCGACCGCGCCGTCGAGTGTCGCGAGCTGCACCAGCCGCTTCACGGAAAGCGGCGGCTTGTTGTTCAGACGATGCTGATGCAGCGCGAACAGCACGCGCATGTTCTGGAACGGATCGCAATTGTAGTTCGTCGTGTGATCGGTCGACAGCGACACCTTCACGCCGTCCTGAAGCAGTTCGCCGAGCTGGATCACGCCGACGCTCGATGGCCGCCGCGCCTCGCCGATCGGCGCGAGCGAATAGCTGACGCCACGCTTCTTCAGGATCGCGCGCTCTTCCGGCGTCGTCAGCAGGGCGTGGATGAGCTGTACATCGGGGCCGAGAAGCTCGGCGGCCTCCAGCGCCTTGATCGGGCTCGGCCCGGAGGTATGCAGCGTGATCGGCAGGCCGAGCTTACGCGCGTTGGTCCAGTCGGTCTTGGTCTGCTCGATCGTCAATACGCCGCGGGCAGCACCTCCGATGCTCATCGCGCCGACGTTGCGCGAGCAGATGCCCATCGACAGCAATCCGTCCTGCGAGGTTTTGCCCGCCGTCATCCACTTGGATTTCGTGCGCGACATGCCCTCGAAGTCCATCGGCTGCGTATCGGGCATGCCCTGCGCCGGCCCGTAGGCGAAGCGGCCGCGGATGCCCATGTCGCGCATCGCGGAAAGCTCGGCGTCGGCATGATCGGCGCTGCGGATGTTGTGCGCCCAGTTGTGCACCGAGGTGACGCCCGCGCTCATCGCTTCCGCCACGCCGAGCCTGACGCTGGCGTAGCTGTGCTTGGGCTCCATCTGCTGACCGAGCCTGTTCGAGACCGGGAAATACCCCATGGCCGGGATATCCGCGCGGACGAATGGGCGGAAAATGCTCGTCCAGAAATGCCAGTGCGTGTCGATGAATCCCGGCATGCAGATCATGCCGCGGCCGTCGATCACCTGCGCGCCCTTGGCGGCGAGCTTCTGCCCGACCTCGGCGATCGCGCCGTTGCGGATCAGCACGTCGCCGACCGCGAGATCCGGGACCTTGTCGTCCATCGTCAGCACGTTCGCGCCGCGGATCAGGATGTCGCGGCGGCCGGGCAACGAAGCTGCGCGGCCTGCCTGTTGGGCGGATGTGCCGCCGGGGACGAGAGTTGCTGCTCCGAGCGCGGCAGCGCCGGTGAGTGCGGCGCGACGGCTCACGCGAGTGTCGGTCATGGGTTTCCTCCAGGTGCGTTTCTTGGTCTGCAAACGATTTCGCGGCGACAATAGCGAGTCCGCGCGACGTAGCAATAGATAGGCTATCTATTCCCTCCCCGCCTTTCGCGGGGAGAGGGTCAGGGTGAGGGGCGGCCACTTGGCGACCGGCCGCGATGTCAACCGAACGCCACCGGCGCCAGGGCATCGATATCGGTGACCACGTCGATGATGACGGGCCGCTTCGCCGCCAGCGCCTTCGCCATCGCGCCTTCGAGGTCGCCGGGCTTCTCGACGCGGATGCCCATCGCGCCCATGTTCTCCGCGATCGCCGCGAAGTTCACCTTCGAGAACGTCCAGAGTTCGCGCGCCTGCTCGGTCTGCTGGCCGCCGTAGACGCGATCGAAGCCGCGCTTCGACTGGTTGCCGCCGCCGTTGTTGTTGACGACCGTGACGGTATTGATCCCCCAGCGCGCGGCCGTCTCGATGTCGCCGATGTGATACCAGAACCCGGCGTCGCCCGTGAACGTCACGACCGGCCGGTTCGGCGCCGCGCACTTCGCGCCCAAGCCTGCCGGGAACGCCCAGCCGAGATGGCCGGCGGACCGCATGTAACTCTGGCCCGGCGTGCGCAGGTCGTACATGCCGCCCATCCACATGCCTGCGTGGCCGGTGTCGACGACGACGATCGCATCGTCCGGCATGATCCGTGTGAGTTCGCCGCACAGCCGCTCCGGCCGGATCGGCACGGCGTTCGATGTGAGCGCGTCCTTGAATTTCGCGCGCCATTCCGCCACGAGGCCCTGCGCCTGGGCCACCCAAGCCTTGCGTTTGCCGGCGGTCTTCTTGTCGGCCAGCGCCACCATCCGCGCGAGCACCATCTTGGCGTCGCCATTGACGGCCGCTTGCAACGGATAGTTCCGGCCGAGGTTCTCGGGCTCGATGTCGATCTGGATCGCGGGCGTACCGATCTTCGGCACCGCCCAGAAATGCGTGGTCATACCGCCCGTCTCGGTGCCGACGAAGACGATGAGGTCCGCCTGCGTCACGAGCCGGTTGGCGCTCTCGCGCGAGTACGAGCCGACGACGCCGACCGAAAGCGGATGCGTGCCGGTTATCGAGTCCTTACCATTCAGCGACGTGACGACCGGGATCTGCAGCGCCTCCGCCAGCGCCACCAGCTCATCCCGCGCGCCCGACGCACGAACGCCGCCGCCCGCCACGATCACCGGCCGCGCGGCTGCCTGCATCACCTCGAGCGCTTGCCTGATGCTCGCGTCGTCGGCCATCGGCCGGAACGGCGGCACGCGCGCGAACTGCGGCTCCACCATCGGCTCGATTTCCGCGCTCTCCTGGTCGAGTTGGCCTTCGTTGCCGCGGATCTGCAGGTGTACCGGCCCCGGCGTGCCCGTCGTCGCCACGCGAAACGCCTGCCGGATCATGTCGGGGAAGCGCGACACGTCGTCGACCGTCGCGTTGAACTTCGTCACCGGCTCGAATGCCGGCACGTCGTCGATCTCCTGATAGACCTTGCGGAACTTCGTTTTGGGATCGCGCCCGCCCGTGATCGCGATGACGGGCGAGTGGGCGAGCCAAGCGTCACGCAACCCCGCCGCCAGATTGAGCGCGCCGATCACCTGCGCCATGCAGATGCCGGGCTTTCCCGACGCGCGCGCATACCCGTCCGCCATGTAGGCAGCCGTCGCCTCGGAGTGCACGTGCAGCCGCTTGATGTTCGTGCGCGTCTCCATTTCCGCGAACGTCTTGCGCACCACCGCCGGCACCATGAACACGTGCGTGACTTCGTAGGCTTTCAGCATGTCCGCAAGGCATTCCGCCCCCGTCATGACGCGGTTGTGGCCGGCTTTGGTCATCGTGGCGTTTCCATTCGAATTGGTTATACAGATGTAGGATCTATAGGTTGTGCCCATCGAGGGAGATAGTTTTCCTTGATGCACCAGTTCCAGTGCCCGATGCATCGCCTTTCGCTAAAGTTCTTTCCTTTTTTCTTGAAGCCTTCCCGCACCAATTCAATGACAGTACGAACTTCTGGAGTGCCAGCTAATTTGATGTCGCCCTTGCAGCTTACGTATCGCTTGCGCAAGTAATCGATCAGAGGGCGAGTGCAGTAAGAACGCAAACTGTCGTCGCGCATTGTCGGAGACCGGGTGTCCAGAATCATCTGGTCGAACTCAGAAACGTAGTTCCGTATTACCATCTGCGCTGCCCCAAGCCTGAACGAGCAAGCGGGCCCACATTATCTCCCGGGCCCGCGTCGTATTCTCAGCAGATTGAAAGTGCGTAGCGAAAGAGACTCAAGCCCCCGTATCACCCTTCAACCCGGCCGCTGCGATGCCGGCCATCGCGCAGGCTTCGTCGTTGTCGGAGGTGTCGCCGGAGATGCCGACGGCTCCCGCCACGTTGCCGGCCGCGTCCTTGATGAGCACGCCGCCCGGAACGGCGATCAGGCCACCGAACAGGTTGTCGCAAGCGCCCATGAACTGCGGGTTGTCCTTGGCGCGGCTCTGCAGCGCGCGAGAGCCGAGGCCCATCATCACGCAGCCGTTCGCCTTGCCGAATGCGACCTTGGCGCGGCCGACGGATGTGTTGTCCTCGGCGAGCACCGCCCGCATTGCGCCGCGCTCGTCGAGCACCACGACGGCCATCGGCTTCATCTTGTTGGCGCGCGCGTGTTGAAGCGCGACCGTCGCGATCTTGTTGGCCTGCTCGAGCGTCAAGGACATGGGAACCTCGTGGAGTTGGTGAGTGGTGAGTGGTGAGTGGAATGCAGCAGCCGAGAGCCGTCAACAAAAACAAACGGCGCCACCCTTGTGAGGAAGCGCCGTTCGGATTGTCAGGTCGGAAGGTGAGGAGCGCAGGTGCCGGGAGCACTACCCCCACTCACCACTGGCCACTCACCATCTCACCGACCTACTTGTCGCCTTCTTCGCGCTTCTTGATCGCGGCCTTGAAGATGTCGCCCAGCGATGCGCCGGCATCCGAAGAGCCGTACTGCGCCACGGCCTGCTTCTCCTCGGAGATCTCAAGCTGCTTGATCGAAACCGTGATCTTGCGCGACGTCTTGTCGGCACTGAGCACGGCGGCGTCGACCTTCTGGCCGACCGAGAAGCGCTCGGGGCGCTGCTCGGAGCGGTCACGCGACAAGTCGGCGCGCTTGATGTAGGTCGTGATGTCGGAGCCGATGATCTTGCACTCGATCCCGTTGTCCTCGACCTTGATGACTTCGCAGGTGACCGCGTCGCCCTTCTTGTACTTGGCGAGCGCGTCGGCAGGGTCGCCGCCGAGCTGCTTGATGCCGAGCGAGATGCGCTCCTTCGAGGCGTCGACGTCGAGCACGATGGCCTTGACGTTGTCGCCCTTCTTGAACTCCTTGATCACCTCGTCGCCGGCGCGGTTCCAGTCGAGATCCGACAGGTGGACCATGCCGTCGATGCCCGAATCCAGCCCGATGAACAGGCCGAATTCCGTGATGTTCCGGATCGGGCCTTCGATGATCGTGCCCTTCGGGTGCTTGGCGAGGAAGTGATCCCACGGGTTGTCCTGGGTCTGCTTGAGGCCCAGCGAGATGCGGCGCTTGTTGGGATCGACCTCGAGGATCTGAACTTCCACGGCCTGGCTCGTCGAGACGATTTTGCCGGGGTGGATGTTCTTCTTGGTCCAGCTCATCTCCGAGACGTGGATCAGGCCTTCGACGCCGGGCTCCAGCTCCACGAACGCGCCGTAGTCGGCAATGTTCGTGACGGTGCCCTTGAAGCGCCCGCCGACCGGATACTTGGCTTCGATCGACAGCCACGGATCGGCCTGCAGCTGCTTCATGCCGAGCGAGATGCGCTGCGTGTCCGGATTGATGCGGATGATGCGCACCTTGACGCTGTCGCCGACGTTGACGATCTCGCTGGGGTGGCTGACGCGGCGCCAGGCCATGTCGGTCACATGCAGCAGGCCGTCGATGCCGCCGAGGTCGATGAACGCACCGTAGTCGGTGATGTTCTTGACCACGCCCTCGATCTCCTGGCCCTCCTCGAGGCGAGCCACGATGTCGGCGCGCTGCTCGGCACGCGTTTCTTCCAGGACGGAACGGCGCGACACCACGATGTTGCCGCGGCGGCGGTCCATCTTCAGGATCTGGAACGGCTGCGACTGGTGCATCAAGGGGCCGATGTCGCGAACCGGGCGGACGTCGACCTGGCTGCCCGGCAGGAACGCCACGGCGCCGTCGAGATCGACCGTGAAGCCGCCCTTGACCTTGTTGAAGATGACGCCCTGAACCTTCTCGCCGGCTTCGAACTGACGCTCGAGACGGGTCCAGCTCTCCTCACGCTTGGCCTTGTCGCGCGACAGGACGGCTTCTCCCAGCGCGTTCTCGATGCGCTCGAGGTAGACCTCGACCTCGTCGCCGGCCTTGAGATCGGCGGGCTTGCCGGCCACGGCGAACTCGCGCACCGGGACGCGGCCTTCCATCTTGAGGCCGACGTCGATCACCGCGAAGTCCTTGTCGATCGCGACGATGCGGCCGCGGACGACATTGCCCTCGTAGGCGATGTCCTCGGCCAGGGTCTCGTTGAGCATGGCGGTGAACTCGTCCATGCTCGGCGTCATCGATTTGTGCGTGTCGGTGCTCATTCAGTCTCCATCGGCATTGGTGCCACCGGCATCGGCCGAGGTCTAAGCGACCTTCGGCCATCCGGGAGGGCGGTTTCGATTTGCATTTCGGGGTGATGATCAGGCGCGGGCCTCAGGGAACGCCCTGGCGCGATGGGGCGCTTCGGGCAGTTCCAGGCCGGCGGGCCTTCTCGTCGAACGATGTCGAGCCACGCTCAGAGGGCCGATACGCCCATCCAACGGGTTTTGGGCGTTCCTCTCTCGCTCCAGGGAGCGAGGGGCCCGCCCGATTGGCCGATCTCCTCTTGACCGGTCCGATCGTAGTCTCGAATGCCCGCTCTATAGCCGAAGTGTGGGCGGCGGGCAACAGGGGGTGAGAGACACCACGCTGACGGACCTTTTCGCGTGCGGGCGCCGTCGAGAAAACAAAGGCGCTGTTCGGCGTTCATGTTGGCGCAGTGCACTGGCCCCGAAGGGGCCGC